>JACXUM010000001.1 GCA_014763895.1 Campylobacterales bacterium
TGTTGGGATCTATAGATTGGTCATGAAAGCGGGAAGCGACAACTTCCGCTCTTCCGCCATACAGGGGATCATGAAACGGATCAAGGCCAAGGGGATCGAAGTCGTCATCTACGAACCGGCATTTGAAGAAGATGAATTCTTTCACTCAAAAGTGATCAAAGATATCAATACGTTTAAAAAGGTATCGGATGTGATCGTGGCAAACAGAGTCTCAGATGATCTGGAAGATGTGAAAGAAAAAGTTTATACACGTGATCTGTTCGGGAAAGATAGTTAAGGAGTAAGTATGAAAATATTAGTAACAGGAACAGCAGGCTTCATAGGTTTTCATCTTGCAAAGAAATTACTTGAGCGTGGTGATGAAATTGTTGGACTGGATAATATCAATGATTATTATGATCCTAACCTTAAATATGCGAGATTGGAGGCTTTGGGTATACAGCAAGAGGAGATCGCAGACAATCAAATAGCTAACTCTCATTCTTATCCAAAACATCGATTTATTAAAGCAGACCTTGCAGATAAAAATACGATAGATAGACTTTTTGAAGAGGAATCCTTTGATGCAGTATGCCATTTGGCTGCACAAGCAGGCGTGAGATATTCTTTGGAAAATCCTTATGCATATATCGATTCAAATATCTTGGGATTTATGAATATTCTTGAAGCATGTAGAAATTTTAAAGTAAAAAACCTTTCCTATGCATCAAGTTCTTCGGTATACGGACTCAACCAATCTCAGCCATTTAAAGTATCTGATCATACGGATCATCCTGTCAGCCTTTATGCTGCAACAAAAAAGTCAAATGAAATGATGGCACATACGTATGCGCATCTATACGGTATACAGACTACCGGTCTGCGTTTTTTTACCGTGTATGGACCTTGGGGAAGACCTGATATGGCACCCATGCTCTTTTCCGATGCGATATTTCACAAAAGATCTATTAAAGTTTTTAACTTTGGTGATATGAGTAGGGATTTTACCTATATCGATGACATTGTGAACGGTGTTGTAAATGTCATTGACAATCCTGCACAACCGAATGAAGAGTTCGATCCGAAAAATCCTGATCCTTCTATTTCATCTGCACCATATAAATTATATAATATCGGAAACAATGCGCCTGTAGATCTCATGGAGTTTATTTCTACCTTGGAAAATGTGATCGGAGAAGAAGCACAAAAAGAGTTTCTTCCTATGCAAGATGGTGATGTTGTCTCAACCTATGCTGACACAAGCGGTCTTATTCATGATTTCAATTATAAGCCGAATACACTTTTGCAAAAAGGTATTGAAGAATTTGTTAAGTGGTATAGGGAATTTTATAAATGTTAAAAAATTATTTGTTTTGTAAAAAACTATTAAAATATTTTTTATTTCCGATAATGATAATCGCTGGATTATGGTTTAGCTATTTATATATTTATGGAAATTTTCATAAGATAGATAAAGATCTGTATCGTTCAGCGCAACTTAATACATATAATATGCCTTATTATATACAGAAGAATCAGATTAAATCTATACTTAATCTTCGTAAAGACATCCATAAGCAATGGTATATAAATGAGCTTCGTATATCTAAAGAGCTTAATGTGACACACTATGACTTTGGAATAAGTGATAGAGGAAGTATAAGTGTAGAACAGATGGATAAGATCGTTAAAATCATGGAAGATGCACCTAAGCCACTTCTCATTCATTGTAAGGCAGGGTCAGACCGAACTTCATTGGCTGCAGCTCTTTATCTGTATGCCATAAAGCATGAAAAAAATCCGCAAAGGGCTATTTCTATCATCTATGGACATTTCCCCTGGCTTGGATCAAGAACGGTTGCTATGGATAAGAGTTTTGAACTGTATAAAAAAAATAAAGAAAGTAATTTAACAAAGTAACTTTTTGAGATCTTCTCCCAAATGTGGAGAAGAAAAGAATTTAAAAACTAAGTTTCATCCCGCCGTAGAAGCTGTTGTTGAATGTTTCATGATAATCTTCATAATCTGTTTTGATATTTCTGTATCCTGTAAATACATGAAATTTGGAGATTACCTCCATGTCTCCTTCGACTTTGAATTCTTTATAGTTCTCTCCGTCCAAAAAAGTGAGTACCTTTGGAGAAAAGGCATAACTTACCCCAAGTGATGTTGTCGGGATTGCGTAGAAAGGAAGTCTATATGCAGCTTTTGCCACAAGAGGGAGCCCAATCAAGTTATCGGTCATAACAATATTTATACCAAGCCCTAAAGTTAAACCTTCAATTCCCTGTACTGTGTTTTGTCCGCTGATACCGAATGATGCAAGGTCGTCACCGGCAGTATGGAGATATCCGGCATTTAAAAAATAGGCTGTCCCGCCTTCATAATCTGTCAAGACATTGAGGTTAACAGATGCAAGGAGTTCAAGATCATCATTGTTGATGTCAAGACCTACACTGCTTTCTGCATGAAGCAACCCTCCAGCAACTACCAGAGGAAAAAACAATTTTTGTAAGTTCATAAAAACTCCTTTAATATTTATTCATATAATCATAACATAGAGTTGCTTTTATAATATAGAAGTCTAAAAGTTATTGGAATTGAAGTTGGCAATAGACAAAAGAACAAAAGATCGACTTTTGCTCTCAATACCATTAATCAGCAGGCATATAATGATCTTTTTTCTTTTTTTCTCTGGCTTTTTTCTTTTCATCCATCATGGCTGCATCTCTCAGATCTTCGACATTATCATATCTTGCAGCATCGATAAACTTCGACTGATCATCGAATTGTCCTGTCTTAACACCCCAAAGAAGTGCTATAAGTCCTAATGCACCAAGCAAAGTAGAGATCCCTAACATTAAGATTATGGTATTTCCGGACATTATTTTCCTTTCAGTCGAATCATTTTGATACGCATTGAGTTAGCTACGACCACCAATGAACTCAAGCTCATAGAAAGTGCTGCAACAAGCGGGTTGACAAACCCAAGCACAGCAAGCGGTACCGAAATCGTATTATACAATAATGAGAAGGCTAGATTTTCCTTGACAGCTCTAAATGTTCTTTTTGAAATGGCATAGGCTTCATAGATGCTTTCAGGTTTTTCATCCATCAGTACCACATCACTCACATTGATCGCGATATCCGCACCGCTTCCCATGGCTATAGCAATATCGGATTTACTTAATGCCAGGGTGTCATTGATCCCGTCACCGGCCATAACAACGATATGTCCTTGTGCATGGAAGTCATCGATCAGAGCAGCTTTGTCTGTCGGAAGAAGTTTGGCGTAGACTTCATCGATCCCGACGCTTTGAGCTACACTTTTGGCACTTTGTTCATGGTCACCTGTGAGCATCACGACTTTGATGCCCATCGCTTTGATCTGTTCGATGGCTTTATCGGCATTTTGGCGGATCGTATCGGTAAGCTCAAACCGTCCAAGCAGTTGATCTTCTATTGCAAAGAAAAAGAGCGAATGATGGCTGTCAAAAGAGACATTGATCCCGCTTTCATTCATAAAAGCAAGATTGCCTCCTCTGATTTTTTTACCTGTATATACTGCTTCAATCCCTTTTGCTTCGATACTTTTGATATTTTCCAAAGAAATTTCGTCAAGTTTTTCATAATGGTCGTGTATGTAGCGAACGATTCCCTGGCTGATAGGATGGTTTGAAGTGTTAGCCAAAGCCAAAAGCATAGAAGGCTCAAAGCCTTCAAATATTTCCGCATTGATCACTGAAGGCCTGCCTTCTGTGATAGTTCCTGTTTTATCCAAAGCAAGCAGGTCACTTTTTGCCATTGTTTCCAAAAAGGTTGCTTCTTTAAAAAGAATACTTCTTTTTGCTGCAACAGAGATACCGACCAATGTGGACATTGGCGTAGCAAGCCCAAGAGCACAAGGACAGGCGATCACGACGACTGAAATGGCCGTAATGAGAGCTTGCTCAAAACTGTGACTATACAGATACCAGCCTGCAAATGTAGCAATGGCGATAAGAAGGATCACGCTTGAAAAATATCCTGAAATCTGGTTGGCAAGCTGTTCGATGCGCGGTTTTTTGGTTATGGATTCTTCCAAAAGCTTGACGATGGAACTGAGCAGTGAATTGGAAGCATCTTTGGTTGCTTCATAGCGCAAAACAGAATCCAGACAGATTGAACCGCTGAGTATCTCATCTCCTTCCTGTTTGAAAACAGGTTCATTTTCTCCGGTAAGAGAACTTTCATCAAAAGAGCCTTGTCCAAATTTGACAATACCGTCAATGACAACTTTTTCACCCGGTTTCAGTTCCAAGAGATCACCTTTGACAATGTTTTCGACGCTGACCAGGCTTTTGACATTGTCTTTGATGGCAGTCACTTCGGTAGGGGTACTCCCCATGATCGTATCGAGTGTATCGACAGCTTGTTTTTTGCTCAGTACCTCCAGATATTTCCCGACCAAAACGAAAGTAATGATCATGACAACCGAGTCGAAATAGACCTCTCCGGTTTGGGTAACCATTGCATAGATTGAGTAGAGATAGGCAAAAATCGCACCTGAAGAGACAAGGGTATCCATATTGACGACCCTATTTTTATAGCCGTAATAGGCTCCTTTGAAAAAGATCCATCCGCTGTAAAGAAGCACAGGAGTTGCCAAAATGAATTCGGCCACATTGAGTATATCTTTGGATTCCCGTTCCATACCTGTGAAGTAGCCTGCATACTGTGCAATGGCGATCCACATGATGTTCATCGTGCCAAATACTCCGACTAGGATACGCGAATAATAATCCTTTCTCGTTTTGACTGCACGTTCTTCCTGGAGTTTTGGGTCATAAGGATAGGCGTTGTATCCTATGGACTGGATGGTTTGAATGATCTTTGAAAGTTTGATGATATCCGGGTCCCAAATAACTTTGGCTTTATTGTTGCTGTAATTGATACTGGTTTCAATGATCCCATCGGTTTTATGCAGAACCTTTTCATTGAGCCATACACATGCCGAGCAGTGGATCCCTTCTATAATGAGATTGATCTCTTTGAGCCCGTCCTCATGCAAGGTGACATATTTTTTTTCAAAGCCTTCCAGGTCAAATTTGTCCAGATCACTGTTTTGTGTCACTGCGGGCTGTAATGTTGTATCTCCGAGTTTCTCATAGAAACTGTCAAGCCCTTCGCTTTGTAAAAGATTGTAAACACCCTGGCATCCTTTGCAGCAAAAATGAAGTGTTTTACCCTGAGCTTCTTCAGTGATCATCATCTCTTCATCAAATTGAAGTTGACAGTGGGTACATGGGATTTTTGCCAAGATGTTTCCTTTTGGAAGATTAATGGGAAATATTTTATCTAAATATGTGTAAAATCCCGCATGGAAACAGCAATGATATTCACTTTGATCTTATTGGTATTGGAACTTTTTGAAGCTTACATCCAGCGTGCAGATACCTTGGGTGGTATCATACAGAACCTGTATGCCTACTACCAAAAAAGCATTTTTCTCTTTTTCTTGATACATCCCGGATTTTATTTTGTGCTTTTTGTCGTGATCTACACCAATGTACTCAATATCAGTATGATTTTTATCATTGCGCTTAAAATATTTGATATTTTTTATAAGATCGAGCTGATTAAACAACTGTTCATCCAAAGAAAAATTTCACAGCAGCTTTCAATGATATTGGGATGGAAGATCCCTTCATGGTATTTTTTCACCGGTGCGATGATCTATCCTCCAATGCTCTATCTTGCTTTAAATTGATGAAAAAAAGTTTCACTTACTGGCACGCAGGTATGATTTGACTTTTTAGTTTAAAAAAACTATAATTGCATTAACTACAACATACTGAGGCTGTGAAAAACACAGAAGTATATCTCCATTATTACAACATAAACTCAAGAGGATCCATGAGCGACCAAAAAAAATCCAATGGTAACAATACCGCTAAGAAAAATAGAACACATGTGCCTGTAGAAGGATACAAGATCGAAGATCTTCAACAAAAACCGCTGGCTGAACTGATCACCATCGCTAAAGAGATGGAAGTCGAAAACCCGAATGAATATCAGCGTAAAGATCTTATCTTTGAAATTTTGAAATCTCAGGTAAGTCAGGGCGGATTCATCCTCTTTACCGGTATTTTGGAAATCATGAATGACGGTTATGGATTCCTTCGCTCGATTGACGGAAACTTTGCCAATTCAAGCAACGATACGTACGTCAGCAGTACCCAGGTGAAGCGTTTTGCACTTAGAAACGGTGACATTGTTACCGGACAGGTACGCCCTCCCAAAGACCAAGAGAAGTATTATGCACTCTTAAAGATAGAAGCGATCAACTATGTTGCTCCAGAAAAATCGAAGCAAAGACCGCTCTTTGACAACCTTACGCCGCTTTATGCAAACGAAAAACTCAAACTTGAATATAATCCTATGAAACTAACCGGCCGTGTCCTTGATCTTTTTACCCCGATCGGTAAAGGTCAAAGAGCGTTGGTTGTTGCACCTCCAAGAACGGGTAAAACAGAGCTGCTTAAAGAGCTCGCCCATGGTATCAGCTATAACAATCCGGATGCTTCATTGATGGTTCTGCTGGTGGATGAGAGACCCGAAGAGGTTACTGATATGCAGCGTTCAGTCAAAGGGGAAGTCTATAGCTCAACGTTTGACCTTCCTGCACAAAATCATGTAAGAACGGCAGAAATGGTGATCGAAAAAGCCAAAAGACGTGTTGAAATGGGTAGAGATGTTATTATCTTGCTTGATTCGATTACCAGGCTTGCCAGAGCCTATAACACTGTAACGCCAAGTTCTGGAAAAGTCCTCTCCGGAGGGGTTGATGCCAATGCGCTTCATAAGCCAAAGCGCTTCTTCGGTGCTGCAAGAAACATTGAAGAGGGCGGATCATTAACGATTATCGCTACGGCTTTGATAGAAACCGGAAGCAGAATGGATGAGGTGATCTTTGAAGAGTTTAAAGGAACAGGGAACTCCGAAGTGGTACTCAGCCGTTATGTTGCCGATAGACGTATCTATCCGGCGATTGACGTCATCAAATCCGGGACAAGAAAAGAGGAGTTGCTGAGCGATCCTGAAACACTTCAAAAGGTATGGGCGCTTAGAAATGCGATGCAGAACATGGAAGAGGTTGAAGGCCTGAAATTCCTATTCTCTAAAATGCTTAAGACCAAATCGAACGAAGAGTTCCTCTCCTTAATGAACGAAGGTGCATGATAAAACCCCATGAAAATCGGTGTTTTTGATTCCGGATTGGGTGGTCTGACCGTTGTTGTGGCTATGACAGAAATGATCAAAGGCGCTGAGATCTTTTATGTCGCTGATACCAAGCATGCTCCATATGGTGAAAAGACAAAAGAGGAAATCCTCCAATTCAGCCTGGATATCACACAGTATCTGATCGATCATCATCATATAGAAGCCTTAATTGTTGCTTGCAATACCGCTACCTCCGCTGCGATCAAAGAGCTAAGAGAAGCCTATCCCGGTTTGATTATCATTGGGACCGAGCCGGGTATCAAACCTGCCATCCAAGCGACCAAAACAAAAAATATAGGTGTTTTAGCCACCCCCGCAACACTTAAGGGAGATAAGTATCAGCAACTGGTCACAACACTGGCATCAGATGGGGATATCAAATTGTATGAACAGGCATGCCCGGGATTGGTAGAACAGATCGAAAAGGGCGAAATACAAAGCAGCCGCACCAGAGAGATGCTTGCAGCATGGCTTGAGCCGATGCTGAGCAATAACGTGGATACAATCGTGCTGGGATGCACCCATTATCCGTTAGTAGCCGATCTGATACAGGAGATCATGGTTTATGATATCGTACTGATACATACAGGGTATGCCATATCCAGGCATCTCCTTGCCCAAACCCAAAACAAAGGCCATCTGAACGAGGGCCCTTTGAAAATACATCTTTATACAACCGGAGAGATACAAACAGGTATCATTGATCAGATCCTTCCGGGTCATGAGAGTGTAAAAAGTATCAAGATATAAAAGATTTTTTTGAGAGTATAAAGAGAAAAATGATTTAGGGGTTAGATAAGCCCGATGGCATCTCTAACCTTTTCCATTTTGCCCGAAGCGATCGCTCTTGCTTTTTTGGCACCCTGGGCCAAGATATCATTGACCTCATCCATGTGGGAAAGATAATACTCTCTCTTCTCCCTGGCCTCTGCAAGCTCTTCCCAGATCAGTTCCTTGAGATATTTTTTGAAATGCCCGTATCCCTCTTTACCGCTTTTGTAGCGTTCCTGCAATTCTTTTTTATGTTCATCATTTAAAAAGAGAGCCGCGATATTATAGATATTGCATCCTTCATACTCCAACGCTTCGCCCAATGGTGTAGAAGAAGAGACGATTTTGTTGCATCGTTTTTGAAGCTCTCTCTCATCTAAAAAAAGATCGATGGCATTGCCGTAGCTTTTGCTCATTTTCTGGCCGTCAATTCCAGGAATAGTGGCAACTTCTTCTTGGACCGTATGTTCAGGAAGGACAAAGAGTTCACCGTATTCATTGTTGAATTTGATGGCGATATCCCGTGTCATTTCGACATGCTGAATCTGGTCTTTCCCGACAGGTACCCTTTGTGTATCAAATAGCAAAATATCCGCTGCCATGAGCACCGGATAGGAGAAAAGCGCATGGCTTGCCGGTATCCCTTTGGCAACCTTGTCTTTGTAGCTGTGTGCCCTCTCAAGCAATCCCATCGGTGTAAACTTGGAAAGTACCCAGTAGAGTTCGAGTACTTCAGGGACGTGGCTTTGAACCCAGAAAGTTGTTTTATCCGGGTCGATACCAAGTGAAAGATAATCTACGGCTGCATCGATTGTATATTGCTTGAGCGTTTGGGCATCTTTGGATGATGTCAGCGAGTGATAGTTGGCAATAAAGGTAAAAAGCTCATGTTGTTCTTGTAGTTGGACCATCGGTTTCATGGCTCCAAAATAGTTTCCTAAATGAAGTTTTCCTGAAGCCTGGATTCCTGTCAATACACGCATAAATGATTCCTCGTAAAAAATTGCGACATTATAGCGTATGAAAGGTTAGGGGATTGGGATGAGATCCAAAGGCATCACTCATCATCCATACGTTGACCGCGTTTACGTGCAACGATGTCCAAAGGTACCCCTTCAAAATCGAATTTGCTTCTGAGAAAGTTCGCAAGGTAACGTTTATAGCTAAAATGCAAAAAATCCGGATGGTTGACAATGAGTGCGATCTTTGGCGGCTTAGTCTCGTACTGGGTTGCAAACTTGATCTTGACCACCGCACCGTTATGTGAAGGAACATGGTGACGGCTGATCGCTTCACGGATCGTGTCATTGAGTACCGAAGTCGAGATACGCTGTTTATATCGCTTGTAGATTGCTACGATCTGATCAAGGATCTTGTGTACTCGCATGCCGGTCTTTGCGGAAATCGTGATGAGAGGTGCATAATGAAGGAATTTGAGCTCATCACGGATATCCTGTACAGCCTCTTCATAGGTTTTTTCTTCCCTGATATCCCATTTATTGATAACGATCAGACAGGCGAGCCTGAATTTCTCTATGAGGCCGGCAACCCTTTCATCCAGTTCCGTTATACCCACGGTCGCATCGATCACAAGCAGAACGATGTCGGCCTGTTCCAGCATGGCTTCCGTTCTGTCAAGTGCATATTTTTCGATTCCTACGATCTTGCTTCTTCGTCTGATACCGGCTGTATCGATAAATGTGATCTCATATCCGTCATGTTCGATCGTCTCATCAACCGGATCGATCGTTGTGCCTGCTACATCGGAAACAACGGTACGCTCTTCTTTGAGCAGGGCATTGAGCAGTGAACTTTTACCGGTATTAACCCGCCCGATGATAGCGACTTTGATATGATTGTCAACCTCTTCTTTGGTCTCGTTGATATCTCTAATGATCTCTTCAAACGGGTCAATCTCTTCAGTGAGTTCCAGCTCCTGTTTTTCTTCACGCTCAGGAATGTACTGCTCCAGCCAAGCATAAAAATTGTTGAAGTAACGGTTATGGCTTACTGAAATGGGGAAGGTCATATCAGCACCGAATTCTAAAAATTCCCAGTAACGCTCTTCTTCTTTTTCATTGTCGATCTTGTTAACAACCAATGCGATGGGTTTATCAAGTGCTTGGAGCTGATAAAAGAGTTGTTTGTCTTCCTCCTCAGGGAGTTTTTTACCATCTACCATGTAGATGATCACATCAGCTTGCTTTGCGGCTTTGAGAGATTGCTCTGCTACTTTGCTGAAAAGCTCGGAGCTGTAATCGATACCTCCGGTGTCAATGATCTCAAAATCACGATTTCCCGAAATGGTTACAATACGTTTTTTAATATCCCTTGTCGTACCGGAAACATCAGATGTTATCGCATCTCTTTGTCTTGCCAGTCGGTTAAAAAGGGAACTTTTCCCAACATTGGGACGTCCTAAAATAGCTACTTTTTTCATCTATACGGTCTTTCTTGTTTATTGGGGGAATTATAGCATATTTTCACCGGGCATCTGTTCTACATAGATGGATTGGGAAGGGAAGGCAAATGAACTGCCGTTGTTTTCGACAATTTTCATGATCTCAAGATGAATCTCTTCACGTATCTGCAGATAGATTTCCCAATCAGCCGTGGCAGTAAAAGTATAGACAAAAATGTTGAGCGCACTTTCTCCAAAAGAGTCAAAATTGACCAGTAAGGTCTCTTTATGGGCGATATGCGGATGTTCTTGGAGCATTTTTCTGATCTGCTCTACAATCGCCTGCATTTGTGCAGCACCGGTACTGTAGTTGAGACCTATTGACATTTTGATGCGGCGTACACCTCTTCTTGAAAAATTTTCTATGGGATGGTTCGCAATGATCTGATTGGGGATCGTGATAAGGGTTTTTTCAAAAGAACGGATCTTGGTAGTCCGCATACCGATGTCTTCAACGATTCCTTCGGTATCATTGACCTTGATCCATTCTCCTATTCGAATGGTTTTGTCCGCAAGCAGCGAAAAGGAGCCGAAAAGATTGGCTACTGTATCTTTGGCTGCCAAAGCAAAGGCAAGACCGCCCAGCCCAAGAGAAGCGATGAGTGCGGTGACATTGATTCCCCAAACCTGCATCATTGTCCCCAGACCTATTCCTGCAATGAGTATCTTCAACAGGGTTAAGATAAAGTTTCCCATTTCTTTTGAGAGGTCGGGATTGAGTTTTGCGGTTGCGTGATAGAGTAAACCGCGCAGTGCTTCGGTAACGGCGACAATACCCCAGAAGATGTCATAGACAACGAGTGTGTTGATGATATGTTTGATCGTTTGGGTTTCTTTGAATATCAATGTAAAAAACAGATGCACGCCAATAAGGATCATCGCAAAGCTCAAAGGTGCTTTGAGTGCCAAAAGAATCTTGTCATCATATAATGTGGCGGTACGGCTTGCCAATTTTTGCAAAAAACCGATCACGATCGAAGTCAAGAATTTCCGTAAAAGCAAAAAAAAGAAAAAAACGATGATTGCTGCAATAAAGTTTGCCAACGGAATATTCCAAAAAGTGTGAGTAAAAAATGGAAATTTTTCATACAATGGAGCGAGTTGTGATTGAACGGTGGTAGCGATATTCATATCGATGGTATTGATAACATCTAAAGATTGCGTTGCATTGACTTCGTTGTTGGACATATGTGTTTTCCTCACAATGGTTTCACATTTATTATAGTAAAATTTGATTAAACCCCATTGGAGTACCCAGAATGACTATACAAAAGAGACTTAGATACATGGCGCTGATATTGGTTTTTATATCTTTTAGCCATGCGAAAACACTGACTGCGGAATATGAGGTAGGTTTTGGTATTTTGGGGCAGATCGGTACTGCCAAAGCGGTATTGAAACAGGAAAAAACAAGCTATACGATCGATATCCGATTAGCTTCAACCGGACTGGCGAAAACCTTAAGCCGTGGACGGACTGAACGGCATCTCTCATCAGGTCACTTGGAAAATGAAATCATGGTTGCAGACCGTTACGAAGTGATCAGATCAGACAGTTCAAGCAAAGTGGTCAAACGATATGAGATAGATCACAAACAAAAGAAAGTTTTTAAAACCTATCAAAAATTTAAAAAAGGCAAACTTGTTTCACAAGAGAAAAGTATTTTGGATTTTTATGCCAAAGATGATCTGCTTACACTTTATTTTAATCTCAATACTTTGTTGAAAGACAAAACGACACGTCACAGTTATGCTTTCAAAGCAGTGGGGGCAGAGCGCCAAGGTGGTAGGATCTCTTTGATTATTCCTGAGAAAAATGAGCTGCCAGAGTATCAAAAAACGGTTGGGAAAAATGCTTTATGGTATGCAACGGCAATCATTCATCAAAAGATCTTTTCAAGCAAAGAGGGAGAGTTGATGCTTGCCATTGGCCAAAACGGTATCACACAAAAGGCGGTGCTTAAAGATGTGATCTTATTTGGGGATATTCGTGCCACAAGGGTTAGATAGGAATGGCATGGAGTACAAAATCAATGACTTTCTTATCCGACATTTCGCAGGGTTTTAAGCACACCATCTTTGATCGTGGGATATTAGTTTCCACTCACGATATCGTTGCCACCGAGTTCTTCCGCATAGAGTTTAATTAGTCTGCCCTGAAGGAGGGTTGCTTTGTTTAGAAGATACTTTTTTTGATGAAAAGAGACATAATAGGCACCTTCGGGAAGTGCTTGTAATTTGGCAAAGAATAGTGTTTCGTTCATAGGCAAGATTGTAGCAAAAAACGGACTTAATCTGTTTATGCTACACTTCCAAAAATCATTTTTAGGATCAATGTGAAAGATAAGATCAACACCATGGACCGTGGTATCCTTTTCATGCTGTTTGCATCACTCAGCTTCGCGATCATGGGAGGTTTTGCAAAAGTAGTCAGCCAGACCCTTCCGCCGGTTGAGGTGACATTTTTTAGAAATGTCTTTGGGGTCGTACTGGTCGGGCTTTCGATCTACAAGATACCGCTTAAACAGATCGGCGGAAAACCGTTCTTGCTTTTGTTCAGAGGGTCGATGGGATTTGCAGCACTTCTGGCCTATTTTTATATCATGGCCTATATTCCTCTAGGAGAAGCGGTCACGTACAATAAAACCTCGCCGATCTTTGTAGCGATATTTGCGTATATTTTTCTAGGCGAAAAACTTCCCAAGAGCGCTTTGATCGCAGTTGTGCTTGGGTTTGCGGGTATTGTTCTTGTAGCCAAGCCTGAAGGTCTGAGCTTTGATAAGTATGATCTTTTGGGTATTTTTTCAGGCTTAGGTGCGGCATTGGCCTATACTTCTATCAGGGAACTGAAAAAATACTATGACACACGATCCATCGTAATGTCGTTTATGGGTGTCGGGACGCTTGCTCCGCTTGTGCTGATGCTCATCTCACCCTATATTGATGCGCCCCAAGAGCTTGATTTTATGTTTGCTGATTTTGTGATGCCCCAAAAGATCGAATGGATTTATGTCGTTGCCGTAGGGGTGTTTGCGACAGTGTCCCAGCTTTTGATGACAAAAGCTTATGAACTGACCAAAGCAGGGATCGTAGGGACGATAAGCTACAGCAATATTGTATTTGCAACCTTCATAGGAATGATGCTGGGAGACCCTATACCTGATTTTTGGACAGTTTTGGGTATAATCTTAGTCATACTGTCAGGATTGCTTGTAGCTATGCCTAAAAAGTAGGGGTATGCAAGTTTTGTTTGTGTTTAAAGAACAAGAGTTCCAACTCTTTGCAAAAAAATGTTAGCCAAAAAGGAAAAAGATGATACTGATCGCAGGACCGTGCGTACTTGAGAGCAGAGATAATGTGATGAAGATCGCAGAGGCTTTGAAAAAATATGACGAGGATTGCACGAAAGATTTTTATTTTAAAGCAAGTTTTGATAAAGCAAACAGAACCAGTCTGGAGAGTTTCAGAGGGCCTGGACTGGATGAAGGCTTGAAGATGCTTCAGGAAGTTAAAGAGCAGTTTGGCTATAAGATCCTGACGGATGTCCATGACTATACGCAGCCTGCAGCCGCTGCGGAGGTGGCAGACGTGCTTCAGATCCCTGCATTTTTATGTAGGCAAACAGATCTTTTGGTTGCAGCGGCAAAAACACCTGCAATCGTCAATATCAAAAAAGGGCAGTTTTTAGCTCCCGCAGCGATGGAATACTCGGTAGCGAAGGTTCTTGCGACAAGAGGCTTTAATGGTAAAGTAAGTTACGAAAATGCACAAAAATACAACGTGTGGCTTACCGAGAGAGGAACAACATTCGGATACGGGAATTTGGTAGTGGATATGAGAGGTCTTCCGATCATGAGAGCATTTGCTCCGGTGATCTTTGATGCGACGCACTCTGTTCAAATGCCTGCAAGCGGAGGAGCTACAAGCGGAGGCGATAGTGCATTTGTGCCTTATCTTGCCAGAGCAGCCGCTGCTGTCGGTGTGGATGGATTTTTCTTTGAGACACATTTTGATCCGAGCATTGCACTAAGCGACGGACCGAATATGATCGAGCTTGGCAAACTGGATGCTTTGATGGAACAGATCGATGCCATTAGAGCAATCATAGAATAATAAACTAAAAGGAGTCATATGAAAATCGTAGAAGGTAACTTAACAGTCGATAGAAGCAAAAAAGTGGCGATCATCAATGCCAGATTTAACCATTTTATCACGGACAGGTTGGTGGAAGGTGCAAAAGATGCCTATGCAAGACACGGTGGGGATGCAGAAAAATTGGATTTGATCTTGGTGCCGGGAGCATTTGAGATCCCGTTTGCTCTGGATAAGGTTCTTGCTTCTGGCAAATATGATGCGGTATGCTGTGTGGGTGCAGTGATCAGAGGGGCAACACCGCATTTTGATTATGTATCGGCAGAAGCAACAAAAGGTGTGGCAAATATGGCGCTCAAATACGGAAAGCCGGTGACATTCGGTGTTCTAACGGTAGATAACATCGAACAGGCTATCGAGCGTGCTGGTACAAAAGCCGGTAATAAAGGTGCCGAAGCGATGGTCGGTTTGATCGAGTTGATGAACCTTTACGGAGAACTTGCGTAATGGCGACAAGACATCAGGCACGTGCCGCCGTAGTAGGGCTGCTTTATGCATATGATCTTGGCAATACGAACATTGCCCGTTTTTCAGATGAGATATTTGAAGAGGGCAAGATCAGGAACAAGCAAAAAGACTTTTCACAAACTCTTTTTGAAGGGACGATTGAGCATCTTGAAATGCTTGATGATGAGATACAAAAGCACCTGACTGACTGGGATTACAGTGATATCGGAAAGGTTGAAAAAGCGATCTTGAGATTGGGAGCCTATGAAATTCTGGTTGCAAAAACCGACAGAGCTATCATCATCAATGAAGCCGTAGAACTTGCCAAAGAACTTGCCGATGAAAAGTCTCCAAAGTTTATCAACGGTGTGTTGGATGCGATCGGGAAATAGGTTTTAATTCAGACGGAGAAGGGCATGACAGCGAATATGACAAAACGAATGACGATCGATGAAGCCGTAGCGTTGATCGAAAAAGGTGATCTTAAAACACTGGGTAAGATGGCATATGAACGCAAAAAAGAGCTGCATCCCAAAGGAGTGACGACCTTTGTGGTGGATAGGAATATCAACTATACCAATATCTGTTGGGTGGATTGCAAATTCTGTGCCTTTTATACCCATGAGAAAAAAGAAGATGCCTATATCCTGACATTTGGTGAGATCGATCAAAAGATCGAAGAACTTTTGGCGATCGGCGGTACACAGATACTTTTCCAGGGGGGAGTGCATCCCAAGCTTGAGATAGAGTGGTATGAGGATCTCGTTGAGCATATCCATCAAAAGTATCCGCAAGTAACTATTCACGGTTTTTCTGCTATCGAGATAGATTATATTGCACGCCGTTCCAATATTTCGATCCCTGAAGTACTGCGCCGTTTGCAGGCAAAAGGTTTAAGCTCGATACCGGGGGCTGGAGCCGAGATACTCAGTGACAGGGTCCGTGATATCATTGCACCTAAAAAACTGGACAAAGATACGTGGCTTGAAGTACACAGAGAAGCGCATAAACTTGGCATTAAATCCACTGCGACAATGATGTATGGGACGGTAGAGACAACAAGAGAGATCGTGGAACATTGGGATCTGATCCGTCAGCTTCAAGATGAGACCGGAGGGTTTAGAGCATTTATCATGTGGTCATACCAAAGTGACAATACCCAGCTAAAAAGGGAACTGCCTACGATAGAGAAAACCTCTTCAAACCTTTATTTGCGTTACTTGGCTGTTGCACGCCTTTTTTTGGATAATTTCAAGAACATTCAGAGTTCATGGGTGACACAAGGCAGTTATATTGGTCAAATGGCATTGCTTTTTGGGGCGAATGATCTTGGTTCGACCATGATGGAAGAGAATGTTGTTTCAGCTGCGGGGGCAAAAAACCAGATGAATCAACAAGAGATGATCGAATTGATACGTGATGTTGGTGAGAATCCTGCCAAACGCAATACCGCTTACGAGATATTGGAACGATTCTATTAATTCAATGAAAAAACTATTTCTACTAATCATAGTACTATTACAAGGAGTGTTAATGGCTGAAGCAGTCGAGGAGATCAAAATCAAGGATGCCTCCGTTCCCCTTATTTATGAACATAGCTCTTACCTTCCGATCGTTTCGATGCAGATCGTCTTTCAAAACAGCGGGCATTTGAGCAATACGATCGACGGTTTGGCCGATCTGAGTGCTAGAATTTTGAATGAAGGGACGAAAAAAGAAGGAAGTGTGGGATTTGCTACAACCCTGGATGAACATGCCATCGATTTGGGTTCTTATGTGGATCGCGAACGGTTTGTGTTGGAGATCTCCGCGCTAAAAAGTGAATTTCCTTACGCTATAGAACGTGTCAAAAGTCTATTAACCGATCCGAATTTCACCAAAGAAGCCCTTGACAAGGTCAAAAGACAAAAGACCGGCTGGCTGACACAGAAAAAGAGCGATTTTGATTATATCGCCGGTACGAAGCTTCGTGAACTGCTCTTTAAAAACTCGCCTTTGGGACGACCTTATGATGGGACTTTGGAGAGTATCAAGAAGATAGGGCTTGAAGATATTCAAGCTTTTATTGCTTCGCATTTAGGGTATAACAACGCGATTGTCGTAGTAGGCGGCGATATCTCTTTGGAAGAGGCGCAAAATGATGCAAAAGCACTTTTATCCGTATTGCCGAAAATGAATGTTGGCAATATCGAATCCTTCAAAGCCTCGGATAAAAAAGAAACCCAATTGATCAAAGAAGATACCCAGCAGGCCTATATCTATTTTGGCTCCCCGTTTGATTACGGATATGAACAAAAGGACCAGTATAAAGCCAAGATTGCAGAGTATCTGTTGGGCGGTGCAGGTTTTGGCTCTCGTCTAATGGAAGAGATACGTGTGAAGAGGGGATTGACCTACGGCGCCTATGCGATGCTTCGCCGTACGAAAAGCGCAACTTACTTAAGCGGATACCTTCAAACCAAACTCTCTACCCAGGATGAAGCCAAAGCGCTGGTCCAGAAGGTTGTTGATGAATTTGTCGAGAAGGGTATCACACAAAAAGAGCTGGATGATACGAAAAAATTCCTGCTTGGAAGCGAACCGCTTCGCACTGAGACGCTTTCACAAAGGCTGAACCGTGCATTTGACGAGTATTACTTTGAAAGGCCGCTTGGTTTTTCAAAGGAGCAGCTTGAAAAGATAGAGCAGGTAACGCTGGATGAGATGAATGCCTTTATCAAATCGCATCAGGAACTAAAACTGCTGAGTTTCAGTATTGTGACAAAGGATGCAAAGTAGTTACTTTCGTATCCATGTCAATCTGACATCTTTTCCCTTTTCCTTCCCAATTCTTTAGTATAATAAATCTAACAAATTGCATGACAGAAGCGTATGATAAAGAGGAAGAAGTGGAAGAGGCAAAACAGTTATTGAAACGATTGAAGATCTACTCCCTGCTCGATCTTGCCCTGATCTTTCCCTCTTCATACAGTGATACAACATTATCGGCTTCTTTAGAGCCTGGAAAAGTCCATACGCTAGAAGCCACAGTAGAAGAGGTCAGTAACCTTGGCGGAAAGTTGCGTGTTATTTTCAGGCTGACACGGTTTAACCAACGACTCTCCTCTACGTTTTTTCGTTCAACACCCTATCATTTTAAAGAGTTTGCCCCTGGAACTCCCCACATCATACAGGGGCGTCTAGAGATTTATAAAGGATATCTTCAGATGTCCCAGCCACGATCACTGAAAACGGTTGGAAAAATTACCACCAAATATAAAACCGTACTCAAAGACAACGAGATACGCTCCCTTATCGAATGTTACATCACTGAACAAAATCTCTACCATGAGGGGCTTGACAGTAAAGAAGCAGCTGCGCTGATGAAGGTACATTTTCCAAACCGTCTGGATGATATTTTGGAAAATGGTCAGTATAAACAGGATTTGATATCAGTTTTTAAATGGGTTGAGGCATTCAACCATATCAAAAAACTGCATGGCAAAAGAATCAATTTTCCTGCGTTGTATGCATTAAATGGGGCTATAGAAGCATTCGTAACTTCATTGCCGTTTACGTTGACCGTAGAACAGCAGGCAGTGATTGCCCAGATTCAAAAAGATCTTGCACGGAATGATAAAGCTGCCAAACGGATGGTTGTCGGAGACGTGGGATCGGGTAAAACGATGGTTATCCTGGCTTCAGCCATGATGGCGCTACCCCATAAAAGCATCCTTATGGCACCCACTTCGCTTCTTGCACTGCAACTGTACGAAGAGGCATGCAAATATCTTCCCAAAACGGTCCGTATCGCTTTGGTGATGCAATCAAAAGAAGAGGGAAAGTATCAGGAGGCTGATTTTATCATCGGCACCCATGCTTTGCTTTATAAAGAGGATCTTCCCCAGGCAGCTTTGGTTATGGTGGATGAACAGCATCGTTTTGGAACCAAACAGCGTCAAAGTTTGGAAGCATTGGTCAGCGGCGGAGAGATAAAACCGCATTTTATCCAATTTTCGGCAACCCCTATTCCAAGAACACAGGCGATGATGGAATCAGAACTGGTTGATGTGAGTCTCATTACGACGACCCCGTTCGAACGTGAGGTAACGACCAAGACGATCGGCAGAAGCGATTTCCCGGGATTGCTTGAACATATCAGGAGAGAGATCGCCCAAGATCATCAGGTATTGATCATCTATCCTCTGGTAGAAGAGAGCAGTGAAGTCCCGTATCAATCGTTGGAAGAGGCAAGGGGATTTTGGGAAGAGCGTTTTGATGAGGTTTACGTTACGCATGGAAAGGATAGGGAAAAAGAGGAGGTATTGCTCTCTTTCCGGGAGAAAGGCAATATCCTTTTGGCAACTACGGTTGTGGAGGTGGGTATCTCCCTTCCAAGATTGACCCTTATTGTCATCGTAGGTGCTGAACGGTTGGGATTGGCAACGCTGCATCAGCTTCGTGGGCGTGTCGGAAGAAATGGGCTTAAAAGCTGGTGTTATCTTTACAGTAATGCCAAAACCCAAAATGTCCGGCTCGAAAAGTTTGCTTTGGCAAACAATGGATTTGATATCGCCAAGCTCGATCTGCAGTTTCGCAACAGCGGGGATATCCTAGATGGGACGATCCAAAGCGGTCAAAAGTTTAAATGGTTGGATATGGGCGAGGATGAAGCTGTTATTATAAATGCCAAAAATCGGTTGAAAAGTATAGAAAAAAGAAAGTAAAATTTTTTAGAATAAGGCAAATGGGCATAAACCCATTTGCAAAAGATATCAATAAAGACCGAATTTTCCGTCGGCTCTTTTGTACATGACGCGCATATTCCCTTCCTGGTCATTGAAAACGATGAACTGTCTTTTCTTCTCTGCTTTAAGTGCATCGATCGCTTCATCAAATTCAAGCGGTTTGTGCAGTTCAAGATCCATCGGTATGATCTCCACTTCTTCAGCTGTGAGTTCCCCGACTGCTTCTGCTCCTTCTCCAAGGTCTCTAAAGCTCATGATCTTATGGTCTTTGACCTTATCGGCGTATCTTCTAAGCGATTTTTTTACTCTTTCGATCGCAAGATCGATCGCGGCATACACATCTTTGTCCATTTGGGTCACGACGATCGTATTCTTATCTTTCAGGTTTAAAATGAATTCTACGGCAAATCCTTTTTTCCCGTTCTTTTCGTTTGCTGCAATCACGGTATTTGCCGAGATAATATCCAGATTGTATTTATTCAAACCATCAATCGCTGCAGCAGCATAGTCTTTGATTGGTTCTGTTAGTTCAAAATGTCTTCCTGTGATACTTGTATTCATGATAAATCCTTTAGATTCTAAGTGTATGGATATACCAAATATCCATACTTAATTGTAACTTAGGAAACTTAATGAAGAGTAAATAATGAAACCAAAATCAGTAAATTATGATTCGGGCTGATTGCTAATATAGGCATAGCCGGTTTCCGGTTCGACATTGATGGAAAATGTATCGCCATCAGACATTGTAAAGGTGAAGGTACATCGCTGTGTCATATAGGAAGCGCTGTTTGGCTGGGCTGAATTCGAAAATCCTGCATGAGGCCTGCCAAGATGGTCAAAACCGATATGTCCGGCCCCACATCCACCGGTGTTGGTGACAGTTTGTATACCGTAATTTTTAGTGATAAATATTCTGTCACTTACGGATGTATTGGTATCATTGTCACTTGCACATGGTTTTGTATTTTCCCAAAACATACGTTTTCCATTACTTGGATCGACCGCCGCTTCATCGTATTCAAAAAAAGCATTAGTGGAACTATCCATATCATCATCGGTACCTATCATATAGTACCTGCCAGTCCCATCGCTACAACTGCTAAAGACAATTCTCCAAAAGCGTTGTTGCCATTTAGGATTATCAAATTGATGTTTGTCATCTATTAGTGCGAGATGTTGGGTATAACGGATGTCTGATAGGATACTGTCAGCTGCCTCTTGTCTGATATCTCTTTCAATCCTGGTGAGCACCATGGATGCAAGTATGCCCAATACAATGATGACAAATATAAGCTCCAGCATGGTAAAAGCAGATTTTGTTTTATGATATACGTGAAAATGTAAATAAGGTACTTGTTTCATTTTAAATCTCTTAAATTTTTTGTAGGGTTCTTTTATGATATGTTATCCATGGTGCTTGTGCACTATTTGGATGATCCGGCTCTTTGTACTCCACATAGACATCTACGATGATACTGAGCGGTGACTTGATCGTTGTCACACTGTTACTCAATACTCTTGTTGCAGCACAGGATGCCACTTGTGTATTTTGTCCGATATAGGCGATGCGTGCACGAATACGATATCCTCCATTGAGTGGATCCCCAATCGTACCATCAATATCACGTAAACAGTTGCTACTGACTCTGTCGTTTGCAGTAACTGCCAATATGGCATATTCAGTATAGCTTTTGGCATAGAGCTCAGCTTGCTCTCTTTGATACTGAGCCGTGGTCTCTTTAACCAACTTTCCTGAAAGGCTCATGATAAACATGGCAACTGTAGACATCAAAATAACCACGATAATCGCAGTCAGCAGAGAAAAAGCTTTTCGAAATGAGTGATGTTTCATCAGAATACCGCCTTTTCTTTGCAAGAGGTTATAGTGGAACCTTCGCCTATCTCTTCATCCCTGCAAATCTTGAAACGAATGGTGCGGCCTGACCCCTGGAATTTAAAATTGGTAACGTTTTTCAGAAGTAACGATTTCGTGTTGCCAATCGTTGCACTCAGTGTCGGATCAAAGTTGTAGTATAGATAAAGATCGCCGCTTTCTACTACCAAAGCATAGGAAGTCCATGATAATTTATAATGTTCTACAATCCTGCTCGTATTCGTATCCAAAGTGATCGTTTCGCCGCTTACTGAGTTGATGCCGTAAGAAGCTATATCCTCAGGGAAATAGATTTGGGCATTGCCGATGTTTTTTGTTGATCCGGATAGCTTGGCGATGATGGTATTTGCCAGATCAAGATTTGAACCGGATGAGACCAAGGTACTTGATGTGCTTGCATTGATGTCACAAAAACCGCTCCAGCCCGGTCTCCGGTCTGTTGATGAAGCGATCGCTTCGAATCCATCCCCATCATATCCTACCCACTGCAAAACAGAATAATCATCAGGGTTAAAATTCATAGAAGAAGCTAATAACTCAGGAGTACCGGTTTTTCCTACTCGCCGAATAACTGTATCGGGAATTGCATAACGTAGACGATTAGCAATCTGTGTTGCAATAAGTTCTGTTTTAATCGAGGCACGATGCTGGGCGCGCTGTAAAATATAGCTATCATAAATATTTGCTATCAGTTCCGCACTTAGTGAACCAACAATCCCTAGCACGATAATAACAAATATCAATTCGATCATTGAAAAAGCGGATCTTTTGAGTTTCATCTGTTAAAATCTCCTCTCTTCAAGCATAGTGCCGCCGATATTACTACTAAAGGCGTGTAATATAATTGTTTTATTCAGCTCATCTGTACCGCTTGTGCTGGTCAATGTAACTTGAATATGTTTGATATTGGTAGTACCTCCGGCATTCGCCCATGATGGGCTGAACGTAATATCGGTTCCTTGATAACCGCCCGCTACCGTATCGTTGATATAGTTGACAGTAGTTGCGATATTGATAGTCGTCCGTTCTGCATAATCACTGTGATTTGTAACGTTCTCAGCAAGCCATAAGTGCCAACTTCCGATAAAATCGTCCATATCATCCGAATCATTTGAGTCGCTTCCTAACACTGAGGCAACAAAGCGTTGACTATCATCACGTACGAATGAACGCTTACTCTCTTGCGGAGTTCCTATCCTTCGCCCTGTATTGTTAAACTCATTAAGATTGCTATCTCCTGCTATAACGCTTAGGATCGGATCAATATATCTCTCATCGGTATCATTTTCATCCCAATGGTATCCCAATACCATATTTGTCTGGGATGCGGCCTCGTTGATGCCTTCCTGTTGGATCGCGACAAATCCGCTTTCTGTTGCCTGTTGCAGCAGCATTGGAACCGGAAGGAGTACGATACCCATCACCATGATCGCAAAAATCAGCTCTATCATTCCAATGGCAGGACGTAAAGTTTTCATTTGCTTACCACCCCAATCGTTTATTTTTTTTGGTACTGGAGTTTGTCTCTACAACATGTCCTGTATCTCCATATCCTGCCCATCCAGATTGACCGACAAACCGGACTTTATAGAACGGTATAGGATCTGACACAGAACTGTCAGGATTATAGATCAGCCATTTTCCGGTAGTCAGATCCGTAGTGGTATCAAGATCGATCCCTACAGTTAGCGGTAATGTAGGATTTGTACCTCTTGAAACAATGATCGAATTATCGATTCCGTTATTGACTCCATCAGGTTGGATGCTTAGTAATTTAGGATTCACATCCCAATCACCGCTACCTCCTTCATACGGTGGATTATGTTTTGCCAATGTTACATTTCCATCGTTTGCTGATGTGTTATGATCAAGTGCGAGCCACCAGTCAAATTCGCTGATTTGAGCATCAACGGTATTGATGCCAAATCCACCACATTGTGTAAAGCCGAGATCACAATAGATGTTAATTGCAACCGGTGTATTGATACTCTCTGTTGTGACATCCGGATAGAAGAACTGAGACGGCCGTGCTCTTCCATAGTAGAATGTCGCATTCCCTTCTGCATTGAGCTGTTGACAATTCGAATCCATACCGCAATTTGTGTAAATCGTTGTATTGAAGTCTCCGGCACGGCTACCGTTGATATCGGCGGTATCTCCATCTGCTGGGTCGATATAATGAGAGACCATCAGGATATACAAATTCGAACCAGTCACAATAAATGGATTGCCCGGTCTGTTTCTATCTCTTTGGAAGTTGTATTCTAGAGGATATGTCGGTTCATTCCATAAAATTTTCCGTGTTCCGTTTTCTTCATTAAAGCCGGCACGTCCAAATCCGATCATTTGATTACTAATATTTGACTCATTCGCATCAGGGTAAAAGTATCCATTTGTTTGTCCGCTTCCAGGGACCTCAACCGTTGGTATCACAGAAACATTGTTTTCGTAATACAATAACCCCTCTCTAAAGTTTTGGGTAATATTGCCATCCCTGTTTTCTGCCTTCATATGTGTCTGAATTTTGGCTGACATGAGGTTTCGTTCATTGGCAATATAGGTAAATGTACCATCAGGACCGCCAAAGTTGGTAATGTTGAGTTCTGCAACTTCAAAATGATGCGGGATAAATGTGACATTTTTATCCCCACAGATATAGGTATGGTTTGTACTGTTGCAGTCCATCGGTGTATCATCATTGTCTATAGCTGCCCAGTTCTTATCATAGATATGCAACCCGATCAATCCGACATCATCATAAGAAACGTTGATGATCTCCTGAGCAGTTCCTGGCCATGATGTCGTCAAACTTGATATTCCCTGAACCATATAGGCAGTTGTGGAATTATTGACCTCTGATGTCCCATGCAATGCATTGTTCAAATCTTGTGAACCATCTCTAAAGTATTTTGTTATGTTAATATCCAAATCGCTATTGAAGTTATGATCAACGACCGTATAACTGGTTGATATATTGTTAAGAGCATCCAATGCGGTCAATGATGCACCATACTCCTCAGCGGCTCGAAGAAGGTTTGGAGCATCTGGATGTGACATGCCGGTATCAAATTTCTCTGGACGAATGGCAAAATTGTCGGTGGAACAAGCTGGCTGGATATTGAATGTACACATATAGCAACCCAGTTCATTATCATAAAGAGGGTTGTACCCTGGACAACCGGTATTACCTACTCCACAGCTGTATCCGTGATTGGAGGATAGGCAAGGGTTTCCATTTCCCAACCCACAACGGTCCCATGCATCCTGACCAAAAGCAGTTTTATACTGTACCTCAGAGTTGACACATTGTGCAAGTCGGGCAAAGTTACCCGTTGTACTACTGTTTGCAAGGCATCGCTGTCCTTCCACACTCAAAGTGTTTGGATCGATGAAGATCATCTGGATTCGCGCATTTTTTCTTACGGTATCAGAAACAAGCATTGTACCCTGAGCAGAATAGGCACCGCTTGGAATATCGATGACTAGTTGTTGGTTTGTAGCGGGGTCAAGAATGTTTTCAAATTGCATACTACAGGTATTATCGGTCAGATAAGGCGTGATTGAATAAGGGATCGAAGCATTATTTACGGCCCCTTCATATAGATAAATTGTAGGTACTCCTGCCAAATCCAAATGGACACCGACAATATTTCTATTATCAGAAGTGATCATCGTCTGTATGTATTTGATATGGTTGTTCTGGTTGGAGGTGTCAGTACTTGCTACGTAATTAGCCGCATCTGCCGCATTGTTGATAGGGGTATCAATGACATCGGCTGAAGATACAACTTCTATCCCGCCTTCTCCCGTACCGTTACAGTCGTAGATCCTTCCTTTATGGTGAAATCCTAGCAATGTCCAGTAATCTCCGAACATTGCGATCCCATCGATTCGAGGATTTTTATCTGTATCGGTGTCATTGAGTATAATATTGAGATTGTTCACCAGTGCTTGATTGATATCAACGGCATATCCTTCGGTATAGGAACCATAATCTGTGGTATTGGTAATATCGCTACAATTCCCCGATAAATTACCTCCCCCAAGGCCGGAACTGGTTGATGAGTAGGTACATGATCCGCTGCTTGTATCGGGAGCATACATCTTATATACTTTGATACTGGATAATATGTCAGTTGCATTCACCTCTCTGACCAGTACAGAAGCTGAACAGCCGTTACCGTAATGAAAGTTTCCTTTTATTTCACATTGACTCGTATTTGATGGCAATGTCATATCTGTGGTATCAAGATAGCACAAGTCTTTAGCATTATCGACTTCATTGGTTATGGTAGTTATCGCTATAGCTGTGTTATTAAGCGGATTAATGTCGATTGCACTACTGGAAACCACTGCTGTATTGGTAAGGAGTCCTGGCCCTCCTAGTGGGTTTCCGGTAGTTGATGGAGCTTGGACATGCAGGTTGATGGTAGATAGAGCGCCTTTATTTAAGTTACCCGTATGTGTACAAGTAACAGTATTGCTTATTTGTATACAGCCCCAGTCGGGTGAACCTGTATTGGTGGCATTGATGTCAACATTCATACCTGAAGGTAATGTATCTGTTACCACAACGTTGCTGGCATTCGTTTCCCCTATGTTATAGACATTGACCGTATAGATAAAAGGATCATAGATAAGAACTGTCCCTACGTTGCTGGTTTTTGTGATCTTGAGATCCGTTCCTGGCGTTGGTATATTAGGAGTAAAGCGTGCATCAATACGGTAATCGGTAGACGGGTTGTTACTGCCACCTTCCACATAGAGGTAGTATCTTCCGGCCAATGTGGAAGAAATGGTTAATGTTATGCTATTGCCATGTGTTAGTGTGCCAGTTGTTACAGCCGGACATAGTAGAATCAGATTGGAGTACCTCAAACTTTTGTTGTTATGGGTATTGGTTATCGTGACATTGAGTTCCCCATTTAATGGAACATCAAAGTAATAATAGTCTCTATCCCCACTACTGCTTGATCCTATCTCATAACCACTATAAAGACCACCTGTCAAAATATCGTTTGCCTGCAAACAAGAATTATTTGGTTCATCCTCTGCATACGAATTGACTTGGAACAACACAAAAATAGTTGTAAATACAAATAAAAATCTCTTATAGTTTTGAGATTTTTTTTTGATTTGTTGAATAAAGTTTTTTAGTATTCCAAACATCATCATGGATATAGACAGATAACAATTATAAATTAAATTTACATTCTTCATTTTTAACCCTTTTATAACTCTTCCTTTTTTCATAATCTCTCTACTTAACTATATTATATCATATAGTTTTTTTATTGTATTTTTTCTTAAAGAGAGAGTTAAGTTACGCTATGAAAAGAAGGGCAAGCAAGAGCAAAAAATTTATTTTGTATCAATGATTTGATATAACAGGTATCAAACCTAATAAGCTTTTTACAAACTTTGAGATATCATATTAACTATTTAAATCAGTAGGATGAGGAATAATCGATGTTGAAAAGTATAAAATATAGCATGATTGGTACAGCCGTTTTGCTCTTATTTGTCGGGTGTGCCAAAGATGATGATACGGTCAAAGAGTTTAATAAGCCGGCGCTTTATTGGTATCAACATATCGGAAGCAGTATCAGCGATAAAAACCTGGACAAGGCTGATGCCTATTATATATCATTGAAAAGCGAACATATGCATTCGCCTTTGATGCCTACGGCCAATCTGATGCTTGCCTATGCCCATATGGATAATGAAGAGTATCTTTTGGCCGATTATTACCTCGATGAGTATAACAAACGTTTTGGTGATGCAGGCAATAAAGAGTATATCGACTTCATCAAACTGAAAGCCTCTTTTTTGGGTATCAAAGATGTCTACAAAGATCAGAAATTGATCATGGACAGTATCGAAAAAGCAAAGAAATACCAATATCGTTATCCGGGGTCTACTTATTTGCCTTTGGTTAACAATATGCTTATAAGATTGCACATGAGTCAATATCTTCTCAATGAAAATATCGCGGCATTGTATGAAAGAACAGGAAAAGAAAATGCAGCAAAGATTTATAGGGAGAAAAATAATGATTCGATCATCCAGATGACCGATATCACACCTCCACAAAAAGGTATTGTCGGTGAGATTTTTGATTGATAGATTTTAATTAATCGATAGTACCTCATACAACATTGAGTGTTGTTGTATAAACTTTTTTTATCTGACTCTTAGAAAACGGTTGTTTTTATTTTGTTTCGTTGATATAATATTATTAACAAACGGGTAAAGTTTAAAAACCGTTTTTGAATCAATCTATAATTTTATTTTTTAAGGAATGAATGATGCAGTTAAGTGATTACGATGCATTTCCTACCGTTTTGCCGATTGTGGTAGAAGACGAACTTTTTTTATATCCTTTTATGATCAGCCCGATTTTTTTAAACAATCAAAAAGATATCGATGCGGCAACCGATGCGATGGAAAACAACTCTTTATTGTTTGTGACCTCGTCCATTAGCGGGAAAGAAGGAAGCAGGGATTTTGATGCGATGTACAAGGTGGGGGTAGTGGGCTCCATCATGCGCAAGGTCCATCTGCCTGATGGGAGAGTTAAAATCCTTTTCCAGGGACTTTCCAGAGGGGCGATACTCAATCCCGAAGAAGGTCCTTTCAACAAAGGGCGTATCGATATTGTAAAGGCTGAACCGTACGAAAAGCTCAAAGTTGATGCGCTCATGGATGTTCTGCGTGACAAGGTTAAGCAGGTCTCTACCCTGAGCAGCCGTTTTCCGGCTGATCTGGTACGTACAATAGAGGAAAATGATGAGCCAAGCCGTATCGCCGACCTGGTCTCATCGATGTTGAAGCTGGATAAAGAGACCGCATATGCACTTTATATCGAGACCAATGTAGAAAAACGTCTGCTTGGTCTGATCGATGTGGTGAGTTCTGAGATAGAATCAGCCAAAGTACAGCGAGAGATCCGCTCCAAGGTCCATACGAAGATAGAGCAGACCAATAAAGAGTATTTCCTCAGGGAGCAGCTCAAAGAAATCCAGCGTGAATTGGGTGTAGATACACAGCGCGAAGAGGAGATCGCCCGTTTTAAAGAGAAGGTCGAATCGATCAAACCGTATTTGGATGAGAGCGCATATAAAGAGATCAGCAAACAGCTTGAGCGTTTTGCAAGAATGCATCCTGAAAGCGCTGATGCCAATGTGCTTCAAAGCTATCTTGAATGGGTACTCGAAGTTCCGTTTGGGCAGTTAAGTAAAAAAAATATGAGCGTTGCAGAGGTTTCCAAGGAGCTGGATAAGGACCATTACTCTTTGGAGAAACCTAAAGAGAGGATTTTGGAGTTCTTCTCGGTTCGGGAGTTGGCGATGTTAAGAGGGATCAAGCAGCAGGATACAGACGGTGCTATCCTCTGTTTTGCAGGACCTCCTGGAGTAGGGAAAACCTCACTGGCAAATTCCATTGCTACTGCATTGGGAAGACCACTGGTGCGTATAGCGCTTGGAGGCTTGGAGGATGTCAATGAACTCAGAGGACATCGAAGAACCTATGTGGGGGCAATGCCGGGACGTTTGGTCCAGGGACTCATTGAAGCCAAAAGCATGGATCCGGTAATTGTCCTTGACGAGATCGATAAAGTAGGCAGAAGCATGAGAGGCGATCCGACTGCTGCTTTGCTTGAGATCCTTGATCCTGAACAAAACAGCAAATACAGGGATTATTACCTCAATTTCAATATCGATTTAAGCAAAGCGATTTTTATTGCTACTGCCAATGATGTAGGGAGAATTCCTGCACCGCTTCGCGACAGGATGGAGTTTATCGGACTGAATTCATATACGCCAAAAGAGAAGTTCGAGATCTCGAAGCGTTATCTGATCCCTCAGGAGCTCAAAAAACATGCCTTGAAACGTCGAGAGGTATATATCAGCGAGAAAGCGTTGAAAGCATTGATCGATGAGTATACCAGGGAAGCAGGAGTTAGAAATCTCAGAAGAAAGATTGCCGGATTGATGCGTAAAGCGGCACGTAAACTATTGGAAGATAAAACGATTGATTTGGTAAATATCACCAAAAAGAATTTGAAACAATTTACGGACAAAAAAGTTTTTGAGATTTCACCGGTTGATGGACAGCCTCAGGTTGGTGTGGTGAATGGCCTGGCATGGACGGCGGTTGGTGGAGATGTCTTGACCATTGAAGCGATCAAAATTAAAGGAAAAGGCGGATTGCAGCTTACAGGAAGCCTGGGGGATGTTATGAAAGAGTCTGCGCGTATTGCACACTCCGTGGTCAAGATATTGATAGATCAAGGGAAGTTACCGATCTCCCAAAATGAGATCCCTCGTTCGCAACAAGAGTACGAAGAGCAGTTGGATGTAAGTGAAGTTTATAAACGTTATGATCTGCATGTACACGTTCCTGAAGGTGCTACGCCAAAAGACGGTCCGAGTGCCGGAATTGCAATGGTAAGCGTAATTGCTTCTATTTTAAGCGGCAAGAAGATCAACAATAAGGTGGCAATGACGGGCGAGGTCACTTTGACAGGAAAGGTCCTGCCGATAGGAGGGCTTAAAGAGAAATTGATCGCCGCATACAAAGCCGGTGTGACCAAAGCACTTATTCCCGTAAAAAATTATGAACGTGATTTGGAGGATATTCCGAATGAAGTGAAAGAACATGTCCGTATCGTAGCGGTCGCAAATGTAGAAGAAGTGTTACAAGAGGTTTTTGCAGCAAATTAAAGAGAGATGCCTGAGCATATTCGCTCAAGCATTAGAATATCAAGAAGACCATTGACTGATTTTTTCAAACAGTCTGTCTTCTTTGATCGGTTTTGTGAGGAAATCATTTGCCCCGTTATTAAAAGCTTCGGTTTTTTTCGTATCATCGGTAGAGAGTACAATGACAGGAATATGTGCATTGTTCATATCGGATCTGAATATTTTCAAGAACTCTATTCCATCTACGATCGGCATCATAATATCCAATAAAATCAGATTGATCGTAGGATCTTTTTTGATCTTATCCAATGCATCGGATCCATTTTCAGCTTCTGACATATCTGTTACTTCAGGATTCTTTTTTAATAATGTCTGTAATAATTTTCTATTGATAAAATCATCATCTACAATCAGTACTTTCAACGCCATATTTCTTACCCTCTATATTTATTGATTTGGTCTTGAATCTCTTCTTTTGTTTTCCCAATCGTAATGATACCGATATTTGCTGAATATTTATTTTTGATATCATCACTTAACAAGGAATCATCTGTAAGGAGAATATCATAGTTGCCTGTAGCAAGGGAAGCGTCAAGTGTACCCAAATCCTCAAGTACGTTATAATCGATTCCTAAATTTTCGAGCATTTTTTCCAAAATTCTTCTTTCTAAAATGAACTCTTTTGCGATAAGCAACTTTTTGTCTTTTGGCATCTCTTCTTTGTCCTCAACGGTTGGTACTTCACTTGTAGCCAAAGCTGCTTCACCTGAAGGTTTTTCTTGTTTTGGTGTTTGTTCGACTGCTTTTTCTATAGCGGACTGTACAGCAGCTTTATGAGACAGGAATTTGTTGAGAATATAAAGCAGCTCGCTGGTTTCGATCGGCTTGGTGATATACTCATCCATTCCTTCACCCATAAAGCGCTCTCTATCGCCTTTTAGTGCATTTGCAGTCAATGCAATGATCGGTACATGAGGAACTTCTTCATCCTCTTCATAGTCCAGAATTTCATGCGTTGCTTCGATACCGTCCATAACAGGCATTTGAATATCCATGAAGATCAGATCATAGTCTCCATTTCGGCGTTTTTCAAACGACTCAAGACCATTGTTGGCAATATCGACTGTAATTCCGTGGTCTTCCAGGATGCGTCTGATCAGTTTTTGGTTGATAATATTATCTTCCGTGACCAGAACATTGGCATCGAATTTAGTCTGCAATGCAGCAGTTTCTTCAATGATCTCAGGCGCTTTTTCAACACTCCTGTTGAGAATATTTTTGATTTTATATATTGTTACAGGTTTGTAGATAACATTTTCTTGTGGTACGCCAAGAGCTTCAACTTTTGAACGGCTCGTTACATTTGCAATAATGATAAGTTTGGTTTTATCGATATTTCTTAGTGCATCGATAATATTTTGTTTTGTTTTGTCAATATCAATCCAGTAATTTTTACAAACATGATGATCATTAAGATCTTTGAGCTCCCCTACAGATTCGAAACGTTTGACTGAAGGGCCAAAATATCTGAAATATTCTTCCAGATAATTGTCAAGTTTGGTTGGAATATCCTGTTGGTATTTACCAATCGTAATATCGTGGAATGCATTGGTGTAGTTCGGTTCTGTAGAAGTAACTTCTTCCAGAGGCAAGGTAAAGAAGAATGTCGTGCCATGATCTTTAGCACTTTCAAGCTCGAGCTTACCTCCCATTAATTCAACAAACTGGCTTGAAATAGTCAGTCCCAGCCCTGTTCCGCCATATTTTCTCGTAACGGATACATCCGCTTGCGAGAAAGCATCAAAAATACGTGACTGTTGGTCTTTGGTCATACCGATACCATTGTCCTGAACACTGAATCTAACAGCATTGGCACCGTTCTCTGAAGTAACATTTTTGATCTCTATATTGATCTCTCCGCCGTAACTGGTAAATTTGATCGCGTTACTAAGAAGATTAATGATGATCTCTTTGAGTTTGGTAGGGTCACCTTTAAGTTTAGGTGAGATCGTAGGATCCATATAGAAGTTCAAATCGATATTTTTCTCTGAAGCGCCGACTGCATAAGTCTCCACAGCACTTTCAAACTCTTCACCGGCATCGAAAACAATGTTTTCAATTTCGATTTTATTGCTTTCGATTTTTGAAAGGTCAAGAATGTTGTTGATAATACTAAGAAGGTTTTCTGAGCTCTTGTCAATGATTGAGAGGAATTCTTCTTGTTCAGCTGTGAGGTCTGTGCTTCGTAAAATCTCCGTAAAGCCTACAATACCATTAAGCGGTGTTCGTATCTCATGTGACATGTTGGCAAGGAAGAGAGATTTCGCTTCATTGGCTTGCAATGCTGCCAATTTATCTTGTTTTGCTGTTTCGACCAAGCTGTCTAGGAATTTATATGCTTCTCTTGTCCCTTCATGGGTATCAAGCTCAATATTTTCGATCGCAATAACATCTGTACTGAGATACTGTGAGCTTTGTTTCATCTCTTCTACAGCTTTGTTCAAAACATCCTCAAGTTCTTTGATGTTTCTGGTGATATCTCTTGTGGTGGTATATCCTAAGTATGCGAGAATCAAGCTCAGTAACAATATGGCAATAGCAATAAAAAGCAAAAGAAGTTGTTTTTGAAGGAAAGTTTCGCTCTTCTTCCATAACTCGTCCGAAACCATCATTTCTGCTTTGGAGAGAAGTGTGATTTTTTGTGTTTGGAGTGAGAACCAGTCTAAAGCATCCTCTGCATAATCCCCGTTGTCAACATCGGTTTGGATCGCTGAAGATGTCTCTGCCAGGTTGGTTAGCATTTCTTTTGATTGAGGGCTGTTAAAGAGGGATTCAAGCTGCTTTTGTAATTCTTTATCGGTTACTTGTTTGATATCAAAAGCATTGGCTTTTGTTTTAAATGCATCCCATAACGCAATCTCATCAAATGACATTGATGCTTTTTTTGTCATATAGTAGGCAACCAAGCCTCTTTCTAAACCGGCATTCTCTTTAGCGGTGTATAGCTCTGAAAGCGTACCAATGAGCGATGCTATATCTGTATTCAAGGCAAAGCTGTTTACTTGTAGCAGGTTGTCCAAAAGTGGTATGGAAATTTCTTTTGAATAAAGATCATAAAAGATATTGTTGAAATCCGGGTTTGGGCTATCAACTTTTTGTCTTATGGCCGGAAGATTTGAAAAGTTTGAAAGAAGGCTTTGGTAATCTGCCTGGTTGATATATGAGCCTTCTCCCAGTAGGTTAAGAATAATCGGAAGGTAGGCATTGTTCTCAACAACAAGATTCTTTTTAAGATCATCCTCAACTTTGCTAACGGCTTCACGTTGTTTTGTCAGTAGATCTAAAAACTCTTTTTGATCACTCCCGATGTAAAGGGCAGATAATCCACGTTCCTTTCCAATTTGTGTCAGCATATCAGTAAGTTTTGCATTGTTTTTTAACATTGTTTTCAATGCATTGGCTTTTTCAAAGTTTATATACGAAGTGATAAAGAAATAACTCGCAAGTACAACCAGAAGTGATATTGGCAGTAATCCAATCAGTTTAAGTCTGTTACGTATGGTCATGATTCTCTTCCTTTATTTTGACGAGAGTTTGATTTGGGTTTCGAATGATAAAAAATGTCCCCAGTATCTTTTAATAAGATTTTCCAAATTAGAACTGTCTTCACAAAATTGTATGTCATACAGTGTATCGGCTAAGGGTTCAATTCTCAGATTGCTTGCAGCACCTTTGAGCATATGGCCAATTTTTTGTATGGTTGACAGATCGCCTTTCTCATAGGCTTCCAACATCTTTTTTGTTTCTGTATGCGCTTGTTCGATAAAGTCGTGTACAAATTCTTCGATGAGTTCAACGGGAAGACCGAGTTCTTTTGCCGCCTGTTCCATCTGGAAATCAAAATGGATCGGTTTAACGCCGCTAAGATCGATCGAACCAAACCCTGTAGTAATTTCAGTTTTTACCTCTTCGGCTAGAACAGATTTTTCTGTCACTTCAGGGATTTTGAATGTCGTTAGCTTTGACAACGCTTTGTAAAAATCATCAACGACAGTCTGACGATTTGTTGTTGGCTGAGCGCTGATATTTTGTAAAAACCCACCGATTTGGTCGAGGTTCAGAACTTCGCTCAGATGGATAAGATTTTTCAGCGCACTTTTTTGTTTCGTTTCATCACTGCTTTTAAGATCAGATTCTAAATTTAGGGCTGTATCGATGTACTCATTTAAAAATGTATGATAATCATCAACAGATATCCCAATTTTTTTACTGATTGCTTCGGCATCGACATAAATAGGAGTTACGTTTTCAGCAGATATGTATGTTGCCGTCTCTTCGATTTGTGAGATCTGGGTTTGAGAACTCTCCGGGAGGATAAGTTCATACAGATCATGTTCCTCCATTTTTTCTTCAGCTGGTGTTGTTGTAGGAATTTCTAAGCTGACGGGAGTCTCTTCCTCTGCTACGGAAAGTGTCTCCTCTTTTGTTTCTGTCATAGGTAATATCTCTTCATCATGCTCTTTGATCGAGATAAGATCGTTTATACCTGAGGTTTGCTCAATTTCTGTACCGGTTTCTGAAACAGGTGAAATCTCCATTTCAGTTTGAGGTTCTTCTAAGATCAGAAGATTCTCGTACTGCTCTTTATTTTCTGAAACCGGGAATTCGCTTTTATCGGTTGATTCTGCGATAGGAGCCGCGATCTGAATAAGCGTAAGGTTTCCAAACACTCCTATAAGATTTGATTGATGTATCGAATAAGTGGTTTCATCCTGTGCTATTTTGAGTGCCAAATTTTCATTGGATGGAGAGCCAAAAACGATATCCCCGCTTGAAATTCTGTGGTAAAGATCATTCATATTGCCAATACCAAGCAATGATGATAAAGCATCGTCCATTGCTATGATAAGGCCATCCTGATTGGTAATATAATACATTATGCAGGACTCCTTTTAGTTTCTTTCTTTATCGAGTAGTTCTTTGTACAATTGAACTGCTTCGGCTTTTTCGTTAGGAGAGGCTGGTCTTCTTGCGGCTGTATAGCCAGTGATATTGCCATCTTTCGAATGGATGGGCATAATATGAGAATATACCCAATAATATCTGCCATCTTTACGTAGATTTTTTACAACCCCAGACCAATCTTTCCCCGTCTGAATTGTATCCCACAACTCTTGAAAAGCAGCTTTTGGCATATCGGGATGCCGGATGATATTATGGTTCTGTCCTTTGAGTTCATCTTTTGTATAACCTGCGATTTCACAGAATTTTCTGTTTGCATGAGTGATCATGCCATCCAAATCGGTAGAACTTACAATCAGCCCAGCTTCAAATGTATATTCTTCATCAATGGGAATAGGTTTGTTCATTTTATATTCTCCTTCCTCACGTAAATATCTCTGCGTACGGGACAGTATATCTGAAAAGATTTTAAAAAGTAAACTAAAAATGTACTAAATTTAGACAATTTTTAACTAATTTAATGAAGGATAAAATTTAATTTAAACAAAAATAATTTTTTAATTTTAATTATAATTAATTATTTGTTTTTAAGATATTTGCAATTTTTTTATTGGTGACCTTTTCGAGCTCTTCGATAGAAGCATTCTGGATTGCTTCAAAAGTTCCGAAATAATCGATCAGTTTTTTAACTGTAGCCTTGCCGATCCCTTTTTTAGTGAACAGAGAGAGTTGCATATCCTCTTTTCTTCTTTTATGTTGGTGATATGAAAGGGCATAGCGGTGTGCTTCATCTCTCTGTCTTTGCACCCAGTGGAGCCGTGGATCAGTACTTTTTAGCTCTATAATGCCTGCAGTAGTATAGACAAGGTCTTTTGCCGCACCTTTTGCACGGTGTGCTTTGGCATCGAGTTTTTCTTTGGCAATGGCAATGACATCAAGATGAACATGGGCTTCTTTAAGAAGGCTGAGTGCAAGATTGAGGTTGGCCTGTCCCCCGTCAAGTATCCATAGGTCCGGTGCAGGGTGTTCTTTGAAATCTTCTATCCGCCTTGATAGCATCTCTTTCATCTGGCCATATTCATCATGGGTATGCAGTTCATACCGGCGGTAGGAGTCCTTGTCCCAGCCGTTCTCGTTCCACACGACCATTCCGCCTACAGTAGCAGTACCCATCAAATGGGAGTTGTCAAACGTTTCGATGCGGTACGGGATCCGTTCAAGGTCAAAAAGATCGGCAATTTTTTGTTCTATGAGTGTGTCGCGATCTTTTTGTCTTAACAGTTCATCGCAGTTTTGTAGTGCCAAAGAGACGAGTTTAGCTTTATTTCCGCGTTTTGGAGCAAGAACTTCTATCTTTTTGTTATATCTGGTGCTCAGTGTCTGGGCGATCTGTTCACGGTCTTCAAAATCGTGTGCAGTGAGGATCGTTTGGCTGACGTGCGGCATATCCTGTATATAGAATTCAAGCAGAGCCTGCTTATAGGCTTCATCGGTATCGAAGTTATGGGTATGCCTGAAATAGGAATACGAAGATGAGATGATCTTTCCTTCCCGCATGAAGAGTTTGATGATAACGCCTCTCTCATCGCCGTTTTGTATCGCAAAGATATCCAGGTCTATTTTTTGTGCAAAATCGATCGTGGAGGTTGGTGAAAGCGAGGCAATGGCAGTGATAAAATCTCTCATTTTAGCCGCTTCTTCATAGCGTTCCCCAAGCGCAAGACGAGCCATTCTCTCTTCAAGTATTTTGATGAGCTTTTGGCGTTTATGGATGGATGATTTTGCCTCTTCTACGATTTTTGCATACTCCTGGGGTGTTATCTTCCTCTCGCACGGGGCAAGACATTTCTTGATCTGGTAGAAAAGACAGGCCTTGCCTTCTCTGAGGCAGGATTTTTTCTGGACAAGCGGATAGACTTCATAGAGTGCATCCAGCAGTGCTCTGCCACCGCTTGGGAATGGGCCGTAATAAGTGATATCTTTGCCTTTTACCACTTTGCGGGTGATCTCAAAACGGGGGTATTCGGCCGATTCATCGATGTAGATGTACGGATAGGTTTTATCATCGCGTAATAGAATATTGTATTTGGGTTTAAGCTGTTTGATCAGAGAGTTTTCAAGGATAAGCGCGTCTTCTTCCGACTCTACGATAATATATTCCAGAGACACTGCTTCTGAAAGCATCTTGAGGATACGTGATGAAAGGGTGGGATTGGGTGCCAGGGTCGGCGTAAAACGCCAGTAGCTTTTGACTCTGTTTTTGAGGTTCTTAGCCTTGCCTACATAGAGTAGTTTGCCTGTGTCGTCAAAATATTGATAGATACCGGCGCATGAAGGAAGGTTTTTTATGACCGATTGCATCGTATATCATCCTGGATTTGCTCGAATTTCTTTTTAAGGGTTGGGTCGCTGGTCTGGATTTCAAAATTGCTTGTCGAACGTTCTTGATAATGAGGTACCGTAGATAAGAGCGGTTTTTGCTCTTCCACAGGATAATATTTGCTATGAAAGACGACGATCTCTTTTGCCTTCATGTCGCTGCATTCTGGGACATAAGTGTTCAACTGTGTTAATACGCTTTTTAATAAATCTCTATTATAATTGAGTTCCATTTTAAATACAGGATGGATGACCGCCACAAAGAGCGTTTCATTCTTGATATAGACAAATGCGATGGCATTTTGATATTTGGCACCTAGAAGTTTGATAAATTTGGTGTAGCATGCCTGTTTTTTTAATAATCTAAATTGAGGCTGACTGGTAAGATGAGACAAAATTTCATACGCTTTTTTCATGGGGCTATTATAGCATCTGTTTGCTGTATGATGATCACGGGATGCGGTTATAAAACCAGACCCGTTTATGTTCCTGATATCGCTGAGAATAACAGCACGGTAAAAGCAAGAGGATAGGTGTATGGAAAAATATGATGTGTTGATCATAGGAGCAGGCATTGCCGGATTGTATGCCGCGATGCAGCTGCCTAAAAGCAAGAAGGTATTGGTTGTATGTAAGGATATCCCCTGGGAGTGTAACACTTTTTATGCACAGGGAGGAATGGCCACAGCAGTTAATGAAGCCGATATCCCGTTGCATGTCGCAGATACGATGGCGGCAGGTGCTTATCATAACAATAAAGAAGCGGTTGAGCTACTTTCGCGCACCTCGCTTGAGACAACAGCGGATATCATCCAAAAAGGGATGGAATTTGACAGGGATGAGCAGGGTAATCTTCTGTATACCAAAGAGGCTGCACATTCTATAGAACGGATCATCCATGCCGGAGGAGATGCTACTGGGCGGTATATGCACTACTTTATGATGGTACAAAATACCCACCATCTGCAGAAAAATACATTGGTTTATGATCTTTTGATCGAAAATGGAAGATGCTACGGTGTCAAAGCAACCGTCAACTATATCCCTACAACGATCTATGCCGATGATGTGATCATTGCTTCAGGCGGGGTAGGGTCATTATATGCCTATAATACGAATTCACGTACGGTGAGTGCGGATATTCACGGGATTTGTGTAGAGAAAGGGATCGAGCTTGCGGATATGGAGTTTATGCAGTTCCACCCGACGGTATTCGTCAAAACTCCGTTTGCCAGGAAACTGCTTCTGACTGAAGCCCTCAGAGGCGAAGGGGCGCATGTAGTCGATGAAGTGGGAAAACGTTTCCTGTTTGATTATGATGAACGAGGAGAGCTTGCCAGCAGGGATATCGTTGCGAGGGGGATCTTTGATCATAAGCGAAAAACCGGTCAAGAAGTTTACCTCGATTTTTCGATGTTCGAAGAAGTATGGTTTGCTGAACGTTTCCCGAATATTACCAGAACATTTGCCGCCATTGGGTATCATTTTCCAAAAGACAAAGTACCGATCTCTCCGGCTTTCCACTATGCAAACGGCGGGATCAAATGTGATACATACGGCTGTATCGAAGGGGTAGAAGGACTCTATGTAATTGGAGAGGCGGCAAGAACCGGTGTACATGGAGCCAATCGCCTTGCATCCAACTCACTCCTTGAAGGGGTTGTCTTTGCCAAAAGAGCGACTGCGCATCTGCTTAGCAAGAGTAAGATAGAGACCAAAACACCAAAGTTTGATAAAGATTACGGTAATATTCTGCACAAAGAAAACGATAAAGTGTATAAACAGCGTCTGCGTCAGGTCATGTGGAATGATATCGGGATTATCCGTACAACCAAAGGGTTGCATGAAGCAAAAAATCTGATCTATGATATGAAGAACAAAGAGATCGGCAGACTGCTGAAATTGCGTCTTAATACGGCTTCGGCTATTGTCGAAGCGGCATTGGCGCGTAAAGAGTCGCTTGGCTCGCACTACATCGAATCATAAGGACAATCATGCACGACTTACATTTGACGACAACGTGGGTAGGGATCGCCTCTCTTATTATTTTTATAGTGGGATATTATTTCATCGCTGCGGAAGATAAATACCATATCAATAAAGCAAAACCGGCTCTCTTCATAGGAACAGGTATCTTTATGCTGATCGGGGTTTATTTCGCGGTAAATGGTCTTGATGGACATAAGCTAGAGAGTGAAGTAGAGCATTTGATCGTAGAAATTGCTGAGATCTTCTTCTTCCTGTTCGTAGCGATGACATATATCGAGGCAATGATCGATCGGGCGGTTTTTTCGGCTCTGAGATATAATCTTGTATCAAAAGGGTATTCGTATAGAAAGCTTTTTTGGATCACTGGTCTTTTGGCTTTCTTCATTTCTCCTGTTGCAGATAACCTGACAACAGCATTGGTTCTTTCGACTGTTTTGATAACAATCGATAAAGAGAATAAGCTTTTTTTGGTTCCAGGTGCGATCAATATCGTTGTAGCGGCAAATGCAGGTGGTGCATGGAGTCCTTTCGGAGACATCACGACATTGATGGTATGGATCGCTGAAAAAGGAAGTTTCGGTGAATTCCTTTATCTCTTCCCTTCGGCTATTTTGGGTTGGGTTGTAACTGCTTATCTTCTTAGCCGTGTTGTACCAGATGATGTCCCGCCGTTCCATAGTGATGAAGATAAAATTGAGGTTTTAGAAGGCGGAAAAACAATTATTGGATTGTTTGCACTTACGATCGTGATGGCTGTTCTTTCGCATCAGCTTTTGAACCTTCCGGCAATGTGGGGAATGATGTTCGGTCTTGCGATCTTGAAGCTTTATATCTTTGAGCTCAATAGACGCAACAGGGCTTTGGGGATCAAAGATGAAAATGAGAATGGGGTACCTGACAAGGTTGAAAATCAACAGATTAACGTTTTCAAATGGATTGCAAAGATCGAAAATGATACGTTGCTCTTTTTCTTTGGTATCTTGGCGGCTGTAGGTGGATTGCATTTCTTAGGTTTCCTGGAGTATTTTACAGCTCTTTATGAATCATTTGGTGCAACGGTAGTAAACATTGGTGTCGGTTTCCTCTCTGCTATCGTGGATAACGTACCGGTTATGTCGGCTGTATTGAAAGCTGATCCAAATATGGGAGCAGATGCGCAGGCTCAGTGGATGCTAGTAACGATGACGGCGGGGATCGGTGGTTCATTGATCTCGTTTGGTAGTGCGGCCGGTGTAGGTGTCATGGGTAAACTGCACGGTATCTATACTTTTGGTTCACATATGAAATATGCATGGACCGTATTAGTGGGATATTTCGTTTCATTAGCAGTATGGTATCTACAGTTTGAGATATTGGGTATCTATTAATGTTATATTGCTTCTGGAGCAATCCAGGGGTAAAAAGTGTTGGTATGGTTAAGTCTTTGGTAAAGATTTACCTATACAAACAGAAGGATAGAAGATGAAAGAAGTACCTATAGTCGTTTTGGATTTCGGATCCCAATATACCCAGCTTATCGCAAGAAAACTGAGAGAGAGCGGTGTATATACCGAGGTTGTGCCTTATCGTGAAAGTATTGAAGATATCAAGGCGCGCAAACCCAAAGGGATTATCCTCTCAGGCGGTCCGGCTTCCGTATATGCTGAAGATGCCTATAAACCTGAAGATGGGATTTGGGATCTTGGACTGCCGATCTTGGGTATCTGTTACGGAATGCAGCTGATTACCCAGCATTTTGGCGGAGAGGTTGTACCCGCAGACCATCACGAATACGGTAAAGCAAAACTCCATTTGGAATCGGAATCCTCGGTTTTTGCAGGTATTGAAGATAACTCTATCGTTTGGATGAGCCATGGTGACCGTGCCGAGCGGATCCCTGAAGGGTTCGAAGTGATTGGTACAAGTGAGAACTCCCCTTTTGCTGCGATCGCAAATGAAGATAGAAAGATCTATGCATTCCAGTTTCACCCGGAAGTGCACCACTCTGTAGAGGGTGTAAAGATGCTCAAAAACTTTGCCAAACATATCTGCGGATGTGAAAGTACTTGGAATATGGGCAGTTTTGCAAAAGAGAAGATCGCAGATATCCGCAAGCAAGTCGGTGACAGAAAAGTACTCTGCGGGGTGAGCGGCGGTGTAGACAGCTCTGTTGTGGCTGCATTGCTTCATGAAGCGCTTCCAAAAGAACAGCTGGTTTGTGTATTTGTCGATCAGGGGCTTTTACGTAAAAATGAGGCTGAGCAGGTTCAGAATATGTTTAAGATGCTCAACATCGATCTGATTACCATCAATGCAAGAGAAGCGTTTATGGGTGCTCTAGCCGGCGTAACCGATCCGGAGAGAAAGCGAAAGATTATCGGAGAAAAGTTCATCGAAGTATTTGATAAAGAAGCTTCAAAACATGCGGATGTGAGTTTCCTTGCTCAGGGGACACTCTACACCGATGTGATAGAGTCTGTCTCTGTCAAAGGTCCGTCTAAAACGATCAAGTCCCACCATAACGTAGGTGGGCTTCCTGACTGGATGACCTTTGAATTGGTGGAACCGCTTCGCGAGATTTTCAAAGATGAGGTCAGAAAGCTTGGACTTGAACTGGGATTGCCAAAAGATATGATCGGCCGTCATCCGTTCCCTGGGCCTGGTCTTGCGATTCGTGTGATGGGAGAGGTGAATGAAGAGGCACTCAGACTTATTAGAGAATCAGATGCGATCATGCAAGAGGAGCTCAAGGCAACTGGTTATTATGACAAGGTATGGCAGGCATTTACCGTACTACTTAACGTTCAGTCAGTAGGAGTAATGGGAGATAATCGAACTTATGATAACACTGTTTGTGTACGTATGGTTGAATCTGTAGACGGCATGACGGCTACATTTGCGCATGTTCCTCATGATGTACTTGAAGGGATCAGCCGCCGTATCATCAATGAGATCGACGGTATCAACCGTGTAGTGTATGATATCTCTTCCAAGCCACCTGCAACGATTGAGTGGGAATAATCTTCTCGTTGTCATGTACCATCTTTTTATAAGCTGGTACAGCCACTTCCTCTAACAGCTACAGGAACAAGTATAAAACTTTTTATTCTTTAAGCATCTTCGGATAGATAAAGAACTCCAAAGATGCATGATGGTATCCGCAATCTTCCCATCTTTTTGATGTGCAATGCAACGCTACGATCCCCAGTGTCGGGATATTTTCTATCTCCCCATCGCTCATGAGGTTGGCAAATTCGGTGATACCGGGATTGTGGCCTATCAGAAAGATCGAACGGTATTTGTCATCGATACTTTTAACGACAGACAGCATCGTATCCGGATCGGCAAGATAGAGATCATCTTGATAAATGATTTTTTGAGAATAACCAAGTTCCTTGAGGAGTCCTTTAGCCGTCAATTTTGTTCGTTTGGCTGGACTTGAAATGATGAGATCAGGTTTGATATGTTTCTCATGCAATGCTTTTGCCATAATAGGAATAGCTTTTTTGCCTCTTTTGCTTAGACCCCTCTGTGCATCATAAGTATCAGGGGCACTCCAATCTGATTTTGCATGTCTGATAAGATAAATCGTTTTCATAAGATCGATTATAACATAGAAACTTGTAAAATATAGTTTAGCGTTATTGACTAAAGTATCTTTCAAAAAAAATTGAAATTTAGACAAAAATATATTATAATTCGTCTAAAAATAATAGTAGCGAAGGAAAAAATATGGCAAAACATCAGTTTCAAGCTGAAATAGGTCAGTTATTAAAACTTATGACACACTCCTTGTATTCAAACAAAGAGGTCTTTATCCGTGAGTTGGTTTCCAATGCGAGCGATGCACTCGATAAATTCAACTATCTCTCATTAACAGATGAAACATTCAAAAATGAAGCATGGAAAGCGCAGATCAACATCGGGATCGATAAAGAGGACGGTTCATTGACTATCAGTGATAACGGGATAGGAATGAATGAAGAAGATCTCATGAACCATCTTGGAACAATCGCAAAGTCAGGAACCAAATCATTCATAGAATCACTGACAGGCGATGCCAAAAAAGACTCCAATCTCATCGGACAGTTTGGGGTAGGGTTTTATTCTGTCTTTATGGTGGCAGACAAGGTTGATGTCATTACGAAAAAAGCAGGCGCGGAACAGGCTTATAAATTTTCTACGGATGGTACAGGGGAATTTGAGATCACTCCGGTGACCAAAGAGTCTCAGGGAACGATTATCTATATAACGCTTAAAGAGGATGAAAAAGAGTTTCTGGATACCTGGAGAGTCAAAGAGGTTGTGAAAAAGTACTCCAACCATATCGCTTATCCGATCATGTTGAATTATGCGGATGAAGAGTCAAGTGGTGAGGGAGAGTCAAAAGAGACGGAAAAAGTTAAAAAATCTGAACAGATCAATGCGGCATCTGCACTTTGGACACTCTCTAAATCCGAACTGAAAAAAGAGGATTACGTAGAGTTCTATAAGACGATCTCACACGGTGATGAAGAGCCTTTGGCATATCTGCATAACAAAGTGGAGGGAGCCCAAGAGTTTACAACACTCTTTTATATACCCAAAACGGCACCGTTTGATCTTTACAGGGCAGACTATCAGCCTGGTGTCAAGCTCTATGTGAAGAGAGTATTCATTACCGATGATGAGAAGGAACTTTTGCCTTCTTATCTGCGTTTTGTCAAAGGTATTATAGATAGTGAAGACCTCCCTTTGAATGTCTCCAGAGAAATTTTGCAGGAGAACAGAATTTTGGCCAATATCAGACAAAGTTCAGTCAAAAAGATACTTTTAGAGATCAAAAAGCTCCAAGGCGAAGAAGCCGATATCTTTACCGAGCAGTACAACAGGGTCATCAAAGAGGGTATCTTTACAGACCATACCAACAAAGAGACACTGCTTGAGATCGTTCGATATAAAAGCTCGAGCCAGGAAGGTCTTGTGAGTCTGGACGAGTATATTTCTCGTGGAAACAGTGAGAAAAAAGAGATCTATTATATCATCGGAAAAGATGAAAAGGTTTTGAGAAACTCGCCGTTGCTTGAAGCGTATAAAAAGGCGGAGATAGAAGTCCTTGTGATGGATGATGAAGAGGTTGATTCCATCGTGACTCCGATGATCGGTTCATTTAAAGCGTGGACATTGAAGGATATCACAACGATCGAAGCCCCCGATAGTAAAACTGAAGAAGAGAAAGAAGAGATTAGTAAAGAGTACCATTCTTTGACAGAACGTATCAAAGAGGTTTTGGGAGATGAAGTCAAAAATGTCAAAGTCTCTACTAGGCTTACCTCAAGCGCGTCGTGCGTCGTTAAAGACAGCAGTGATCCGATGGCCGGGATGGCACATCTGTTTGTCCAAATGGGCCAGAAAGTACCTGAAACACCTTTAATTCTGGAGATCAACCCTGAACATATGATGATCAAGAAAATGGATGCTTTGCAAGACAAAGAACTGTTTGGCGATGTGGCATGGATTCTTCTTGACAGTGCGAAATTATCAGAAGGTATGGAGCCTAAAGATAAAGCCCTATTTGCGCAAAGAGTGGCAAATTTGGCGGGCAAAGCACTCTAAAATTAAAAAGATCCCGAAGATTTCGGGATCTTTTGATCACTTCTATTATTATCTTTTTTCGCTAAAATATACACTACAATAGAAATTCAAGGAATAACAATACTATGATGTCTCCACAGAAACGTGCAACCGTCATTTCAAGCAGTGTCGCAGTGTTCCTGGTATTGATAAAATTAACGATAGGAATCGCCAGCGGATCGGTTGCCGTACTGGCTTCGGCAATCGATTCATTACTTGACAGTGCCGTTTCAGTGTTCAATTTTTTTGCGATCAAAAAATCCGAAGAGCATCCCGATGAAATTTACCAGTACGGTAAAGGAAAAATTCAGGCTATCGCTGCGGTGATAGAAGGGACTGTTATCACTGTTTCGGGTCTCTATATCATTTATGAAGCGGTTAAAAAGGTGCTTCATGAAACGAAAACGACTTTGTTGACACCTTCTGTTATCGCTATGGTCTTTTCGATTCTGGCAACCTATTTTCTGGTACGTTATCTGCTGAAAATCGCCAAAGAGACAGACAGTGTCGTCATCAAAGCAGATGCCCTGCATTACCAAACGGACCTGTGGAGCAATGCAGCGGTATTGATTGCATTAGGATTGGTTTATGTTACAGGATTGGACAGTATCGATGCACTTTTTGGTTTGGGGATAGGTGTATATATTATCTATTCTGCCTATGGGATTATCAAAGAAGGGATTGAAATGTTGCTAGACCGTGCTTTGGATAGCGATACGGTGGCTAAAATAGGAGAGATCCTTTCTAAACATCCTGAGATAACAAGTTATCATTGGTTAAGAACACGTACGGACGGAAGTACGAACTTTGTAGAGTTTCATATGGTTTTAAGACCCAACATGCTCCTACTGGAAGCTCATCGTATCGCTGATCAGGTAGAAGAAAAAATCATGGAGCTTGATAAAACAAAGAAATGGATGATCACACCGCATTTTGATCCTTACGATGATGAAGAGATGAATGTGGCATTGCTGTACGGCAAGCCCCTCATGGAAGTACAAAAATAACCTATGCGGCCGATCTATCTTCTCTCCCCCAGCAAAAAAGAAGGAGTAGTTTCTCTGCCGATCATCTCGTTTGCGTTGAAGAGTAAAAAGATCGAGTTTGATGATTGTGACACTCTTCTGTTTACTTCTAAGCAAGCCGTTATTTCTGCAGAGAAAATAGACGAGAGGTGGAAAGTATATCCCTGTATCGCTATCGGACCTGCTACAGCACAGCAGATACGTTCATTTGGTGGAACTGTTCTTTATGAGCCGGGGTCATTTTACGGTGAAACGCTTGCAGCAGATATCGTCCGGTTTTTTAAAACGCGAAAGCTGCTTTATCTTCGTCCCAAAGAAGTCTCTTTTGACAGCAGATCTTTTTTGGAAAAGAACGGGGTCAATATCACTGAGCAGGTTATTTATGAAACCTCGTGCGTAACCTATGATAAACATCAAGCCCCCTTAAAAAATGCCGTCATCATTTTTACCTCTCCTTCTTCCATCCAATGCTTTTTTAAAAATTTTAAATGGGATGAGAGTTACACCGCAGTGGTGATCGGAAAAGCAACATTAAAGCATCTGCCTGATGGGATATCATATGCTATTGCAGATGAGCCGTTGATCGATGCCTGTATCAAAAAAGCAAAAGCGCTTTAAAAAAACGGTTTTAAATTTACATCTAACTCCAAATTGGATATAATAAAAATAACCTAAGTGGTGCGACAACTGTATTTGGGGTCCAACATTTATCTTTGGCGGGATATGTAACAGACCGGTGTGTGGGTGGTTTCGTTTGAGTACGGCTAGGCCTACGAGAAATTGCCCCCTAATGGGATGCTCTCTCCTGCATCGTTGGCTATTTAGGGCCGACTTGAAACAGAACGGCCACTCGGGGAGCATAGCTATTTGAAGTAAGCAGAGGGTTTTCCTAAAAATTATATAATTGACGCGATAAATTTTATGAAACCTCTTATATATCACTGATAAAGTGGCTTCAGATGACAAAGCAATCATACTTTTAAAAAATCGTTGGAGAGAAAAATGGATATACTGATCATAGGTTCAGGCGGTAGAGAGTATTCTATCGGATTGGCGCTAAAGAAAGATAAGAATGTAGAACGTATCTTTTTTGCCCCGGGTAACGGCGCAACGGACGAACTGGGAGAAAACCTATCGATAAACGATTTTGATGCTTTGGCCGACTGGGTCGAAGCCAATGGTATAGATCTGACGATAGTCGGGCCTGAAGCCCCGTTGGTGGATGGAATTGTTGATGTATTTAAAAAAAGAGGATTGACGATTTTCGGACCGACTGCGCAAGCTGCACAGCTTGAAGGATCGAAAATATTTATGAAAAATTTTTTGGCACGTCATGGTGTGCCGACAGCAAGATATATTGAAACGGATTCTTTGGAAGAGGCCTATAAATTTATCAATTCTCTTGAAGCACCGATCGTGGTCAAAGCCGATGGCCTTTGCGGAGGTAAAGGGGTAATTATCGCCCAGAGCCATGCTGAAGCAAAACAGGCAGCAGGAGAGATGCTAAGCGGGAATGCTTTTGGAGATGCGGGTAGATCGATCGTTGTCGAAGAATTTTTGGATGGGTATGAACTTTCAGTCTTTGCAATATGCGACGGGAAAGATTATGTTGTATTGCCGGCAGCACAGGATCACAAACGGTTGCTGAACAATGATCAGGGTCCCAATACAGGTGGAATGGGTGCCTATGCACCAACCCCGCTTGTCAATGATGATATCTATGCAAAACTGGATGAGCGTGTCATTAAACCGACACTCAAAGGGATGGAAGAAGAAGGCATGCCGTTTACCGGTGTGCTTTTCATGGGTGTGATGGTGGTCAAAGACGAGCCGATCATTTTGGAATACAACGTCCGTTTCGGGGATCCTGAATGCGAAGAGTTGATGCCATTGCTCAAATCTCCTGCAAGTGAACTCTTCTATAAAGCAGCGATCGGCGATCTAAAGAGTGCCAAGATTGAGTTTCATGACAAGTATGCCGTTGGTGTCGTGATGGCAAGCAAGGATTATCCTTACAAAAACTCCGAACCTGCCGAGATCATCATTGATGAGATCCACCATGAGGACCTCAAAGAAAATGCGCATATCTCTTTTGCCGGAGTAAGCCGTGGTGAAGATGGAAAACTTTATGCAACAGGCGGAAGAGTTCTTGTCTGTGTTGGGCTTGGAAATAGTATCAAAGAAGCACAGGAGCGTGCCTATATGTTGGTAGGGCAGGTTCATTATGCAGGAAAGCAGTGCCGTACAGATATCGCTTACCAGGCATTGAAGGCATAAGTATGAGAGAGCCTTTCTCTCTTCATGTAGCTGATGTTCAAAAAAGAATTACTGCTTTTGTAATCGATGATATCGTCGTTTCAATTTTTTTCTTCATTATTTTCTATGATCAAATCAAAACAAAATTTTTAGGAATTTCGGTAATCGATGTACAGGTTCTTGAGAATTTTAACACTTTTGTTGCAGAAAATATGATTGTGATTTTTGCAATCAAAGTCCTTTACCATACGGTTTTGGTGTGGCAGAGCGGGATGACACTGGGTAAATACATTGTAAAGATCAAGGTTGTCGATCTTCAAAGCGGTAACATTCCGTCTTTTGGAAGGTCATTGATACGTGCTCTTTTAAGAATTCCGAGTGAACTCTTTTTATATACCGGCTTTGCACTGGCTTTTTTTACACCCCTGAGACAAACATTCCATGATAAACTTTCTAATTGTGTTGTGATTGATGCTTAGATTTTTCTCTTTTTTGACCCTCATGATGTTGATAATGCTTCAAAGCATTCATGCCCGGGAAGAAAAAGGAGATATCGAGGTGGTTGCCAAGCGATTGCATTCGACCAAAGCGACTGTTGAAGCCAGCGAAGGGGTAATCGTATATTATCAGGATTCGGTGATCAAAGCTTCGCGGGCTTCGTTTGATAAGCAAACCAAGAAACTGGTTCTTGAAGGCCCTATTGAGATGATCGGATATCAGGGAAGTAAAGAACAGACAGACCGACTGGAAATACAGACTGAGACCGGAGAAGTTCGTTTTGAAAAGCTATTTATGATGACTCAAAATGATGTTTGGCTTTTTGCGGAACAGGCCCATCGAAAAGAGGGTAATTACACACTTGCACAGAGTATGCTTTCAAGCTGCGATATTAATGACCCGATATGGAAAATCTTTTTTTCGCGTTCACAGTATGATGCGGATGCACACTATATGAAAGTATATGATGCTAAGGTCTATTTATGGGATATTCCCGTTTTTTATACTCCTTATCTGGCATTTTCGACACATAAGGAACGAAGCTCCGGATTATTATTTCCTCTTGTGGGATATTCTAGTAAAGAAGGTTTTGTTTACGAACAACCTGTTTTCTGGGCGATATCTGACAGTATGGATCTTGAAGTGAATCCTCAAACCAGAACCCATAGAAGCAATGGGACATATGCTACATTTAGGTTTGCCGATAGCGCCAACTCCTTTGGACAGTTACGTGCCGGTTATTTTAAAGACCATACCTATGCTTTTTCCAATGATCATTTGGAACATTATGGTGCAGAATTTCTATATGATGCGGATGGCTTTTTTGATAAGAAACTCCCTTATGGATTTAAAGATGGTCTCTATATCAATGCTACCTATTTGAATGACATCGATTATTTGAACCTTCAAAAATCATCTTTGGAGCATTTTGGTCTTTTGCCTTTGCAGGAGTCCAGAGTAAATTACTATCTTTTAAATAACGATTATTATATGGGATTGAACAGTAAATATTTTATCGATACAAGAAAAGAGAGCAATGTAGATACGCTGCAAGTACTTCCTTCTGCACAATGGCATAAATATCTGGATTATTTCATATCGAAGAATCTGGTTTATAGTGTAGATGCGCACATTAATAATCTCTATAGAAGAGAAGGTGCTACACTATCGCAGGCGGAATTTAAAATTCCTCTTGAATGGACACAGTCTTTTTTTGATGACTATTTGAAATTTTCGTTGGGTGAATCAATTTATTACAGCAAATTCTTTTTTGGAAACGGTAGCTATGAATATGACAGTTTTGAATACTACAGCAACATTCATAAAGTAAAGTTTTTTTCGGACCTTACCAAAAAGTATGATGGTTTTACGCATGTGTTGCAACCTTCATTAACTTACAGCAGGCCTGGAAATGTCCAGCAAGAACCTGTCACATTTGATTTTCTATCAGAGGTGCAGAAAAGTCTATTTTCGATCGGTTTGCCTGAAGAATATTATGATCTGAGCATGGGACAGTATTTCTATGATAATCAGATGAATCTTTTGTTTTTTGATCGCCTATCCCAAAAATATTACCTTAATCGAAGCTATAAACTGGCTGATATCAGCAACGAATTACAGTACAATTGGAAAAGTTGGCAATTTTATAATGATCTAGTCTACTCGTTTGAGTTTGATCGTATCAGGGAGTCTTCGAGTCGTATTTTGGTGAATGAAGAAGATTACCATTTTAGTATCGGACACTCTTTCAGACAAAAACTGCCTGATGATATCATTGATATTACCGTAGCCAATGATATCAATTTTGATTTTGCATACAACATCAACAAGCGTGTCAATCTCAATGGCGGCATTACCTATAATCTTGATCATACCTATGATACCCAATGGCGTGCCGGAGTAAGCTATAATAGGGATTGTTGGAGTGTTGTAACTTCAGTTGCCGAAGAGATCACGCCAAGACCGACAGGATATACGAAAGATAATGTTTTTTATGTCCAATTTAATTTCAGGCCGTTTGGTGTAGTCGGCAGTGGACAATCCGATGAGGGGGCATTCAAATAATGCATGATTATGTAAAAGAGATTGAACGTGCATTGGAAATTTTGGGATTGCCTAAGCTGGTCACGAAAGATGATATCAAACAACAGTACCGTTTCATTGCAAAAAAAAATCATCCTGATATCGGAGGAAATCCTCAGAAAATGGAAGAAATCAATCACGCCTATCAACTTTTGATGAAGTATATAGAAGAGTTTCGTTATACTTTTGATGAAAATGAAATCAATAGACAATATCCAGGAGCTCAACATGCCCAGCGATTCAAGCCTTGATTATGTCTTTCAAGATCGGAACGATGCAGCTAAGAAGCTGATAGATGCCCTTCCTTTGGAACTGTTACAGGAGAATGAAGCCGTGATTATCGGTGTGAGTGAGGGGGGAGTCTATTATGCTGACCAAATCGCTAAAGCAACCAATGCTCAGATGGATATTTTGCTAACTGAACCGATAGCGGCACCCAATAACCCTGAAATAGCCATCGCTATGGTCTCTGAAACAGAAGAAGTAGTGATGCATAAAGCACTTATTGATGCATTTGGGATCAATGAGGATTATGTCTACAATGAAGCACAGCGTAAATATGAAGAGGAAGTGTTAACCTATGTATATAAATACCGTAAAGGTAATGAACTGCTTCCGTTAAAAGGAAAATATGTCGTATTGGTCGATGAATGTATCGAGACGGGATTGACGATGATGGTCGCGCTTAAATCGGTTATCGAACAAGAGGCAAAAAATATTTATATCGCAACCCCTGTTTTGGATAAAACCGTCTATCAAAATCTTCTTTCTGTGTGTGACGGCGTCTATTGCCCACATAAGATACACGATTATATTTCGGTAGAATATTATTTCAAAAATTTTGAGACCTCCAATTTCGAGGAAATTGTAGAAATAGTCAAATCATATGAGAAAAAAAACAAGCTTTTAAGCGGAAAAATCAAAAAGGAAACACAAACAGTATGAAGCAAGAAAAGATCGTAACATTAGATATTAATGAATTGAATGAAATCTATGAATTTGACAAAATTGCCAAACAGGCAAGCGGTGCTGTCATGTACCGACAGGGCAAGGCGGTTTTGATCGCGGCCGTAGCCATTGATGAGAAGGGTGTAGAAGAGGATTTTCTGCCATTAACGGTACAATATCTCGAAAAGTCTTATGCAGCCGCAAAGATACCAGGCGGTTTTATCAAAAGGGAAACCAAGCCTGGTGATTTTGAAACATTGACTTCCCGTATCATCGATCGTTCAGTGCGTCCCTTATTTCCTGACGGCTTTACCTATCCGGTTACGATCACAGTCTTGGTTGTGAGTAGCGATACAGATGTTGATATGCAGATTGCAGCACTTCATGCAGCCAATGCAGCACTTTTTGTATCAGATATTCCTGTCAATCAAAGTATCACGGCTGTACGAGTAGGAATGATCGATGGGAAGATGGTGATAAACCCTACGCTTAGTGAACAGAAGAAAAGTGCATTAGACCTTCTTGTAGTAGGCTCAGGTGAAGATGTGCTGATGATCGAGATGCGTACTTTGCCTTCCAAACACGATAACGTACAAAACCCTAATGAACTGCATGAGGAAGAATTGATAGAAGCGATTGCATTTGCACGAAATCATATCGCACAGGCAACACAAATTTATCAGGAAGCATTTAAATCTTATGTCAAAGAACCGCTTTTGCTAGAATTTGTCGAGGAAAAAATAGATGAAAAACTGTATGATTATATCCATTTAAACTATGCACAAGATGTGGAGTATGCAATCTCGCATATGGCAAAAAGCGAACGTTCAACAGAATTGAAAAAAGTTCGTGAACGTATTTTGAAAGCCTTGGCAGAAGAGGGTAGTGAGGCGGATAAGGAACTCGTCTCCAAGGTGCTTGAACGTTATAAAAAGAGCGTTGTTAGAGCCATGATCCTTGATAAACAGACAAGAGCAGACGGGCGTGCACTTGATGAGGTTAGACCAATCTTCATTGAAACCAATCTTTTGCCATCCGTACACGGTTCCTGTCTTTTTACAAGAGGACAGACACAGGCATTGGTCACTGCAACACTGGGCGATAAAAAAGATGCACAGATGTATGAACTTATTACTGAAAGAAACAGCCAGTCAGAGAATTTAATGGTGCACTATAATTTCCCGGGATTCTCAGTAGGTGAAGCCAAACCGATCGGAGCACCGGGCAGACGAGAACTCGGACACGGTAACCTTGCAAAGAGGGCGATTGAACCGGCGGTTGATATGAAAAATGAAGGTACGATACGGTTGGTATCTGAGATCCTGGAGAGTAACGGATCTTCTTCGATGGCAACGATCTGCGGCGGAAGTTTGGCCTTGAGGGCAGCCGAAGTGAAAATGGTAGAATTGGTAGCTGGTGTTGCTATGGGACTTGTTCATGAAGGTGAGCGTTATGCCGTATTGACCGATATTATGGGATTGGAAGACCATGATGGCGATATGGATTTTAAAATTGCCGGAACAAAACATGGAATCACAGCCCTCCAAATGGATATTAAACTGGGCGGTATCGATCTTAGTATCTTAAAAGATGTATTGATGCAGGCCTCTAAGGCGAAAAATCATATCATTGGATTGATGGAAGAAGCAGAAAAACAGATCAAAACAAGCAGTGCACTTCCGCGTACTGAACAGTTCACTGTTAATCCAAGCAAGATCGTGGATATTATCGGGAAAGCTGGCGCAACGATTAGAGAAATCATAGAAAAATTTGAAGTAACGGTAGACCTTGATCGTGAGGTTGGTGGAGTAAAGGTATCCGGTGAAGATGAGGTAAAAGTAAAAGCTGCCAAAGCACATATCGAAAGTATCGCTGCTGCTCCTGTAAAAAAACAGATGGAATATAAAGTGGGAGAGAGTTATACCGGAAAGGTGAAAAAGATCGTTGATTTCGGTATCTTCGTGGAAATGCCGGATGGTTACGATGCACTGCTGCATATCTCGAAGGTTGCCAAAGAACATGTGGACAATCTGGCTGAACGTTACCACGAAGGGGATGAGATCACGGTAGTGGTGATGGAACAGAAAGGGAAAAAGGTCGAATTGGCCACACCGGAGTTTTTAGCCTAAATTTAATTTTATTTTGGTAAAATTTCGCCGTTGTGACAGAGTGATAAGTAGGGATACGCAAGCCGAACGGACTTTGTAAAACAGTCGAAGAGACTTAAAATCCATAAAAATTTGAAGGATATAAAATGAAAAAGTTTTTCTTACTTTTCTTGGCACTTGGTGCTGCTGCATTTGCAGGTGAAGGTGAATCAATGGTTCAAGCTTATTCAGTAGTTGCTGCTGGTGTAGGTCTTGGTCTTGCTGCTCTTGGTGGAGCTATCGGTATGGGTAATACTGCTGCTGCTACAATCGCTGGTACAGCTAGAAACCCAGGTCTTGGCGGTAAATTGATGACTACAATGTTCATTGCTCTTGCAATGATCGAAGCACAAGTTATCTATACACTTGTTATCGCTCTTATTGCTCTTTACGCTAACCCATTCATCGGTTAATCTAAAGAGACCTTAAGCTTGTGGCGGTATAATCCCGTCACAAGTTTTTACTATTTACGCGGTCGTGGTGGAATTGGTAGACACGCTATCTTGAGGGGGTAGTGTCCTACGGATGTGCGGGTTCAAATCCCGCCGACCGCACCATCTTTCAAATTTATCTATCCCAAAAAATAACTTAAATTATACGGTCTATTCAGCCCATAAAGATATCAAAATCCATTGATTTTTCATACATTTAAATTCCAAAAGCACTATGTAAAATATGATATCAGATAAAAAAGTAATCCTGATAATACCTGAACTACCAACAAATGACGTAAAATAGGGCTTTTTTACAATCTTTTATGTTCTTTTAAGATTAGTATGTGCTATAATGAGTACATCTTAAAAAACAAGGAAGAAGAATGACAAAAGCAGAATTCGTAGAATTGGTACAAAAGAATGGTGGGTTTGAAAGTAAAGCAGCAGCAGAGAGAGCTGTAAAGGCATTTACTACTTCAGTAACTGAAGCGCTTGTAAAAAAAGAGACTGTATCTCTAGTTGGTTTTGGAACATTCTCTACAGTTCACGTAGCGGCAAAAAGCGGTAAAGTTCCAGGAACTGACAAAACATATAAAAAAGCAGCACACAATGCACCAAAATTCAAAATTGGTAAAACTCTTAAAGACGCTGTAGCGGCAGCTAAATAATTATACTTCCAGATCCCTTTTAAAGTGAGATCTGGATTCTTTTTCTCCTCCTCTTTTGATCAGTAAAATAATGCTGTTCCTATGCCAAATAGCGATATGGATTATGATCCAATTTCAAGTGGCATTCTTTTCTTAATTTTTTTGCACTGGAACATTTTAAAACCTGACTGGTTGAATAGACCGCACTTGCCAACATAAAAACCAAAAAAGCACCGATGATCGCTGCTACTAAAATAATATTTTTACTATCTTTCTTATCTGATGACATAACCTCTTACCTTCCTTTTGTCTCTTTTTATCATAGGGTAGTTGTGTGTACTCTGTGTGTAACATACAACATGTTATAATTTTATCAAAAAAGGCAAATGATGGATTTAAAAGAAGTGATCGGACTCGGTGTAGCGGGCAATTTCGCACATCACTTAGAGCAGGCCGGAGAGCTTAAAGACTTTGAAAATATACAAACGGAAACACCTGATGCTCCCAAAGGTATTTTTCCATTTTATTTGCCATATTCAGACTCCTTCTTAGGAATTTATCCTATCGGCACCGATAAATTGACATTGCCTAGATACGAAGCGAATGCACAGGTAGAACCCGAGATAGGTATTCTTTTTGATATCGTCTATGACGATCAAAGACGTGTGATCGATCTTCAAGCAAATGCATTCACGACATTCAATGATTGTACGATACGTAAAGAAGGGGCTCAAAAGATATCTGAAAAAAAGAACTGGGGCCCGGACTCCAAAGGTGTAGGCAATCAATGGATTGTTATAGACCGATTTGAAAAGGGTGGGGTGATGGACCATTATCATCTTTGTTCCTATGTCAAACGTAATGGGGTTATGCACCCCTATGGCGTAGATGCCCCATTGCTAGGATATAGTTATTTTTATGGTAGATTGAAAAAGTGGTTGATGGAAAAAATGAACGAACAAGAAGATTTCGGACCACTTGAAAATATCGCAGAACATTTAAAAACATGCCAGTATCCCCCAAAGGCATTTATCTCTATAGGAGCGACTGCTTATGCGGATTTTGGTGAAAAAAACTATCTCCACTCGGGAGATGAAATCTATGTAATTGCCTATGATGAGCGAAATGATATAGCAGATACTGTACAAAGTGCAACAAAGGTCATATTGCACCAGAAGGTGCAATAATCAGCATTACATAGATTGTTTGATATGCGAGATGAATTCGGTGATATCATCATGAAGTGCCTGAAGATCCTCCTCATGTTCGACTTCATCGGCAAGGATCTGAGATACGATATCATAGGTAACGATATCTTTATCCCTGGTCATCTCGGCAAGTTTAGAATAGATCGATATCGCACACTGCTCACCTTTGATCGCATCTTCAAGTATGGCAACGACATCCAATTCATTGGGGGCATCATATCCGCAATTGGTATGGGTAAACCAGTCTTTAGGATGCAGTAAAGGCGTTCCTCCCAACTGGATGATCCTATCTGCAACCATTGTTGCATGTCTAAGTTCATCGGCGGCATGCTGAGTCAATTCTGTAATAGCAGCATCTTTCATAATGCCTTTGATTACCTTTGCTTCAATAAAATATTGATAATATGCCAACCACTCATCCGCATATGCTTTATTAAGCTGGGTAATAATATCCTGGATCTCTAAACCTTTAATGATCGAATTTCCTTTGCGTGCCATCTGTGATCCTTTTTGATAATATGAAAGAAATACTTTCTAATCCTATGATAGTCTTTTAAAACTTAAAGGATAATAATTTTCCATTAAAATGATCGTCGATATATTCTTATTATATTTTGGTTAGAATGACGTATATGATAAGGGGAATGAATATGAAATATGTATGGATCATTGGATTGGTATGGATCATTGGATGCGGGGAGAACAATGACATCAAAAATGCACATCTTCTTTATGATCCAGCCCAAAAGAATCTTGCCCCAGAAACATCTAAGAACGAAAAAATGGTGTTGGATAAGATGAAGTACCAAAACAGTATTGAGCTTGCCAAAATAGAAGCGCAAAAGGCAAAGGAGTTGGAACAGATCGCCCTGGAAAAAGCGAAAGTTGAAATGGATACTCAAAAAGAGATCAATGCAAAGTCACAACAGACCCAAAAAGAGATCGCTTTAGCCAAGGAAGAGCGTATTGCACTGACCAAAGATAAGGATAATGCTCTTTATGAAAAAACCTTGATTGTCTTATCGGTATTAATCGGTTTGGGTTTGCTCATTTTTCTATGGATATATCGGAAGAACAGAAACGACAAACTGAAAATGCATGAAGAGACGCTAAAACATGATGCCTTTATGCAGGCCAGCAGACAACAGCACGAAACGATGCATAAAATGCTGGAGATTATTGTGGATGAAAAGACCGATAGGACGGTTAAAAAAGAGATTGTAAAGTTACTTAAAGATCAGGGCAGTGTTACTCCCCTGCTTGAACACCACTAGTGCTTAAACCAGTTTTTGATCTTATCATAGGCTGATTCAAAGGTGCTTTTATGTGGGCGGCTTTCTACGCCATAACTCTCTTGCAATTTTTCAAGAAGGGTTTTTTGCTCTTCATTGATCTTTTTAGGCAGAACCATACGGATCTGTGCAATCAGTCTACCTTTCCTGCCGGTATGAACATCAGCAATACCTTCGTTTTCAAAAACAAACTGGGCTTTGTCCGCAGTGCTTGGTTTGAGTTCCAGCTCCAGTTCCCCGTCTAAGGCCGGAATGGAGATGGTCTCACCCAGGATTGCCTGGGTAAAGAAGACAGGTACTTCGATATAGATATCATTGCCGTTTCTTATAAAATGTTCATCCTCTTCAACGATAAAGGTAACATAAAGATCTCCACGGTTTCCGTTCTTGGCTTTATTTCCATGACCTTGCACCCTTAGACGGTTACCACTGTCAACACCAGCAGGTATTTTTATCGTGATACTTTCTTCTTCTTCATGGTATCCTCGGCCTTTACACTCAGGACATTTTTCTTTGATGAATTGCCCTTGCCCCTGACATTTTGGACAGGTTTGTGCAAAAGTCATAAATCCTTGCCTCATTACGACCTGTCCCTGGCCGCCACAATAATCACAGGTTTCCATTTTCCCGTCTTTGGATCCTGTACCTTGACAACTCTCACATGGTGATTTGAATGTGATATCTATCTTTTTTTCACATCCAAATACTGCTTCATGGAAAGCCAAAGGAAGTTCCAGTTCAAAATCAAGTGCATATTTTTGTCCCGGATCTCTTCTTGTTCTTCCAAAACCACCGCCGAAACCGCCCGTACCTCCGAACATGGAGTTAAAGATATCCATGATATCATCCATACCTCCGCTAAAACCGCCCATACCTCTGCCTTCAAGCCCGGCTTTACCGTAACGGTCATAGATGCTTCTTTTTTCCTCGTCACTGAGGACTTGATAGGCTTCGTTAATGATCTTGAATTTTTCTTCGGCCTCTTTGTCGTCAGGATTTCTATCCGGATGGTATTTCATGGCCAGTTTTCTGTATGATTTTTTAAGTTCGGCACTTGAACAGTCTTTCGTTACTTCAAGCACTTCATAGTAATCAAGTTCTGTCATAGGTGTCTCTCTTTCTTTGATATATTATAAGGGATTAGTTTTGGGCGAATTCTACCATAATTTGGTTATAATTACAAAAAACAACATCAAAGGTTCTTTTAGATGGTAGTTCATATCGTGATGTTCAAATTCAAAGAAGAAAACAAAAAAGCCAATATGATCCAGGCGAAACAGATGCTTGATAATCTTATGGGCACTGTACCAAGTCTTAGAAGCATGGATGTGGGAATGAATTTTTGTGAAGAAGAGAGGGCGATGGATTTGAGTATCATTACCTCTTTTGAGGGCAGAGAAGGGCTTGATGCTTATGCTGTGCACCCTGAACATCTCAAAGTTGTCGATTTTATCAAAAGTGTTGTAGAGTATTCCAAAGTCGTTGACTACGAGAGAGCATGAGAAAATATAAGATAGAAGCCTTTGAAAACTTGGTAGACGCATTCGGATCGTTGCCTGGGGTCGGTAAAAAAACTGCTGTAAGGCTGGCCTATCATGTAGTAATGGAGGATGGGTTTGGCGGTATGAAACTGGCACATGCCATTGAAACAGGGGTCAACAGTATTCAAAAGTGCAGCAAATGCCACAATATGAGCGAAGATGAGCTTTGCAGCATCTGCTCAGATCCATACCGGGATACAACCAAACTTTGTATCGTTCAAAGTGCCAAAGATATCTTGACGATCGAAGAGAGCAGGCAGTTCAACGGGATCTATTATGTTATCTCTGAAATACAGGATATGGACGAAGCACATCTTTTTTACGCCGTGGGTGGAGTGGATGAGGTGATCTTTGCATTTCCTCCAAGCATTGCAACAGATACGATGATTCTTTATATAGAAGATAAGCTCAAAGGGCTTGATATTAACTTTACAAAGATCGCCCAAGGTGTTCCGACTGGTGTTGAATTGGAAAATATCGATATTCTCTCGCTTTCGCGTGCGCTTGAAGCGAGAGTAAAGATTTAAGGATTATTTTTAGTATTTTCTGTTTGAGCTTGTCTGGCAAGTTCATCCATGATCATTTTCTGAAATTCTTCCAGGTGTGCTTTAAAGCGTTCTTCTCCCAACTTTGAACCTTCAGCTGCAAGCTGAGGCATCAAGGTAGCTGTTTTTTTCCCAACCGGTGTTTCATAAAAAGCTTTGATTTCATTCAGTTCTTGGGTAGTAAAGTGGCTTGCATAGATCTTTGCCATCTCTTCTTTGAGCGAATCCCATCCCATATATTTTGTAAAGAAAGCTTTCATCGTATCTTTGATCGGCTCGAGTGCAGGTTGTTGTTTGAGCTGCATTTGTGTGATCCTGTCGACCATCGCTTCATAATTTTTGCTAAGGCCCATCGTATCAAAAAGTGCATAGGCAGCGTTCATTGCTTCTGAAGATACGGCAGGATTAGCAGAAACTGCGGCAGTAGTATTATTTTCCTGTGCAGGTAGTGTTGCAGGCAGCCATAGTAGAGCAGCCAAAAGAAGTAGTGATTTTGAAGTCTGTTTGAGCATGGTTTATCCTTGTTTAAAATTCAAGGATAATTATAGCTTAGGATAAGAATTGGTTTGCTTATAGAGACTTTTCATTTAGATATTGCTGGATGGATTCACGTACCTGTGCATAGACAAACGAGTCTTTGTAATTTTCTATCTTACCGCCGCTTGCATTCGGGTGTCCGCCGCCATTTCCGATATGTTCGGCCATTTTGGAAACATCCATTTTATTATTGCTTCGTAGGGAGAAATGTCCCCTGAAATTGATATCCATATAGAAATCGTACTCCGGATTGTTTACAAGGAAGGTGTTGCCGATAATGGAAGTATTTCCTACATTATAGGCCAAGATACCTTTGTATGTTTGATACTGTACCGTCAAACGCTCTTTATCGGCACTAAGCAGATCGGTAACGTAAAAAGCTACAAGATTGTCTTTGGTATCGTTTTGGGCAAGCCTGAAAAATGTTTTTTTGATCTGGTGAAGTTCATCATCCAGTCTGATCGGTGCATCCGCTTCATTGACTCTTTGTTTAGCCGCTTCGATCAATGACAGCTTGAATGCCCTGTCTTGCTTCGGGAATAGGATACGGTTGATCTCTTTGGCTCCTGAAATCATGCCGAGCATGACCTTCCCGTATTCAAACAGGGGATCATTGCTAAGCCAGATATCGATAGCATTGATGGCTTGTACAATGGTTTTAAAGGTGTAATCGGGATCAAATCCGCTCGTCTTCCGGAGCCAGTCATAAGTAATCTGCGTTGCACTGCGTGAGGTATCCAACAGATACCAGCTAAAACGTTCTGCGGTAGTTGCACCTGTAGCATGATGATCGAGAAGCTGCAGTTTCGCTCCGATACGGAGCGCTTCTTTTTCTATCCAGTTGGCTTCTTTTGTCGTAAGATTGAGGTCTGTGATAAGGATTAAAGATTCTTCATCAGTCATATTTGGAGCATTCTGTTCGATTTCCAAAATAATTTCTTCAAGCCGGGCAGCTACCTCCGGTCCGTAGTTTGCATTATAGCACTTAATGGCATCGAAACATTGTGTCGTAAGGTATTGACAGCTATACCCGTCAAGATCGATATGAGAAAGATGATAGATGCGTCGTTTGATCATAGTCTAAGGCCTTGTAATATATGAGGTAAAATAGTTAACTTAGGGAAGCATCGTTTAAACCAACGATACTTATCCCTTCTTGGGGTATTTTATAATAAAATATCCCCCAATGTCAGTCCAAGTAGAAAATCATCGATTTTGATTTGAAATTTGAGTAAAAATGGAGAGATAGAACAACTTCCTATCGCACCGTGCGGGCAAGAATGGGTATATTGGGTGCAGTCAAATACCGCTGGCGTTTTGCCTTCAGCTGCAAAGATGACATCATAGACCGGAATTTCATGAATATCTTTTGCAAGTAAAAATCCTCCATGGGCGCCCTTCCTGGATTCTAAAATACCTTGTTTTGCCAAATTCTGAAGGATTTTTGCCAGAAAACTTTTAGGGATATAGAGTTCATTTGCCAATTGCTCAGCACCGATCGGGCTCTCTGACTTGCGAATCGTATCTAAAGAAAGCAGGGCATATTCACTTGCTCGGGTTAATAACATTACTACACCTTACATTGATTTAATTAAGAGTATTTTACTCTAATTAGTATTAGAGTTTAATGATGTGGTTTTTCAAAATATTTATCTAAGTTGCAAGTAAGGATATTTTGGTATCATTGCGTTCCCAAAAAACTATTTGGAAAATAACATACCAATCAGGAGGTCATTATGGCTTTGGATCAGGCGAAAAAAGCAGAAATTATTGCAAAACACGCTAGAGGCGATAGAGATACAGGTTCAGCAGAAGTTCAAGTCGCACTTCTTACAGAAAGAATCAACACACTTACTGCACACCTTCAAGCAAACAAAAAAGACCACTCTTCAAGAGTAGGACTACTTAAACTTGTAGGTCAGAGAAGAAGACTTATGAAGTATCTTAAAACTAAAGATATCAGCAGATGGAACGCTATCAAAGCTGAGCTAGGTATCAGAAACTAAATTTTCCCTTTCAGCCTTCGGGCTGAATCCCTTCTATATTTTCATATCATCCAAATTATTCATTCAATCTATCATATTTCCATTCTCTAACTTATATCGAATGTTTCCAAAAATCATTATACTATAAAGATATTTTTGTCTATTTTAAAAGTTTAGTAAAATTGACTAAAGTTTATTGTGAAAAAGTACTAAGAATATACTTGACAAACTTTCACTCAATGTTGTATAATCATTCTAGGCATTAAAAATGAAAATGCAATATAATTTATAAAATAAAAAAAGGAGGTGTGCAATATGAGCCAGGAGAGCGAAAATCTTCAGGAAGAACAGGCACAGGCAGAACAGAGTCAAATGCCAGAAGAGACTACACAAGAGGATCTTTTAGCACAAGCCCAGGCAGAGGCGAATGAATATAAAGATAAATATATTCGTGCATATGCCGACTTTGAAAACTCCAAAAAACGTTTAGAAAAAGATAAAGCAAATGCTGTTGCGTATGCAAATGAAAGTTTTGCAAAAGACATTCTTGCCGTGATCGATTCTTTCGAACAGGCATTGGCATCGATCGAGAGTGCGGAGGGGGAAAGTGCCTCTGAAGTTCTTGAAAAGATGAAAGAGGGTGTTAGATTGACATATGAGCAGCTGAAGAAAGTACTGGAAAAACATCAGATTAGAGAGATTGGATGCGAAGGTGCATTTGATCCTGAGGTACATCAAGTGATCATGCAGGTTGACAGCCAGGGCCATCATGCCGGCGAGATTGTGCAGGTGATGCAAAAAGGGTATATGATCAAAGACAGAGTGCTTAGACCTGCTATGGTCAGTACTGCAAAATAAATGGATATATTAAAAAAAAGGATGAAAAATGGGTAAAGTATTGGGAATCGACTTAGGAACAACAAACTCTGCAATGGCAGTGTATATCAATGGTGAAGCAGCGATCATCAACAATAAAGAAGGTAAAAACACAACACCTTCGATCGTTGCTTTTACAGATAAAGGGGAGGTGCTTGTTGGTGAAACAGCTAAAAGACAAGCCGTTACTAACCCTGAAAAAACAATCTATTCAATTAAGAGAATTATGGGATTGATGTGTGATGAGGAAAAAGCAGCTGAAGCCAAAGAGAGACTTCCATATCACATTATCGATAGAAACGGTGCATGTGCGATCGAAGTAGCAGGTAAAACTTATACGCCGCAGGAAATTTCTGCAAAAGTATTGATGAAACTTAAAGAAGATGCAGAAGCATATCTTGGTGAGACTGTAACAGATGCGGTTATTACAGTTCCTGCGTATTTTAACGATGCGCAAAGAAAAGCGACAAAAGAAGCAGGAACAATCGCTGGATTAAACGTACTGAGAATCATCAATGAGCCTACATCGGCTGCACTTGCATACGGATTGGATAAGAAAGGATCTGAGCAGATCGTCGTTTACGATCTTGGTGGTGGTACATTCGACGTTACTGCACTGGAAACAGGTGACGGTGTGGTTGAAGTTATGTCGACAGGCGGGGATGCGTTCCTGGGTGGTGATGACTTTGACAACAGAGTAATCGATTATGTAGCCGGAGAGTTCAAAGCTGAAACAGGTATTGACATCAAATCTGATGTGATGGCACTCCAAAGAATCAAAGATGCTGCCGAAACAGCAAAAAAAGAGCTTTCTTCAGCAATGGAAACTGAGATCAACCTGCCATTTATTACAGCGGATGCAACAGGACCTAAACACTTGGTTAAAAAGATCACAAGAGCGAAATTCGAATCACTGATCGCTGATCTTGTAGCCGGTACGATTAAAACGATCGAAGGTGTACTAAAAGATGCCGGTATCAGTAAGTCGGAAATCAATGAAGTGGTTATGGTCGGTGGATCGACAAGGGTGCCGCTTGTCCAAGAAGAAGTTAAAAAATTCTTTGGAAAAGACCTCAACAAGTCTGTAAACCCTGATGAGGTTGTTGCAGTCGGTGCAGCTATCCAAGGTGGTGTACTTGCAGGTGATGTGAAAGATGTATTGTTGCTTGATGTTACACCGCTCAGCCTTGGAATCGAAACACTCGGTGGGGTAACAACCAAAGTTATCGAAAAAGGTACAACGATCCCTGCGAAGAAGTCACAGGTATTCTCAACAGCAGAGGACAACCAGCCGGCAGTAAGCATTCATGTACTCCAAGGTGAGCGTGAATTTGCAAAAGACAACAAATCACTTGGAATGTTCGAACTAAGAGATATCCCTGCTGCTCCAAGAGGGGTGCCTCAGATCGAAGTAACGTTCGATATCGATGCGAACGGTATCTTGACGGTATCTGCAAAAGATAAAGGTACTGGAAAATCCCAAGAGATCAAGATTACAGGTTCGTCAGGACTTTCTGATGAAGAGATCCAAAAAATGGTACAGGATGCTGAAGCACACAAAGCTGAAGATGAAAAAAGAAAAGCGGTTGTAGAAGCGAAAAACCAGGCAGATGCCTTGATCCATCAGACAAGAAAATCATTGAGTGATCTTGGTGAAAACTTTGATGCTTCTGAAAAAGCAAACATCGAAAAAGCAATCGAAGAGCTTGAAGCAGTATTGAAAGATGATTCTGCAACAAAAGAACAGATTGATGAAAAAGTCAAAGCATTGACAGAAAAAAGCCATAAGCTAGCTGAAGCAATGTACGCTAAAGAACAAGGCGGTGCAGAAGCTGCTGGCGGTGCGAAAAAAGCAGATGATGACGATGTCATCGATGCTGAAGTAGAATAATTCCACGACTTCTCTATCTTTTGATAATCCCACTCTCGTAAGTGGGATTATATTTTACCTTTTCTCCTAATTAATTCAATTTAAGCTATAATAAATCTATTATGACGATCGATGATAAAGGATAAAGAATGGAAACAAAAAAGTGTACGACTCTTAAGGAAGCCAGAGCCCAAATAGACAAGGTGGATGAAGAGATCGTTAAATTGATTGCCAAAAGAAATGACTATATCAAACAGATCGCACATTTCAAAACAAACATTGACGAGATCAAAGCTGAAGAGAGAATACAGGATGTTATCTCACGCGTTAGGGCGCAAGCGATCTCATTGGGCCTTTCCCCAAATCTTATTAATGATCTTTATGTCAGAATGATCGATGCGATGGTAGAAAGCGAGATCGAAGAATTTAAAAACGCGAAGCGTTATTGATTGCCTCAAATCCACTGAACAGATGAATCGTACTGTCCGTCTGACCGATAAGTGTAACGGCTGAGACTGGGGAAGTCGTAAGTGATGCTGCTACGATCTGTTACCTCCTGAACATATAAATTCCTCTATCAATAAAATTATCATTATTTTTTTGTGTTTGGATGATATGACACATGCATTCTATTCACTGTGTAATCAATTCCACAAAGGTTATGTTACAATACATCTAATCCAAAGCAAGAGAAGAAAAATGAAGATACTGCTACTTGAAGATGATGTAATACTTCAGGAGATTATCGAGGAATTCCTGGTTGAAAAAGGGTATGAAGTTGATTCTTTTTTTGATGGGGAAAAAGCATTGGAAGCCATTGGTAAAAAGATTTATGATCTATTGCTGATGGATGTCAATGTTCCCGGTATTGACGGCTTTGAACTACTTACTTATCTAAGAGAAATAGGCAATACGACACCGGCAATCTATATTACTTCCCTTTCCAATATAGAACATCTTAAAAAAGGGTTTCAGATAGGGGCTGATGATTATCTAAAAAAGCCTTTTGACCTGGAAGAACTGAATGCACGTATCAAACATATAGAAAAGCTTTATAATCTGCAAGAAGAGATTGTTTTTGACCAGATGCGGTTCAAACCAAAATCCCATCAGATTATTATAAATGATGAAACGATTGAAATGCGGCAAAAGGAGGCTCAGGTACTGGAGTATTTTATCCATAATCAGGGTAAGATTGTCTCCAGTGATGAGATCATAGAGAACATCTGGAAAGATGAACAGAATCCAACACATGCAACGATTCGTACGTATATTAAAAATTTGAGAAAGATACTGCCGAAGGATTATTTTGACAATATCAAAGGAGAGGGATATCGTTTTAACATCGTATGAGCAAAGATCACTCCTTCGCTTTTTATCCTTATATCTGTCATCGGTATTTGTTTTACTTGCTATCATAGGGTATCTCTTTTTTGAAAATAACCGTACTTCAATGACCAGTGCTATGAAATTTGAGATGATGTATCAGGCACGTATGCTCTCTTCGAAAATTATTATGCGGGCAATGAAAAAACCGATAGTCATTCAAGCCGATAAACAGGTTTTTTTGAAAACTCTCAAACATTGCCGTTTTTCAGTAGGTTATTATGATATCGATCAGCGTTCTATTTTTAGCGAAATTAAAAATTTTACTGAATTTAATGAGCCCTTTTTTGCAAAGGGTAATGACTATTATAGTGTGCTTGAAGATACCAGTGCGCACATGGGAGTACGTTATATCGTGCTCAAAGAGAATAATTTTTCAGGTACTTTGCAAAAATTGCGAATAAAAATTATCGGGTATTTGGTTTTATCTTTCATTTTGATGGGTATCGTCGGGTATTTTTTAGGTAGGCTTTTTTTGCGTCCGGTCAGAGAACAGATAGAATCACTCGACCGATTTATCTCGGATACGACCCATGAGCTCAATACACCGATTTCTGTAATCTTAATGACGATACAATCGCTCAAAGGAATAGAAGCAAAAAAAATGAAACGTTTAGAGGCAAGTGCCAAGAGATTAAGCACGATGTATAGCTCTTTGACCTACCGTTTGGAAGGAATGATCGAACCTGATGAGATGATCGATATGAAAACGATCATTGAAGAACGTGTGGAATATGCCAAAGAACTAATGGAATCCAAACGTTTGAAATTAACCATGGAGCTAGAACCAACCTTTTTGTTGGTCAGCAAAAGAAGTGCGGATAGACTGATCGATAATTTACTTTCAAATGCGATCAAATATTCTGACATGGGAGGAAATATCGAGATATCGTTACATTCCCGTGTCCTGAAAGTTAAAGATACCGGGATAGGCATTGACCAGCATCTACAAAAAGATATTTTTAAACGCTATATCAGAGCCAATGAAGAACGGGGAGGATTTGGAATAGGGTTGAATATTGTCCATTCGATCTGTTCTGAATACAATATCAAATTGGAAGTAGAATCCAAAAAAGGAGGGGGAAGCACATTTACCCTTCAATTCCCTCCTTTAAAACATTAAGAAATTATTCAACATTATTCATTAGTATTCCAATGATATCCGTCATCGTTAAAATGCCTTTGAGTTCATTTTCATCGATGACAAGAAGCCTTTTGATGCTGCTGTTGACCATCATTTTGGCAGCATATTTGACATTGAGTTTGGCAGAGACCGAGACAGCCGGTATCGTTGCAATATCATATACGTTTAAAAGGTCGATATCGCCGTCTTCTGCGACGATGCTTTGCAAAATATTTTTAAACGTGACCAACCCGTAAGCACCGTCATCATGGGTTTTATCTACGATAACGGAACGGACTTTATGTATTTTCATCAGTTGAAGCGCTTCTCGTATCGTCGCAGTCGGGGAAACGATAACAAGTTTTTCTTTGGATGTCATAACGTGTTGTACTAGCATTTTTCTATTCTCCTATAGCATAGTTTTGATATCATCTTCAAATTTGTGCAGTTCTTTGGTATCCAACCCGGCAACATGGCTCAAAGGAATAGTGAAAGCAAGGCCGCTGTTATCAGGATTGTCAAGATCAAACTTCTCTCTTAATTCTCTCATCACTTTTAGGGAAAGTTTTCTTGGAAGTACGAAGAGCAGGACAGACACATTCTCTTCCAGTGTCAATCCAAAAAAGACTTTTTTCTCTTCCAGTCCGATATTTTTCCCATTTAAAATAGTAACACTTCCTGCCCCGGCCTCTTTGGCAACCTTGATGGCCTGTTCTTCGTCTTTATCATGAATGATGGCTATGAGCGCTGTAAATTTCATACTCTACCTCCTTTGAGTTTAGATTGTCTATAATGGACATAGATACCGTACCCCATAACGGTCAGCATAGGAAAAAGGGATGCAAACGCGATCAATCCGAATCCGTCGATCAAGGGATTGCGTCCTTCGATATTTTCCGCCAGTCCGAGTCCCAGTGCGGCAACAAGGGGTACGGTTACGGTGGAAGTCGTGACCCCGCCGCTATCATAAGCGATAGGGATAATGTATTGTGGTGAAAAATAGGTAAAAATGATCACAAAAATATATCCTACAATGATATAGTAATGGATCGGATCACCGGTAACGATACGGTAAGCTCCTAAACTGATACCAATAGCTACTCCTAATGCTACCACAGTTCTCAGAATGGTTTGATTGATCCCCCCGGAACTTACCTCCTGGGCTTTGAGTGCGATAGCCAGAAGGGCCGGTTCTGCCATTGTTGTCGAAAAGCCTATTAGAAATCCAAAAAGATAGATCAGTAAATTGTTTTTCATGGCTGTTAGTTGATAAGCAATACTCTCACCAATGGGGAAAAGCCCCATTTCAAGCCCCAGGATGAATGCATAGAGCCCGAGTATCACAAGAATGATACCGACAATAATTTTTTTGAGATGGGCAACAGGTTTTCGGATAATAAGGTATTGGAAAAAAAATATAACTCCGAGGATGGGAGCCACATCTTTAATCACAGCCAGAATATCCCATAGCATGCTCCAGGGATCAAAGGCTTGTTGCACTTCCGCAGAGGCGACGACAACCTGTTTGATTATAGAAATTGATTCATTTACTTCCGGATTCAAAGCATAGACAAAAATGCCGTAGAGTTGTACAAAGATCATTGGGGTCAGCGACGCAAAAGCGATCAGTCCAAATCCATCGATAATGGGATTCCTGCCTTTGATACTGGAAGCCAGACCGATGCCGAGTGCAGCAACAAGCGGGACGGTCACGGTTGAGGTCGTAACCCCGCCGCTGTCATAGGCAAGGCCGATGATTTCTTTTGGCGCAAAAAAAGTCATGACGACTACAAGAATGTATCCTATGATAATGTAATAATGTACAGGGTGCCCCAGCAAGATGCGTAGCGTTCCCAAAGCAATGGCGAATCCGACTGAAAATGCTACGGTCATTCTAAGAAAAAAAGCATCTACTTTTCCCTGGCTGATGGAAGCTGCTTTTTGGGCTATAGCGATGAGGGCCGGTTCTGCAACGGTTGTAGAAAAACCGATCGTGAATGCAAACAGCAAAAGCCAGAATGTCGAACCTTTTTTTGCAAAATCTACTGCAAGGCCTTCACCGATAGGGAAAATACCCAGTTCCAACCCACGGATAAATAGCGCAAGTCCTAATGCAACGATCATAAGTCCTGTGATAATAGAGCTAAGATGTGTCGGCACAGATTGGATAATAAATCCTTGAAAAAGGGCCACTACCATGATAATGGGAAGAAGATCTTTTAATGCATTGAAGAGATCTTGCGAAAATATTTTTAGGCTTTCTTTCATAGAAGAGATTGTAACGAATAATCTTATGTTAGGTTGAGGTATGAAATACCACTCATCTGTGTAAAACAGTCTGGATACGATGAAGATGCTGTAACCCTTTTCTAAGATTACAGTATCTTTAAATCAGATTATTCAGGAGTGTTTGTTTCACATCCTGTGTTGAGACCTAAAAGCGTGTAAAGAGGACAGAAGCCTATCAAGCCAGTACCAAGAGGAATAAGCCCTATGGCTCCAAGCCAGTTTTGGCTCATGACACCCCATGTTATAATGGCAAGCCCCAATACTATTCGAATGATTCTATCTACTTTCCCAGTATTACATTTCATAACAAATCCTTTCTATTATAGAATGATTCATTATAGCAAAAATATATGATTAAAAATACTTTTCTTTTAAATATTCCAATATATTTTCAAATTCTTTTTCATGTACAAAACAGCTGTTTGAATTACAGAGCATAAATCCTTGAGTCGTATCGTTTCTAAATAAAATAAAAGGATATTTTATACTGTCAAGAAACCGAATCTGTTTTTGCAGATCAGCTTCATTTGCTTTGATGATGAGGTCATCTTTAAGATAACGTATCACCATTTTGCTCATTTTAGGCGAGGAAATGGGTTGTCGCATGACATCATAAGAGTTGAATTCAAGGGTTTTAAAGACAAATTTTTTATAGACTGTATCAACCAGAGAAGAGAGACTCTGCAGCACCGATACCATCGTTGCCATTGCAGAAGGATAGGAGGAGTCATAGATATCTGCATAGGTTTCAAACTCACCACGCGAAAATTTCCATCTTCCGTGAGCATAATATTTTTCAATTGCATTGTTGGCCAGTTTGGTGGCTATGACGAGATAGGTTTCATCCAGGGTGCTTTCATATGCCTCGATCAAGGTTTCGCATAAAAATGCATAATCTTCCAAAAAAGCATGGATTTTTGGCTCTTTGCCGATCAATGTGGAGTGAAAAAGCCGGGAATGGATATACATGGTTTCAAGCAGTTTATCCAGTGACTTAACAGCGGTATCAAGATAACGTTTTTCGATCCGGCCCGCTTTGAAAAGAGTTGTGAGCATCATGGCATTCCATGAGACAATCACTTTTTTATCGATAAAGGGATAGGTTCTTTTTTTTCTGCGTGCTTTGAGTGCTTTGATTGCATCTTCATAGTAAGGGATTTCAATATTTGTGGGATTATCAACCCGGATAATGTTTTTACCTTCGAAATTGCCTTCTTTGGTGATATGTAAAGCAGCGGTAAGTTTTTCATAAATATTTGAAGGAATGCCTGCTTTTTCAAATGATTTCAACGCTTTTTCATAGGTATAGACAAAGTATTTTCCTTCTTCATGATCGGTATCTGCATCGCTTGCAGAAAAGAAGAGCCCGTCCCGGCTCATTTTTTCAGACATGAAATCAAGTGTATCAAAAGCGATGTTCTTATAAAAAGGTTCGCCTGTGGCATGATAGGCTTTGAGATAGACTTCCGAAAGCAAGGCATTGTCATAGGTCATTTTTTCAAAATGAGGGATCAGCCATTCATTATCGGTAGAGTATCTGCAAAAACCGCTCTCAATACGGTCGTACAGGCCGCCTTTGGCCATGGATACAAGGGATTTCGTGCACATAGAGAGTGCCTGGGTATCTTTGGTAAGCAGATGGAGATCCAGCAGGAGATCAAGAATGGATGCTTGAGGAAATTTAGGTGCCTGGTTGAATCCGCCGTTTTGATGGTCAAAGAGCTGTTTGGCCTGATCTAGGAAGCGTTGGATAATACTTTCATCAAGCCTGGTTGCCTGTATTTTATCTCTTTTGGGATCAAGGAAATGAAGGATCTCTTCGGCTTTTTGCATCAAGAGCTCTTTTTCGCTTTGATATTTTTCAGCAATGATTTCCAGAAGTGAGTTGAAGCCCATCATTCCATAACGGGGTGCTGGAGGTATATAAGTTGCGCTATAAAACGGTTTGAGATCTTCGGTTAGAAAGATCGAAGTAGGCCATCCTCCAGGCCTTGAGTTCATAAGCTGATACACCTCTTGGAAATGTTTGTCTATATCGGGACGTTCTTCTTTGTCAACCTTGATGGAGACAAAATGGGCATTAAGGACTTTGGCCGTCTCTAGGTTCTCAAATGATTCCTGTTCCATGACATGGCACCAGTGGCAAGAACTGTAACCGATGGAAAGAAAAATAGGCTTGTGTTCTTTGCGGGCTTTTTGGAATGCTTCTTCTCCCCAAGGATACCAGTTTACAGGATTATTCGCATGTTGCTGCAGGTATGGAGAGTGTTCGTTTTTGAGATGATTTGCCATGAATGACCTTTTTTATATTGAACTTATATCGAACTTATACTATAATTTTTATACTAAGTATTACACAGCTTATACACAATTATGATACTACAATTGCATAAAAATTTACAGTTAAAGAGAAAAAATGGTTAATATGATAAAAAAGTTACTTTTAGTAAGTGTGATCTTTAATACATTTTTGTTCGGAGGGTTTGGGAGTTCGTTGGCACAACAGAGTTTTTTAAAACCTGAAGATGCTTTTAAAGTCAGCTCAGTCAAAAAAGAAGATAGAATCGAGACCGATCTTGTCATTACCGAGAATATCCATGTCTATAAGGACTCACTTACGTTTTCTATAATATCGCCGACTTCTTTGAAGCTTGAGGTAAAGAAGCCCCAGGGGAAAATGCTCGATGGTGATGAAGTGTATGAAAACACCGTTCATTTTTCTATACCTGTCAGCCAGATCGAATCAAAAGTAAAAGGTGATTATACCCTTGAACTGAGATTTGAAGGATGCTCGGATAAAGGGATTTGTTACCAGCCCCAAACCAGGAGCTTTATGTTTGAAGGCAAACAGCCGGGATTCTTTGACAAGATCTCTTCTTTGACCAAAGAGGGAAATACGGCCAAGATAGCCGATGTTCTAGGCAGTGAAAGTTCATGGTTCGTTATCGTTCTTTTCTTTATCTTCGGCCTTTTACTGGCATTGACACCGTGTGTCTTCCCGATGATCCCGATCCTGTCATCCATTATCGTTTCCCAGTCCGGTGATGAAAAACCAAGTGTTGCCAAAGCATTTTTTACTTCATTTGTCTATGTCGTGTCAATGGCATTGACCTATACAGTCGTGGGGATCGTAGCCGGATTGTTAGGTGCTGATATCCAGACCGCGATGCAAAATCCATGGGTTCTGATACTCTTTGCCGGGATGTTTGCAGCATTGGCGCTTTCCCTGTTTGGATATTATGAGATAGGTTTGCCGGCCTCATGGCAATCCAAGATATCCAAAGCAAGCGATGATGCTGCAAAGAGTAAAGGTCTGCTTGGGACAGCAGTCATGGGACTGCTTTCGGCCTTGATCGTAGGGCCATGTGTTGCACCTCCGCTAGGGGGTGCGGTACTCTTTATCTCTCATACGGGTGATGCCTGGCTGGGAGGATTGGCACTTTTTGTGATGAGTATGGGTATGGGAATGCCTCTCTTGCTAGTGGGACTTGGTGCAGGTAAATTCATGCCTCGTCCAGGTGGATGGATGACACGGGTATCACAGGTATTCGGTGTGGTCATGCTCGCACTAGCGATCTTTATGCTTGGACGCATTTTGCCGCAGAGCATCACGATGCTGCTTTGGGCGGTACTTTTCATAGGCTCTGCATTATACATGGGAGTATTTGAAAGCAAAGAGGATGAAGGGGCGAAAAAACTCTTTAAACTCTTGGCAATGCTCTTTTTACTCTATGGGGCATCATTGTTTATCGGTGCATTAAGCGGGGCGACTTCGTTGTTCCATCCATTTGAGAAGTTTACCACAGGGGAGAGAACAGCGACTGTAAAGGTTTCTCAGGATACGAATACGCGTTTAGGATATTCAGTAGAAAGATTAATGGAGGAGGTGAGGGCGTCATCCAAACCGGTTGTAGTTGATTTTGGAAAGGATTCCTGTACAGCGTGTGCCGAGCTTGAGCATATCACGTTTCCTGATCCAAAAGTTCAGGAACAGCTCAAAAAATTTACCTTTATCCAGATCGATCTGACCAAGAATACAGAGGATGATAAGGCACTGCTTGAAAAGTTCGAATTATTCGGTACGCCTAACATCATCTTTTTCGATAAGGAACATAATTTTTTACCACAGAAAAGTTTAACCGGCTTTATCAAACCGGAAGATTTTGCCAAGCATTTGGAAGAGATAGTTCGGTAAGGAACTGTCTCTAACTTTAAAAATCGTGTTTTCCACGATACTTTAACTAAAACGGAAGAACCTATGATTTCAAACAAACCTCAAAATTCACATATCAAAATCGGCCAGATCAATACCTTAAAGATCAATCGCGATACTGATTTTGGTTATTATCTTCAAGCCATGGACGGCAGTGAAGTATTACTTCCAAACAGCTATATCATGGAAGATGAGATGCCGATGGGATCGCTGTTGGATGTTTTTATATACACCGACTCTGAAGATCGTCCGGTTGCGACGACCAAGATGCCATATGCCAAATTGGGGGAGTATGGTTACTTTACCGTTGTGGACTATAAATCCTACGGAGCCTTTGTCAACTGGGGCTTACCAAAGGATCTTTTCATCCCACTTTCTCAGCAAAAAGAGTATTTCAACATCGGGAAAAAATACATCCTTCGCATTTGCCTGGACGAACAAACAGGCAGGCTTTACGGGACCCAGAAGATAGGCAAATATTTTAATCGTGATATGAAAGGATTGCATCCAAACAAAGAGATGGAAGTGTTGGTCATCGCAAAAACGCCGTTGGGTTATAAGGTAGTTGCGGACAATCAGTACGAGGGCATGCTGTTTGACAATGAGATTTTTGAACCGATTGCCGTGGGTGATCGAAAAAAAGCCTATATCAAAACGGTTCGAAAAGATTTTAAATTGGATCTCTCTTTGCAGCCGATCGGAAAAAAAGCAAAAGTAGATGAAGCTGAAGATAAAGTTCTCGCTTTACTTCGTGTACACGGCGGTGAACTGCCATTTACCTACAAAAGTGACCCAGAAGCGATAGAGGAAATGTTTGGACTAAGCAGGAAGAATTTTAAGCGGACTTTGACAGCATTGATCGATAAAGGGGCTATTGTATTGAAGGAAAATAGCATCATGCTGGCATCAGTATAGTGATTGTCTATGAGAGACTGTATGACAATTTGTCATTTTTCGTATCATAGCGATATCGTGTGATACAATTAACTAAAAAGTATATCCGATGGTTAAATATCTCATTTTTCTATTATTTCCATTGTTCTTGGCAGCTGAACCTTTTAAAGTGGCTACCTATAATGTTGAAAATCTCTTTGATTCGGTATACCAGGGAAGCGAATACAAAGAGTATGTGCCAGGCCATCATAACTGGAATGCAAATACGGCCCAGATCAAACTTAACCATACTGCCGAAGTGATCTGTGATCTGGATGCGGATATCATCGGGCTTCAGGAGATCGAGAACCAAAATGTTTTGGAGCAGTTGCAAAAAAGGCTTGAAGAGGTCGGATGTCCTTATCCTTATACAGCTATTACGCATAAAGCTCAAGCTACGATTCAGGTTGCCTTACTTTCCAAATTTCCTGTACGTAAACCCAATGAGTTGATTGTAAAGGATGATCCAAAAGTACGCAATATACTGGAAGTAGAGCTTGAAGTGCATGGCAAGCCCTTAATCGTCTTTGTCAACCACTGGAAATCCAAAAGCAATGGAGGGTACGAGAGCAAACGTGTTGCTTATGCATCACTATTGAAGAAAAGGCTGCTCTCTTTACACGAAGATAGCGACTATTTGATCATAGGAGATCTCAATAGCGACTATGATGCTTTTATGACCTTGGATGAAAGGATCGATGATGCGCACGGGTATACGGCTATCAATCATGAACTATCCACACTCTCAAATGATCATCTGTTGCAAAAGTCTCAAATGCCCAAAGCCCCCATTGGAAGCCATTTTAATCCTTGGCAGGAACTTTCTCTATCAAAGCGTTGGAGCCATCAGTATTTTCAGAGTAAAAACACCTTAGATCACCTCTTATTGCCAAAATCGATGTTCGATGGGAAAGGAATTGATTATATCGACAACTCTTTTAATGTTTTCAAAACATCTTATTTAATAGGGAAAAAGGGAAGAATCAATCGTTGGCAGTATAGAAAAGGTAAGCATGGGACAAAAGGTTACTCAGATCATTTGCCCGTATTTGCACTGTTTGATACCAAACCTTTCAAAGCTAACAATGATGCATTTCAAGAAACCCCATTGATGGAGAAAGATATTGAATTTTTCTATACGTTGAAAGATGCCCAAAAAGAATTCGTGATCAAAAATGCGGTAGTTCTGATGAAACGAAACCAGAGTGCCATCATCAAACAATCACCCCAGGGAAGAGGTATCTATCTGTACCGTTGTGCTGGAAGTCTTCAGCAAGGGCATCGCTATGACCTTGTGGTTGGAGATATCACTGAGTATCAAGGCCTTAAAGAGATCAGATATATACAAAAACTTAAAGACAAAGGTCGTGTAGATACCAGAGCGTTTTTTACTGCAAATGATTTGGTACAAAATCAGGTACTGAGTGGAATCACAGGTATTTATCACGGAAAACGATTTGAATTTAATGGTAAAAGTTTTCCCATCCATTTCAAAAACAAGCAAGATATTCCGCCTTTGGGAAGCAAACTTAGGTTACACTATGTCCATCTTGGATATTATAAGCAGTTACAGCTGGTGGTTTACAGCAAAAAAGATTTTAGTATAGTGGGGAGATAAATGACATATTATAGTTGGATATTGGCGTTTCATGTGATGAGTTTTATCAGTTGGATGGCGATGTTGTTCTACCTTCCAAGATTGTTTATTTATCACCGCGAAAATGCCGACAATAAAGCGTTTACAGAGGTAGTTGAGGTACAAGAGTATAAACTTTTTAAATATATCGGTGTGCCGGCTATGTGGGCTACGATACTCTCCGGTGCAACGATGCTCTATCTTAATCCTGCGATCTTTTCAAGTGGAGGCTGGATGCATGCCAAACTGGTTTTTGTAGCGTTTTTGATCGCTTATCATTTTTCTTTAGGGAAGATCCGTAAGATCATGATTTCCAACCCCCATTATAAAACAAGTAAGTATCTGAGAGTTTACAATGAGGTGCCTACACTTTTGATGATCTTTATTGTTGTCATGGTAGTGGTGAAGCCTTTTTAAGTGATAAAACTAAATTATTTTGTGTTATAATAAAATATATTTTAAATGAAAAGGAGTAGCGTATGAATTTACCTGCTATCACATTGCCTCAAATAAATCTACCGTTTGAAATTCCTCTTTTGATGCATCCGCCTGTCGTGCATTTTGCTATCGCATTGCCGATTATCATTCTGATGCTTGAATTAGTCAATCTGGTGCTTAAAAGAAGATCGATCAGTGTGATGTCATTTTTATTGTTCAGTTTGGCAGTAGTCGTTGCAGTGATTGCCTATTTCACCGGATTGACTGATGGGAGAGAAGCATTTGATGCATTAAGCGATGAGGGACAAGAAGCTTTAAAAGCGCATAAGAATTTGGGCACGTATCTTATGTTGGTATCAGGAATCGTATGGTTCTTTAAAGTTCTTTCGATGCTTATCGACAGAGGTTTGATGAAAATACTTTATATGCTGGTTCTGATTTTGTTTGTTGCAGGTGTATTTGAACAAGGTGAAGAGGGAGGAAAACTTGTCTATATTCATGGTGCGAATAATCAAAAAGTCAAAGCTTTAGATGATGAGATGTTTGATATGAATGAAGAGATGGATGATCTTAAAGAAGAACTTAAAGATTTCAAAGAGCCGAAACAAGAATCTGCACCGAAACCACAAGAGCAGCCACAAACACCTGCTCCGGCTACGCCGGAAGCCAATACAACCACACCGGTTGCTCAAGCGCAATAAAATACTGTTATATGTCTTATGAACCGCCGTCTCCTGCGCGGTTGTAAGGTATCTCATACCTCTCTTCCTCTTCTTTCGTTTTGAGGGTTGAGAGATATTTTGCCATTTGCAGTGTTTGATTTTCATCCAATGCCTGTGCGAATGAGATCATAACCGATCCAAAAGCAGAACGGGTTTTGCCATGCTGCAGATCTTTAAGACGTTTGAGTAATACCTCTTCTTTTTGACCTTGCAGTCTGGGAGCTGACCCCATTCCTTCGCCGTACATGCCGTGACAGCTGTTGCATGCATTTTTAAAATATAGAGACTCGGCATCCATTGCGTATGTTACAACGCAAATAAAAGGTAAAAATGAAATTAATCTTAGCTTTTTCATGAGGGTATTGTAACACAAGGAATACTAAATTTAAAAATCAATAGAGTATCCTGGCAAGATAAAGGCCGTGTGGCGGCGCAAGCGTAGTGATATGGCGTTTTTTGCATGCAACCTGCTCTTTCAATGACGGCAAGCTTAACTTCCCTGTTGCACATGCCATTGCCGCATCAATCATCATCCTTACCTGAGACCGCAAAAAACCGTTGGCTTCAAAGTAAATGATATGATAGGAACGGAACTGTTTATATTCTGTATGATAAACATGTCTGATAGTGGTATGGGTATCAGTCCCGGTCTTTTGAAAATATTGAAAATCATGTTCTCCCTCAAAGCATCGTAGTGCTTCTATCAGTATCTGTTGATCAAAAGGCAGATAGTATGAAACATAATTGTTTTCAAATACGGAAGGGCAGGAGGTTTTAAATACGTATCGATAAAGCCTTTTTTTTGCACTGAAACGGGCATGGAAACTATCCGGAACTGCCGTTAGATGTTTGAAACGGATATGTGTAAGTTTTCTGTTGATCTCATTATTGAGTTTTTTAAGATCTTTCCAAAAATCAGGCAGATCAAAATGGATCACCTGGCCGCTTGCATGCACCCCTGTATCGGTACGTCCGCTTCCAACGATCGGGGAAATGATCCCAAGTGAATACAAGACTTCTTCAATTTGTCCCGTGACTGTCTGTGAAGTGATTTTTTGTCTTTGAAATCCCTGATAGAAACTTCCATCATAGGAGATAACGGCTTTTACACGCATCAGCTGTTTGCTCTCATCAAAAATATTCCCCCACCCGTTTGTTAAATATCCATTTTCCTGTCATCAATATCATCAAAAGTACAATACATAAAATCCAAAGATTTCCCCACTTTTCTAATGAGGATGCGCTCAAATACAAAAAAAGTGCCGTTATAAAAATCACAAGGAAGGAGCGATTGGTATCATAACGAGGATTGATCATGGTAAATGCAGCAACCGGATAGACTGCCAAGAGAGGGATCAAGCTGACAAAAAGGAAAAAAAGTACACGGTGCATCATTCTGATGTCGGTTTGAGCCTGCGCCCAATAATCAATAATGTTCCGATACTCAAAGGTTTTTTGTTCACTCGTGTCATAGGCCTGTAGTGTTTGGTACTCTGCCTGTTGCAATTTATTGCCCTGATAGGTATATCCATATCCATTTCGAAGGAGCAAAGAGGTTTGATTGTTTTCTTTGAGAATCTCGCCGCTTTGAGAAGCAAAAAATTGTTCTTCATCCTTTTTGGATCGATTATAGATCACGATTGTTTGAAAAATATTTTCATTGCCCTCTTTGACATAAACATAATAATCGCCAAATTTCTGTCCCAATTTCCCGGGCAGAATATTAAGTTTTGCTTCAGCCTGTTTAGAAGTTTTAAATGATTGAAAATACTGTTTGCTTAGCGGCATAGCCAAAAAAGAGACTGTTAAAAGCAGTAAAGAAAAAAGCCCGCCAAGAATCAAAAATCCTTTAAGGACACTCTCTGCTTTAAGCCCGAGAGCATACAGTGCAATGAGTTCATTGTCCTGCGAAAGCCTCATAAGGACATTGGCAAGTGCCGCTACGAATGAGAGGGGCAAGGTATAAAAAATGATATCAGGTATCGTATAGCTGTATAGTTCAAAAAGTTCTTGAAAAGAGATCTGTATCTGGGCAGTCAGAGAAGCAATTTTGATCAGATAGATCAGGGAAATGATCAAAAAGAAAGGCAGGAATATCGTTAAGAATGTTTTCGTGAAATGGGCGGAGATATAGCCCTTAATGTTAACCATAGATCAGCTTCTCTAGTAACATGTTTACTTGTGTATCATACAGGTAGATGATCAGGGTTGCCAGTGCCAAAAAAGGTACGAAAGGTACACCGCTTTCCCGTTTGATAAGTGATGGGATCATTGCAAGCAGGGCCGAAAGGAATAGAGCAACAAAAAAATGAGGAAAGCCTAGTAGTGCCCCCATGGTTCCAGCCACGATAACATCCGCACTTCCCATGGCTTCGCGTTTGGCAATGAAAGATGAGAGAAGCCCAACTAGGTAAAGCCCCCCCGCAGCAATGGCTGCATAGATCAGTGCATGAATGAAATCCGGCTGTATCAAGGCAAAGAGAAGGGCTGCAAAATTGACATTGTCAGGAACGGCCATATATTCAAAATCGATCATCACAAGGGCCAAAAGTGCACTAAAAGATGCCGCTATAAAAGGGAAATACCAGACTAATCCCGTCTTAAGATAGAGAAGTACAAACAAAATCCCGGTGATCAATTCGATGAGGGGATATTGCATAGAGATCTTTGATTTACAAAAATAACATTTGCCACCGAGAACTAGCCAGGAGAAAATCGGAATGTTATGCCACCATTTGAGCGGTGTCTGGCAACTTTGACATTTAGAAGCAGGAAAGACGATACTTTCACCTTTTGGGATACGGTATATGACGACATTTAAAAAAGAACCGATCATGGTTCCTATGATAAATACGCCAATGGTTATCAACCACTTTTCTTGCATTAAAGCCCTCCAAAACGTCTTTTACGTTGATGATAATGTTGAATGATTTCATCAAGTTCGGCTGCATTAAAGTCGGGCCATAATGTTTGAGTGAAATAAAGCTCGCTGTAACTTAATTGCCAGAGCAGAAAATTCGAAAGGCGCATCTCACCGCTTGTACGTATAAGCAGGTCAACATCGCTGTATGGAGTTTGAAGAGCTGAAGAGATGTCCTTTTCGCTTATGGTTGTTTTCCCCTGTGCTATGAGTCTATTGACTGTATCCGCAATTTCTGCGCGACCACCGTAATTGAGTGCCAGCACATAGGTTAGTTTCGTATTGTTCTTGGTTTGTTCTTGAACATCATATATTCTTTGTTGCAGCGGTTTGGAAAAGGCTTTAATATCCCCGATCGCTTTGAACGCTACATTTTTTTCTTGAAATAGAAGAAGTTCGTTTTGAAGATACTTATCTAAAAGTTTCATCAAAAATTCTATTTCTATTTTAGGTCGTTTCCAGTTTTCTGTACTAAATGCATAAAAAGTAACCGTTTCTATGGTTGGATGGTTGACACAATATTCGGTGATATCATGGATAACTTTAGCACCTTCTTCATGACCTTTGGTACGATTTAAACCTTTCTGTTTTGCCCATCTTCCATTCCCATCCATGATAATGGCTAAATGACGCAATGGTGTATTCTTACTCATTGGTTAGAGCCTTTGCCCTATCAAGTATGTGATCAGCCAGTGTCAGTTTGTCCAGTCTTCCAAGACTGATCTGTTGTTCCTTGGTAATGAATGTGATCTCATTATCTATCGAACCAAAACTGTTTGCATCTTTTAAAAGATTGTAGCATACAGCATCGACACCTTTGGTCTCAAGTAATAATTGAGCATTGGATAGACCGTTTTCAGGATCCATTTCTGCTTTAAAAGCAACAGTTTTGATACCTTCTTTGTTTATAGATGAGAGGATATCGGAAGTTTGATGTAATTCAAGATCCCATGTTTCTCCCAGAATATTCTTTTTAAGTTTACCTTGTTGCGGAAATTTTGGTGTAAAATCTGAAACAGCCGCAACCATGAAAAGATACGGTTCTTTTTGAATAAGATGCTTAGGATCCGGACTGTTCAATGAGGTTTTGCTCATCTTGCCTTTTTTGGCAATGCGGATCGCATCTTGGGTATACTCAAGCATCTCCTGCGTATCTTCTACATCAATGGTATAAATACCTTGGGGTAATCCCTCTTTATCCATTGTGGTAATGTAACAGACATCGGCACCTTTAAGATAAAGGCTTAAACAAAGGGCTTTTGCCATTTTCCCTGAAGAAAAGTTACTGATATAACGTACTTCATCGATCTTTTCTCGCGTACCACCCCCTGTGACCACAATGCGTCTATCTTCCCAAAATGGTTCTTTGAGCAATACTTTCGCCGTTTCTAAAAAGATATCCATCGGTTCTGCAAGCGCTCCAGATCCCAGATCTCCACACGCTAAAAGCTTTTCTTGGGGTTGTACAATGGTGACATCATTGACAGCCAACATCTTGAGACTGCCGGTTGTGTAATGGTTCTGAAGCATTTGTGTATTGGCTGCGGGAGCGACGATAATAGGGCCTTTATATGCCAGTGCGGTTTGTGTTAAAAGCGTATCGGCAATCCCTTTGCTAAGTTTATTGATCGTGTTGGCAGTTGCAGGTGCGATGAGAAACACATCGCATTTTTTGCCAATCTCGATATGATTGAGGGGACTGCTCCAACTTTCGCTCTCTTGGGTGAGTACTTTGTTCCGTGTCAGTGCTTCGAAAGTAAGAGCGGAAACAAAACGTTCAGCCGAAGGAGTCATGACAACATGTACATCAGCTCCTGCTTTGATAAAGAGCCTTGCGATATCACATGCTTTGTAGGCAGAGATGCTTCCCGTTATACCCAGTAAGATGGTTTTGTTGCTTAAATTGACCTGCATTTATTTGTCTCCGAAAAACTTGTAAAAGAAATTCTGTATGGTCTTTAAAGGGGTTCTGGAGATGGCAAGTTCCCCCTTTTTGATATTTTTATTGACCGTTGTACCGGCTGCGATCATGACATCGTCTTCTATGGTTACAGGAGCTACCAGTTGGGTATCACTTCCGACAAAGACATTTCTTCCGATAATGGTTTGGTATTTCCGTTTTCCATCATAATTGCAGGTGATGACGCCCGCACCGATATTGCTTCCTTCCTCAATGGTGGCATCCCCGATATAGGAAAGATGTCCGGCCTTGACACCGTTAAGATTTGATTTTTTGACCTCTACGAAGTTACCGATATGGGTACCGATAATTTTTGAATGGGGCCTGATACGCCCCATTGGGCCGATATCGGAATTTTCAATCAATGAATCTTCGATCACAGACTGGGCTTTGATATGGGTATTGACAAGATGGCTTTTACCGTGAATGCTGACACCGTTCTCAAGCATACATTCACCCTCAAAAGTAGCCTGCACATCAATATAGATGGTTTGAGGCAGACGCATAGTAACCCCTTCTTTCATCCATTTGTTTCGGATACGTGTCTGCATAATCTCTTCAGCATGTGCCAGATCGAGTTTTGAATTAACCCCTTTGAACTCCTCTTCGGCGACATAGACAGGATGCACGATTTTACCTTCATCCACTGCCATTTTGATAATATCGGTCAGGTAGTATTCAGCTTGTGCGTTGTCATTATTTAACTGTGGAATATAACGTTCAAGCAGCTCTTTTTGAACGCAGTAGACACCGGCATTGACTGTTTGGATCTTTTTTTGCTCCGGGGTACAGTCTTTCTCTTCCACGATTTCCCGTACATTCTCCTCATCGATCACCACACGGCCGTATCCGCTTGGATTTTTAAGTTTGATGACGGACATATTGATATGGGCATCCCCTTGCGTAAGGGAGAGCAGGGATTCGTGTGTAACCAAAGGCATGTCACCGTTGAGAATGAGTACTTTGTCATGTTTGACATACACTCCTTTCATCGCTCCTCCGGTCCCTGGGAATTCCTGGACATTCTGCCTATGGAAAGTGATGTTTTCATAGTGCGCTTCTATCTCTTTTTGGATACGTTCAGCCTGATGGAAGAGTACGACCGTGATATCATCGCAGAGCATTTGTGCTGCATCGATCGCATGAAAAAGCATCGGTTTTCCCGAAATGCTGTGCAGTACTTTTGGGGTTGTTGATTTCATTCTGGTCCCCTGGCCGGCTGCGAGTATAACCACACTGATAGACATTTTTTGCACCTTTTAGCTAAAATTACACAAATAATATACTTGGGATTATACCTAATTGTAATTAAAGGCATTACTTTGACATGTAAAAATTTTGGAAGTTGCGGTTCTTGTGGATTGTATCAGCAAAGCTATGAAGAGCAGTTAAGCTATAAAGAAAAGAAGGTCTCAAACTATTTGGCGCCTTTTTATGATAAGACATTGGAGATATTTGACTCTCCACACTCACATTATCGCGCCAGGGCGGAATTCAGAATCTGGCATGAGGGTGAGATCTGTTCCTATGCGATGGGTAATTTGGCCAAAAACGGTGCGGTCACGATAGAAGAGTGTCCTAAAGTGATTGGGGCTATTGAAAAGAGAATGTGGAGAGTACTCGATAAGATCAATGCTTCTTCAAAGGTATTGGGGGAACGCCTTTTTGGGGTGGAGTTTTTAGCCACAACCACCGATGAATGTCTTATCACAATGCTGTACCATAAAAAGTTAGATGAAGAGTGGATGAAAGAAGCGAAAACATTGGAAAATGAGCTTGCGTGTAAGATTCTGGGAAGAAGCCGTAAACAAAAAATCGTGCTGAGTGATGAATTTGTTACCGAAAAACTGACCATTGATGGGAAAGTGTTTACCTATGTGCAGTTTGAAAGCGGATTTACTCAGCCTAATCCTTCTGTGAATGTGAAAATGATCGAATGGGCGATCAAACAGGCAAAGAAAGTAGCCAAAGGTGATTTTTTGGAGAGTTATTGCGGATTGGGTAATTTTACACTGCCTTTATCGCATTATTTTGAGAATGTGCTTGCTACGGAGATCAGTAAGCGTTCCATTCAGGCTGCGCAGCGTAATTGTGATCTTAATGATATAGAAAATATCTCTTTTGTAAGACTTGCATCAGAAGAGATGACAGAAGCACTAAGTGGTAAGCGGGAATTCAACCGTTTAAAAGATATCGATTTGAGCACCTATAACTTTTCGATTGTTTTGGTCGATCCGCCACGTGCAGGTCTGGATGAGGGGACGATAGAGCTTATTTCGGATATTGATCATATCATCTATATCTCTTGCAATCCTGAAACATTAGCCAGGGATCTTCAAATCTTAACCAAAACCCATCAAGTGATTGAAGCGGCACTGTTTGATCAGTTCCCGCATACAGAACATGTTGAAAGCGGTGTATTTTTAGCGAAGAAAGTTTAAAAATAAGATTGAAATTGATGAAGAACTTCCCCTGCTCCGGCAGGGGAAGTTTGCATCTTTATGATGTCTCGAGAGGCGGAATTATTTCCAGCTCTCTTTTACGATCTTAGAAGATGCTGTGTATGGGTATTTTTCAACTAACTCTTTTACTGAAAGTTTTTGGTCACCTTCTCTCATAAAGTGAGCAAGGGTAACTGCTGCCCAGTAGTCGTTAGCATATTCTGTACCTTCAAGTTGTACTGGTACACCGGATTTGTTGACTGTATGGCATGCCGCACATGTTACAGGACCGGAATATTTTCCATCCGGAGAATACTGAAGTGCCTGTTCGTGTGTTGTTACGTCAACGGTTCTCTCATTTCCGTCAAATCTTGTTGAGTAAAGTCCGTGTGTAGACTCATGACAAGTTTGACAAGCGATGCTTCCGTGAGCCTTTGAATATCTGTAAAGAGAATATTTGTTCGGCTGATCGATTGGGAAATATTTTCCGCCTGTATCTTGTTCAACAAATGGTGCTGCGTGACAGTCTGCACAATGCGGTTCAGACGCTGCCAACCACCAGTCGTTACCTGCTGATGCTGCATTATACGGTACATCACCACCTGTTGGATGGTTCCATGGTTTGAGATCAAGGTTACCGTCCTTACCAACATTTTTCACCAATGTAGCCGACTTGTGGTCAGTATAGTATTTCAAGACCTCATTGTCACCGGTTGCTTTAGGATCTGCAATGGCTTCAAAGCGCTTCATATCCCCACCTGCAACGGCTTTAACAATCTCTTGAAGCGATTTGTTTCTAAGTGTTTTACCTTCTTGTTTACTGTCATGTGTTAGATCATCAGCTTCATAGAAAGCCTGTGCAACTTTTGTATGACAGTTGGTACAGTAAAGACCTCTGAGTTCTCCTGCATTTTTGCCATGCTCATCTTTCATCGCAACATTTTCAAGCTGCCACTTACCGTAAGCATTCAGGAAGAATGGTGGTTTTGCATTTGGATTTGAGTGAGCATCACGTCTGACATAACATCCGCCGCCTGATTTTCTGATATCACCTTTAGAGAATCTTCCTTCACCGTATCTGTCTGTTACACGGAACGGATTCGTATCATCATTCATGTTAGGGTTTTGGAAATGTGTCGGGTGACAAGATTGACATGCCTGGCTTCTCCCTGCGCCATCTGGCATCGGTACCATACCAAGGTGGAATCCATGGATCGCTTCAGTCAATGTTTTGGCTTTAACCGCTTTATAGCCGGTTGCTACCGGTCTAGGCTCCTCAAGGTTACCTGATACGTTGTCACCATGACAATCAGCACAGTTTACCTCACCTACTTTACCTAGACGGTTTCCTGGGGCTTCAGGCTGATAGTCTGCAAGGAATGTTGTGCCATGGTGAGCATCGTGCAATGAAAGGATGTTGATGGAAGCTTCTGAAAGTCTTGCCATATATTCACTCTCATCAGGATATCCTTTCCAGTATGCATATTCTGCATCACCTTGTTTCAAGCCTTCATCTCTAGCCATTTGAGCAGCTTTACCGTTTCTAGAGTGACAGGCATAACAGTTAGGTATATCGACAGGGTTTGTACCGAAGTATTGGTATCCTTTACCGTTTTTGTCTGTGATCTCTTTTCCGGAAGCATCATGAAGTGTAACCTCAGAATACTGGAACGGTTGGAAATCTTTCTCTGTGATCGATCGGATCGTGCCTTTTCTTGTGCTGTCATTGAAAGCCGTTAAAGGCAGACCGAGTGCATCCCAGATATGTGAAGCCGTTAGAACAAGTTTAACGTTTTTGACCGGTGGAACAAGGGTATCGGTCATAACAACGTTGCCACCTTCTTTTCCTGCATATTCAAGATATCCGCCAGACATGGGTTTACCTGAAGGACCAGCATCGATCTTGACTTTAATCTGGTGTCCGATGCGAAGTCTGTCTTTTTCTGTTGCACCCTGAGGAATAGTACCTTCAAGATCTTTATAGATGAAGAGGTGACCCCATACGTAGTTGGCTACGTTATCACCAGGGCTGTCGAAGTGGCCGTCACCGTCAACGTCTTTTGGAACAGACCAGTATTTCATCTTGTTCCCTTCACTATATGAGTTGTCTCGTGTATGATAGTAAAGTTTGACATTGTCTTCAGGACTTAAGAGTTTTGGCATTTTCCCATCTTTACCTGCCTGAATCGCCTGCGACTGGATAGAGTTGTATGGAGGAATCACACAGCAGTAACTCATCTCGAACCCTACACAGTGCATCCCGAGTTCATAGTTTACAAATAAACTATAATCATTTTTAGGCTGATAAGCATTCACCCCGTTTACTTTGGTCGGCGTTAGCTTATCCAATGTAAACGGAGGCGTTTTAGAATACTTGTCAGCACAGTAAGCAGCGCTCATCAAGACAGATGCAGCGATACTTATCCGTACTATTTTTGAAATCATTTTGTAGTCTCCTTATAAATTGATTACACCATATTTTTACACGTAACTGTTAAATAATACATTAAAAATTAAGAAAAACAATAAAATTTTGTATTTTTTTATTATTAAATAATTTTATTATTACGTATTTGTATTTTTTTTATAAGAAGAGTAAATGTAATGTTTAAAACTATATCTTACCATTATATAAATGATTAGATATAGCAATAGAAAAAAGATTTATTTGGATTGTTTTTTTAAAGAAACAGGCATCAAACCGTATTTGTCAAGATCTATATCGATCTCTTTTCTTTTGTCTTTGAGTATTTTAACCACGACCGGATTGCGGTCCATTGTATACTCTTCAGTAAATTTAATACCGCCATCAGGATTATAATATTCTTTGATACCTACTTGATAGTTGTTTTTATAGTACACTCTGGAGTATTTGTGACCTTCGTAATCCCATTCTGTCATGATACCCTCTCTTCTGCCCATGACATAGTTGACTTCGCTCCCAAGCTGACCATTGTCATAATACTCTTTCTGAATTCCGTTTTTTTGTCCATCGGTATAGTTGACGACAAGTTTCTTTTGTCCGTTATCATGAAAAGAGGTATAGATTCCATTCTCTTTACCATCTACAAAATTAACTTCAGATTTTATTTGTCCACTGTCAGAGAACCACCAGGTCATACCGTTTCGTTGACAGTTCTTATAGGTAGATTTCTGGGCAGCATCCTCCAGAATCATTTCCTGCGGATTTTTGCAAGGAACTTCCACAGTCTCTGCAACAAGTAGATTCATCGAAGCAGTTAAGAAGAAGAGAATAGGGTATTGAGGTCTCATTGGACCACCCTGTTTTTGGGATTGAAATCAAGCCCTTTAAGTGCATCTACAGTTGGATCAGGTTGTTTTTCCTGTATCTTTTTCATGACTTGAACGGGTCTATCCATTTTGTAGAGTTCAGTTTTGGTCACTTTGCCGTTATGATCGTACCATTTCTGCTCGCCTTCTTTATAATTGTTTTTATAGATGGCAGTAGACGATATATTTCCGTCTTCAAAATATTCGATTTGTTCCCCTTCTTTCCTGTCATGGATATAATTCACTTTGGAAGCGAGTTTGCCGGTACTGAAATATTCTCTTTCTTCACCTTCTTTTTGGTCGTTGATATAGTTGACCTCGCTTCGCAGTTTGCCGTCACTGTAGAATGTTCTATTGATACCGTGCCGTTTCCCGTTTTGATAGTAGATCGCTTCAAGGTGATTGCCATCCCTGTCATACCAGTTGAGTGCTCCTTCTCTTTTTCCTTCAACGTTTTTGACCTCATAGGCAAGTTCACCGGTATCATAGTAGATCTTCTCCATACCTTCTTTGGTGCCTTCCTGGGTATCGGTACGTGTCCCATCCTTGTATTCGATCTTGGATTTGACTACGCCATTTTCAAAGTGTTCGGTAAAAAGCTCTGCTTGCAGAGCCGTGGCAAAAAGAAGTGTAGCTAAGATGACGTTTCTCATCTCATCAACTCCCTGTGGTCGACCATTGCACATCGGTTTTGAACAACATGGATCCCTGCATCTTTTGCTCTTTGCGCTGCTTCATTGTTGACAATACCGATCTGTGTCCAAAGTACTTTGACATCCCCGCGTTTGATACAAGCATCTGCAATAGCGCTGACTACATCAGGCTTTCTAAATACTACGACCATATCGACCGGTCTATCTATCTCCACAAGGCTGCGGTAAACTTTTTGACCAAGGATCTCTTCTTCTTTTGGATAAACGGGGATCATATCATATCCGGTCTCCAGGAGATATCTGGCAACACGGTGGCTGTCTTTTGAAGGATCCGGGGAAGCACCAATAACGGCAATCGTTTTGGTCTCTTTAAAATAGTTGATGATTTCTTCTTTATTACTGTTTACTCTTGGGAATTCACATTCCATGCTTTATCCTTTATTTTGATATACTTTTACCAATTATTCCGCAGGATAGATAATGTTAGACTTAAATAGTATAAAAAAAGCTTATGAAAGAATATCAGGTGTAGCACATCGTACGCCTTTTTCTTATGCCCCGATATTGAGCAACATAAGCGGTTATGAGGTATATCTCAAGAAAGAAAATCTCCAACGAACAGGAGCTTTCAAACTTCGTGGCGCGTTCAATAAGATTGCCGGTTTGGTGGAAGAGGGATACAGTGGTGGCGTGGTTGCTGCAAGTGCAGGAAATCATGCACAGGGTGTTGCCTTTTCTGCAAAGCATTTTGGTATCGATGCAACGATTATAATGCCTGAATCCACCCCATTGACCAAGGTACAAGGCGTCAAGGAATTCGGTGCAAGGGTCATTCTTCATGGAGGCAACTATGACGAAGCCTATGCTTATGCTACGAAGTATGCCAAGGAAAATGAGGCAACCTTTGTACATCCTTTTGCGGATGACGAAGTGATGGCAGGGCAGGGGACCATTACACTTGAAATGTTTGAAGATGTTGAAGATCTTGATGCGATCATTGTTCCGGTAGGTGGCGGGGGACTCATCTCCGGTATCGGTGCGGCAAGTAAAAACATTCATCCGAATGCAAAGATCATCGGAGTATCGGCTGAAGGTGCGCCGGCTATGAAAATGTCTTATGATGCAAAACGGCCTATCGATACATTGAAGGTCAGAACGATCGCTGATGGGATCGCTGTGCGCGATACGTCCCCTGTAACATTAGAGTATATTTTAAAGTATGTCGATGCATTTGAAAGCGTATGCGAAGACGAGATTGCTTCGGCTATCTTGTTCCTGCTTGAAAAACAGAAAGTTTTGGTCGAAGGTGCAGGAGCCGTAGGTGTTGCGGCACTGATGCACGGAAAGATCGATCTGCCAAAGGGAAGCAAGGTGGGTATTGTACTCAGCGGTGGAAATATCGATGTTACGATGCTCTCACTCATCATCGAAAAAGGATTGATGAAATCGGCAAGAAAGATGAAGCTTTTGGTTACTTTGGTTGATAAACCGGGTGCTTTACAGTCCTTTACGAAAATTTTGACCGATATCGATGCCAATATCGTTCAGATAGGTTATGACAGAACATCTATTGACCTTGAATTTGGAGATGCACATGTTTCTGTGGCATTGGAGACCAAAGGCCTTGAGCATCAAGAAGAAATCAGAAAAAACCTCAAAGAGGCAGGTTTTACTTTTAAAGAAGAGCATTGAGGCAAAGAATCATAGATGATAGCCATTGATTTAGGTTCCAATACGCTTCGTGTGGTTGAGCTTGATTGTACAAGCGGGAAATTTACGGCCGAATATGAAAAGATCGTCAAAACGGCGGACGGTTTGGCGCAAACAGGTATGATTAACGATGAAGCGATCAATAGGGTGATCAATGCGATACTTGAAGCCAAAACAAAGATGGATTTTGATTCGCAAACGATCAAAGCCGTGACGACTCAGGCATTGAGAAGTGCCAAAAACAGTGATGAAGTTTTGGCAAGGATCAAAGACAAAACAGATATTTCCTTTGAGATCATTTCCGGTGAAGAAGAAGCTAACTTAACACTTTTAGCCGTCAAGAAAAAACTGGAAGAGTTTCAGCACGCCTCCAAGAGTTTCGTGCTGATCGATATAGGGGGAGGTTCTACGGAATTGATCTTTTCCTATCCTGACCAGACTATCACCAGAAGTTTTCCTATTGGTATCGTAACCATAGCTCAAAGTTATGAAACACTCAAAAAGATCGATGAAGTATTGCCCTCATTGATGCAGTCTATGGAGAAATTTTGTTCTGAAGTTTATGCAATGTACGGAAAGGTTGATTCGTTGATTGCCACTGCAGGTACGCCTACGACCGTGGCTGCCATGAAACTGGGGCAGTCCTATACTACCTATGATGCCAAAAAGATCAACGGAACATCGCTTCAAAAAGATGAGCTTGATTTCTTTTTGAAAAAATTATTGGCCATGCCGTTTGAATCACGTGAGATTGCAGTTGGAACAGGACGTTCCGATCTGATCGCAGCGGGAATACTGATCTTTAAAAGATTATATGAGATTACCGAGTTTGAAGAGTGTATCGTGATAGATGACGGGCTCCGTGAAGGGGTAGCGCTGCAAGAGTGTGCTAAACAATAGATATTTTTGCATAAATCAACAGGTAAGCTTTTTAATTCAGAGTATTTTTATCCTATTTTGGTATAACTAGCTAGTTCAAACCTCTTTTTTGCTATAATCAGAGGAAATTTTTATAAACGGAGTGTAAACCATGCAGATGAGTGGTGCACAAATGGTGTGTGAAGCGATCATCGCCGAGGGTGTAAAGACCGTATTTGGTTATCCCGGCGGTGCGATCATGCACGTTTACGATGAAATCTATAAACAAAACGGTTTTGAGCATATACTCAACCGCCATGAGCAGGCAGCGGTTCATGCCGCAGATGGATATGCCAGAGCGACAGGTGAAGTAGGGGTTGCTATGGTCACCAGCGGCCCTGGATTTACCAATGCAGTCACGGGACTTGCAACGGCATATATGGATTCGATTCCAATGGTTGTTATTTCAGGGCAGGTTCCGCTTTCATTGATCGGAACGGACGGATTTCAGGAGATCGATGCGGTAGGTATCTCCAGACCCTGTACAAAGCATAATTATTTGGTGCGTACACTTGAAGAACTTCCGCGTATCATTAAAGAGGCATTTTATATCGCAAGATCAGGAAGGCCTGGGCCGGTACTGGTAGATATACCCAAAGACATCACGGTAGCGATAGGGGATTTTGTTTACCCGGAGACGGTAGATATCCTAACCTATAAGCCGACCTATAAAGGAAACAGAAAGCAGATCGAGAAAGCTGTTGAAGCGATCAAAAAAGCAAAAAAACCGTTGATCTATGTTGGTGGGGGAGCTGTTTTGTCCAATGCCAGCGATTTGGTACGCGAACTGGCTAAGAAGACGCAGATCCCTACAGTTGAGACCTTGATGGCACGTGGCGTTATGGGAGCTAAAAACCCGATGCTTTTAGGTATGCTTGGAATGCACGGGAATTATGCTTCAAATATGGCGATGAGCGAAACCGATCTGATCATAGCATTGGGTGCAAGATTTGATGACAGGGTAACGGGAAAACTTTCGGAGTTCGCACGCTATGCGGATATTATCCATGTTGATATCGATCCGGCCAATATCTCCAAACTGGTCGATGTAGATTATCCGATCGTTGGGGATTTAAAAGATGTGCTTGAGAATATGATCTCAATGTTGGACGGAGTAGATACGGATCGGTACCGTGCATGGAGAGAGATCCTGAAGCGTTATGATGAACTGCATCCTCAGTCGTATGTAGACAGTGATGAGGTACTCAAGCCTCAGTGGGTTATCGAACGAGTCGGGCAATTGGTTGGTGAGAAGGCGATCATTACCTCTGATGTTGGTCAGCATCAAATGTGGGCTGCACAGCATTATCCGTTTGACAGACCCCGCCAATGGATCAACTCTGGCGGACTTGGAACGATGGGATTTGGATTTCCGGCGGCGATCGGGGCAAAACGTGCCTTTCCTGAAAAAACGGTTATCAACGTCACGGGTGACGGATCGATCTTGATGAATATGCAGGAATTGGTCACGGCTGCTGAGTATAAGATACCGGTTATCAATTTGATCTTGAATAACCAATTCCTTGGGATGGTCAGACAATGGCAGACGTTCTTTTATGAAAAACGTTATTCCGAAACAGACCTTACGTTCCAGCCAAACTGGAAAGCTTTGGCAGAAGCATGCGGAGGTATCGGATATGATGTTGCAACCAAAGAAGAGTTCGATGCAGCTTTGAAAGATGCTATAGAGCAGGATAAAGTATGTTTTATGAACATAGCGGTAAACCGGTTTGAGAACGTACTTCCGATGGTACCTGCAGGCGGAGCGCTTTATAATATGATGTTACCACAGATTGAGGAGAAGTAATGGGAACAGAAATCATGAAAGATGAAAGACGCGTTATTTCAGTCATCGTTATGAACGAAAGTTCCGTACTTGCCAGGGTAACAGCTCTTTTTGCAGGGAGGGGGTATAATATCGAGTCTTTGACTGTCGCCCCTATCCCAAACAGCAGCATGTCGCATATTACGATCGAGACCAAAGGAAATGCAAGGGTAATGGAGCAGATCACCAAGCAGTTGCATAAACTCATCCCTGTCTATAAGGTTATCGAACATGAAGAGATGATCGAAAAAGAGATGGTCTTGGTCAAGTTCCCTATCGCTGAGAACCTTAGTGATATCGCTGCACTATGCGGTGCTTATAACGGTGGGATCGTCAATGTCGGCAAAGAGATGATCATTGCCCAGGTCGCCGATGAACCTGCCAGGGTCGGACATTTTATCGAAGCCGCACAACGTTATAACCCCAGTGAGATCGTACGTGGCGGTATTGTCGCGATCGAACGCTAAAATAGAATTAACTATTTCCATAGGATATCATGGAAATAGTTGGCATCATTTTCTACAGTATCGTTATATCTAACATCATTGTAAGATGATGGGATAAAAGGATTTATCTTATGAACTACAGACTATCAAAAATTACAAAAATTATCGGTATCGATTTTAACGGTGAAGACGCAACCATAGAAGGGATCCATACGCTCAGTGAAGCGAACCAGTCCCAGCTGAGTTTTTTCAATGACAGCAAATATGCTTCACAGCTTCCTACTACCAAGGCCAAAGCAGTTTTGATCGATGCAAAACATGCTTCATTATTGCCACCTACTACCATTGCCCTTATCACAGATGAACCCTATCTCAAGCTGGCATTGGCTTCAAAACTCTTTGCACATAAGATCGAAGCTGGTCGCGAGACACCTCTGCGTGGTGAAGGATGTGATATCGATGAGGGTGTTGTCTTTGGTAAGAATGTTGTTCTAGGGGATAATGTGACGATACTCGGGGGCTGCTATATCGGTGATAATGTAACGATCGGCTCGGATACGCTATTGCATGCGAATGTAACTTTATATCATCATACGAAGATCGCAGAACGGTGCATTATTCATTCAGGGGCTGTGATCGGTTCGGATGGTTATGGATTTGCCCATACCAAAATGGGGGAACATGTCAAGATATATCAAAATGGTAATGTAGTGATAGAAGATGATGTAGAAATCGGTGCAAACTGCGCGATAGACAGGGCAGTATTTGGAAGTACCGTTATTCGAAAAGGTACCAAGTTGGATAACTTGGTACAGATCGCACACAATTGTGATGTCGGTGAACATTCTCTTTGTGCTGCACAGGTAGGTTTGGCAGGGTCTACCGTACTGGAGAGAAATGTGGTAATGGGAGGGCAAAGTGCATCGGCCGGACATTTGAAGATCGGGGCGTTTGCCACTATCGCCGGAAAGGCAGGGGTTACGAAGTCTCTTGAGGGTAAAAAGACCTATGCGGGATTCCCCGCGATCGATCATAAACTATGGCTCAAGATGCAGGCAATGCTTTCGAAAATGATCAAACAAAAGTAAGCAAAAAAGTTTTCCAATTCATGATATAATCGAAATGAAAATTATTGGAAAGGATAGAAAATGAGCGGTACGGTAACGAAAATCAGTGAAATGACTTTAAGCGGTACAAAAGATGGAAAGATCAGTGTTACTACGATAGCAGAACCTTATGGAGCCAGAAGCGAGAGCGTTGTAAGTATCGGTATCTCTCTTCAGGCAAATGCACAAGAGCCGGATTGGAAAATACATATACCTAAAGCAAATATCGATGATGTGATAGAAGCGCTTAAAGAAGCTAAAAAAAGCTTATAGCCTGAGAACTTAATGAGTTTTAGTGCTCATTAAGTTTCAAAGCAGCATATTGGATCTCTGCCCTTTTCTTCATTTCAGGATCTGGAATCTTTCTTCCTGCAATATATCCGATGATATGATTGTTCTCATCAAATTTTGGTTTGATCCATACAACAACCCAGTAGAATTTACCGTCTTTTCTCATATTTTTGACGTAACCTTCCCAGTAGTGCCCTGCTTTAATCGTTTCCCACATCCCTTTGAAACCTTCTTTTGGCATGTCGGGGTGACGGTTGATATTATGGGGTGAACCAATCAGCTCTTCTTTGGTATACCCAGTCATATCCCGAAATTTACGGTTGGCATAAGTGATGATACCTGCCGGGTCAGTTTCTGTGATCATGACACCTCCGTCAAACAATACCTCTTCATCAACAGGATCCGGTTTAGTAATCTCTTCACCGGTAATAATATTTTTTATAATACGCCCCATTTTTATTCTTCCTTTGAATTTACCTACATTAAGTTACAAAATAATAGCAATTTATAGCTTATATGGTTATAAGCTATGATAAGTAAATTTATGGAGCCTTTAAAATGGATTTATCCGATACTTTGTTACAATACGCCATTATATTAAAGGATGTTTTTTGTCAGTAACACAAACGATCAAGTCACTTTTAGAAGAACGCATCTTAGTCATTGATGGGGCGATGGGGACACAGATCCAGGATCTTGAAGTACCCCAAGTTGCATGGATCGATGATAAAGGCAATTCGCAGGAAGGGTGCAACGAATTGCTTATCGATACAGCACCGGAGATGCTCAAGCGTATCCACAAACGCTATGCGATGGCAGGAGCAGATCTTATCAAAACCAATACCTTCGGGTGTATGCCATGGGTTCTAGATGAGTATGATATGGGGCATAGGGCTTATGAACTCTCCAAAAAGGGTGCAAAGCTTGTCAAGGAGATCTGTGAAGAGTACAGTACACCGCAGCAGCCGCGATTTGTTCTGGGATCGATCGGTCCGGGAACCAAGCTTCCTTCTCTTGGGCATATTCATTATGATGAAATGTTTGCAGGATACAAAGAGGTGGCACTGGGCTTAATAGACGGCGGCTGTGATGTCTTCTTGCTGGAGACTTGCCAAGACCCTCTTCAGATCAAAGCGGCACTGCACGGATGTGAAGCGGCTAATGAAGAACGCGGTATCAAACTGCCTATCATGATATCCGTGACCATCGAATTGAGCGGAACGATGCTGATCGGGACAGATGCTTCGACGATCGTAACGATCTTAGAGCCTTTTGATATCCTATCACTCGGATTTAACTGCGGTACTGGACCTGACCAGGTCAAAAAACATCTTAAAACGCTGAGTGAACTGTGTGCCATTCCTATCTCGATCCATGCCAATGCAGGATTGCCGCAGAACAGGGGCGGGTATACCTACTATCCGATGGGACCGGATGAATTTACAGCGAAGCAGCTGGAGTTTGCCGAGTTTGACGGGGTGAGTTTCATGGGAGGGTGTTGCGGTACAACACCACAGCATATCCAGGCACTTAAAAAAGCTGTCGGTTCCATCAAGCCTAAAAAACCTACCGGGAGTATCAAGCCCTCTATCGCTTCTTTGTTTAACTCGGTTGAGCTTTTCCAGGAACCGGCTCCTTTGTTGATAGGAGAGCGAAGCAATGCTACCGGCTCCAAGGCCTTTCGTGAGCTGATCCTGGCCGGGGATTATGAAGGGACATTGACCGTTGGGCAGGCACAGGTGCGTGACGGTGCTCATTGTCTGGATGTCAATGTCGAGTTTGCCGGACGTGACGGTGCGGTCGATATGCGTGCTGTGATGGAACTGTACAACCAAAAGATTTCCATTCCCTTGATGCCGGATGCGACACGTATCAATACGATGGAAGAGGCACTCAAGTGCATCGGTGGTAAACCGATCATCAACTCGGTGAACCTCGAAGACGGGGAAGAGAAACTCGATGCCATTTGCCGTCTTGCCAAAAAATACGGTACTGCTCTGGTCTGTCTGACGATCGATGAAAAGGGAATGGCAAAGACGACTGAAGACAAGCTGCGTATCGCAGAACGTATCTATGATCTGTGTGTGAAACGTCATGGTATCGATCCGAGAAATCTGATCTTTGATATGCTGACCTTTACGGTAGGTTCAGGCGATGTCGAATACCGTGATGCTGCTGTCCAGACCCTTGAAGCGATCAGGCAGCTGCACAAACGCCATCCCCAAGTGGGTTCTACACTGGGGCTTTCAAATATCTCATTCGGGCTTAGTGCAAATGCCAGGGTTTTCCTCAATTCTGTTTTCCTGCACCATTGTATCCAGGCTGGGATGACTTCGGTGATCATCAACGTCAAACACATCGTACCGCTTACAAAAATGAATGCTGAAGATATCGAGATCTGTGAAGAATTGCTTTTTAGAGCTGATGAAAATTCACTCTTTAAGTTCATCGAGCATTTCTCCGACAAGAGTGTCGATAACAGTCAAGATGATGAAGCCTACAATGCAATGAGCGATGAAGAGAAGATCGCAAAACTGCTGCTTGACGGGGATAAAGAGCGTATGATCCCTTTAGTCGAAGAGGTACGAGAGCGTATCCATCCCGATACGATCGTTAATGAGATACTCATCGATGCAATGAAAGTGGTAGGCGAACTCTTCGGAAGTGGGCAGATGCAGCTGCCTTTCGTACTTCAGAGTGCCGAAACGATGAAAACAACGGTGGATTATCTTAACCCTTATCTGACCAAAAAAGAAAAAGAGACCGATACGACTCTGGTCATCGGTACGGTCAAAGGGGATGTACATGATGTGGGTAAAAATCTTGTCGACATCATCCTTTCCAATAACGGTTTCAAGGTCATCAACATCGGGATCAAAACTGAACTTCAAGAGTATCTGGATGTCCTTAAGGATCAAAAAATCCATGCGATCGGGATGAGCGGGCTTTTGGTTAAGTCTACTGCTGTCATGAAAGAAAACTTGGAGACAATGGCACAGATGGGTCTGGAGATTCCCGTGCTTCTGGGTGGTGCGGCGCTGACCCGAAGTTTTGTGGATGACTTCTGCCGTCCGGTCTACAACGGCCCGATCTTTTACTGCCGTGATGCCTTTGACGGGGTGATCGCGATGGGGCGTATCGAAAAGTACAACGAAGATCAAAGCCGGGGACTGGACACCCGTCTCGCCGGAGATATGGTAGCGCGTGAAGAGAAAGTGGAAAAAGAGATTGTCATCCCACCTTACGAAGAGATCAAAATGCCGGATCGTTCTGTAGAGATCCCTACACCGCCGTTTTGGGGAAGAAGAGTATTGACAAAAGCCGGTATTGATATAGATCTGGTCTATGAGTGGGTCAATACCCGAACGGTCTTTAAGATGCACTGGGGATACAAGTCCAAGGGAATGAGCAAAGAGGCCTATGCGAAACTCTTGGATGAAACGGTTATTCCTGCTTTTGAACGTCTGAAACGTGAGTTTAAAGAAAAAGACCTGTTTGATCCGACGATCATCTATGGGTATTACCCGTGCAGAAGCAATGATCAGGAACTTTTGCTCTTCGATGAGAGTGAAGGATGGAACGTCGATGCCAATGCAAACCGCCAGCCGCTCCACGAGATAGTCGGCAGGGCCGTGACACAGTTCAGCTTCCCAAGACAAGGCAGAAAACCGCACAGGGCGCTGAGTGACTTTTTCCGTCATGACAGGCATGATGTGATCGCCCTGACTTGTGTGAGTGCGGGTGCGAAGTTCAGCGCGTATGAAAAAGAACTGTATGATGCAGGCAAATACCTTGAGTATAACATGGTGCACGGTCTTTCGGTAGAACTTGCCGAAGCCTTGGCAGAGATGGTACACAAGCAGATACGTATGGACCTTGGCATCCTGAGAGAGGATGAAGGCGCTACGCTCAGGGACGTACGTATGAATCGCTACCAGGGAGCAAGATACTCTTTTGGTTACCCTGCGTGCCCAGACCTTGAGCAAAGCCGTCAGCTTTTTGACCTGCTGGGGCCAGAAGAGTTCGGCATCGAACTGAGCGAGACATTCCAGATCGTACCAGAACAGAGTACGACTGCGCTGGTGGTGCATCATAAAGAAGCAACGTATTATTCGGTATAAAGTATATAAGGTGATTTGTGTATAGTATAAAAATACCCAAGCGTGATACTGACCCTAAAAAAGATGGTCATTTTATGCCATGCACATGACAGGTTCTGTAATACGGCAAAGGATCAATATGAAATATTTTGTGATTTTATTCTTTCGAAATGTGTTACAATTGAAAATAGTATAAAACAAAGGAACATTCATGACTAAAGCAGAGATCATCGAGTGGATAGGGTTTTTAGACAGCGAACTTAAGCGTGACACGATCACGCCTCAAGAGAGAAAAGAGACAAAAGAAAAGCTGAAAAGACTCCAAAAAGAGTTGATCCAAAAGGAAAAAAAGGAGTCTCAAAAGTAGATTTTATGCCATTCCTATGATTTTCTGCACTCGTTGAACGGTATCCTGTTTGGATAATACAAGTCGTATGATGCATTCATCGATCGCTTCAAGCGAGTGGGGTACTCTTGCATCAAAATAGACCATCTCACCATCTTCCAGAATACATTCCTCTCCCTCTGAAACGATCAAAAGTCTACCTTTAATCAGCATGATTGTAATGGCTTGAGGAGCAGTATGCTCTTTCATGATAGTGCCTTTTGCCATGCAGATGCGAATCTCTTTGCTTGAAGGCGTTTCGAGCATCAGGGTGATCTTGGGTTTGTCACCAAAAGAAAGCTTATCCGTAAACGAAACTTTTTTCATCAGCATCCTTTGCGCATACAGATGAAGTTTGCGGTGATGGTATCCATCGTATTGATGTGCAGCATCAGCCACTCCTGCAGTGTCCCCAGGAAATAATCCCGAATGAGTTTTGGATCTCTATCGATCTGCCACTGGTTGACGATCCGTTTCATTTCGTTCAGTACTCGAAGATGCTCGCCTTGATGCATCGTGAAAGCAGGAAAAGAGATCTCCTGCATTAGTCTTTCCTCATTGAAAAAATGTTCATGGGTATGTTCCAAAAGTTCGTTTAACACCCCATCGATCTTGGCGGTATTGAGATTCTCTTCATTGAGTGTTTGTTTCAGCCGATTTAAAAGGTCGGCTTCTTCATAGTGTACTTCATTCATCATCTCATAGGCTACACGCGGTAAAGTGTTTTTATCGATCATAAGACTTCCTTTTGATATTTACTTGCGAGTATATGCTATACTGGCTCAAAAGATATTGATCTTTGTTAAGTTCTAAAAGGAAAGATATGAATTTGCGTGATATTGACCTTTTTTCAGAGTTTGAGAGTGAAGAGTTGGAATTTTTAGCGACGATTACGAAAACAAGAAAGTATTCTCAGGGAAACATTGTCTTTTATGCGGGAGAGATTCCAAAGTCTCTTTTGGTGCTCAGCAAAGGGAGTATCGAAGTTTACAAGCATGATAATGGGGGCAATGAGATCTTGATGGGGACGTTTCATCCTCATGAACTGGTTGCTGAAATGGCACTTTTCGAATCGATCCCTTATCCGGCAACTGCGCGATGTCTGAGTGATGTGACGCTTTTTGAGATCGATTTTGATGCATTTTTGGAGCATCTTTTGAAAAATCCGAAATTGATCCTGCCTATCATACACTCATTGACACGTAAGATCAAACAGCTTGAAGGGGTGTTGCGCTATGCACTCATAGATGATGCACCAAGACGACTGGCACGTTTTTTGGTCGACCATGAGAATAGTGTGATGCAGATGACGCAGCGGAGCATCTCGCAGCATCTGAGGCTTGCACCTGAGAGTACTTCAAGGATATTGCGTACTTTTAAGCAAAAAGGGTGGGTAGAGATACGCCAAAAAAAACTTTACTTGATAGATGCCAGAGCACTCAGCGCATTTGCAGAATGAACGAATGCTCTCATTGATCACTCCAAACCCTCTAATTGTGCATCGTAATGTGCACTGAGTTTGTCATACTCTTCGCTGGCTTTTTCCAAACGCTCAAAGTAGCTGTCGACCTCTTGTTGTATTTTGCCGATATGCTGTGAAGTTTCCATGATCTTCGCATTATCCTGTTGGTTGGAAGCTTTGAGAAGTGTATCATTGTGTGTTTTCAGTAGCTCTTCAAGTGCAATGATCCTTTCTTCGCAAAGTTCTATCTCTTTTTTATAAGGGGTACACGCCTTGCTTTTTTCCTGGATTAGGGCACTTCTAAGCCTTTTGCGTTCTTTCTTGTCAACTTTGGGTTGTTCTTTTTTGGCTTTGTTTTCCCCTTCTTCCTCTTCCCAGCCGATTTTTTCAAGGAAATCATCATAACTTCCTTCAAAATATTCGGCTCTTCCTTCATGGAAGATGATCAGTGCATCGGCCAGACGGCGCAACAGCATTTCAGAGTGCGTAACCATGATTACGGCACCCTCGAAAGATTCTACCGCATCACAAAGCGCGTCGATCGATTGCATATCCAGGTGGTTGGTCGGTTCATCAAGTAGTAGAAGGTTCGCAGGAGTGGCGATGATCTTACCCAGCATGACCCGACTGCGTTCTCCACCCGAGAGAATTTCGATCTTTTTTTCAGCCAGTTCCCCTCCAAACATCATCGTACCGCAGATACCGCGAACTTGTGCGATCCCCAGTTTTTTATCGACGGAACTGATTTCGTCAATGATGGTGTTTTGCGTATTGAGGCGTTCGATATTGGTCTGCCCGAAATGTGCAATAGCCGTAGACGGGTGAAAGTTCATCTCTCCTTGCTGTTTGGGCAATTCTCCTGCGATATAGTTAAGCAGTGTTGATTTTCCTTTACCGTTTTTCCCTATGATCGCCAGACATTTCCCGTTTTCCAGTGTAAAACTCAAGTGTTCAAAAAGCGGTTTGAGGGGATCATATCCAAAGCCAAGATCTTCTGCTCTGATTACCACTTTTGCAGGTGTCTCTTTGTAGTTAAAATTAAAAGAAAGAGAAGCTTCATTCTCGAGGCTTTCCATCTCCTCCATTTTCTCCAAGGCTTTTACCTTGGATTGCGCCAAAGCGGCCGTTGAGGCACGAACTTTATTCCTTGCGATGAAATCTTCGAGTTCCTTACGCTTTTTTTCTTGGTTGAGACGTGTCTTTTCATAAGTCTCATCCAAAAGGGACAGGGTTTCATCGTATTTCTTGGTATCTCCCTGGACAATATGCAGACCCTTGCGCCGGATTCCCATCGTGTGTGTCGTGACACTGTCCATGAATTCACGATCATGGGTAATGAGTATCACTTCACCGTCAAATTCTTTGATAAAACGTTTAAGCCATCGCAGTGAGAGGATATCCAGATAGTTTGTCGGCTCATCGAGTAAAAGCATATTGGGTTGGGTTGCCAAAAGTTTGGCAAGGTTGATGCGTATCTGATAACCGCCTGAAAAACTCAATGGGTCTTTGTCGAGATCTTCTTGTGTGAATCCCAACCCGAAAAGTATCTTTTCGATCTTGTAAAAATTGTACTGTTCCTCTTGGGTGAGTACTTGTGCACACTCCTCAAGGACTGTCGGTCTAGTGAATTTTAAATGCTGTCTAAGTGTACCGATACGGTAGTTTTTCGGAATGCTTACTTCGCCTTCATCATAGCTCTCTTCACCAAGAATGATCTTAAAAAGCGTTGATTTTCCCGTACCGTTACGTCCGATCAGCCCGATCTTTTGTCCATAGGACATTTTAAGATTGAGGTTGCGAAAAAGGGTCTGTTCTCCAAAACTTTTGGAAAGATTGGTTAGTTGTATCATAGGTTATCCAGTGGAATCGGGGGATTTGAATGAGGAATTATAACAAAAAGTCTGAAAACTTTCTGTTATAGAAGGAGGCTTACGCTTTGCCCCCGTTTATCATGTCGGATATGATCCCTTTTTCTTCCTTTTGTTCGGCCATAATCACGCCAAGGATGTGAATCGGGACAAAATAAAGGATGAGATTATAGATCAATGCATGTTTCCCCTCGAGCCACTCGGTTAAGCTGTGAGAGATTCCCAGCGCTTTATGGAATTCCAGCATCAACCCGCTTACCGCCATAAAGGTTAAAGCCGCATAAAAGAGGACATAAAGTACCGTAACCAGTTTATGATGCATGGTCTGTTCTTTGAGCGTTGTATACTTTTGTTTCCCGCTTTGGGTAAAGAAAAGAGCGATTCTCCAGACTACCAATGCAGCGAGTGCATACCCTAACCAGATGTGCCATTCCCACATTGGAGCACGGATAGCACGAACAACCATCTTTGCCTGAGAGGCTGTAACATTGATATCGATACCGGAAAGTTTGTCCATCACCACTTCGCTGTTGGTTTTAACGCTTAAGAATGTTTTGCGCAAAAAGACCGTTCCCAACACTCCCAATATTATAAAGGCATTGATCCAGTGCCAGAGCCTAAAATCTGCACGCCATTTTTTCATGGGGATGCTCCTTGAGTTTGATGTATGAAATTATAACACTTTTGCAAGATTTTTGTTATTATCTATTGATATTATTGATTGGGCAAAAGGAGTATATCATGGAGATTGAGCTGAAACTGGGGGTTTACAGGCATTACAAGGGAAGGGAGTATGAGGTGCTTTATCTTGCCAGGCATTCAGAGAGCGAAGAGTGGATGGTGGTCTATCGTGCACTTTACGGGGATAAAGGGATATGGGTCAGATCTTATGACATGTTTGTGGAAAACGTAACGGTGGAAGGGAAGGAGATACCGCGTTTTCGTTATATCGGCGAAGCGGATTAGGTCCCTTCGATTTTTCTAGCTTCGAAATGTACTAGATCTTCGCCGTCAAAACGGAAAGTGATCTCTATAGGACGGCAGCATACTTCACAGTCTTCGATATAACTGCTCTCTTTTTCGCTCGGATCAAGTATTATCGATATACGCTCCCAACAGTAGGGACAGGTAAAAAAATATTCCATCAGCTTCTATCCTTTTTTCTAAATCGTTTGGTCAGCCACGCTGGCAGGATGCAGGTAGTATCACAGTTGCCGTTTCTTTCACAACGGGTTAGGCGAATGTTACGTATCAGCAAAACCAAAAAGCCCAGTGCGATCAGCAGTTGTACGATACCCATGAGCCACTGTGCCTGAAGTAGATTTTGTATAGCCAGTATCAGCATAAGAATGGTAACGATAAGACACATGCTGTCTTCTTTTTTTGTCTGATTGTACTATAATTTTTCAAATTACTTAATTGATTTATAGTGTAGAGGATAACGATGTCAGCGATCATAGAATATTTTAAAACACTTACCCAGATACCCCATTGCAGCAAAGTTGCCGATAGACTTTTTGAGCATCTGGTTGATTTTGCAAAAAGCAGAGGATACACCGTAGAAATTGATCAGACCAAGAATATCTTCATCCATAAAGGTGATTCTGATCTCTGTCTCCAGGCCCATTATGATATGGTATGTATAGGGAAAGCCCCGGCGATTGAAACCTATATTGAAGAGGGATGGATGAAAGCCAAAGAGTCCTCGTTGGGGGCGGATAACGGTATGGCGATCGCGATGATGATGGCATTGATGGATGAAGGCGGGGAACTTTCATTTTTGATCACATCGGATGAGGAAGTGGGGCTTATCGGTGCCAATTCGTTAGAGTTTGATATCAAAAGCCGTTATATGCTCAATCTCGATAGCGAAGATGAAGGAGAAGTCTATATTGGCTGTGCCGGGGGAGTGGACATCACCGCGTCTAAAAAAAACAGTTTATTAGGCAGCAAAGGAGAGTGCTACGAAGTGGCTGTGAGAGGACTTGTCGGAGGACATTCAGGTGTGGATATCGATAAAAATATCCCTTCTGCAATCAAGGTGCTGGGAGAATATCTTTTTGAACATCAGGTAACCCAGCTTGCTTCGATCCATGCAGGTGAACGGCGCAATTCTATCCCTGCCAATGCCATTGCAGTGGTTTATAGTGAAGTTACGCTTGAAAATGCACCGATGGTGGAGGTTAAGCGGCTGGATGAGAAGCCGGATGTATTATCAAATGGAAAAGAGACGTTACGATTGATCCATGCATTTAAACATGGGGTAAGAGCGCAGAACGAGGCATTGGGGATCCCCGATACGAGCATCAATCTTGCGATCATCAACAGTGATGAAGAAGGCAGTGTGACGATCGAAACCAGTGCAAGAGCAATGAGTGCATCAGGTCTTGAATCATTGAGCAAAGAAACGGTGGGTTTTTTTAAAAGCTACGGTTTTGACGTGAAAGTGGAAGATAAATATCCGGCTTGGAAACCTGATGTCAGCGATTTTACCGCTCTGGTCAGCGAAGAAGTAAAACAGGTGTTCGGTTCTTCCAAACTCAAGGCGATCCATGCAGGACTGGAGTGCGGTATCATCGCCCAAAAATATCCGCATATGAAGTTTACCTCTATCGGCCCGACGATCCGGTATCCCCATTCTACCCGTGAAATGGTTAATCTATCTTCGGTGGAAAAGATCTATCAGGTTGTTCAGAATGTGATCAAAAAGATTAAGGTAAGTTGATAACTAAACCTTGAAAGAAACCTTGCTTTTACAGTAGGGCACCATGAAACACGTTTCACATTCAGGCTTGAGTGCTTTACATCGGTATCTTCCAAAAAGTACCATCGCCTGATGGAGTTGATGCAGATTTGTTTTGAAGATTTTTGTCAGGTCCTCTTCTGTTTTGAGTGCGGTTTTTGCCTGGCTTAGGCCAAGGCGGTGTGCTACCCGGAACACATGGGTATCAACCGCCATGAGGTTCGCGCCCGTATATTCGATCATAACAACATTGGCCGTCTTTTGGCCGACCCCGGCAAGTTTGACCAGCTCATCACGTTCCAGCGGCACCTTGCCGCCATAGTTTTCTACAACACTTTGTGCCATTTTGATGAGGTTTTGAGCCTTATTGTTAAAAAACGAGCAGGTATTGATATAGGATTTGACTTCTTCAAGGTCTGCATTTGCCAAAGAGACCGGATCAGGATAGGCTTCAAACAAAGCAGGTGTAATGAGATTGACGCGTTTATCTGTACATTGAGCAGAGAGCATCACGGCGATCAAAAGTTCATAAAGATTACGGTAGTCAAGTTCAGTGACACTGTCTGGATAATGTTCCAAAAAAAGTGCTTTGATCGCTTCGATCTCTTCTTTGGTCGCTTTTTTAACTCTTGCCATGGGATTGAAACTGCCTTTTAAATGAAAATGGTATAAAATAGTAGCGAAAATTTCTAAGAGAAGATCATTAATAAATGATTTACTCAAAAGGGTTATACTCCGACTTAGAATTTATTTTGAAGGATTACAAATGTTAAAAATCGTTAGATCATCAATCTTGGCACTTGCACTCAGTGCTACCTCATTGGTTGCATCAGATATTTTGGTTACGGTCAATGGCAAGAATATCACAAAACAGGATGCTGAAGCATTTGTTTCTGCAACAGCTCCAAATACCCATTTTACTGATTTAAGCAAATCACAGCAGGATATGATCAAAGACAGATTGGTAGAAAAAATGCTTTTCACTGAATTTGCAAGAGAAGAAGGGATCGACAAGAAAGCTGAATTTGCAAGAAACATGGAAAAGATCAAAGAAGAGCTCCTTGTCAATATGTGGATGAAAGAACAGATGGATAATGCGATCGTCAGTGACAGTGAAGCAAAAGAGTTCTATGACAAAAACAGTAAAAAATTCATGCAGGAAGAGACGGCACATGCCAGACATATTTTGTTAAAAACGGAAAAAGAGGCTCAGGATGTGATTGATACAATGAAAAACCTTAAAAGTGAAGCCCTCAAAGCAAAATTCATTGAACTTGCCAAATCAAAATCAACAGGCCCAACAGGCCCTAACGGCGGTGATCTTGGTAACTTTACGAAAGGCCAGATGGTTCCGGAATTTTCTAAAGCAGTTTGGGAACTTGAACCAGGAAAAATGACGATGAAACCTGTCAAAACACAATTTGGATACCATGTGATCTATCTTGAAGAAAAGACAGTTTCCAAACCGATTCCATACGAAGATGTCAAAGATAAGATCATTACATCCCTTAAGCAGCAACAATTCAATAATAAGATCACAGAAGTGGCTAAAGAATTGAAAAGCAAGGCAAAAATCGTTGATATGTCATCAGATGCGAATACAAGCAACTAACTAGTTGTTAATCAACTATTTATTAATATTAGATAGAATTCCGCAATAAATTTTACAAGGATTTTGAATGAAAAAACTTTTGACGACGGCAGGATTGGTTATAGCTCTTAGTACGGCATCTTTTGCAGCACAGAATGCAGGTAATGTAAACGGTATGAACATTACGGTAGATGAAGCGAATCAAGCGCTTAAAGTACTGACTAAAGGTAAAATGACTTGGGACAAGCTTCCTAAAGAGGGAAGAAATCAATTGATCCATATGATGGCCCCGAGTAAATTGGTTGCATCAGCTTCTAAAAAAGAGTTGAGCGCAAAAGAGCAGGAAGCTGCACTTTCAGGTTTCTGGATGCAAAAAAAGATGTCCAAAATCACTATATCTGACAAAGAAGCAAAAACAACATATGACAAAATGGTAAAAGCTGCCAAAGCAGCTAATAGCAAAGAGAAAATCCCTGCATTTGAAAAGGTTAAAAATAACATCAAAATGCAGATGGCACAGGAAAAAGTTGTTAACGGTTTGATGAAAAACGCAAAAATCACAGTTAACTAAGTAAAGGATAGTATTTATGGCTACAAAGGTACTGGATATCGTAGAGGCAGGAGTAGTAACCGGAGACAACCTTACAAAGTTGTTTGCTGTCGCCAAAGAAGATGGGTATGCCATCCCTGCGGTCAATGTTGTTAGTACGATATCTGTGAATGCCGTTCTGGAAGCAGCTGCAAAAGTAAAATCTCCGGTCATCATTCAGTTCTCGAACGGTGGGGCCGCTTACTATGCCGGTAAAGGTTTGCCGTCAAAAGAAGCAGCGATTCTAGGAGCGATCTCGGGTGCACAACACGTACATAACGTAGCCAAAGCATATGGGATACCGGTAGTATTGCATACGGACCATGCTGCCAAAGAGTTGCTGCCATGGATCGATGCATTGCTGGATGCAAGTGAAGCACGCTATCAAGCACATGGAGTACCTTTGTTCTCATCGCATATGATTGACCTATCCGAAGAGCCGATTGAAGAGAATATCGCTACTTGCAAAACCTATCTTGAACGTATGAGTAAAATGGGTATGACATTGGAGATCGAGCTTGGAGTGACTGGCGGAGAAGAGGACGGTGTGGACAATACACATGTGGATAATGCATTACTTTATACGCAGCCTTCTGAAGTAGCCTATGCGTACGAAGAACTAAGCAAGATTTCCGACAAGTTCACGATCGCAGCCTCTTTTGGGAATGTCCACGGTGTGTATAAACCGGGAAATGTCGTATTGACTCCAAAGATCCTTGATAACTCACAAAAGTACATTGAAGAGAAATTCTCTACAGCTTCCAAACCGGTAAATTTTGTATTTCACGGTGGATCAGGGAGCGAGCTGAGCGATATCCGTGAAGCGATCAGCTATGGCGCTATCAAAATGAATATCGATACCGATACCCAATGGGCATTCTGGGATGGTGTACGAGGTTATGAAGCAAAATACCATGACTATCTTCAGGGACAGATCGGTAACCCTGATGGTGAAGACAAACCGAACAAAAACTACTATGATCCGCGTAAGTGGCTAAGAGCTGGCGAAGAGTCTATGGTCAAAAGACTAGAACAGGCATTTGAAGACCTTAATTGTATAAACAGAAACTAAACTACTCCCCCATAGAGCAGATTACATTTGAAGAGCATGCTTTTTATCTAAAAAGGGATGACTTTCTTCATCCGGATTTTTCCGGAAATAAAGCACGCAAATTTCTCTATTTTCTTCAAAACGATTTTCCATCTATCAAAAAGATCGTCTCATATGGTTCCATCCAATCCAATGCGATGTATTCACTCTCTGTCCTTGCCAAAATGAAGAAATGGGAGTTTGAATATTTTGTCGATCATATCCCGGACTATCTCAAAGCAAACCCGCACGGCAACTATCAAGCGGCATTAAATAACGGTATGAAAGTTTATGTCGGTCAAATAGATACACGTTTTCATGAAGATAAGAGTATAGTGTTCATAGAAGAGGGCGGCAGGCAGAAAGAGGCTGAGTTTGGCATACGTCAGTTAGCCCAAGAGATCATCAAGTGGCAAAAAGAGCAGCAGATACCAAAACTCAATGTTTTTCTTCCATCCGGTACGGGTACCACTGCTTTGTTTTTGCAAAAAAACTGTTCTTTACTTCATACTGATGAGGCTTTTCAAACGACTGTTTTTACAACACCCTGTGTAGGCGATGGAGACTATCTAAAAAAGCAATTTTTACAATTGGAAGATGATGAAACTTTACATCCCAACATTGCAACACCTGATAAAAAATACCATTTTGGCAAACTTTATAAAGATAACTACAAAATTTGGTTAAAATTACAACAACAAACGGGAATTGAGTTTGATCTACTCTATGATCCTATAGGATGGCTGGTTTTGCTTAGTCATCCAGAGATCTATTCGTTGCCAACGCTTTATATTCATCAAGGCGGGATATTGGGCAATGAAAGTATGCTCCCGAGGTACCAAAGGAAGTATCCTTTGGTAAGTGAAAAGTGAATAACGAATAATGAAGAGTTGAGGAATAAAATGAAGATTTTTTTTAGTAGCGATGATACGTTTGAAGCAAGTTTCAACGAGTTGCTAGGTCGCGGGAAAATGGACATCGATAGTGTTACGGCTATCGTTTCAGAGCTTTTAAATGAGATCAAAACCGAGGGCAACGAGGCAGTCAAAGCGCAAATCGCAAGATTTGACCGATGGGATCCAAAAAGTGATGATGAGCTTATGGTATCTACTGGGGATATGAAGAAAGCCTATGAGGCTCTTGACCCTAAACTCAGAGATGCTCTACACTTTGCCTATGAGCGTATTGAGAACTATCATCAAAAACTGATGCCAAAATCCTGGCTTGATTTTGAAAAGAGCGGTACGGTACTTGGTCAAAAAGTGACGCCTGTCGACAGAGCAGGTCTTTATATCCCCGGGGGTAAAGCAGCTTATCCAAGTTCACTGCTGATGAATGCGATCCCTGCTATCGTAGCCGGCGTGGAAGAGATCGTGGTCTGTACACCTACTCCAGATAACGAGATCAATGAACTGCTTTTGGCAGCCTGTCATTTATGTAAAGTGACAAAAGTTTTCAAGGTAGGCGGTGCATCTGCGATCGGTGCGATGGCATACGGAACCCAGACGATACCTAAGGTTGATGTAATCACGGGGCCGGGTAATATCTTTGTTGCAACGGCAAAAAAATTGGTCTTTGGTGAAGTCAATATTGATATGATCGCCGGCCCAAGCGAGATTGGTATTCTGGCAGATGAAAGTGCAAGAGAGGATTATCTGGCAATAGATCTTCTTTCTCAGGCAGAACACGATGAGATGGCAAGTTCGATTCTGATCACGACAGACAGCGAACTCGCAAACAAAGTCAGTGACAAAGTAGAAGAGTTCCTTGGCAAGCTTTCACGCGAAACGATCGCGCGAAAATCGATCGAAGATAGAGGGGCTATCATTGTGGCATCATCGATGGACGAAGCGGTTGAACTCATGAATGAGATCGCACCAGAACACCTTGAAGTGATGACAAAGAACCCGATGGACCTTCTTCCAAAGATCAAACATGCCGGAGCTATTTTTCTGGGAGAAAACACCCCAGAGCCTATCGGTGACTATATGGCAGGACCTAACCATACATTGCCGACAGGCGGAACAGCGAAGTTCTATTCACCACTTAGCGTAGAGCACTTTTTGAAAAAGTCTTCGATCATCTCTATGAGTAAACAAGGTATTCAGGAGATCGGTGAAGCATGTGCAATGATAGCCAATACGGAAGGTCTGACTGCTCATGAAGAGAGTGTGAGGATAAGACTAAGAGACTAATATATTTCCAGCTATAGAGTACTTTCTTGGGCTATGCTGGTTTTAATTCAAAATCCTAATCTTCTTATCGCTTTTTTGAAATTATATCATTTGTTTTGAATTGGCGAACTATAAAAACACAGTATGAAGTATTTTTTACAGAATTCTGTAAAGTCTTAGCTGCTTGATTGAGGTGAAATTGCACTTGTCTTTAGAATTGACGTTTTTATTTTTGGATTATTGAGAGAAGTGGCGCGGTGGACGGGGCTCGAACCCGCGACCCCCTGCGTGACAGGCAGGTAATCTAACCAACTGATCTACCACCGCGCAAAAGAAAAAATTAGTTTTGTGAGCTTTCTGCTGAAGAAAACCCAGTGTTAACGTAGTGAAATGGACTTCGTTCATTTCGCGTTTTAATTAAATAAAAATGGTGGTCGCTACAAGACTCGAACTTGTGACATCTACCTTGTAAGGGTAGCGCTCTACCAACTGAGCTAAGCGACCATAACTGTTAGACTGGCGACCCCTAGAGGATTTGAACCTCTGTGACTACGATGAAAACGTAGCATCCTTGGCCACTAGATGAAAGGGTCATCTAGATCCAAACAGTCATAAAAAGCAACTAGGTTGTGCAAGCCTTCCGCTAAGGAAAACTTTAAATAATAATGGTGACCCGTCTAGGATTCGAACCTAGGGCCCATTCATTAAAAGTGAATTGCTCTACCAGCTGAGCTAACGGGTCAAAAAATAAAAAAGTGGCGCGGTGGACGGGGCTCGAACCCGCGACCCCCTGCGTGACAGGCAGGTAATCTAACCAACTGATCTACCACCGCGCATGAGAACAAAAATATGCTCTTAAATTTATTAAAAATGGTGGTCGCTACAAGACTCGAACTTGTGACATCTACCTTGTAAGGGTAGCGCTCTACCAACTGAGCTAAGCGACCGTCTTCGTGGTGACCCGTCTAGGATTCGAACCTAGGGCCCATTCATTAAAAGTGAATTGCTCTACCAGCTGAGCTAACGGGTCATCCATGCACCTATTTTGCGAATAAGTGGACGGAATTATAGCTTAGAAAGCTTTGATTGTCAAGCAATATGTGAAAAATATCTTAAATTTGGAGTGCTTCAGCCATTCTATCGATGGCAAAATCGACTGATTGTTCCTGGATATTTTCTCTGTTCCCTTCAAAAAAACAAGGATAGATTTCGGTTTTATTCGGGGTTTTAATGCCTATGAAAACGGTTCCTACAGGTTTTAACGGCGTTCCTCCAGTAGGACCTGCAATACCCGAAACGGCTATAGCATAATTGCTACTGGCCATTTTACAGATACCATCAAGCATCTGTTCCACACACTCTTTGCTGACTGCACCATACTTTTCCAACACTTCATTGCTTACCCCTAGCCATCTGTGTTTGATCTCATTGGAGTAAGTAACGCAGGATCCGTTCAATACTGCAGAAGCCCCTGAAATAGCAGTAAATGCAGCGGCTATCCTGCCACCCGTACAACTTTCTGCAAATGTGATAGTTTGGGATAATCCAACGAGCCTAAGAATGATCTGTTCAGCTTTATATTTTGTATTTACCATGAGATGATTATAACAGATTTTCACTGCATTTCATGGGCTAAACCTACACTTAATGGATTTTAGGATACAATCACGAGATAATATATCGGGGTTACCCCAACAAGGTGTTATCAAATATGGACTTCAAAGAGACGTTACTCCTCCCTAAAACCGAATTTCCGATGCGTGGAAATCTTCCGGAAAACGAACCAAAAAGATATCAAGCATGGTATGATACAAATATTTACGATCAGATGAAAACGAAGCGCAACAATGCGCAGATGTTTACGCTTCATGATGGCCCTCCGTATGCAAACGGTGATATCCATATCGGTCATGCACTCAATAAAATACTTAAAGATATTATCCTTAAATACAACTATTTCCAAGGGAAAGCCGTTCGTATGACACCAGGCTGGGACTGTCATGGCCTTCCTATCGAGCAAAAAGTAGAAGAAAAGCTGGGTAAAGAGAAAAAAGAGGCGATGCCTACCGAGCAGTTCCGTGAACTGTGCCGTCAGCATGCTGCGCATTTTATCGAAGTGCAAAAAGAAGGGTTTAAAAGCCTGGGTGTGATCGCAGACTGGGATAACCCGTATGTAACGATGGATTTCAAATTTGAAGCTAACATTTACAGAACTCTATGCCAGATCGCGCAGCAAGGTCTTTTGGTTGAACGTCACAAGCCTATCTTCTGGTCATGGGCGGCACAAACGGCACTTGCAGATGCGGAAGTGGAGTATGAGGATAAAGAGGATTATTCTATCTATGTTCATTTTGAACTTAGCGATGCGGCAAAAGAGAAGATAGGGGTAGAGGGGAAAGCAGGACTTGTCATCTGGACGACGACACCTTGGACGTTGCCTGCCAATACCGGTATTTCAATCAATCCAGATGAGATGTATGTGCTGACCGATGACGGGCATATCGTTGCACAGGCACGCTATGATGCGATGATCGCTGAAGGAGTTGTCAGCGGACATGCGAGCAGAAAGATCGCTGCATGGGAGATGGAGAATCTTTTAGCCATCAACCCGCTTAACGGAAGGCCCTCAACCATCATTCTTGGAGAGCATGTCATGATGGATGGCGGGACGGGAGCGGTACATACTGCACCTGGTCATGGTGAAGATGACTACCGTGTTGGGTTGAAATACGGTTTGGATGTGATCATGCCGGTTGATGAAAAAGGATGTTATGACCAAAGCGTTGTCGGGCTCAATCTCTTGCCGAATCCCGAAACATTTGTTGGTATGCATATCTTCAAGGCCAATGAGCCTATCCTGGAGTTGTTGGGTGATGCATTGTTGAAGCAAAGCAAGTTTGTTCACTCCTACCCGCACTGCTGGAGAACGAAAAAGCCTTTGATCTATAGAGCAACGAACCAATGGTTCATTTCTGTAGATGATACGCCAAAAACTGCCGATAAGAGCCTTAGAGAGCTCTCTCTTGATGCGATTGAGAACGTTGATTTCTATCCAAAGAGTGCAAAAAACCGTCTTAAACCGATGATCGAAGGAAGACCGGACTGGTGTATCTCTAGGCAGCGTTCATGGGGTGTACCGATCGCATTCTTTAGGGTCAAAAGCACCAAAGAAGTTGTTCTGGATGAGAAAGTACTTAACTTTGTGGCGATGATCTTTGAACAGATGGGTGCGGATGCATGGTATTCTTTGCCAATCGAACAGCTTCTTTACCCTGGAGCAGGTTACAAACCTGAGGAACTTGAAAAGATCAATGATATTCTGGATGTATGGTTTGACAGCGGTTCTGCATGGAACTCCGTGCTTAAAAGCCGTAACTATGATGCGGGAGAGTATCCTGCTTCTATCTATATCGAAGGAAGCGACCAGCATAGAGGATGGTTTCAAAGTTCTCTGCTTCTGAGTGCAGCGATCAATCATATTGCCCCTTATAAAACGATCCTTACTCATGGATTCACAGTCGATGAAAAGGGTGAGAAGATGAGCAAATCCAAAGGGAATGTTGTTGCTCCGGATAAAGTCGTAAGCCAGTACGGATCAGAGATCCTTAGACTGTGGGTTGCATTGAGTGACTATCAGTCTGATTTGAAAATCTCTGATAATATCTTGAAACAGACTGCAGAGCAGTATAGAAAAATACGAAATACCTTTAGATTTTTGTTGGCTAATATCGATGATCTGGATTCACTTGTACCGCATGATGCGTATGGAGAGTTGGATGTCTGGATACTCTCTAAAGCCAGAGAAGTCTTTGCAGAAGTGAAGAGTAATTTTGATAAATATGATTTTCTCAGAGGATTTGCGATACTCAACCACTTTTTGACCAATGAACTTTCAGGTATCTATATGGATATTTGTAAAGACAGACTCTACTGTGATGCCAAAGAAAGCAAGACCAGAAGAGCAGCACAGTCAGCGATGGCATTGATCGCTAAGAGTATGTTGGGGCTGGTTGCACCGGTTCTAACTTATACGGCCGATGAGATCATCGAGTATGCACCGGCTATCTTCAAAGGTGAGATGGAAAGTGTATTTGACCTGATCTGCGAAGAAATACCGCATGTTGGAGCTCCATTTGCAGAAGATGCGTTACTCGAAATTCGTGAAGCATTCTATGAAGAGGTAGATAAGCTTAAAAAAGAAAAATTGATCAAATCGACCTTGGAAGTGGAATTGGCAGGTACGGATTTTACGATCAAAAACAATAAAGATCTGGAAGACTGGTTTGTTGTATCTTCTGTAAAGCCTCAGAGTGCAGGGGAAGAGATCGGCAGATTTAAAGTAAATGAAAAAGAGTTCAGCATCCATAAGGCAACACAGTGTAAATGTCCAAGATGTTGGAGGTTCACTTCTTTAAGTGAGGAAGAAGTCTGCCAAAGATGTGCTGAGGTAGTCAATGTTTGATCTGACACAGCCTGTTAAAGCGGACGTGATCGTAGGTTTGATCCTTTTTATTTTGGCTTTGGTAGGTGCCGGGTTGGTAGTTGTATCGTATTATAAAAAGAAAAAACTATAAGGAGTAAGAGTGATAACACTAAAAGAAGCATTGACGAAAAGCAAAGAAGAGTTAGCTTTGTTTAGAACCGAACTTGAGTCAAAAGCTAAAGAGAGCGGTCTAAATGCTTATATCGGTTATGAGAGTTCAGGAGAAGGGGTTCCGATCCTCATCAAGGACAATATCCAGGTAAAAGATTGGTCTGTTACCAGCGCTTCCAAGATCCTTCAAGGTTATATCGCTCCTTATGATGCGACTGCGATCGTCAACCTCAAAGCCAATGGAATGATGGCATTCGGTAGAGCCAATATGGATGAATTTGCGATGGGCTCAACGACGGAGAGTTCTTATTATGGACCGACAAAAAATCCGTATGGAGAAGACAGGGTACCAGGCGGTAGTTCAGGGGGATCTGCTGCAGCAGTTGCAGCGGGTATCGCGATCGCAGCACTTGGTTCAGATACCGGTGGATCGATCCGTCAGCCTGCGGCGTACTGTGGATGTGTGGGGATGAAACCGACTTACGGAAGGGTCAGCCGATATGGTCTTGCTGCTTATGCCTCTTCTTTGGACCAGATCGGACCGATCACACAGAATGTTGAAGATGCGGCTATCTTGTACGATGCGATCAAAGGGCACGATCCTAAAGACTCTACCTCTGCTGAGTTTGAAAAGGAAGATATCGCAAACAACATCGATGTAAACAGAAAACTGACAATTGCGGTGATAGATAACTATATTTCTGAGGCGGATGAAGAGATTCAAAAGGCATATGCCGATACGGTTAAGGCGCTTGAAGCTGCGGGCCATATGATCGTCCATAAAAATATGCAAAATACAAAATACGATATTGCAACCTATTATATCCTTGCAACTGCTGAAGCCGCAACAAACCTTGCGAGATTTGACGGGATCCGATACGGAAACAGAGCTGAGGCAAACAATGTAGAAGAACTTTTTTACAAGACGCGAAGCCAGGGCTTTGGCGAAGAGGTTAAACGCCGTATATTGCTTGGCAACTTTGTACTTTCATCGGGATATTATGATGCGTATTATCTCAAAGCGCAGAAAGTAAGGCATCTGGTCCGTGACGAATTCAATGCAATCTTTAAAGAGGCAGACCTGATCCTCTCCCCGGTAGCGCCAAGCGTTGCACCGAAGATCGGAGCGGTGCATGATCCGTTGGAAATGTACAAAAGCGATATGTATACGATCGCAATCAACCTTGCAGGCCTCCCGGCAATTTCACTTCCAGTAGCAAAAAATGATGAAGGAATGCCGATAGGATTGCAACTTATTGCAAAAGCATTTAATGAAAAAACACTCTTTGACGGTGCGGCTAGTATGGAAAAAGCTGTTAATTATATTAAGTAGAAAGGAATATTGATGAGAATTAGAAAAAGAGCACTGACATTTGAAGACGTATTATTGATCCCAAAACATTCAACCGTTTTGCCTAAAGAGGTATGTATCAAAACACAATTAACCAAGCGTGTTTCTCTAAATATTCCGATGGTTTCTGCTGCAATGGATACGGTAACAGAATATAGGTCAGCAATCGCAATGGCAAGACTCGGGGGGATTGGGGTAATCCATAAAAATATGGATATCGCATCACAGGTGCTTCAAGTAAAAAAAGTTAAAAAGTCAGAGAGCGGTATTATTATCGATCCTATCTATATCAATCCCGATGCAACAGTGGGTGATGCAGATGCTTTAATGGGTGAATATCATATTTCTGGTGTACCTGTGGTGGATGATAACAAAAAACTTATCGGTATCATCACCAACCGTGATATGCGGTTCATTACAGATATGACAAAAAAGGTTAAAGATGTGATGACTTCTGCTCCGCTTGTGACTGCTAAAAAAGGTACGACACTTGAGGAGGCAGCAAAAGTACTTCAGCAACATAAGATAGAGAAACTACCTATTGTAGATAATGAAGATAAACTCATTGGGCTTATTACCATCAAAGATATCGAAAAGAAAGAGCAGCATCCTCATGCCAATAAAGATGAATTCGGACGTTTGAGGGTAGCCGCAGCGATCGGTGTAGGACAGCTTGACAGGGCTAAAGCATTGGTTGAAGCAGGTGTGGATGTGATCGTTCTGGATTCGGCACACGGGCACTCACAAGGGATCATCGATACGGTTAAGCAGATCAAAAAAGAGCTGGATATCGATGTGATCGCAGGAAATATCGCAACGGGCGAAGCAGCACAGGATCTGATCGATGCAGGTGCTGATGGTGTAAAAGTAGGTATCGGACCTGGTTCGATCTGTACAACCCGTATCGTAGCCGGTGTGGGTGTGCCTCAGATATCAGCAATTGATGAAGTAGCACAAGTAGCAAATAAAGCAGGTGTTCCTGTTATTGCCGATGGCGGTATCAAGTATTCCGGAGACATTGCTAAGGCATTGGCAGTGGGTGCAAGCTGTGTCATGCTTGGTTCGGCGTTGGCTGGTACCTATGAAGCACCGGGCGAGATGATCATCTATAACGGTCGTCAGTTCAAAGAGTACAGAGGTATGGGAAGTATTGGAGCGATGACAAAAGGAAGTACGGATCGTTATTTCCAAGAAGGAACGGCGGCTGATAAACTCGTTCCAGAGGGAATCGAAGGACGTGTTCCTTACCGTGGAAAAATCGCTGACGTAATTCACCAAATGATCGGCGGACTTAGAAGCTCTATGGGATACTGCGGTTCGGAATCGATAAAAGTGTTTTGGGAAAAAGCCGAGTTCGTTGAGATCACAAGTGCCGGTTTGAAAGAGTCACATGTTCATGATGTAACGATCACCAAAGAGTCTCCTAACTATCACGGGTAAGAACCGTTAAGCAAACGACAATTCATTGTCGTTTGCCGGTTAAATATTTTTTCTTTTCTTTCTTTTAATTGTGAACCTCCATAAACACAAGCAACTTCCTGATATAATTTAACACTATTACTAAAGCTTATGAAGGAAGCATAATGAACCAACAGACACTTGCCATTCATGCAGGATATGAAAAAGATTCTCAGGGAACTATGGCAGTACCTATCTATCAGACCACAGCCTATGAATTTAGAAGTACAGAACATGCGGCCAATCTTTTTGAACTCAAAGAGCTGGGGAATATTTATACCAGGTTGATGAACCCAACAACCGATGTTTTTGAAAAACGTTTTGCGGCACTTGAAAAAGGTGCTGCTGCAGTCGGGACTGCTTCAGGAATGGCTGCAATTTTCTATGCGATCGCAAACGTGGCTGAGGCTGGGGACAATATTATCGTAGCCAAGCAGGTTTATGGCGGGACAACCACACTCACAGGGCATACGATCAAGCGTTTTGGGATACAGACACGTTACTTTGATGTGAAAAATCCTGCAGAATTAGAGGAACTCATCGATGAGAAAACGAAGCTGATTCTCTTTGAAAGTATCACGAACCCAAGTATTGATGTGGCAGATTTTGATGCGATCACAAAGATCGCCGACAAACATCAAATACTTACGTGTGTAGATAATACGGTAGCGACGCCGATCCTTTGCAACCCATTAGAGCTTGGATGCGATATCGTGGTGCATAGTGCAAGCAAATATACCACAGGGCAGGGGTTGGCCATCGGTGGTGTCATCGTAGAACGTGAAAATTTGGTTGAGAAGATCAAGGGAAACCCCCGTTATTATCACTTTAATGAGCCTGATGAAAGTTATCATGGACTTGTCTATAGCGACCTTCCTCTACCACTCTTTACCCTTAGGGTAAGACTCGCGTTGTTACGTGATCTTGGCGCTGCACCAAGCCCGTTTAATTCTTGGCTGTATATCCAGGGAATCGAAACATTGCCACTGCGTATGAGACAGCACTCTGCATCTGCACTTGCCATTGCAAAATTCCTCGAATCCCATCCGAAAGTCAAAAAAGTCAACTACCCTGGACTTGAATCGGATGTAAACTATGCATTGGGACAAAAATATTTTAAAGGTGGTCATAGCGGGTTGCTTTCTTTTGAAGTTGAAAGTAAAGAGATGGCACAGAAGATCGCTGATTCTACAGAGATCTTTGCATTGGTTGTCAATATCGGTGATAGCAAGTCTATCATTACACATCCTGCAAGTACGACACACCAGCAGCTTTCAACTCAGGAGCTTATTGATGCAGGTGTACCTGCAGGTTTGATCAGGCTAAGTATAGGGCTTGAGGATACACAAGACTTGATCGATGATCTAACCAAGGCATTAGGATAAAATTTCCTCCCTTTCTGATATGGTCAGGGAAGAAAAACAATTTATGCCATGGCATCACTTCATGTGAAGTGAAGATGTTTTAATTGAATGGCATTGCAAGAGCACTTGCTCGCTTTAAACCCAAATTGGGTAGAATATGGCTATTAAGAATACCGGTAAAAGCAGTTTATGAAGATTGAAACGAAAATCGCACATTTTAGCAGTCCATTGTATCTTGAAAGCGGTCGTATTCTCGAACCGTATCAAATCGCGTATGAGACATATGGTGAGCTCAATGAAGACAAAAGCAATGTCATTTTGGTTTGTCATGCCTTAAGCGGATCGCATCATGCTGCGGGAACTTACGCAGGCGATAAAAAAGCAGGTTGGTGGGACGGTCTGATCGGTGACGGAAAAGCGGTCGATACCCAAAAGTATTTTGTCATCTGCACCAACGTGGTCGGTTCGTGTTTTGGCAGTACGGGCCCAATGAGCCCAATGTATCCAAGTGAAGAGCCGTATCGTTTAAAATTTCCGGTTGTGACGATTAAAGATATGATCAGGGCCCAGATGCAGCTGCTTTCTTCACTTGGTATTTATCATCTCCATACGATTATCGGCGGTTCTATGGGAGGGATGCAGGCGCTTCAGTTTGCCGTGGATTATCCTAACCTTGCTGATCATATCATCTCTTTGGCAGCAACCTATGCAACCAGGCCCTGGACGATCGCTTTTAACAAAGTTGCCGTTGAAGCGATTCGCCAAGATCCACGTTTTGAAAACGGACAGTATGAGAAAGATGCCTTTAAGAAAGAGGGGCTTGATGGTTTGGCTATCGGGCGTATCGCGGGTCATATTTCCTATCTTTCACCTGCATCGATGGATAAGAAATTTGGCCGAAACTATGTCAGTAATGACGGATTGTTCGAGCTTTTTGGGCGTTATGAAGTAGAACGTTACATGGAGTATAATACAGCCAATTTTTCCCGTTTCTTTGATCCGCTCAGCTATCTGTACATCGTTAAAGCGATCAATACGTTCAATCTTAGCCGGGGCTATGATTCGCTTTATGATGCGATCTCCAGGGTCAAGGCCAAAATGCATTTGATCAGTTTTTCTTCAGACTATCTTTTCTTTCCCGAAGAGATGGAGCATATCTACAAGATGATGGAGCATAACGGACAATCTTGTGATTATCTGGAAGTACAGAGTGATTATGGGCATGATGCATTTTTGGTGGAATTGGAAAAATTCGATAGTTATATCAAAGAAATTTTGAAATGATGGAAATGCGTTTTCCTTCTTTCCTAAAAAAGGTCTACAATGAAGAATGAAACGTTTGAAGAAAAACTGCAGTATTCACGCGAATTGCTTGAAAAATTGATGAATCCTGAGATCACGCTTGAAGAGAGTGTAAAGCTCTATGAAGAGGGACTTGAGACTATCAAGGAAGCACAAAAGCTTATTGAAGAGGCAAAAACAAAGATAACGATTATCGAACAGGCCAATCAAACTGTTAAGGAAGAATCGTGAAAACCTTGACGGTTGCTGCACTTCAACTGCCTACGTTGGGCATGAACGCCACAAGGCTTGAATTTTATCTGAAGCAAGCCCATGAACGCGGGGTTGACGTGATGCTGCTAGGCGAATATGTTTTGAACCATTTTTTCAAAGAACTTGAAAGTATGTCGATAGCAATGGTCAAAGAACAGAGCCGCAAGCATATCGAACTCTTAAAACATCTTGCGCAAAAATATGAGATCATCTTCATTGCTCCGATAATTCTCACTCAAAAAGACGGCTATCATAAAACGATCGTCAAGATCACACATAAAAGTGTCAGTTACTATGAGCAGCAGATACTTTTGCCTTATCCGCATTGGAACGAAAAAAAGTTCTTTGCCAATCCCGTTGAACCTTTAAAGGATGCGATGAGCTTTACGATAAAAGGTTTTAAAGTCATGGTAATGGCCGGTTTTGAGTTACATTTCGATCCGTTTTGGGAACAGGTGACACGCAAAAAGATTGATTTGGTACTATTGCCGACAGCTTCGACTTTTGGCTCACATAACCGGTGGCGGGAGGTCATCAAGACCAAAGCATTTTTGCACGGCTGTTTTATTTTAAGGGCTAACCGTTTGGGAGAATACAGTGACGGCGAAGTAAAATGGAAGTTTTACGGGGATACCATGCTTGTCAATCCTGAAGGGGAAGTTGTCATGATGTTGGAAGACAAAGAATCGATGTTGATTGAAGTACTCAACAAGTCAGAAATTACCCAGCACCGAAAATCCTGGGCTTTTGAGAGAGAGTTGAGTATCAGAAAGGAGCTTTGAAGTGACACCTGAAGTATATTTTAACAGACAGATACAGCTATGGGGCGAAGCTACTCAACGATCTTTACAGTCTAAGAAGATCGCAATTATCGGAAGCGGTGGGCTTGGCAGTACACTGGCTCAGGCATTGGGTACGTCTGGGATCGGCGAGATCCATATGGTAGATTTTGATACGGTATCTTTGCATAACATTCATAGACAGATCGCATTTACATTAGCTGATGAAGGAAAGAATAAGGCTAAAACTATTGCACAACTGATCAAGAGCAAGAATCCCTTTGTTAATGTAATGGGATTTGATATGGATTTTGAAGCATTTTCAGGATTGGACAATCGTTATGATCTGATTCTTGATGCTACGGATAACTTACCGGTTAGAGCAGCGATCAATGCCTATGCGAAAAAGATAGGTACTCCTTGGGTCTATGCCAGTGTTGAAGAATTCAATGGACAGGTCTGTTTCTTTGAACAGGCTGATTTTCAGGTTTTCAACATTTCGGATCACAAACCGGGAGGCATAGCTGCACCTATCGTCATGCATATCGGTTCGCTTCAAGCTAATTTGGCCTTGCGTTATTTGGCAGGATTGCCTGTAGTGAAAGATAAACTTTATTATCTCTATTTTAATGATAAAGGCGAGCTGGTAACGCAAAAATTTGGAATGCCAAAAGCCTAAAAGTGATAAAATATCTTTCATAATAAAGGTGTAAGGAGTAGCAGATGAAAAACAGAGTGTTCTTGGTGATGATACTCGCTTTATGGTTAGCCGGCTGTACACAAGAGACTCAGAATTCCATGAGCCGTTCTTTGCAAAACTGGACAGGAACCAATGGAGTGCTGGATATCTATGCAGGTGATAAATTGGTTCACCGATTTATCAAAATCGATAAAGTATCAACTGCTTATGGAACCAATGACAGCAATCCAAGGCCTTATCGTTATGGATATGGATATGATGACAAGAATTTCAATGCAAAAGTGGATGAGGGCGAAAAAAAGGTTTACTTTGAATTTTCAGATTATTCCACCAATTACATTTTTTATGAAAACAATTAATCTTACAATTTAAAAGGAGAAAGAAGAATGAAATTTATTGCAACCAAAGAAGCACCTCAAGCAATTGGACCGTATTCCCAGGCAGTTGAGTACAATGGGTTGATCTATACATCCGGACAGATCGGTTTAAATGAAAAAGGTGAAATGGTAGCCGATGATGTTGAAAACCAGACACATCAAGTACTTAAAAACCTTTTCTATGTACTTGAATCTGCAGGTGCGCATTTCAATGATGTCATCAAAACAACGATCTATTTGGTTGATATGAAAGATTTTGACAAAGTTAATAGCATCTATGCCCATTATTTTGGAATTCATAAACCAGCAAGAAGTACTGTAGCGGTAAGATCACTTCCAAAAAATGCATTGATCGAGATTGATTGTATTGCTATTGCAAATGCCGATTACAGTTTTTAAGAGGGAAAGTAAAAAATAAGTTTTAGTTTAAAAAAAGATTAAAACTTATTTGGGTATAATCACGAACTTTTTAAAAAATAGATAGTAAAGGGTTTGCAATGTACGCAATCATTAAGGCAAGTGGCCAACAATTCAAGGTCAAAGAAGGCGATATCGTTTGTTTTGACAACATGAATCTTGAGCCAAAAAGTGCAGTAGAGTTTAAAGAAGTTCTTGCACTTGATAATGGTGAATTGACTGTAGGTACTCCTTTTGTAGAAGGTGCCGTAGTCAAAGGTGAAGTGATCAACGAAGGTAGAGATAAAAAAGTGATCATTTACAAAAAAAGAAGAAGAAAAGATTCAAAACTTAAAAGAGGTTTCAGAAGAGACTTCACAAGAGTAAGAATTACTAAAATCGCATAAGGAGCAAAGATGGCACACAAGAAAGGTCAGGGGTCTACCCAGAATAACCGTGATTCAGCTGGACGTCGTTTAGGTGTAAAAAAATTTGGTGGTGAGGCAGTTATCCCAGGTAATATCATCATCAGACAAAGAGGAACAAAAGTACATCCTGGCAATGGTGTAGGTATGGGTAAAGATCATACTTTATTTGCGCTTGTTGAAGGTGTTGTAAAATTTGAAAACAAAACAGCTACAAGAAAAAAAGTTTCAGTAGTTCCTGCATAATTTCATAGAGACCTGCTAAAAGCGGCAGGTCTTTCTATCCTATCTATATCTTATAATTTCATTTATTTCAATCGACATTTATTGCGTCCGAGAAACCATCCGTCTTCGTATGATTGGTTATTGTTAAATAAACGGTGGGATTTTGTATACTCTCCTTGAGCTGTACGGCAACCATCTTTAATGCCATGTCGATAGTTTTCATCCAGATTCTGGCCGAAATAGATACCATTATAATAGTACCCTCCCGCTTTGGGTGGTACGGTAGATGGTGCACATGCAGTTGCCAGAAGACTCAAAATGGCTGTTAACGATATATTATATAGATTGAGATATTTCATAAAACCTCCATTTCTTTATGTTCGCTCTCATAATTATAGCGATAATTGTTCTAAATTCGATATAATTCGAAATCGTATTTCCCATGTTTAATAGTTGGGTTTTTTTATTGTAAAGGTTTGTCTAATGTTTGTAGATAGTGTAGAACTTACGGTAAGTTCAGGTAAAGGCGGGGCCGGTGCAGTTTCATTCTGGACAGAGAAATTCGTTATAAAAGGCGGTCCTGACGGTGGTGATGGCGGTCGTGGGGGTTCTGTATTTTTTCAGGTAGATAATAATACAGATACTCTTTCGGCACTGCGTGGCAGGAATGTAATTAAAGCCGAAAATGGCCGTCCTGGCGAAGGAAGAAGATGCTACGGCAGAAAAGGCAAGGACACCATTATAGTCGTGCCACCAGGTACGCAGGTTATCGATATGGAAACGGGTGAATTACTGCTCGATCTTATGCAAGAAGGTGAAAAGGTTCTATTCCTAGAAGGCGGGAAAGGTGGACTTGGCAACATGCATTTTAAAAGTTCAAGTAACCAGCGCCCTACGTATGCACAGCCTGGATTACCTGGTGTAACAAAGCATGTTAGACTAGAAATGAAACTCATTGCAGATGTCGGTTTGGTTGGATACCCTAATGTGGGCAAATCGACATTGATTTCCACACTTTCAAATGCCAGACCGGAAATTGCAAATTATGAGTTTACAACGTTGACCCCGAAATTGGGTGTTGTGCATGTTGGCGACTATGATTCTTTTTTGATGGCAGATATTCCGGGTATTATCGAAGGTGCAAGCGATGGGAGGGGTTTAGGGCTTGAATTTTTGAAACATATCGAAAGGACCAAAACCCTGTTGATTATGATCGATATTTCTAATTATAGAGAGATGAAGTATCAGTATGAGACTTTGCTGGTTGAATTACAGCGTTATTCTGAGGCATTGGCAAAACGAAAGTATGCTATTGCGATCACCAAAGTAGATGCAGTGCCCGAAGAGGATGCTAATGGACTGATCAAAGTTTTCTTAAACGATATTGGCCTTCAAGCCAATGATACACTAAACACGTATAGGGCAGATAGCCGTTATATCAGTTATGGATTCAAAAAAGAGTTTGGTGTTTCTTTGCCACAGAATGAACCGCTGTTTGTATTGCCGATTTCTTCTGTTTCCCATTTAAATACAGAAGCATTGCGATATGCATTGGGTGATTTTGTGAAAAATGTAGCAGAGGAGAATGAGGCATAGATGGAGCGAATCGTCATCAAAGTCGGGTCTCACGTTTTAACTGAAAACGGTGCAGTAGCAAGGGTGCGGTTATTAAGATTAGTGGAATTGATCGTTGATTTGCAAAAAAATGGATATGAAGTCATTTTGGTCAGTTCAGGTGCTGTTGCAGCGGGATATAGTCAGCTTCCATTGGATAAAAAGATTGTAGCTAACAGACAGGCATTGGCGGCAATCGGACAGCCGTTACTACTTAAAATGTATCAGGAAAAGTTTGGCATCTTCGGTATTTTATGTTCACAAGTATTACTCAGTGCAGACGTATTTGAGTACCCGGGACACATTGCACATGCCAAAGCGGCGATCGACACGCTGTTGGAAAACAAGGTCGTTCCTATTATCAATGAGAACGATACAGTAAGTATTGAAGAATTGGTATTTGGTGATAATGACAGGCTTTCTGCACATGTAGCACATTATTTTGATGCCGAGCTTTTAGTGATTCTTTCGGATATCAATGCCTATTATGATAAGGATCCGCATAAATTTACGGATGCCAAACAGCGCTCGATTGTGCATGAAATAGATGAGGAAGAACTTCAAGCAGAACATTCTCCAAATAATGCATTTGCAACGGGAGGAATCGTTACCAAACTCCAAGCTGCGGATTTCCTTCTAAAACACAACAGAAAAATGTTTTTGGCAAACGGTTTTGATCTAACTGACGTAAAAAGCTTCTTGATTCAAAAAGTACATCAAGGGGGGACTCTTTTTGTCAATGGTTAAAAAAAGAATCGTCTATATGGGTACCCCCCATTATGCACGAGAGATACTTGATACGCTGATCAAGGCTGAAGACATGAGTGTGACATTGGTCCTAACTCAGCCTGATCGTCCGGTTGGACGTAAAATGGTACTTACGCCACCGCCTGTGAAAGTATTGGCTGAACAACACAGTATCGAAGTACTTCAGCCGATCAAACTTACAGATGAGGGTATTATAGATGCTATCAAGGTACAAAACCCGGACTTTATTGTTGTAGCGGCATTTGGACAGCTTTTGCCAAAAGAGGTACTTGACATTGCTCCATGTATTAATCTCCATGCATCTCTTCTTCCCCAATATAGGGGTGCTTCCCCGGTACAACAGTCACTGCTGAACGGTGATGAAGTAACAGGTGTGACATCCATGCTCATGGAAGAAGGGCTTGATACGGGTCCAATGCTGGAAAAATTAGAGTTTAAGATTCCTCAAGATATGAGATTATATGCATTGATGCAGCAATTGACCGATGATGCCTGCAAACTGACCCTTTCTACGATACGAAATTTTGAGAGTATTACTCCTGAAACACAAAATGATGCAGAGGCGACACTTTGTAAAAAGATCAAAAAGAGTGATGGTGAAGTGGATTTTGAAAATGCTGTTGTGATGTATAACAAATATCGTGCATTTGAAGGTTGGCCCGGTATATTTGCTTCGAACGGGACCAAATTTGACGATCTTGGCCTTGTCGACGTAGAAAACAAACACAGACCTTACGAAGTACTTGGGTTTGAAGGTGAGAGCATAATCGTTGGATGTGCAAAAGGAAGTATCAAAATAGGAACTATCCAGCCTGCATCAAAAAAAGCAATTTCTGCCAAAGCATATTGTGTAGGGAGGGGCATCAAAGTTGGAGATTCTATCATTTGATCTTCTTCCTTCTACGCAAAGATATCTTGAAGAGAAGATTCAAAGCGGTGAGCTGACTGCACCTGTGGCCGTTATTACAAAAGAGCAGAGTTCGGGCATAGGAAGCAGGGATAATAGTTGGTCGGGTGGAGATGGAAACTTTTTTGCTTCTATTGCTTTCAACGTCGATATGCTTCCTGAAGACCTTGCGCTCAGTTCAGCTTCGATCTATTTCTCATTCATTATGAAAAAAGTACTGGTAGAATCTGGTGCAAACGTATGGTTGAAATGGCCTAATGATTTTTATCATGATAACAACAAAGTTGGTGGGACGATCACGAAAAAAGTGAAAGATCATTTAGTGTGCGGTATCGGAATAAATCTAAAAAATGAGCAAAACGGCTATAAATCCCTGAAGACCGATATTGAACCGAATCTGTTGCTTGAAAAGTATATTTTTGCCCTTGAAAAATCTACAAAATGGAAGCAAGTTTTTAGTGAGTATGAGATAGAATTTGAAAGAAGCAGAAGCTTTTCAGTACACATTGAAAAGTCTAAAAAGAGCCTGAAAGATGCCGTTTTGTGCAAGGATGGTTCATTGATAATGGAAGGGAAGAGGATATTTAGTTTACGATGAGCGAAGTGATCAGTATAGCCAACCAGAAAGGTGGCGTAGGAAAAACAACAACAGCGGTAAATTTGGCTGCCTCATTGGCTGAGAACGGTAAAAAAGTATTGCTTTTGGATATCGATCCTCAATCCAATGCAACAACTAGTCTCGGATTCAGTAGAGCAGATTATGAGTTTAATATCTATCACGTTTTGATAGGAACAAAAAAACTCTCTGAAGTAACTTTGAAAACCAAGCTCAAAGGCTTGCATTTAGTTCCTTCGAACATTGGGCTTGTTGGTATTGAAAAAGAGTTTTACAATCCGAAGAAAAAAAACCGTGAATTGATACTGAAAGAGAGAATTGCAGAAATTGCTGATCGATATGATTTTGTCATTATTGATTCGCCTCCGGCACTTGGTCCGATTACAATCAATGCTTTGAGTGCTTCAGATTCAGTTATTATCCCTATCCAATGTGAGTTCTTCGCGCTTGAAGGTTTGGCACAATTGCTGAACACTGTCAGTTTGTTGAAAAAGACGATCAACCCGAAACTGAAGATCAAAGGATTCCTGCCGACGATGTACTCTTCGCAGAATAATCTTTCCAAGCAGGTATTGGCAGATTTGACACATCATTTCAAAGATAAGCTTTTTCATCTTAAAAAAGCACAAGAGTGTATCGTGGTACCAAGGAATGTTAAAATAGCAGAAAGCCCGAGTTTCGGACAACCGGTGACAGAATATGCTTCTACATCCAAAGGGTCGGTTGCTTATCGCGATCTGGCTACTGTAATCATAGGAAACTAATATGGCATTGGGTAGAGGGCTTGGGGAAATCCTAAGCGAAGTAGAAGAAGCATACCAAAAAGACCTGAGCAATATTGACAGCTTTGAATTGGAGGCACAGGGTGCTCGGATCGAAGAGTTGGATGTTGACAGTATCGCGCCCAACCCGTTCCAGCCTCGTAAACATTTTGATGAAGCAGCACTTGCAGAACTTAGCAAGTCGATTCAGGAACATGGTCTTCTGCAGCCTATCGTTGTAATCGAGAAAGGGGACGGCTATCTTCTTATCGCCGGTGAACGCCGTCTTAGGGCCCATAAACTTGCTAAAACCCCTAAGATTAAAGCAATCATTGCCCAGGCAGATATTGATGATGTCAAATTACGTGAACTTGCACTGATAGAAAATATTCAAAGGGAAAATCTCAATCCGATTGAATTGGCTAATTCTTATGCAGAACTCATAGAAGTACATAACATCACACACGATGAGCTCTCCGATGTTGTTCATAAAAGCCGTTCTCAGATCACCAATACAATGCGCCTTTTAAGTCTTAGCCCCTATGCTCAAACAGAGTTGGTGAACGGTAAGATTTCACAAGGGCATGCAAAAGTTATGATAGGACTTGATGAAGAAAAACAGAAAGTACTGATTCAAAGTATCCTTGGGCAAAAGCTTAGCGTAAGAGAGACTGAGAAAATGGTTCAGCGCTATAAAGAAAAAGGCAAAATTAAAATGCCCTCAGCAGTGAAACAAAAAAATTTTCTTGAATCATACAAAAAAGAGTTTGATACAAGAATTCCTTTTTCATACAAACTTAAAAAAAACGGTATAGAAATCAAATTCAAAAATAAGCAGGATGTGGATGCTTTTTTAGCATTACTGCATCGATAAATATAAGAATTAATAATAGCCTAAAATATTTTCTTCCAAATCGCAATATTTTAATCAAATCCTCATATCTATAATGGTAAAATATTGCGAAATTACATGAGGAGTATTAATGCTTGACATACATTTACCGTTAATGTTGTTCGTTTTAGCGTTATTTCTGATTCTTCTTGTTCTTTTAAATTCAATGCTATTTCAGCCATTAGTAAAATTTATGGATGATAGGAACCATTCGATAGCAAAAGATTTGGAAGCGGCAAAAAGTCTCAGCGGTAACAGTGGCGAACTGAATGCCAAGGCAGATGAAAATATTAGCAATGCTAAAAATGAAGCTGCTACAATACGACAAAAGGCAGTTGAAGAGCAGAAATTGTTGGCTGCAAGTAAAGTCGAAACCAAACAGAATGAACTTGATAAAGAATATGCAAGTTTTCTTGAGAGATTGACTTCAGACAAAGAAAACCTCAAAAATGAACTTCTTTCTCAAATGCCTCTATTCAAAGAGAGCCTAAAAGCTAAATTTAGCAAACTATAGGAGAGGGGAAGAAGATGAAAAAATTGACAATTTTAGCCTTGTTTATGGTTCCTGCTTTAGTATTGGCAAGCGGAGGGCATGCAGAAGAGGGACGTTATTTGGCTCAAACGGGTAGAGAGAACGATTTTATACCAAGAATCGTAAACTTCGTTATTTTTGCTTCGTTGCTTTATTACTTGATTGCAAACCCGATCAAAAATTTCTTTAACACGAGAAAAGAAGGTATCGCTTCTCAGCTTAAAGAGATTGAAGAAAAGCTTCAGGCTGCAAAAAATGAACAAAAAGATGCTCAAGCACGCTTGGGAGAGAGTGAAAAAAGAGCAGAACAGATCATTGCTGATGCAAAAAAAGAAGCAAAACTTTTAGCGGATAAGATCCATCAAGCCAATGAAAATGAGTTGGCAATGATGGATAAGCAGCTTGAAGAAAAAATGATTCTTGAAGAGAGAAAATCTGCCAGAGAAGTAATCGATGAGGTATTGAGTCAAAATATCCAAAATGACGATATCATCCTCAATGAGAACAAAGTAGTAGATATCATCAGTAGAAAGGTGGCATAATGGAAGAGTTAATTGCTAAAAAATATGCCAAAGCGCTTAGTGCAGCAAAAAAGGATTTGGGAGAAACTTTGGAAGCATTGAATCTTCTAAGCAAAGCTGTATGCGACAAAAAAATTCAGAGTGTATTGAACTCACCGATCGTGTCAAATGAACAAAAAACAAAAATGATCATCGATTCATTAGGTAGTACAGATGATGCATTGCTTGTAAATTTCATCAAGATCCTAGGTGAAAACAAAAGACTTGATTTGATTCCTGCAATTACAAAAGTACTGAATGCAAATGCACAAAAAGCATCTAATGAGTATCAAGGTGTACTGAGAAGCAAAGTGGTACTTGATGCAGAGACATTGAGTAATTTGGAGGGAACACTTCAAAAATACACAGGTTCTACGATTAAGCTAACACAAGAAAAAAGCGATCTTGACGGAATGCGCGTTTCTGTTGACGATTTGGGTATTGAGGTTAACTTCTCTAAAGAGAGAGTTAAAGATCAATTGATCGATTTCATCAAGAGATCATTATAAGAGTAATCTAAAGAAAGGAGTATCAGTGGCAGTTAAATTGCAAGCAGATGAGATAAGCTCAATCATTAAAGAAAGAATTGAAAACTTTGAGATTGATATCGACATCAATGAAATCGGAAAAGTAGTAGGTATTGCTGACGGTATCGCAACCGTATACGGTCTTAACAATGTTATGGCAGGTGAGGTTGTTGAGTTTGAAAACGGTGCAAGAGGTTTGGTATTGAACCTTGAAGAATCAAACGTAGGTGTTGTTGTTCTTGGAACAAGCGCAGGTATCAGAGAAGGTATGAGCGTAAAAAGACTTGGTGAATTGCTTAAAACACCTGTAGGTGATGCATTGATGGGAAGAGTTGTTAACCCTCTTGGTGAAGCGATGGACGGTAAAGGTACAGTAGAAGCTGCTGAACACAGATTTATCGAAGAAAAAGCACCTGGTATCATGGCTAGAAAATCAGTACATGAGCCGCTTCAAACAGGTATCAAAGCGATCGATGCTCTTGTACCGGTAGGTAGAGGACAAAGAGAGCTTATTATCGGTGACAGACAAACTGGTAAAACTACATTGGCGATCGATACGATCATCAACCAAAAAGGTCAAGATGTAGTATGTATCTATGTTGCGATCGGTCAAAAGCAATCTACGGTTGCTGCGACAGTTAAAAAACTTGAAGAGCATGGAGCAATGGATTATACGATCATTGTTAATGCTGGTGCAGCTGACTCTGCTGCACTTCAGTTCCTAGCACCATACGCCGGTGTTACAATGGCTGAATACTTCAGAGACAATGGTAGACACGCAGTAATCTTCTATGATGACCTTTCTAAGCATGCAGTTGCATACAGAGAGATGTCTTTGATCCTTAGAAGACCTCCGGGCCGTGAAGCTTACCCTGGGGATGTTTTCTATCTACACTCAAGATTGCTTGAAAGAGCTGCTAAGCTCAACGATGATTTGGGTGCCGGTTCTATCACTGCATTCCCGATCATTGAAACACAAGCAGGTGACGTTGCGGCATATATCCCGACAAACGTTATTTCGATCACGGATGGTCAGATCTTCCTAGAAACAGATCTTTTCAACTCAGGTATTAGACCTGCGATCAACGTTGGTCTTTCTGTATCACGTGTTGGTGGTGCTGCTCAGATCAAAGCGACAAAACAGGTTTCAGGTACATTGAGACTTGACCTTGCTTCATTTAGAGAGCTTCAAGCATTTGCTCAGTTTGCGTCTGATCTTGATGATCATACAAGAAAGCAGCTTGAAAGAGGTCAAAGAATGGTTGAAGTTCTTAAGCAAGGGCCATACGCTCCAGTTGCTATCGAAAAGCAAGTTGTGATCATTTTTGCTGGTGCAAACGGATACCTTGATGATATGCCGGTAAAATCTGTAACAAAATTCGAAGCGGAGTTAATGCCATTCATTGAAGCTAAATATGGAAACATTTTAGAGAGTATTCGAAGTTCTAAAAAGATCGACGATGAAACAGATGCAGAATTACGTAAAGCGATCGAAGACTTTAAAGCATCATTTGCTGCATAAGAAGGGCTAAAAAATGGCTAGTTTAAAAGAGATAAAGCGTAAGATTGGTAGTGTAAAAAATACACAGAAAACCACTCGTGCGATGAAGCTTGTCTCTTCCGCAAAACTAAGAAGAACGGAAGAGTTGGCAAAAAGATCTAGAGTTTATGCGCAGAAATTGACCGAAGTTCTTAACGAGATTGCTCGTAAGATGCAGCAAACCAATGTTGATGGAATCGATAATGTCTTTTTCAAAGAGTGTGAAACACCTAAGAAGATAGATATTGTTTTCATCACTGCGGATAAAGGTCTGTGCGGCGGCTTTAACGCTCAAACGATCAAAAGAGTCAATAAACTCATTGCCGAATACAAAGCTCAGGATGTTAAAGTACGTCTTAGAGCTGTTGGAAGAAAAGGGATTGACTATTTTAAGTTCAACAATGTTGAACTTAATAATGAGATCGTTGGTTTGAGTGCAGCACCGGACTATCAGCAGGCAGCTGAGTTTATTTCTGAAGTAGCTGAATCATATGTCAACGGTGAAACAGATAAGATCATTTTGGTACATAACGGGTATGTCAATATGATTACCCAAGAGATTCGTCAAGATCAATTGTTGCCTGTTGATAGTTCTAAATTGGAACTTAACAGCGTATCCACATCTGAACTTGAACTTGAGCCTGATGAAGATGATACATTGCTTGATGCATTGGTAAAACGATATGTAGAATATACAATGTATTATTCACTTATCGATTCTTTGGCTGCTGAACACTCTGCACGTATGCAGGCGATGGATGCAGCAACGAATAATGCCAAAGAGATGGTAAAAACATTGACTGTTAAATATAACAAAGCAAGACAAGAAGCGATTACGACTGAGCTCATCGAGATCATCAGTGGTATGGAATCAATGAAATAAGAAGAGGAGAAGTAATGACAGGTAAAATTGTACAAGTCTTGGGTCCAGTAATCGACGTGGATTTTACAGACTATTTGCCAGAAATCAACGAAGCGTTGGAAACGACAATCACGATTGATGGTAAAGAACAAAAATTGGTTTTGGAAGTTGCAGCGCAACTTGGTGACAGCAGAGTAAGAACGATCGCTATGGATATGAGTGAAGGTCTTGTAAGAGGTCAAGAAGTGAAAGCAACAGGTGACTCTATTAAAGTTCCCGTTGGTACTGAAGTTCTTGGACGTATCTTCAACGTAGTCGGTGATACAATCGATGATGCCGGTGAAGTCAATGCAAAACAGTATTGGTCAATCCATAGAGATCCTCCAGCATTTGAAGAGCAAAGCACTAAGACAGAGATCTTTGAAACAGGTATCAAAGTTGTTGACCTACTTGCACCATATTCAAAAGGTGGTAAAGTTGGACTATTTGGTGGTGCTGGTGTTGGTAAAACGGTTATCATCATGGAGTTGATCAACAACGTTGCTATGAAACACAGCGGTTACTCAGTATTCGCCGGTGTTGGAGAAAGAACACGTGAAGGTAACGACCTTTACCATGAGATGAAAGAGTCAAACGTACTTGACAAAGTTGCACTGTGCTACGGACAGATGAGTGAGCCTCCTGGAGCAAGAAACAGAATTGCATTGACTGGTTTGACTATGGCTGAATACTTCAGAGATGAAATGGGTCTTGATGTATTGATGTTTATTGATAACATCTTTAGATTTGCTCAGTCTGGTTCAGAAATGTCAGCATTGCTTGGCCGTATCCCTTCTGCGGTTGGATATCAGCCAACTTTGGCAAGAGAGATGGGTGCGCTTCAAGAGAGAATTACATCAACAACTAAAGGTTCTATTACTTCTGTTCAAGCGGTATATGTACCTGCAGATGACTTGACTGACCCGGCACCGGCTTCTGTATTCGCACACCTTGATGCAACTACAGTACTTAACAGATCTATCGCTGAAAAAGGTATCTATCCTGCGGTTGACCCATTGGATTCAACATCAAGAATGCTTGATCCGCAAATCATCGGTGAAGAGCACTATAAAGTGGCTAGAGGTGTTCAGCAGATCCTTCAAAAATATAAAGATCTTCAGGATATCATCGCTATCCTCGGTATGGACGAATTGAGTGAAGATGATAAATTGATCGTTGAAAGAGCAAGAAAAATCGAGAAATTCCTTTCTCAACCATTCCACGTTGCTGAAGTGTTTACAGGAAGCCCTGGTGTTTATGTAACATTGGAAGATACATTGGAAGGGTTCAAAGGTCTTCTTGAAGGTAAATATGACCATATGTCAGAGGCTGCATTCTATATGGTAGGAAATATGGCTGAAGCGGTTGCAAAATACGAGAAGATCAGCGCTAAAGCGTAATTATCTTAAAGGCTAAGTATGAAACTTTTAAAGCTAGAAATAGTCACACCTAACGGTGTGATTTTTGATGCTGAAGCAAAACAGGTGACATTACCAGGTAGCGAAGGTGAGTTTGGTGTTTTACCAGAACACGCTACTTTGGTATCTTTGCTTGACACAGGTGTCATTGTGATCGATAATCCGGATAATTCACAAATTGCAGTTGCGATCAATTCAGGATATGTAAAAGTCGATGAAGAAAAGACAACATGTATCGTGGATGGAGCCGTTGCAATTTCAGGTAAAGATAGTAATCTTGCTAAAGCACTAGAAGATGCAAAAGCATTACTAAAAAGTGCAGAAGCTTCGAATACTGCTATCGCATCAGCGGTCAGCACAATAGAACGAATTGGAAAGTTATAATAGCTTGAACTCTTTTCTTGATTATTTCATTCATAGCAGCGCGATTACAATTTTTGTGCTGCTATTACTCTCAGGATATTTTATTGCTACTTTTTGGATCTTTTTTGACAGATTCCATATATTAAATTCACGTATCAGTACAGAAGCCAAATCCCTTAAGGCGCTTTATACAGCACAGTCGAAGAATGTTCAGCATACGTCGCTTCTTTTTACCTATTTGACACGCGTCAATGTGCCTAACAAGGCGATACTTGAAGCTGCTGCATCAGATGCTGTACGTGTTGCGACAAAAGGTTTGACTTGGCTTTCCATTATAGCATCTACATCACCGTTTATCGGTCTTTTTGGTACTGTAATCGGTATTCTTGAAACATTTTCTAAACTGAGCGGTCAAGCAAGTGCTTCATTGAACGTTGTTGCACCGGCCATATCGGAAGCGTTGGTTGCAACGGCTGCAGGTATTGCAGTAGCAACATTTGCTTATACGTTTCATCTAATTCTAAAACGCAAGGCTTATGAACTCAGTTCTCTGCTTGCTTCACAGTCTGAAGTGATCCTTTCTCAAGTGAACGAAGGTTAATTCATGTTTGTATGGGATGAAGGACCGGATCTGAACATCACGCCACTAGTGGATGTGATGCTTGTTCTGATGTCTATACTGATGGTGACTGCGCCGACGATCACGTTTCAAGAGCAGATCACATTGCCTCAGGGATCGAAATCGGTGAAAGTCGAACAGCCTAAAGCATTGACCATTCGGATGGATAAGAATGAAAAGATCTATTTGAACAACGATGTTTATAGCATGGATACATTTGCGGATGATTTTGTGAATGCATCAGTCAAATACGACAAGAACAGCGAAGTTTATATTCGTGCTGATGAAGAATTACAATATAAAAGTGTGATGTATATTCTCAAAAGTGTCAAAGCTGCCGGTTTTGAGAAAGCATCATTGATAACACAATAATGGGAAAATCCTCTAAATATATTTCCGGTGCTTTGGCATTCGGTATCTACTTTGCTTTGATAGGGCTTATCTTTTTTTATTTTAACGTTCGTAAATCAGAAAAAAGCATTCATTTTGTTGAAAAGAACGAACAACGTATACAGGTTTCCCTTGGCGGGCCAGCAGCCAAGTCAACTCCGCAACCAAAACCTGTACAGAAACCGACACCTAAGCCGATCCAAAAACCGACACCCAAGCCTAAACCAAAGCCGGTTGAGAAACCAAAACCTGCTGAAAAACCGAAGCCTAAGCCAGAGCCAAAACCTGTTGAGAAACCGACACCTAAACCAGAACCAAAAGCGGTTCCAAAGCCGGTTGAGAAACCAAAACCTGCTGAAAAACCGAAGCCTAAGCCAGAGCCAAAACCGGTATCAAAACCGACGCCGAAGCTGGTTCCAAAAACGCAGCCAAAAGTCAATGATCTGTTTGCAAAAGTCAATGCTCCGCAAAAAAAAGAACTGATCAAAGTAACCGATAAACCGGTTATAGATAAGCCTAAAAATGATCTGATCAAAGTGTCTGACAAACCTAGCGCAAGCCAATTGGTTTCTAATTCTTTGAAAATACAAAAAAACAGCGACAGCGGTGTTGAAAACGCTTATTTTGCAAAAATAGAAAAGATACTGCAGGGATGGCCTGCGCAGAGTGAATTTGCCGGTGAAAAAGCAAAAGTATGGTTCAAGGTTCAGGTTGACGGTTCATTTGAATTTAGAATCTTAACCGGTTCTTCTATTTCGGCATTCAACGAAGGATTGGAAGGATATCTCAGACAATTGCAAAAAATCGGTTTTGGAAGACATCAGGGCGGCAGACCCTATGAACTTGAAGTCGATTTCGTTGCAAATGAATAGATGACTAAGAAGGATTTATTTCACTTTTCTTTATAGCTTGTGACTTGATAGGTATAGATGTGCGGATGTTTTTTGAGACATTCGCTATCCAATTCTGCTTTTTGGCAAAGACTTTTGAAAAATAAATCAAATGTGCGAAGTTCTTCCCATACTTGGGGAAGATAAGTCGCACTATGCCTCTTATATTCCAAAATGACACCGTCTTTAAATGGATTGATCTTGCTTCTGAGCATTTCAATGTTTTGGTAAGAGATCATTTCAGGGGTGCTAAGAATAGATATTTCAACTTTGATCCGAGGAAGTTCTTCTAAGCTCAGTGGAGTGAATCTCGGATCTCTGAGTGCAGCGGATTGTGCATTTGATATGATATCTTTATAAAGTGCCCTATGTGCTTCCAGTGATCCGATACATCCTCTAAGTTGATTTTGAGGATAGGTTCTGATGGTGACAAATGAGGCTTTTTTTTCATTGAGTTGCGGATAAGTTTTTAATGCTTTTTGTAGGTCAAAATGGGTATCTTGATGTAATGCTGCAAGTATGGCTGCTTTAGCTAATCCGATAACAATATCATGCATTTCAACCCTTTTTGATTTATTGTATCATAATGATTAAATCTATTCATATTAATTAATGAATTTTTCAACACAGGAAAGATACAATTAGATTTAAATTCAATTAAAAAAAGAAGGAACGAAGTTGAAGCATTTTGTAGCTTTTTTACTCATGTTACATCTGATCATTTCAAATGTTTTCGGGGTTGATGCAACGCTGAAAATAGAAAAAGACGTTGAACAGCGTGCGCGTGTTGCTTTGGTTGACGGTTCTACCGTTCCAAATGACAAGTTTTTTGATATTTTGCAATCAGATTTAAAAGTCTCAGGCCATTACTTGGCGGATGCAACACATCATCAAGATGATTTTGCATCCAATGCTCTCTCACCTGAGCTAAGAACAAAAGAGTATGTTATCAAATATACCTTTTCGTCTGAAAACGGTGCAAAACTATTTGTAAGAGTATTAAAAGGATCGGAAGGGACAGAAGTCTTTAAGAAAAACTATGCATTGCCGGCTGCAGAAAAAGCTCCATTTCTGGCACACAAAGCTATCAGCGATATTAATAATGCAATGGGTTATCCTGATATCTCATGGATTAACCGTTACATACTCTTTTCACGATATACGACAGCTGCACACAGTGAGATACTTTTGGCGGACTATACGTTAAACTACCAAAAGGTGATTATCCGCGGAGGTTTGAATCTCTTCCCGAAATGGGCAGATGAAAACCAAAGAAGTTTCTATTATACTTCCTATGCAGGTTTGACACCGACACTCTATAAACTTGATATCTATTCTGGTTCCAGACAGAAGATCGTGTCATCTGAAGGTATGTTGGTATGTTCTGATGTCAGCAAATCCGGGGATAGACTCTTGTTGACAATGGCACCGAATGGCCAGGCCGATATCTATGAATACAATGTAGGCAGCGGGTCAAAAACAAGAATCACGACATTTAACGGTATTGATGTTAACGGGAAATATGTGGATGATGAAAACAGTATGGTATTTGTTTCAAACCGGTTAGGGTATGCAAATATCTTTAAACAGTCATTGCACAGTCAAGCCGTCATGCAGGTGGTTTACCACGGAAGGAACAACAACGCCTGCGATGCCAACGGTAATCAGATCGTTTACTCAAGCAGAGAAAGTTCAAATACATTCGGCAAGAATACATTTAATCTTTATCTCACTTCTTCAAGCGGTTCGGATACGCGTCCTCTGACTACGACAGGGACGAATCAGTTTCCGAGGTTCTCGCCCGATGGAAGCGTGGTTATGTATATCAAACACAGCGGTGGTGGCTCTTCTTTAGGTTACATTAATCTTGAGAGTCACCAAAGTTTGCTTTTCCCTATCAGGGGAAGCAAAGTACAATCAATCGATTGGTAATCAATTTCATATTAAAAGGAATAACACATGATGCAAAAATTAATGATATCAGCAGTAGCGGCTTCTCTTTTGGCATTGACAGGGTGTAGTCAGACGGCACCTGATATGGCAGGTAAAAATAATGTTTCAGATGCAAATCAGTTTGGAGATACTGTCTCTATCGATGAGAACAAATACGGTAATGAAGCAGGTGCAGGAAGCAGATTTAACAGCAGCAGCGACGGTTTCCAGAGTATTTATTTCGGATTTGGCGATTACGGCATTTCGGGTGGAATGGAGAGCCGTATCAATAGCAATGCCGGTGTAGCGAATAATGCAGGCGGTTCACAGGTCAAAATCGAAGGTAACTGTGACGAATTTGGTACGGATGAGTATAACTATGCATTGGGACTTAAAAGAGCTAAAGCAGTTAAAGACGCAATCGCAGCACAAGGTGTAAATACGGATAAAATGGTTATCGTCAGCTTCGGCGAAAGTAATCCTGTTTGTCATGAGCCGACAGATGAATGTTATGAGAGAAATAGAAGAGTCGATCTTCGTTTAGCAAGATAAGATTAGGATAATAGAATGAGGTTGAGAACATATGGCTTTTTGATCTGTGCTTGTACAGCTTTGCTTTGTGCAGAGCCTTCAATGTATGGGTATGATGATTCATCTGAAGATAATAGTTATGATGACTCACAAAGCCTGACAGTTCAAAATCAAAACAGTGTGTCTGCCCTTAAACAGGAGATCGTAAGACTCAATGAGAGAGTAGACGGTTTGACCTCTATTATTGAGGGGCTTAATGCTGCGATGAACGAACTTAGAGAAAATAATATGAATAGTGCTTCACAAGCAGGTTCAGCTTCTTCGGATCAGAATGCACTGCTTCAGCAATTGGCATCTATGATCGATAAGATCAACAGTAATTACGTAACCAAAGAAGAACTGCAGGCAGCCCTGGGAAAAGGCGGGACATATCATCCTTCTGCTGCAGTATCCAATAAGACATCGTTGCAAACTGCATCTCAGGCATCCCAAAATCTGGAAGGCCAGTCTGCCTCTGAGCTCTATAGTGAAGGGGTGCGGTTATTTGGAAAAGGCCAATATGATGAAGCCAAAAAGCGATTTACCATTACCGATACCAAAGGGTATAAAAGTGCAGCTTCGAATTATTACCTAGGTGAGATAGCCTACTATACCAAGCATTATGAAGATGCGATCTTTTATTTCAAAAAGAGTGCAGGCTTATATGATCAGGCAAGCTATATTGATACCTTGCTCCTTCATACAGGTATCTCACTTGAAAATACCGGCGATAAAGCCCAGGCCAAAGCATTTTATGAAAATATCATACAAAATTATGCAGGTCGAAAAACTGCACAGATAGCACAGGAAAGGTTACAGAAATTGTAATGTTCTTCAAAAACTTTTGTTTCTTTTTTCTTATTTTGTTGACCATCGGCGGGTGGGCTGATGAGAGAAAGGTCAAAGGTTCTCCTACTATCCCCCTTTCAAAAACAGAATTTAAAGTTATCTCTGGTAAAAAAAGTAAGATCGTGGACTTAAGCGGACAGGATTTTATCCTGGTGTCCGTCAGGGAGAAAGGAAGTGACGGAAGGTTTTATGCCGTTGATCGGGATGGTACTGTTTGGCTGAGCGGCCCGGTTACCTCGGGAGCGGAAGAGTACCGCAGTCCCTCAGGTATTTTCAGGATTTTTCAAAAACGCCGTTTTCATATGTCTACAGTTTTCCCGGATCCCAGCGGAGTCAATAATATGGATTATATGATGAAGTTTACCCAGAGGGGGCACGCGCTGCATAAGGGAAGTGTGGATTGGATGTCGCACGGTTGTATCCATATAGATGAGAAAGATGTTGTGATGCTTTTTGACTGGGCACCAATCGGTACAAAAGTTGTCGTGACCAGGCATACCTATATGCCGTTTGCGCAGGAAGATCTGCGTAGGATATATATGCCTTAAGCAGATCTATTTGGAGAGCTCTTTTGCTTTGAGATAGGCCTTTTCTATGGCATCGATGCAAGCGGCACGTACATTGCCTTCTTCTAAGGCACCATAACCGGCAGCCGTCGTTCCCCCTGGACTCATGACACCGTCTTTGAGCAGTGCAGGATGCACTTTCTGGATCAGTTTTCCAAAACCTGCAAAAAGACCTTGCATCACCCGCATTGCATCTGTACGTTTAAGACCCTGTTTTACTGCACCATCAGCCAATGCTTCAGCGATCAAAGCCAGATAGGCCGGTCCAGAACCTGCCAAAGCGGTAGCGATATCGATCTCTTTTTCGCTATCGAGCCATACTGTAGAACCGATACTTCCCATGAGTAAACCGGCTTCATCTTTAAAATTCTTGTCCCCGGTCATAGTGGTCATGGAAGCACCTACACTCGCAGCCAAGTTGGGCATACATCTAACAATAGCATTGGTATTGAAGTATGCATCAAGTTTTTCAATGGTAGTTCCTGCCAATACCGAGTAAAGAATACGTGCTTTTCCGATGAGTTTGGCGGATACTTCTTCTACATTGGCAGGCTTTACACATAAGATTACCGTTTTTCCTGTAACATCAAATCCATCCAAAAGATGTTTGTCTATGCTTGTTTCCAATGCGGATTCAAATGCATCGAGCTTGTTAGTATCTCTTCCCGCCACTTCGATACGATACTGTTCTTTAAGCCCTTTTGCAATGCTTAAAGCCATATTGCCATAGCCGATAAATGTAATTGTCTCTCTCATTTTTTGCTTCTCCACAAGATGCAAGATTATAGCATGATTGCATCCAAATAAAAAGTATAAGAAGTTGTGTAAATGATAAAAGACAGAAAAACAGCCATTAATCATTAGTTTGTTACAATTAAAAAGCAATCATATAGATCATAAAGGGTATCAATGGAATCATTTTTGGCAAAAGCAAAAGCATCAAGCAGGATTTTGTCTATATTAAGCGGGGCTCAGAAAAATCATATTCTTAGAGAGATGGCAGAAGCATTAAGGGCTAACCGGTCTTTACTGCTTGAGGCAAATGCAAAAGATATGCAGGAGGCTGAGGTCAATCAGCTTGCACCTTCGCTCAAAGACAGACTACTTCTGGATGAGAAACGTATTGAAGCAATGGCAGTAGCCATTGAGGAAATTGCGGCATTGAAAGAACCGATCGGCCGTGTATTGGAAGGATGGGTGACGGAGAACGGGTTGAAAATCGAAAAGGTTTCTATCCCGATCGGGGTGATTGGGATCATCTACGAATCGCGTCCTAACGTGACTTCCGATACGGCTGCGCTCAGTTTCAAAAGTGCCAATGTCTGTGTACTTAAAGGCGGAAAAGAGGCCCAACATTCCAATGAGGCGATCGCCAAAGTGCTTCAAAGTGTATTAAAACAGAATGATCTGCCTGAAGCTTTGATCTCATTGATCCCGGATGCATCCAGAGAAGGAGTGGCAAAACTGATCAAAATGGATAAGTATGTTGACTTGATCGTCCCAAGAGGAGGAGAGGGACTGATCCGTTATGTCAGTGAAAATGCAACGGTTCCGGTAGTTAAGCATGATAAGGGGCAGTGCCATACCTATATCGATAAAGATGCCAAGTTGGATGAAGCCGTTGCCATCGCGCTTAATGCCAAAGTACAAAGACCTGGGGTGTGTAATGCAATGGAGACACTGTTGGTCGACCGTGCCATCGCTGCAGAAGCCCTGCCGGTTCTGAAAAAAGCTTTTGATGAAGCACATACCCAGCTAAAAGGATGCGATCAAACCCAAAAGATCATCGATGTGGCCCATGCAAGTGAGAAAGATTTTGATACCGAGTACTTGGCAAACATATTGAATATCAGAGTAGTAGAAGGTGTGGAAGGTGCGATTGAGCATATTGTCCGTTTTGGTTCAGGGCATTCTGAAGCGATCATCACAGAAAATATCACAACGGCAGAAACATTTCTTAATGCTGTAGATGCAGCAGCGGTCTATGTCAATGCTTCTACCCGTTTTACGGATGGGGGTGCATTCGGATTTGGTGCGGAAGTGGGTATCAGTACCAACAAACTCCATGCAAGAGGACCGATGGGGATCGAAGGACTTACGACGTACAAATATAAAATTTATGGCTCTGGACAAATTCGTTAAGCCTAAGGCTGACTAAAGTTTCCTTAGCTACAATAGCAAAAATCTAAAAACGGAGTCACATTATGGCAGTGCAAAATGAAAATAGCGTAGTAGCGATCGAGTACGAAGTAAAAGAAGCTGGATCAAACGAAGTAGTTGATAGCAACAAAGGAGGACATCCTCTTGAGTTCATTACAGGTAAAGGTCATATCATTCCTGGTCTTGAAAAGGCATTGGTAGGTATGGAAAAAGGTCAAAGCGGTGACGTGTTGGTCAAAGCTGAAGAGGCTTACGGTGAAGTAAACCCTGAAGCAAAACAAACACTTCCTGCCGACCAGTTTGAAGGTATTGATCTTAAGGTAGGAATGACCCTTTACGGACAAGGTGAACACGGACAAACTGTTCAGGTAACGGTAACGTCGTTCAATGATCAAGAAGTTGATATCGATTTTAACCACCCGTTGGCTGGAAAAGACTTGATGTTCACGGTAACGGTACTGGATGAAAGAGCTGCGACGGCTGATGAGATCTCATCAGGTGTAGTCGGCGGTGATGCAGGCGGATGCTGCAGTACGCATGGTGGATGTGGTTGCCACTAATCTTTCAAAGGTTTAAAATAGTTTCCCAGCTATTTTAAACCGGTTTTTCCTTTAATATTTTATTAGCAGGAATGCTGTAAAATCTTATCCTTTTAAACGGGGCGTGGCGCAGTTTGGCTAGCGTGCTACCTTGGGGTGGTAGAGGTCGCCTGTTCGAGTCAGGTCGCTCCGACCATATCTGCAATCAGAAAATCTTCACAAAGTCCCTTATTTAGGACATCTAAGGCTCCTAATCGTATCACTCAACACCTTAAGTCAATCTTGTAGTTTTATCTCCATTTTAGTATAGAACACCACAAAATGTGGGGTATTTATGTGGGGTTGCTATAATCCATAAAGGTAATTAAGACCCCAACATTATTGAATATATAGTACCTTCTATAAGTTCTATTTTGGTTGGGTCTTTTCTTGAAGTTTATCACCGAACCAAACAAAGTTTCAATAGATTAGTAGGCATAGCCCGTAGGGTTAACATAACTTAATTTTCTATCAACGGTTAAACCAGTGGTCAGCTATAGCTTGGCACTTTATAATGATAAAGGTTTTGATGGTTTGTGGGAAACACAGGATGTGGTTGTAGATGCAGTGAATGTAGGTGTAACTTATACATTTTAATTTTCATTCGGCCAAACCATCGGGTTTGGCTGTTTTTTGTTTTTGCATTAAAAAAGCCTTTGAAAAATTTTTCAAATAATCTTTCAGAACTTCAAGTATATTCTCTATTTATTCCTTAAAAAAGTCTCTCTTATCCTAAGATAAATTTAACATGGTAAAATTACACTATATTATTTTGAAGGATAGTTATGTCAGTTAAATGTGCATTTTTATTTCCGGGACAGGGGTCTCAGGCTGTTGGAATGGGGGAAGATTTTTTTAAAAATTCCGACGTTGCCAAAGAGATGGTAGCAAAAGCAAGCGTTAGATGCGGGATCGATTTTGAAGAGCTTCTTTTTACAGCGAATGATAAACTTGCTCAAACTGAGTACACTCAGCCGGCGATCTTGCTTGTCAGTGCGATTGCACACAAGCTGTTTACCGATGCGACAGGTATCAAACCGGTATTGACCCTGGGACATTCTCTGGGTGAGTTTTCAGCACTGGTCGCTGCGGGTGCACTCGATGCGATCGATGCGGTCGAGCTTGTGAACCTTCGTGGTAAGCTGATGGCCGAAGCATGTGCAGGACAGGATGTGGGTATGCTTGTTAGCCTTGGACTGGATGATGCAACTGTTGAAGAGATCACGGCAAGCCAGAGAGAAGCCGGTAAGAGAGTATGGGCTGTTAACTACAATGCGGATGGTCAGATCGTTATCGCAGGGATCAAAAAAGATTTGGAAGAGCTTGTCGATGTACTGAAAGAGGCAAAAGCAAAAAGAGCGATGTTGCTCAATATGTCGGTTGCAAGCCACTGTCCACTGCTTGAGAGTGCAAGTGCGCCGCTTGAAGCCAAACTCAAAGAGATGCTCAAAGAGAGCTTTATCGCTCCGGTTATCTCAAACGTTACGGCTAAGCCTTACAGCACAAAAGAAGAGGCACTCGCACTGCTTCCCAAGCAGTTGGTAGAGCCGGTACTTTACAAGCAGAGTATTGCGAACATCGATGCAGATGTGGATTGCTACATTGAGTTTGGTCAAGGCAATGTACTCAAAGGGCTCAATAAGAGTGCAACATCCAAACCGCACTTCAATGTAAGTGACATGGCAAGCCTGGAAGCGACTGTAGCAGCACTTAAAGAGTTGGGTGCATGAGTAAAATAGCTATCATGGGCGCAATGCCTGAAGAGATAGAACCGCTTTTGGCAAAACTGGAAAATGTGCAGGAGTGTATCTATGCTGCAAATACTTATTATCAAGGTGAGTACAAAGGCAAAGAGGTAGTCGTTGCCTACTCGAAGATCGGTAAGGTATTTGCTACCTTGACCGCTACGATGCTCATAGAGAAGTTCTGCTGTGATGCGCTGCTTTTTTCAGGTGTTGCAGGGGCAATCAGTGATGAGCTGCAGATCGGTGATCTTGTCATCGCTGACGGGTTGTGTCAGCATGACCTGGATATCACGGCATTTGGGCATCCATACGGGTATGTTCCAGAAGGTGAAGTGTGTATCCCTACGGATGTGAACCTTAGAAATATTGCCAAAGCCGTAGCTCATGAAAAGGGACTGAAACTCAAAGAGGGTGTCATCGCGACAGGTGACCAGTTCGTTGCGAATCCGGAACGCAAAGAGTGGATCGGTCAGACTTTCAAAGCTGATGCTTTGGAGATGGAAGGTGCAAGTGTGGCCGTTGTCTGCAGTGCATTGAATGTACCTTTTTTCATCCTCAGAGCGATCAGTGACAGTGCCGATATGGATGCAGGATTTGACTTTGATGCCTTCTTGGAAAGTTCGGCCAAGATCAGTGCGGATTTTATCTTGGAAATGGTGGACAGGATTGAAAGATAACGAAAAGACACAAACTGTTATGATGAGCAAGAAGCTTCTCAAGCTCATCGGAAAGACCAATGCACAGTTCAGGCTCATCGGTGAGGGCGACAAAGTTTTGGTGGGCCTTAGCGGCGGAAAAGACTCCTTGGCTTTGGTTCATGCGCTTAAGCATATACAGCGTCATGCACCTTTCAAGTTCGAGTTTGAGGCATGTACGGTCAAGTACGGTATGCCGGATGAACATTACAGCTACCTCGAAGCCCATTGTAAAGAGTATGGCATCAAGCATACGATTTTTGATACCAATATCTTTGATATCTCCCAGGATACTATCCGCCAGAACAGTTCTTACTGCAGTTATTTTTCCCGTATGAGAAGAGGGGCTTTGTATACGTTTGCCGAGCAGGGCGGATTTAACAAAGTAGCGTTGGGGCATCATTTTGACGATATGGTTGAAAGCTTTTTTATGAATATGTTCTACAACGGCACGATGCGTGCTTTGGCTCCGATTTACAAAACAGGCAGAGGCTTCCATCTGATACGGCCTTTGATACAGGTCAGGGAAACACAGCTTAGGGCATTTGCAGACGAGAACAGTCTACAGACCATAGGTGACGAGGCGTGTCCGGCGATGCTCAAAGATGTTAAAATGCCTTACGCCAGAGCCCAGACCAAAGAGTGGCTCGCAGGAATGGAGAAAGAGAACAAGGATATTTTTAAACGTATTCAGGCATCTTTCAAGCATATTCATGATGAGACATTCCTTGACCCTGAACGCTGGGACAGAGATGACGTTATAATGGACAGAGCATAGTGAGTTCAAAAAATTTTAGTGCCATAGAGTCAGGAAGAATCGATAAGATTTTAGCGACCCAGTTGAATGTTAGCCGGAACCAGGTCGAAAAGCTCATTAAAGATGGACTAGTATCCGTTAACGGTAAAACGATCACCAAGAGCAGTTTCAAAGTTGACGAAGGTGATGAGGTTGTTTACGAGTTTAAGGAAGCCCAGAAAAAAGAAGCCGTTGAAGTGGACTTTGACGTAGAGATCCTCTATGAGGATGAGTCTATCCTGGTGATCAATAAACCGGCAGGTCTGGTCGTACATCCCGCTCCATCTGTCAAAGAGCCTACATTGGTAGACTGGCTCATTCATAAAGGCATTTCTCTCTCGACCATTTCAGGAGAAGAGAGACACGGCATCGTACACCGCATTGACAAGGAAACTACCGGTGCCTTAGTCATCGCCAAGACCAATGAAGCCCATGAAAAACTAAGCCTTCAGCTTCAAGACAAAAGCATGGGACGTTACTACCTGGCTCTCATCGACTATCCTCTTAAAGAAGATGCAGTTGTGGATAAACCCATCGGACGCAATCCGGTAAATCGCTTGAAGATGGATGTTATTTTGCACGGGAAAGAGGCCAAGACAGCATTTGTCAAATTGGCCCAAAATGAACAGAATGTGGAGTTGATCGCAGCGAAGCTCTTTACCGGAAGGACCCACCAGATCCGGGTGCATCTCTCGTCGCTTGGAAGGCATATATTGGGCGATACTTTATACGGATTTAAGAGCAAAAGAGATAAAATAATGCGAGTCAATTTACATGCATATTTACTCTATCTCACCCATCCCGTAACAGGGCAGAAAATGGAATTCGTAGCTCCTTTGTTTGAAGACATGCGTTTCTTTTTAGCTGAAAATTTTGATGAAGGTGATATCGATGAGAAAATCAGCCCTGATACTCTGGGCGATCGGTTTCTCGGCCTTTAACGGTTGCGATACTGTGGCCTCATTTTTCCAATAGGGGTTGTGAAGATAGAGTATAAGTTATGACGATATCAAAGCCAGACTGCCAAGTCTGGCAACCACATAATATTTCATTTTAAGCAGGGATCATGCCGCATTTAAAAGTAGCTTCATTTGAGACTTCATCAATCGATGAGAAAATAACGGGTGATACACTGTTGCGTTTTCGTGCCACCGCGTTGAATTCCAAAGAGGAGATCCTGGGAGTGGAGTTTGAAGGTGAAGAGTTTCTGCTTCAACTCAAACCGGACAATGAAGGCTATCTTCTCAAATATGACAAAGTTACCAGGCCTTTGAAGGTCAATCTCCTCAAAGAAGCTCTTGATCAGGTCTCAAAGATCCTGGATATGAAAGTTATCAGTTCCAATATCGCGATCCATCATGAAAAAAAACCTCTCTCTTCTGAGTATTTTAAGAAGATCGAAGATTTTGAGGATATCAAATTTCCAAAAGAAAAAGTTTCGGTTGAGGTAGGATTTGGAAGCGGACGTCATCTGCTCCATCAGGCCAAAAAACATCCCGATACGCTTTTTATCGGTTTGGAGATCCATACCCCTTCAGCCCAGCAAGTGCTTAAACAGATCGAAATTCAGGGGCTGGACAATATCTGGGTGGTCAATTATGATGCAAGGCTCTTTTTGGAGATGCTGCCATCAAACCTGTGCGATAAGATCTTTGTGCATTTTCCTGTACCATGGGATAAAAAGCCGCATCGAAGGGTGATCAGCCCTTCATTTCTGGATGAATCGATGCGTGTTCTTGAAAAAGGAGGCAGGCTGGAGCTGCGTACCGATAGCGACAACTATTTCTGGTATGCACTTCAGACCTTTTTTGCCGTTCCTAAAACCGAAGTGGAAGTACGCAAGAACGAGCTTCTTGAAGTAACGAGCAAATATGAGGCAAGATGGAGAAAACAGGAAAAGGACATTTATGATGTCTTTGTCAAGTGTCTTCGCGAAGATGAGCCAAAGGCTGAAAAAATCGAGTTTGATTTCAAAGATGCCAAATACAGTGACGGTTTGGAAGAACGTCTGCCTAAAGAAGCAATGGTTTTTGAGGATTATTTCGTACATTTTGAACGCATTTATAAAATCGGTAAAGAGAGTTTGAGCGTTCGGTGCGCCTTTGGAAGTTTTGACCGTCCTGAGCATAAATATATCCTTTTGGATAAGCAAGGATGCCGCTATTTCGCCTCTTTGCCGGTCAAAACGACGGTTAATGACAAAGCCCATCAAAAGATAACGGAGTATTGCAGTCATGTCTAATGTTATTACCGCTTCACACTTGACGCTGGCCTATGATAAAGGAAAAAAAGAGATCATCAAGGATGCGAGTTTCAGTATCAAAAAAGGGGATTTTGTATTTATCACCGGACCAAGCGGTTCAGGTAAATCCACACTGCTCAAGGCTCTTTACGGCCAACTGAAACCAACCGAAGGGAATCTGGTCGTAGGCGGTATCGATCTTGCAAGGGCAAGTTCAAGCAAACTTCAGGAACTTCGGACGCATATGGGGATCATCTTTCAGGATTATAAGCTGGTGAACGAATGGACGGTTGAAAAGAATGTCGTATTGCCGTTGATGATAGCAGGCTATTCGATGGATGTACAAAGAACGCAGGCACAAAGATTGTTGAAACATGTGAAGCTCTCCGAACATGCCGAAAAGTATCCGTTGGAACTAAGCGGTGGAGAACAGCAGCGCGTGGGTGTAGCAAGGGCACTGTCAAAAAATCCGGTAGTGATACTGGCAGACGAGCCGACCGGTAACCTGGATGAATACTCCTCAAACGTGATCTGGGATCTGATGGAAAATGCCTGTCAGCAGCTTGAGACGACGGTATTGGTCGTAACGCACAGGATCCCTTCGATCTTCTCTTTGCCATATAGACATTTTATCATCGAAAACAAGGGTGTATATGAAGTCCATTAAGAACCATTTGATGTTTATTCTGCCTTTGATGGCAATATTGCTGGGAATAGAATTTTTTCTTGTGTTTGATCGAACGACCGATTCATACGAAAAAGGCTTGAAAGAGGGGTATTCGATGTTGGTGGTAGCCAATAAGACGATGGACCTTGCGGCACTGAAAAAGCTTAATGCCCACATAGAGAGCAGTGAAAGCATCAAAAGAGAAAATATCGTTACCGAGATCGCCCAGGATATGAGTCAAAGTTCCCAAGATGAGATATTGCAGGCTTTGCCGTATTTTTATTCGGTTCGGTTGGATAGCTACCTCAGTACTTCCGGACTCGAAAAGATAAAAAAAGATCTTGAAAAAGATGAAAGTATCCGAAGTGTTGAAACTTTTGGAAGCAGTTACAGTTCCAGCTACAGGCTCTTCTCTTTTATCAAACTTTCACTTCGCGTCTTTATCGTATTTATGGCGATGATCAGTCTGTTCTTGATCATCAAGCAGATGGAAGTATGGAAATATGCCCATTCAGAACGTATGCAGATCATGGAGATATTCGGTGCGCCGTTGATGCTAAGAAGCGGCGTGCTGTTCAAAGTGGCACTTTTGGATGCGCTGGTAGCGACAGTGATCACGGTGGGGATTTTTTTGTATCTTAAATTTTATTGGGCGACACGCAGCGGGATCGATATTATGGTGCAAAACCAGGAGTCGCTCTTTAAAATGATCGATATGGCGATCTTGCTGGGTGCGGCCGTGATGATCGTTATATTTGCAGTTTATACGGTTGTATTCTCCACAAAGGGAGTACAGGAGTGAGATACTTCGTTATAACTACCCTTCTTGCTGTTGGCTTACTTTACGGTGCTTCGACTACTGCAAAGATCCAGAGTACACAAAAAGATCTTAATGTTGTTGTATCAACGAAAAAACAGGCAAGCAGACAGCTTGGAAAGATCGCTAAGGATATCAAACAGGCTGAAAAGGATGTTGCTTATCTGGATCAAAAACTGGATGAGTTAAGCCGTGACCAGAATCAAACCGAGCAGGAATACCAGAGTCTGAAAAAGGTTTTAAGTGAGTCTGAACACTCATTCAAAGAGACCAGTCATGAACTGGATGAAAAGCATAATGCCTTTATAACGCTTCTTTCGGAACAATTTTCGATTATTTTTGCAATGAAACAGTTTCAAACTCCTACAGAACATTCAGTGATCGCGTATGAGGTCTATAAAGCTTACAAAAAACACAACGCAAAAGAGTTGGAGCGGTTGCGAGCAGAGATCGGAACTCTCAAAACAAAAAAGCAGAATATCGCTTATCAACAGAATCAAACCAAACAATCTTTGGATGTGATTGTAAAAAAGCGTAAAGAGTATACGCAAAAAAAGACTCAGAAAAAGCGACTGCTTGAAAAACTTGCCAAAGATGAAGCAAGTTACAACAAGCAGCTCAATGAGATCGAGGAGAAACAGGATTCACTCCGTGTAACATTGGCAAAATTAAACATTTTACGTGAACAGGAAGTAGAAGAGGCACGCAAACGCGATGCTGCCAGAAGAGAAGCGATTCGTTTGGAAGCACTGCGCAAACAGAAACTGCGAAAACAACAGAGATTGGCCAAAGCAAAAGCGGTGACAAGCGGCAGTAGAGTTTCGCAAGAAACGACGCAGGAGAGCCAAGGTGCCGAAGTGAAGAATCTGAATGCATCCTACCGTACGTCAAATGTCTATGCTTACAGCGGTGATAAAACGATCTCTCCTCTTGCAGGAGGACGATTGGTTAAAAAATTCGGAACATATGTTGATCCGGTATACAATATTAAGATATTCAACGAATCGATCACCCTTCAAGCCCCTTCTGCCAATGCAATGGTGAAGAATGTTCTCAATGGGAAAGTGGTCTTTGCAGGAGAGAGCAGTATGCTTGGGAAAGTGGTGGTAGTGGCCCACAGCGGAAAAATGCATACCGTGTATGCAGGCCTTTCAAAAATAGCGCCCAACATTTCCGTAGGCCGCAAGGTGATCAAAGGATATGTACTTGGAAAAGTGAACAGCAAACTGGTTTTCCAGGCCACCAAAGATTCCAGGCATATCGACCCATTGAAACTGATACAGCTATAGAATCTCCTGGGCTTAGAACCATTTCCTGACTTTAAAATAGACTAACAGCAATATAGGCAGAACGATCATCAGGATATTGGTCCCTAGATAGGCGTTTTGAGAATTCAAGACTGTCTCATATTTGAAGTTCATGCCGAAATATCCTGTCAAAAATGAAAGCGGGATGAAGATCGTAGCGATCATGGAGAGCGTTTTCATGATCTCGTTCATCCGATTGCTAAGGGTTGAAAGATAAATATCCAAAAAGCCTGAAACCCTGTCACCATATCCCTCAATGATATCAATGATATCGATGATGTGGTCGTAAATATCTTTGAAATAGACATGATGCTCTGATTTGATGAGATCTGACTGAAGCAGTGTATTGATCACTTCCCGCATCGGCCAGACGTTTTTTTTAAGTTCTATGAGATTACGCTTGAGGTTATGCACATGTTCGATGCTTTTCTTTGTAGGGTTGTAGAGTATCTCATCCTCAAGCTCTTCGATCTCTTCTCCAATTTTTTCAAGGACGTCAAAATAATGATCGACAATGTAATCAATCAAGGCAAACAGCATATAGCTGATATCCCCTTTGCGAAGCCGTGAATCAACCTTTTGAAGTCTTTTTTGGATCCCCGCAAAACGATGTGGGGATTTATCTGCAAAGCTGAGGATAAGGTTGTCTTTTAAAACAAAAGCCACTTGATAGAAGTTTAGATCGTTCTTTTTGTACACAACATATTTGATAATAATAAAGAGGTAGTTGTCATATTCATCGACCTTTGGTCTGTGGTTGACTGAAAGGATGTCTTCTGTCACCAGAACATGCAGGCCAAAATCGGAACAGAGTTTTATTATGGTTTCCTGGTCGCTGATAGGTTCTATGTGGAACCAGCTTTTAAGTGTTCCGGAAATCGGTTCTACAAGTTTTATAAGCGGGTCCGAGGAATGAACTTCATCGATCTGTAAAGTTTCCGGCCCAAAACGTGCAAGAGTGATGTCAGGTTTTTTTGGGACCAGATTGCCTGTATAAATCGCTGTCCCGGGTGCAACTCCAGTCTTTTCCATCATTGTTTATTTCCTGTCTCGAAGCTATTATTGGATTATTATAGCAGATTGAATTGCTATTGGGGTGTAATGTCTTGGTTTAAACCCTACCTAAACCTCTTTTGGATATAATCGCGAAAATAGAAGGGGTACATCTGTGATTAAACGCGTATTGGTAAAATTTTCTGGTGAAGCATTGGCTGGCAAAGACGGGTATGGTATCGATACTAAAATATTGAACTATATTGCAGGTGAAATCAAAGAGCTGGTCGAGAACGGTGTCCAAGTGGGTATCGTAGTAGGTGGCGGAAACATTATCCGTGGGGTAAGTGCTGCAGCAGATGGGATCATCAAAAGAACATCGGGTGATTATATGGGGATGCTTGCTACCGTGATCAACGGTGTTGCGATCCAAGAAGCCCTTGAGCATATCGGTTTAGAAGCAAGATTGCAAACAGCAATCGACATGCAGGAGATCGGTGAAGCATTTATCGTAAGACGTGCCAGAAGACATTTGGAAAAAGGCCGTGTGGTGATCTTCGCCGGAGGTACGGGAAACCCTTATTTTACAACAGATACGGCAGCAACGTTAAGGGCTTCCGAGATAGAAGCGGAACTTCTTATCAAAGCGACAAAAGTGGACGGTGTTTATGATAAGGATCCGAACAAATATTCCGATGCGGTCAAATTGCCTACGTTGACTTATGAACAGGCCTTGAGTGATCATATCAAAGTCATGGATGATACGGCAATCGCATTGGCTAAAGATAATGGTTTGCCTATCGTGGTATGCAATATGTTTGAAAAAGGCAACCTGTTGGCAATCGTCAAAGGCGATATGAGCCTATGCTCAATCGTTAAGTAAGAAACAAGAAAAAGGATACACATGAGAACAGAAACATTAACAGCAAAAGCTTTAGAAAAAGTAGATTTTGATAAATATCTTTTGGCAAATGCCGTTGGGAAAAGAGCTGAAGAGCTTTCAAATGGTGCAAAACCGCTTGTGAATACAGACAAATCAATGCTAAAATTTACAGATATCGCACTTCAAGAGATAGCAGAAGGTAAGATCAGCGTAAGCTTGGAAGGCTAATTTACTTTGGATGATTTTCTATCTAGAACCAAAAAGATAGAGACGATTGAAGAAGCTAAAGCGCTTCTTTTTGAACAGATCACGTCTCCAGGTGATGATACGTTAAAGGCATTGGACCTGGCACTTCGCGCCCATAAGGGACAAAGACGTAAAAGCGGACAGCCTTATATCGTACATCCGATCCTGGTCGCTGCAATCACGGCACTGGTGAGCGGTGATGAGACGATGGTGCAGGCAGCGCTGCTGCATGATGTGATAGAAGACACCCCTTATACGGTTGAAGATCTTGAAAAAGAGTTCAGCCTTGATGTTGTGCATATGGTCGAAGGGCTGACCAAGATCATCGAGATCAGAGATGAAAAACTGATTCCATCAGGTTCTGATGAACGATTGATCAACTCCGCTTTAACCTTCAGAAAGATGCTGATCGCTTCGATCAAGGATGTCCGTGTACTGGTGATCAAGCTGTGTGATAGACTCCATAATATGCTGACCCTGGATGCCCTTAGCCCTGAAAAACAAAAACGTATTTCTGAAGAGACATTGGTCGTTTACGCACCCATTGCCCATAGACTGGGTATCTCACGTCTCAAAAACAAGTTAGAGGATTTAAGTTTTTACTATATCTATCCGGATGATTATCATTTTATCGATGAGTATATCAACTCTAATGTCCAAAATCTCCATTTCAAACTCAATGCATTTATCCAGAAAGTAAGAAATACCTTGCAAAAAGACGGGTTTAGGCCTGAGGATTTTGAAGTGATCGGAAGGGTAAAACACTACTATTCGATCTATCTGAAGATGCATCGAAAAGGTGTCAGTATTGATGAGGTTCTTGATCTTTTAGCAATCCGTATCATTGTGAGAGAACCTATCGATTGTTACAGGGTTCTGGGGTTAATGCACCTGAACTTTACGCCTTTGATCTCCCGTTTTAAAGATTATATCGCCGTTCCAAAAGAGAATGGATATAAAACGATCCATACCACACTTTTTGATGAAGAAGGGATCGTGGAAGCGCAGATCCGTACCAGGGATATGCATCAATTGGCAGAATACGGGGTAGCTGCCCATTGGAAATATAAGGGGGGTGGAGAGAGTGTAAACCTTGCATGGCTGGAGAGCCTGCATTATCAGAATGAATCGATAGAAGAGTTTTACGAGCTTGCCAAGAGTGATCTTTTTTCTGAAGATATTACAATATTTTCGCCAAAAGGGGATTACTATACTTTGCCTAAAGGTTCTGTGGCTTTAGATTTTGCCTATGCGATCCATTCGGAGATCGGTTTGAATGCCAAAGAGGCTTTGATAAACAAACATACCGCATCTCTTTTGACAACATTAAAAAATGGTGATATTGTCAAAATCATAAGCGATGAATCACCTCACTTGCACTGTTCTTGGTTAGATACAGTCAAAACTTCCAAAGCAAAAGATGGGATACGCAGTCATTGTCGCGGAAGACTCAAAGAATCAGATACGCTAAGCGCATATAATATCCTGGCTACTCTTTTCTCTCAAGAAAGTGATACCATCAAGGAGATCACACATGCTATGGGGCTTAAAGAGACATTGTATAGGCTTCCAAATAAACTTGATTTCTATAAAGAAGCAATCCGTAAGGTAGCAGACTATATGGGTACAAGTGAAGTACGTTTCTGGGAGATTTTGAAAAAAGGGTATAAAAAGCCTATTGAAAAAGAGATCGAGCATTTTACATTTTTCTCTAACAAAACATTGGATGGGGTAGAGTTTGATTACTGCTGTCATCCTAAAGTTGGAGATCAAATCGTTGCATTTTATGAAAATTCAAAAGCAATCATCCATCATAAACTCTGCAAAAAAGCCTATGGAAAGATTTTGGCCCATGAGCCTATGCTGTTTGTTAAATGGAGTAAATCCAAACTTTCACGCTATCGATTGACGATAGGATTGCAAAATCAAAAAGGTGTTCTTGCTGATCTGTTGGCGAAGCTTACCAAATTAGATCTGAATGTTGTGAGTATCGAACTGGGTATCAAAAGCAGTGAAAGTGCAGAGTACTGCCAAATCGAAGTTGAAAGCAATGAGTCTAAACGAAGTGTTTTAGCAGAGAAAATCTCACAAAATTTTAAACTTATAGAGATCATTAATCTGGACGATGCCTATAACAATAAATAAGAAACAGGAATGAGTATGGTACAAAAAGCATTAAAAGAGATACGAAGAGGAACAGCTGAAATTATCGATATGGAGCGCATCGAAGCACTGGTGAGAAAATACTATGAGGACGGAACGACTTATACGGTCAAAGCGGGGTTTGACCCAACTGGATCGGATCTTCATCTTGGTCATACGGTGCTACTGCAAAAATTGAGGGTTTTTCAAAACCATGGGGGAAGGGTACAGCTTCTCATAGGGGATTTTACCGCAATGATCGGGGATCCGACAGGAAAAAGTGAAACGCGAAAGGTTTTGGATAAAGAGACGATCATGGCCAATGCCAAAACCTATCAGCATCAGGTATTTAAAGTGCTTGAACCTTCCAAGACCGATGTGGTCTATAACTCAAAATGGCTGGATGCTTTGGGAGCAGGAGGGCTTTTAGGGCTTACTACACTCTTCAATGTGGCAAGAATGCTTGAGCGTGATGATTTTGAAAAGCGTTTTAAAGGCGGGCAGAGTATCTCTATCTCCGAATTCATCTATCCGCTTCTTCAGGGATATGACAGCGTTGAGCTTAAAAGCGATATTGAGATAGGAGGGACCGATCAAAAATTCAACCTTCTGATGGGAAGACATTTGCAGCGTTCTTACAATGTCGGGAAAGAGCAGGCTGTCTTGATGATGCCGATCCTTGAAGGACTTGACGGTGTTCAGAAAATGAGTAAATCTCTCAATAACTATATCGGGATCACAGAAGATCCAAAAGATATCTATGCCAAAACGCTTTCTGTTTCAGATGAGTTGATGTGGCGTTATTATGAACTTCTCAGTGGCAAATCTCTTGAAGAGATCAGGCAAATAAAAGTAGATGTTGAGGCGGGAAGTCTGCATCCGAAAGTTGCCAAAGAAAATTTGGCGTTGGAGCTTACGGAAAGATTCTATGATGTTGAAGCAGCAAAAGCAGCAAAAGAAGCATTTGACAATGTATTCAAGGCCAATTTACTGCCTGATGATATGCCGGAAGTCAGTGTTGAAAATGATATTTGGATATGCAAGGCGCTTGTTGATGCGGGAATTGAGCCTTCAACGTCTCAGGCAAGAAGAGATATTAAGCAAGGTGCTGTTAGAATAGACCAGGAAAAGGTCGATGATGATCAGATCGCATTGAGCAGCGGAGAATATGTCCTACAAGTAGGGAAAAGAAAATTTGCAAAAGTAAAGGTTGGTTAATGCCATTCAAACCATTAAAAATAGGGAAATACACCATAGAAATACCGATCATCCAAGGTGGTATGGGCGTTGGTGTCTCCTGGGATCAGCTTGCCGGTACGGTTTCTAAAGAAGGCGGGCTTGGTGTGATCAGTGCGGTAGGTACTGGGGTATATAAAAACAGAGCCTATATAGATAAGGTCGCTGGGGATAACAGGCCCCTAGAAACGGTGAACTTTTATTCTGCAAAGGCACTTCATGCAATCTTTGAGAATGCAAGGAAAATCTGTGGAGACAAGCCTTTGGCGGCAAATGTACTGTATGCGATCAATGACTATAAAAGAGTAGTGATCGATGCTTGTAAAGCCGGGGCCAACATCATCATTACGGGAGCAGGATTGCCTCTAACAATGCCGGAGTGTACCAAAGATTTTCCGGATGTTGCATTGGTACCGATCGTTTCTACGGCCAAAGCATTGCATATTTTATGCAAAAGATGGATGAAAACACACAACCGTCTTCCGGATGCCGTGATCGTTGAAGGGCCTCTCAGCGGTGGGCATCAGGGATTTAAATATGAAGAGTGTTTCCTTCATGAAAACCAGCTTGAAGCCATTTTGCCTCCGGTTGTGGAAGAAGCCAAACGTTGGGGAGATTTTCCGGTGATCGCTGCGGGCGGTATCTGGGATCATGATGATATCGTGAGAATGATGGAGCTTGGTGCAAGCGGCGTACAGATGGGTACACGATTTATCGGAACGGTAGAGTGTGATGCAAGCCAAGCTTTCAAAGATACGATTATTGCCGCTAAAGAGGAAGATATTCAGCTCTTCAAATCTCCTGTGGGTTATCCTGCAAGAGGTGTAAGAACGAATTTGCATAAGATGATAGAAGAACATACGGCTCCCAAAGTTGCCTGTATTTCCAACTGTGTTGCACCGTGTCACAAGGGAGAAGAAGCAAAAATCGTCGGGTACTGTATTGCTGACAGGCTAAGTGATGCCTATGAAGGGGATTTGGAAAAGGGTCTCTTTTTCACAGGTGCTATCGGATATAAGCTCAAAGAGATCATTACGGTCAAAGAATTGATGCGTAAATTGGTAGAAGGAGAAGATAAATAAAGTGAACTACTGGAAGGTTTTTCTTTTTTTTATTTCTCTGTCTAATTTTGTATTTGCGTCGCTCAATACACTTCAAAGCGTCAAAGTGCAAAATGGTGAACTCCAATTGTTTTTTGCCCAGCCGGTTGCAAAAAAAGATGTTCGCCAGTTTACGCTTGACAAACCGTATCGAAAAGTCTTTGATATTAAGAATACTAAACTTTCTTCTGGTGATCCAAAAAAGAGTTTGAGCGGTTATGCCAGAAACATCGTCAGGATATCGCAGTATCAAAAAGATAGCGTACGGTTGGTTATCGAAAGCGGTAAACCGTTTCAATGCAATGCGTATCAGCCTATGTTTTCCCGTAGTGCCTATTTTATACCATTACCAAAATCATCGGTTTCATCCCGTCAAGAGAGTGCCAAAACTAAACGCAGAGCTGTACCAAAAGTTGTAAAATCGGCTCCGAGTGAACCCAAAAGCGGTTTTTTAGACTCTATCTTTGGCGGAAAACCAGCTTCTAAAAGTTCACATCATGAGGTAATCGTTATAGATCCGGGGCATGGAGGGATAGATTCAGGTGCTTTGGGCGGCGGCAAAAAAGAGAAAGATTTGGTATTGATGATATCTAAAAAATTGGCCAAGGAACTCAAAAAACGCGGCCATGTCGTCTACCTGACGCGAGGTACGGATATTTTTTTGAAATTGCCGCAGAGAACGAAGATCGCGGACAGTAAGCATGCAAAAGTATTCGTCTCTGTCCATGCCAACTCTTCACCAAGCAGAAAGTATGACAATAAATTTAATGGTATTGAAACCTTCTTCCTTCAAAATACCAGAGATGAACGTTCCCAGCGTGTTGCGGCAAGGGAGAACGAAGCAGTTCTCAAAGGTACGGATAATTTAAGCAAGAACGTGATCCTTGATTCGGTGCTTTCAGGCCCAAAAATCGTAGAGTCTCATAAGCTTGCCATTGATGTACAAAGAAAAATTTTAAATAATGTGCGCAGCCGTTTTGGCGGTGTCAAGGACGGTGGGGTGAGAAGCGCGCCGTTTTGGGTACTTGTGGGGGCAAGCAGGCCCTCTATCCTTGTAGAAGTAGGGTATATTTCCCATCCGGTTGAGCGTAAGCAGCTCTTTACTCCGCGCTATCAGGACCTCATAGCCAAAGGTATCGCAGAAGGTATCGATCAGTATCTTGCCAACCGTAAGAGAGAGATCGATTTATAAGAAAATTGAAGATTTTTACCAAAGGTAAAAGCACCTTTGGTTTAGGATTATTTGTAGTTTTTGATCGCTTTTTCAAGGATCGCTTCAGCAGCAGCTTTATCTTTATATCCTGTTACTTTTACCCATTTGTTCGGCTCAAGCATTTTATAGGTTTCAAAGAAGTTTTTGATGCGGTTAAGTGTATGCTCCGGCACATCAGCAAGATCATTGATATTTGCATAAGTCGGGTCTATCTTTGTCGTTGGAACTGCAAGAAGTTTTTCGTCTCCGCCGCTTTCATCTTCAGTCAACAATACACCGACAAGTCTGCATTTGATCACAGAACCCGCTTGAAGTACATAGTCACAAAGAACCAATACATCCGCCGGATCACCGTCATCTGAAAGTGTATTTGGTACAAAACCATAGTTTGCCGGGTAGTGCATCGCAGAATAGAGTACTCTATCTACCATTACAGCACCTGAATCTTTATCGATTTCATATTTGATATTTGAGTTTAGCGGTACCTCGATGATCGCTTTGACTGCATTGGGGTTTTCACCGTAACCGATTTTTGAAATATCCATAATCTGTTTCTCCGTACTAAATTTTTGAAATACTAACATAAATATATTAAATACCTTGCCAAATCGTGATACGATCATTTAAAAGAGGGGTTAGAATGAAAAAAGTATGTTTTGTGAAGTCGCGATCATATGATCATAGATAACGTTTTTTAAACCAGAGAAAATAGAAAGCAGTCCATAAAAATCCTACACCAAGCAGAGTGGTGATACTTTCAAGCGAGAGACCCCATTTCGCGCTATAGCCGATGAAAAGCGCGGTTATAACGTTTGATAGCATGAAGAACATATCATTATAGGAGATGATACGTCCCAAAAAATGCTTATCGGTTTCTTCCTGGATCAGAAGATAGGTATAGGACCAGAGCGTAGTGGTAAAGAAGCCTGTGGCAAACATGGCAGCAAGGCTCCAGTAAAAATCAAATTCAAGCAAAGCCCAGAGAATGATTGCCGATCCTTGCAGGATGAAAAAATAGGGAAGCGTTTCCTTGCTGATCCAGCGTCCTATGAAAAATGGTCCTATCATCAGGGCAAATGCCCGGGTTGCATTGATCCAACCAATCGCAAGGGGAACAGCGATGATCTCTTTGTATCTAAAGTCAGCCAGAAGTGTGACCAATGCATCAAAACTGGTTAGTCCAAGAGAAGCATGGATCAGGATAAGATGCAGGATCTTTTTTTGACTGATCAGGTATTGAAACCCTTTGGTAAACATTTGCCAGTTAGAATCGGTATGCACGGTTTTGGATAATGAAAGGTGTAATCCAAAAAGAAGGATAACAGCTATACTGTAGAGTATCGCATCAGTTAAAAATGCCGCATCGTATCCCATAAAGTGGGTTGCCATTCCTCCTACTGCCATTCCCGAAGCATAGCTTAATGACCAGATGATCGAGTGTATCTCGTTGGTGTTTTTGAGCATTTTCCCCTCCAATAGCTTCGGAAAGAGCGTCATTTCGGCTGAAAAGAGCATGGAAGCTGCGGTTGAACGGATAAAAATGATGATCATCAAGATCCATACCTGTGAGAGAGAATCGATGCTTATAAAGAAGAGAGTCATCGAAATTTCGATGATGAGTAATGTAAACATAAGCTTTTTAAAATCAATCCTGTCGATGACAATGCCGATAATTGGAGCTAATAGTACGGCAGGCAGCATGTTCATCGCTGCAATGAGTGCAATGGTCATCTCATCGGCCCCAAAGTCAACCAGCATCGAAAAAATGGCAACTTGTGAGAACCAGGTCCCAAAATAGGAGATGATCTGGATCAGGGAGAGCCGTCTGACAACAGGATGTTTAAGCGTTTCTAAATAGGTCATTTTGCCGAAGTTTCATTAGACTCATCGTAAAGTCCGTAAGGAATATGTTTTTTCTCAAGGAGTTGAATATACATATCAAATGCTCTCTTGGCCAGTTCATTATCGTATGATGCGACTGATATCGTAACACGCCAGCCGTCAGTATAGAGTTTTGGCAAAGAGGAGAACTCCACCTCTTTTGGCATCTGTTCCATGATTTCAATAAATTCATTTTCCCTACAGAGTGCCGTTAGCGTATAGCGATGGTAGATTTGATTTTGAGGGAAGAGATGGCTCAGTATCTCTTTGACCATGGGATGGCTCATCTCGGGGAACCCAGGCATAAAAAAGTAGCGTTCATCCAGTGAAAAGGCCGGCATGTTATTGATAGGGTTATAAAGAAGCTTGGCTCCTTTTGGTAACTCTGCCATGCGAACAGAATGAGGATAGGCACGTTCGCCCAGTGTATCTACAATGATCTGTCTGGCTTCTTCATGGACGATCAGTTTTCCGTCTCGAAGGGCAATAGCGGCACATTTTCTTGTATGATCATCAGGAGTGGAGCCGATACCTCCAAAACTGAACAGTACGCTGTTTGGCAACGAAGCGATGAATTTGATGGTCTGAATGATCAGGGCAGGATCATCTTCAATGATGAAAGAGCCAGTAAGTTTGAGACCCTTTTGTGAGAGGATATCGGTTAGAAAGTCAAAATGCCTGTCCTCACGTCTTCTGTTGAGTATCTCGGTACCGATGATGAGGGCAAAGAACTTGGGTTGGGACATTTGTAGGCTCCTTTTGTCGGAGGTATTATACAAGAGTTAAAATAAATACTCTCCTCGTTTTATCTCAGGAGAGACGGTAAAAGTATAATGTCTAAAGGATGGTAAATATCACTTTGGTAAATAGTTTAACTTGCTTCCGCATGTTATGTAGGAAAACAAAACGGGCAATATAGAAGATATTACTCTTCTATATAGTTTTTGAGTTTTCTGCCCACTTTTGGATGTTTCAGTTTCTTGATCGCTGAACTTTCTATCTGGCGGACACGTTCACGTGTAACATTGAGCTCTTTACCGATCTCTTCAAGCGTTCTGTCACTCTCGTCATCAAGCAGACCAAAGCGCATTCTGATAACGGCTTTTTCTCTCTCGTTGAGTTGGTCAAGCACATCATCGATCTGGCTGTTAAGGTCGTCTTTGAGGACAACATCAGTCGGGCTGAGTGTCGTCTTGTCTTCGATAAAGTCACCGAATCTTCCGTCATCCTCATCACCAACCGGCGTCTCGAGGCTGACCGGTTCTTTGGTGATCTTGATAACATTCTTCACTTTATCAACCGAAAGGCCGACCTCTTTTGCGATCGTATCAAGATCAGGCTCTTTTCCTGTTTCTTGAAGATGTTTTCTAATGATCTTGTTGATACGGTTGATCGTCTCGATCATATGAATAGGGATACGGATCGTTCTTGCCTGGTCTGCGATCGCACGGCTGATAGCCTGTCGAATCCACCATGTTGCATAGGTCGAGAACTTATAACCTTTTTCATACTCGAACTTGTCAACGGCTTTCATCAGACCGATATTCCCTTCCTGGATCAGATCAAGGAAGGGCAATCCTCTGTTGGTATAACGTTTTGCGATCGAAACAACAAGTCTGAGGTTGGATTTTGCCATACGTGTTTTGGCCTTTTCACTGATCGCTTTACCTTGACGGATCTGGTTGAGAACCTCTTCAAGCTTCTCTTCGCTCAGGTCAAACCCGCCTTTACTCGCTTCCCTGGTCTCAAAAAGTTTTTTGATCTCAACGTAAGTGCTTACCATCGTGGTTTCAGGTACGGCATTGATGATATCATCTTTATCCATATTGATGATGTTGCTGAGGATCTTTTGGTGATTCTTTTGCAATGTTTCATTGAAAAGCGGGAGCTTATACTCCAAGCGTTTGAGCTCTTTTTCAAAGCTGTCATCTGAACGAAGAGCCGTTTCCATGGCCTTAACCAATTCGTTGATCAGTTTGCTTGTCGGTCCAAGATCAAGCAGGGCATCTTTGAGCTGTTCTTTTTTGAAAGCCACTTTGAGACGCTCATGCAGGATCACGACTTCATCGGTCTCGGTCTCAAGGATTTTATAGAGTTCATCACGTGCTTTCATCCACTCTTTTTTAGCTTTTTCAAGCTGCTTAAAGCTGTCTATGACCTGTTGAACCCTTTTATCGTTCTTGGGAGCTTTTTCTTCGTTTTCTTCGTTTTCTTCGTTTTCTTCCCCATTTCACGAAGGTACATCCTTACTGGGCTGTCTGAACGGCTCCATTCAAGCAGTTCTTTTTCTTTATGCAGGTCAAATTCATCGTCTGCGCTAGATTCCGAAAGTTTTTTACGGTCATCAATTTTCTTTTTAGCTTCTCGTTCAGTGATATATTTGGCATGTTCGGAAGCAGAAATGATCTCGACTTTAGCATCTTCAGCCAGTTTTTGAATTTTCTTTGCCTGTGCAGCAGTGATCTGTTTGTTGAATTCTTTAGCGATGTTCTCAAGTGTGATGACATCGCCTTTTTTCTTGGTGGCAAAAAGTGTTTCTACGTTTTTCATACCGTCTTTGGCTGACATGGAGATCCTTGATTGGTGTTGGAGTTATATTGCTAAGAAATATTTAAGGTGGATTATACCGAAATTTTTTTAGATAGGGAAGAGCAGTTTGATAAATTTTATTTTTTCGGCTATAATCGCGGAAAAATTTTTGCTTCTTCAAAAAAGAAAATCAAATAAAAAGGAACAGCTTTGCAAGGTAAAGTTTGGAAATTTGGCGATAACATCGATACCGATTTGATCATCGCAGCAAGATATCTTAATACGAGTGAACCGAGTGCATTGGCAAAACACGTGATGGAAGATGCAGACCCTGAGTTTGTTTCAAAAATGAAGGAAGGCGATATCATCGTGGCCGGAGAGAACTTCGGCTGCGGTTCAAGCCGTGAGCATGCGCCTATCGCACTCAAAGCAGCTGGTATCAGTGCGGTTATTGCACCGACTTTTGCGCGAATCTTCTATAGAAATGCATTCAATATGGGACTTCCGATCTTTGAACTTAAAGAAGCTGAAGAGATCAATGAAGGCGATGTGGTACGCATTGATATGAATGCGGGTGAAGTCATCAATGTGACCCAGGCAAAAACCTATAAATTTGTTCCGATCCCTGAGTTTATGCAGGAGCTTGTCAATGCAGGCGGATTGATAGAGTTTGCAAAAAAAGAAATCAAAAACCAAGCAAAGGCTTAAGTATATGAAAAGTTACAAAATAGGTATCATTAAAGGTGACGGTATCGGTCCTGAGATTATTGATGAAGCGATCAAGGTACTTGATGCAATATCAGTAAAACAGGGATTCAACCTCAAATATGAAGAGATGCTTTTGGGTGGTGCTGCGATCGATGAGACAGGCGTACCTCTTCCTGATGAGACGATCCAAGGGGTTAAAAAATGTGATGCCGTTCTTTTTGGTGCTATCGGTGGCCCAAAATGGGATAAGCTGGAAAGACACCTAAGACCTGAGACGGGTCTCTTGGGTCTTAGAAAAGAGATGGGTACGTTTGCAAATCTCCGTCCGGCAATGGTATATGATGAACTTGTGAACGCATCTTCATTGAAACCTGAAGTGATTAAAGGGGTAGATATCATGGTGGTCCGTGAACTTACCGGCGGTATCTATTTTGGTCAGCCAAGAGCGATTGAAGAAGACAGAGCCTACAATACAATGGTTTATACACGTGAAGAGGTTGAGCGTATCGCTGTGGTCGCATTTGAGATCGCTATGAAGCGTAACAAGCGTATCTGTTCAGTTGATAAGGCCAACGTACTTGAAGTAAGCCATTTCTGGAGAGATATCGTTGAAGAGGTAGCAAAAAACTATCCGGAAGTAGAACTTTCGCATATGTATGTGGATAATGCTGCAATGCAGCTAATCCGTGCGCCAAAACAGTTTGATGTCATTCTGACAGGAAATATCTTCGGTGATATTCTTTCGGATGCGGCAAGCATGTTAAGCGGTTCGATCGGCCTTTTGCCAAGTGCAAGTACGGGCAAAGGCGTAGGGCTTTTCGAACCGATACACGGTTCGGCACCGGATATTGCCGGACAAGGGATCGCAAACCCGCTTGCAACGATCTCAAGTGCAAGCATGATGCTTCGTTATGCATTGGGCGAGAGCAAAGCCGCTGACAAGATCGATGAAGCGATCAAGAGAGCGCTTAGCGAAGGGTATAGAACAGGCGATATCGGTGATTATGATGCGAAAGAGATCTGTACGTGCAGCCAGATGGGTGATATTATCGCTGATTACGCGAGCAGATAAAAAGCGCTTTATTTTAAATCTTGAATTTCTATGCTTGGTTAAGTATAGAAATTCATCTTACTTCGAATGATATGAAAGGGATATCATGCCCACTATCACCTCTTTTCCTCATTTTTTTGCAAAAACCCCCATCCAAACAGTACAACAGATCCAAAAAATCACTGAGTATTTAAAAGACCATTATCATGGCAAATGTTATGTTGTCGGAGGAGCAGTCAGAGACAGATTGCTCGGAAGAGAATGTCAGGATTACGATATCGAATGTTTTGGGGTAAGCCCCCAGATATTTGAAAAAGCGATGCATGAACTCGGTGCCCAGGGAGTCGGTAAAAGTTTTTTTGTCTATAAGTTGGGAGGTGTGGATATCTCATTGCCAAGAAGCGAGAAGAAAATCGGTGTAGGGCATAGAGGATTTGAAGTTATGCTTGCTAGTGATGAAAAAGAGGCTTCAAGACGCAGAGACTTTACGATCAATGCGTTGATGTATGATATCGAGAATAAGCAAATACTTGATTTTTGGAACGGATTGAAGCATTTGGACCAGAAAATTCTTGCCGTTGTTGATGAAAAGACATTTTCAGATGACAGTCTAAGGGTGCTGCGAGCGATGCAGTTTGCTTCGCGTCTTGGGTTTAAAGTTGAGAAAAAAAGCTGCCGTCTATGTCAGAATATTTCACTGCATGATCTTTCCAAAGAGAGGGTTTTCCTTGAATTTGAAAAAATGTTCAAAAGCCCTTTTTTGCATTATGGACTGTACTATTTTTCAGCTCTTGGTATCGCTGAAAAACTTTTAAATATCAAGATAGACAGGAAAGATTTTTTCACGTTGAGCAGAGAGCTGACAAGGGCAGAGGATGTTTTTGTGGAAGAGTTAAGGCCTTATTATTTTCTTTTTATTGCTAAAAAATATTTGCGATTATCTCCGGAAATTTTAGTAGAGAAATTGGGATTGCCAAAGATCTATCTGAAAAAAGTTGGACAACCATCACTACCTTCTCAAGAGCAGATCGATAACAGGTTGATACTGCATTTAGCATTGAAAGAAGGGATTATTTGCTATCTTGGCAATTATGATCCAAAGGTTGTTTCTTTTGCAAAAAAACTAGGTGTATGGGATACGCCTTTTAAGCCAAATGTGACCGCAAATGTATTGATGGCAGAGGGTTTCAGCGGTAAAGCGTTGGGAGAAGAGTTGGGTAAAAGAATTGAGAAAGAGATTGATTCTTTGGTCCAAAAGGGAGTATAATAGGTATATTTTCAAAGAAAGGATGAGGAATGGATAAAACGGTTTTATTGGACATTGCCTCAGATGCGATCAAGGAGTCATTGACCAAGACAAAATTGATCAGCCGAGAAAAACTGGTTGAAATATACCCCTGGTTGGAAGAGAAAGGGGCCGTTTTTGTAACCTTAAATGAATTTGGCCATTTGAGGGGATGTATCGGTTCGATCATTGCGCATCGTCCTTTGATCGATGATGTCATCCACAATGCAAAAGCCGCAGCATTCGATGATCCTAGATTTTATTCCGTTGAGGAGAGTGAGCTTGACAAATTGGATATAGAGATATCTTTGCTGACACCTCCCCAAGAAGTTTTTTATGAAAATAAGGAATCTTTGCGTAAGATCATACGGCCGGGAGTTGATGGTGTGATTATAAAATTGGGAAACTATCAGGCGACCTATCTTCCTTCGGTATGGGAACAGGTGAGTGATTTTGACTCGTTTTTCGGTTCGCTTTGCCAAAAGGCGGGATTGTCAGGAGACTGTTTGGATTCCCATCCGGTCGTATACCGTTATCAGGCTGAAAAAATAACGAGATAAAAACGGGTAATCAAATCATGCTATAATCATCATCATTGCTAAAAGGAAGAAGATGGAGATAGCATTGAGTTTCAGCGGCGGCGGACTGAGAGGTGCCGCCCATGTGGGAGTCATTAAATTTTTAGAAGAGCAGAATGTCAAGATAAGTGCAGTTGCAGGCAGCAGTGCCGGGGCCATGGTCGCTTTGATGCTGGCATCGGGGAAAAGTGCTGATGAGATGTACGCATTTTTGAAGAATATCGAAAAACAGGATCTCTTTAAAATCAGTAAAAATCCAGGACTTTTTTCTCTAAAGAATCTTGAAAAAAAAATGAAGCATGAGATAGGACTGAAAAGTTACCATCAGATGCAAATTCCTCTTTTTACCTGTGTTACGGATATCAATACAGGCGAAAGCCACTATCTTGATACCGGAAATCCCGTTGCCAATACGATCGCATCGGCATCTTTGACACCAACCTTTGAGGCCAAAGAACTTGAGGGAAGGCTGTATGTTGACGGTGGTTTCAGCGATAATCTGCCTGTCAAACCGCTCAAAGCATTGGGGCATAAAGTGCTTGCAGTGAATGTAAACCCGCTTATAGGAGGAAATCCGAAAGGATTTAAATCCCTATTGATCCGTTCGATCCTTATCATGCTTCATGCCAATGTGCGGCCTTCCAAAGAGATCACCGATGCCTATATCGATATCGAAGGCGTGGCCCGTATGCATCTGTTCAATTTCAAAGAGGTCGATGCCGCATACGAGGCCGGTTATCGTGAGATCAAGGCCAAATGGGATGACCTTAGAGAAAAATTGGTATAATGCCGCAATTTTAAGGATAAGAGCAAAGTATGGAAAAAAAAGCCAGAGTATTGATCGATTGCAGGGATGAAAAGGGTCTTGTTTACAAGATCAGTAAAGTTTTTTATGATCGCAACCTCAATATAGATAATAACCGTGAATTCGTCGATCAAGAGATCGAAAAGTTCTTTATGCGTTCAGAAGTAAGCGGAATGTTTGAGATCAATGAACTGCAAGATGCTCTCAAGGAGGTCACACCGGCAGATGCAAGGATCAGGGTGATCGAACCGACTCCTAAAAAGATCATTATTATGGCAACGAAAGAATCCCATGCTATCGGGGATATCCTGATCCGCTATGCAGACGGTGAACTGGATGCCCAGATCGAATGTGTGATCTCAAACCATGATACGTTGGAAGGGCTGGTCAGACGATTTGACATACCGTTCTTTCACGTTCCTGCAGAGGGACTCAGCAGGGAAGAGCATGAGAAGCATGTCATGGCACTGATCAGCGAGTTTGAATTTGACTATATCGTACTGGCGAAATATATGCGTATACTAACAGCAGCCTTCGTTGAAACTTATGAACAAAAGATCATCAATATCCATCACTCTTTCCTTCCCGCCTTTATCGGTGCCAACCCTTATAAGCAAGCCTATGAGAGAGGGGTGAAGATCATCGGGGCAACGGCACATTATGTGACCAATGACCTTGATGAAGGTCCGATCATCGCTCAGGATGTTATCCCTGTGAGCCACCGTTTTGAGTGGAGGGATATGCAGCGAGCCGGACGGGATGTCGAAAAGATCGTCCTCTCACGTGCGCTGGCATTGGTACTCAATGACCGCGTTTTTGTAAACGGCAATAAAACGGTTGTATTTTAAGATGTTCAACATTGTACTGGTGGAACCACAGATCCCGCAAAATACGGGAACGATCGGCCGTCTCTGTGTCAACCTTGGAGCGACACTCCATCTGGTCAAACCTCTGGGATTTGATATTGATGACAAGGCAGTAAAGCGTGCCGGGTTGGACTACTGGAAGCATCTTGATCTGGTGGTCTGGGAGAGTTTTGAAGAGTTTTTAAAAGCACATCCTATTGAGGCACATACCCATATGGCGACGACCAAAACGGATAATCTCTATTTCAATACAACATTCCGTAAAGGCGACTATCTTCTGTTTGGTTCCGAGACCAAGGGAATCGATGAAAAAGTTCTTTTGGAACATCCTGACCAGTGCATCACCATACCGATGGGAGGAGCCGGCCGCAGTCTGAACCTTGGTATCAGTGTGGGGATTGTCACTTATGAAGCGTTGCGCCAGAACTATGATGGGTTTGAGAAGATCACGATAGCCAACACATTAAAGGAGCAATAATGTCATTTGGCAACATACTCTATATCATTGCAATTGTTATTTTTGTCTTTATTACGTTTGGGATCGTTAAAAATTATTATCGAAGCAAATTTGACGACAAAGGCAGAAGAACGGATATGCTGGATGCGTATGAGGATCAGGACCCGACCAAGGATTAACCCCCTATTTACTTACTTTTCGATAAAATATTTTTTATTTAAACTTTCATAGGATCATCCAAAATGACACAACCATTACTCATAGAGATCGGTGTAGAAGAGCTACCTGCGATACCTTTGCTGAAAATCGTTTCAGATATCCAAAATTCATGGAAAACAATTCTTCAAACATACAAATTAGAGTGTGAATTTGAATTTATCTATACGCCAAGACGTCTTGTGCTGAAGCATGAAGCAATGCCTTTGCAGCAGGAAGATAGCATAGCCGAGTTGATGGGCCCTCCAGTAGCTGCGGCGTTTAAAGATGGAGAACCGACAGGGGCAGCATTGGGCTTTGCACGCAAGTGCGGTGTTGAGCTGGATCAAATCGGACGGTTGGAAACAAACGGAAGAGAAGTGCTTTACTTCAAAAAAGAGGAGAAGGGTGCAGAGGCGGCTTCTCTGCTTGAAGCGATGATCAAAGAGTGGATCGCTTCGATGGCGTTTGGCAAAATGATGCGATGGGGTTCAAGAACGGATGAATTTATCCGTCCGATCAGATGGCTACAGGTAAGATTGGGCGAAGAGTCTGTTTTGGCAGAGTTGTTTGGTGTTACATCGGATACCAAGACCCATGTGCACCGTATGGTTAACTACGAAGCGGTGGAAGTTCCAAGTATCGATGCCTATGAAAAAGTATTGAGCGATGGTGCGGTGATGCTCTACCCGCAAAGCAGAAAAGAGAAGATCCTTGAACAGTTTGATATATTGGAAGCAGAATATGATATCCTGATCGAAAGAGATGAGGATCTACTCGATGAAGTCGTAGCGATCACAGAAAACCCAAAAGCTCTGTTAGGAACATTTGATGAGCTGTTTTTACAGCTTCCTCCAGAGGCTATTATCACTTCCATGAAAGAACATCAGCGTTATTTCCCGGTATTTGAAAAAGGTAGATTGACCAATAAGTTCATTGTCGTCAGCAACGCTTATACCGAAGATTACAGCAAGGTGATTGCAGGAAATGAACGTGTGCTCAAGCCAAGACTTTCAGATGCGTTTTTCTTCTATAAGAATGACCTTCAAAGAGGGCTTTCAACGGCGGGGTTGGAGAAAGTACAGTTTATCGACGGTCTTGGAACGCTGGAAGACAAGATCCAAAGAGAACGTCATATTGCGATGCGTCTGCTAGGGCTTTATATGGATCAGGCTGAAGCTCAGACGGGATGTGACACGGTTATGCTTGAAAAAGCCATGGATCGCGCTATCAAGCTTGCCAAAGCCGATCTGATGAGCGAGATGGTGTACGAGTTTACTGAACTTCAGGGCTTGATGGGATATTACTATGCCAAGGCTCTTGGAGAGGATGAACTGGTCTATATGGCAATCAAAGAGCAGTATATGCCTATAGGTGAAGGGGCTGAACTTCCAAGCAGTATCTTCTCTTCGATCGTTGCGATGGCGATCAAACTTGATACGTTGTTGGGACTCTTCAGTATCGGCAAGATCCCGACAGGGTCAAAAGATCCGTTTGCGCTTCGTCGTGCAGTGAACGGTGTGATCCGTATCGTTACTGCCTATAATCTGCCGTTTGATATCGAAGATGTCATTGATTTGCTTAAAGCCGAATATGCCCCCTTTGATACAAAGCAGCTTTCAGACTTTATCATCGAGCGTATCTACAAATCTTTTGATGCAAACCCTTCAGTGATCGCTGCGGTTTTGGCTTCTGGAGAGAGGGATATCAATGAAATAGCCAAAAAGGTTGCCGCACTGAATGGTATTGTTTCAAACGATACGTTCAAAGAGCAGTTCAGCACTTTCAAACGTGTAGCGAATATCTCAAAAGATCTTGATCTGGATGATGATTTGAGCATTGATCTAACCTTGTTTAAGGAAGATGCGGAAGTATCGCTTTACAATGCGTATGAAAAAGTGCTCAATACTTCCTATGAGAACTATAATCAGCGGTTAGATGCCCTTTTTGGGCTCAAAACAGTGCTTGATACGTACTTTGACGATGTCATGGTCAATGCCGAACAGATCGCTCTGAGAGTGAACAGGCAGCATATGATCGGATCGATCTACAAGACCTTCAGAGATATCGCAGATATCAAAGAGATTACGATCTAATGTCAGCAGTTTACGATACCATCATCATAGGAGCTGGTATCGCAGGTTCGGCTACGGCCTATTTCCTTTCTCAAAAAGGGCAAAAAGTCCTGATTATTGATAAAAAAGGCATTGCCTCAGGCGGGTCTGGGGCAGCAGGGGCATTTGTCTCTCCCAAGATAGGTAAAGGGGGACCGCTTCAGTCTCTTACCAATGAAGCCTTTTCTTTTGCCAAAGATTTTTATCTGAAACATTTTCCTGCCTATTACCATCAAAGCGGTGTCGTACGTATCCCAAAGGATGAGGAGGATGCAGCAAAGTTTTCCTCCTATGAACCGTTTAATGAAAACAGTTTTACAAAATTAAATGTAGAAGAGTTAAAAGAACTTGGTATCAAAGTCCCATTTGAAAGTTTCTTCTTTCCTGAAGCCGGTGCGTGTGATGCTCCTGATATGTGCCGTGAACTTTTAAAAGGTATTGACTATATTCAGTATGAGATCAAAGAATTTGCTTTAGAAAATGGTATTTGGCAGTTGGGAGACTATCAGGCTAAAAATGTAGTTTTAGCTACAGGTTATGAAAATTCACTTTTTGATATGCGTTATATGGGTGTCAAGGGAACTTGGGGGACAAGAGGTGATTTCCGTTCAAATCTCCCGTTGAAGGTCAGTATGCATCAGTCCATGTCTGTTTCAGCCAATATAGACGGCATGATCCGTCTTGGCGCAACCCATGAAAAGAGTATCAAAGTACCTGTTGTTTGTCAGGATGAACAGGCCTTGGGCCTGAAAGAGAAAGCTTCTACAATGGTCGATACTTCGGATTTGGAGCTTGTTGAAACCTTTTGCGGGATGAGAGCCGGAAGCAGGGATTATTTTCCTTTGGTCGGCAGGGTCATCGATGTACCTTTTATGCTTGAGACCTATCCAAGCATTATTCGTGGGGCAACACCGGAGCTAAAGTATATGGAGAATCTCTATATCTGTAACGGTCTTGGCGGCAGGGGATTTGTTTTTGGTCCGTTGATGGGGAAATATCTTGCCGAATATATCATTGATGGAAAAGGAATCGATAAACGGGTTAACCCGGATAGATTATTTTTCAAGTGGTGCAGAAAAATACTCCAGTCGAAGTGATCTAATCTGGTTTTTCCCAGCTTTTCCAGTGTGGTTTTACTGCCACATCAGGGAATCCGTTAAGGATCTCTTCAGGCTGAAAACGGGATTTGTACGCAAAGGCTTTGCACCCGTCTACCCAGTATCCTAGATAGATCCACGGCAGGTCTAGTATCTTGGCAAGTTTAATCTGGTAAAGCAGCGAATAGGTACCTAATGAGAGATCGGCATAATCGGGATCATAATAGAAATAGATCGCACTGATCCCATCCTCAAGGATATCGATGAGGTCTACACCGATCAGTTTTCCGTCCTTTATGTATAGTACCTCTTTGCCAAAGTCATGTGCCCCATCCACAAAGTTTTCATAGTACTCTCTTTGGGAGATATTGCGGTGTTGCCAGCCGTCTTTATGGTGTTTGTGGGCATGGTATTTGTTGTAAAGAATCAGATGTGATTGCGTCAAGGTCGGTTTTTGAACGATGATTTCGGTCTGTTCATTGCGTTTGATCGCTTTTTTCTGTGATTTGCTGTACTGAAAATTCTCTACATCGATACGGATGCTTTTGCATTCGCTGCACCCATTGCAGACCGGATGAAAATAGTATTTTCCAAAACGTCTCCATCCTCTGTCGATCACAGCCGTTGCAAAAGTTTTGCCTGCTTTAGGAACATATTTGTAGTTCATGCGTACCATTTTGCCCGGAAGATAGGCACATTCATAATCAAGCATCGAAAAATCGGTAGATGGTGGATGTAGTAGGTCTAATTCTTCGTTCATAACCGCGATTATACTCAAATTTGTGTAAAATAATATAAAAAACAGACCGTATTTTCTCATCCCAAAAAGCGGCTTTAAAAAGGTTTATGAGTGTTTCTTTATCAGCCAAGCAGCGGGTATTGCTACAATAGCGATTCGATATTTCTTTATGATTTTATCGCTTCGTTTTCCCCTAAAGGCAAATTGCTGGATGTAGGATGCGGAGTTGGGGTTATTTCTTTGCTGTTGAGCCGTGATTTTCCTGTTCAGACAAGCATTATCGATAAACAGGAGAAAATGCTCGCATATGCAAAACACAACTATCGTATCAATGCGATGGAAGTGAATGCACATTTGGGTGATTTCACACTTTTCCAAAGTGATGAGAGATTTGATTTTATCGTTTCAAACCCTCCATTTTATGACAGTAACGTGACACAAAGCGAAGATACTTTTCTCAATATTGCCCGCTATGGACATCATTTGCCTATCGGGCCATTTATTGCAAAGGTAAAAAAGATGCTCAAACCCAGGGGATGGTTTATCTTCTGTTATGATGCGAAACAGATCGACCTGCTATTGCATCATTTAAAAATAAATGGTATAAACCCAGAGAAGATACGGTTTGTCCATTCAAAGATAGATAGAGAGTCAAAGCTGGTCATGATAGCGGCAAGGATAGGGTCAAAATCCATGACCAAGATCATGCCGCCTTTGGTGGTGTTTGATGAAAACAGCATCTATCGGAACGAAGCTGCCGAGGCTTTCAAAAAAGCGGGTACCCATAGCATCAAAGGGGATTTTGAAAGTAAGGTATCACAATAATGAAGGAAAATAAGATTGGATTTGATATCGCAAGAAGGATATAATTATAAGTTTGCTCCAAGTGCCTGTGAAGCATGCGGCGGTCATTGCTGTACGGGTGAGAGCGGTTATATCTGGATCAAGTACGCCGAGATAGAAAAGATGGCGGAATTTTTGGAACTAAGCATCGAAGATTTTGCTACAATGTATCTGCGGAAGGTTAAACATCGTTACTCTCTCATAGAAAAGCAGCTTGCAGAAGAAAATTTTGCCTGTATTTTTTTTGATGAGTCAAAAAACCGCTGTTCTGTTTATCCGGTTAGACCGTTGCAGTGCCGTACTTTTCCTTTTTGGGAACAGTTCAAGAATAATGAAGGTGAGGTAAGAAAAGAGTGTCCTGGCATCGTATAAGTATTGCGTTATTATCCGCTTTCATCCTCTCATCGAATCTGCTGCATGCCAAAGAACTGATGGTCTTAAGCGAAGATGAACTGATCATGAGGGGGCTTTTTTACGAAGAGATGGGGGCTTTTGAACAAAGTCGGGAAGTTTTTGGAAAGCTGTTTGACATCAAGGGAGAGAAAGAATATCTTTTCAAAGAAGTTGCTGCCTCTTTGATCGGTAAAACCAATATTGCTCAGAGTATCACAAGATTAAAGACTTGGGATAAACAGCATCCAGATACGCTTGAAGCAAGACGCCTTTTGATACCGTTATATTTAACCAATAACGAGATTGCCGAAGCAAAAAAAGAGGCTGAGTACTTACTGGAGAGATCCGATGATGCGATCGACCTGGAGTTGGCATCCAATCCGTTTCTGTATACCGGTGAATTTCAAAGGGCACTGTCGCTTTTGAGCAAAGTATATGAAAAAACAGTTAACGAAGATGTGCTTTTACATATGGCTACAATCATGAAAGAGTATACGCACGAACAAAAGAAAGCCATACAGCTTTTAGAAATGCATAGAAGAATGCATGAATCAGGCGATGAACTCTATCTTAAACTGATTTCTTTATATGTCAAAGAGAATGACATTGACGGTATTTTGGAGACCTATAAAGCGCTTTATGCACAAAGCCCTAAGAAGAAATATTTGGCTAAAATCATTGATGCCTACGCATATAAAAATGATCTTGACGGTGCGATAGCTTTTTTGGAGTCGATCCAACAAGGCAAAGATATCCTTTATGTACTTTATAAAGAAAAAAGAGATTTTAAAAATGCTATGAGACTGGCCGATCAGTTCTATGAAAATGAAAAGGATGCAAAGTGGCTTGCAGAAAAAGGTATTCTTATATTTGAGGATGCCAAAAACAAGGATGATAAAAAGATGATAGCCAGTGTCCTGGATTATCTTGAAAAAGCGATCGCTTTGGGGGTAGATGACAGTGTCTATCTCAATTATTACGGTTATACGCTGATCGATAAGAATGTTGATATCAAAAAAGGTATCAAGATCATAGAAGATGCTTTGGTTCAGCAGCCGGGTAACACCTATTATCTTGATTCATTGGCGTGGGGATATTATAAAGAGCACCAATGTAAAAAAGCCTATCAACTGATGAAAAAAGTGGTTGATCAAGAAGGGTTAGAAGAACCTGAGATAGTCGAGCATTGGAAAACGATCCAAAAGTGTAAATAGGCACCTTTTGGGTATAATACGCAAAAAATACCCAAGGCAGACGGATTTATGGCGCAGATATTAGATGAGATTATCAAAAAAACCAAAGACGATCTTGAAAGAAGAAAAGTTGAATACCCTGTAGAATGGCTGGGACGTTCACTCTCTTTCAATCCTTTTGTTCCAAAAGATGTCAAAGCCGCTTTACGTTCTACTCCGGACAATCCTTACCGCATCATTGCAGAAGTCAAAAAAGCCAGCCCTAGCAAAGGGATCATCCGTGAGGATTTTGATCCGGTTTTGATCGCCCAACAGTATGAAAAAGGCGGTGCGGATGCGCTTTCCATTTTGACTGAACCGCATTTCTTCAAAGGGGATAAAGAGTACCTTGGAATGGTTCGCCGTTATGTCAACCTTCCGCTGCTTAGAAAAGATTTCATCGTCGATAAATACCAGATCGTTGAAGCATTGGCATTCGGAGCGGATTTTATCTTGCTGATCGCCAAAGCACTTTCACGAAAAGAGCTCAAAGAGCTGTATGAGTATGCATTGCACTTGGGACTGGATGTCCTGGTTGAAGTGCATGATAAGGCCGATCTGGTCAAAGCGGCGTTTGCGGGCGCGGATATCATCGGGATCAACCACAGAAACCTTGAGACATTTGAGATGGATATGAGCTTGAGCGAAAAGCTGATCCCTCTCATTCCAAACGGCAAGATCATTGTCGCCGAAAGCGGTATCCATGACCATGAAACCGTCGTGGAACTCTCTAAGATCGGGGCGGATGCTTTCTTGGTAGGGGAGCATTTTATGAGACAAGATGACATCACTGCAGCGATTAGACAATTGAAATACGGTAAAGCCTAATGCTTAAAATAACCACCAACCCAGCAAGTTGGTTTTTGATTAGCTTCTATGATTGGTTATGTGTCTTTTTATATCCCATTTTGTATAGCTTGTTTTATTATTTGGTGAAACTGTATCTGGATTAATGTTGCGCTCTTGGCAATACTTTGATTGAAGCCAAATTGAAAGTTGTTTTTGGCCTTTGCTCGCATTACAACTGCAGCAGTTTTTTTGAAACTTTTGTGGGTGTAAATTCAACACCACAATAAACGCATTTTTTGTCTCTTCCCCTTACTTCTTGTTCTGGCCATGCGCAGGGATGTTCCAATTATTTGCCATTGTCAATTTTCTTTCTTTACATATAAAACTATTCATTGAACAAACAATATATAGATAATAGCCTTGTATTTGTGCTATAAACAAGCAAACAAAATGTATGTTTATTATTTTATAGAAGTTTTCTCTCTTGATGGATTCAAGAGAGAAGTTTTTTAACGGCTTGATTGATACGTCCGCCGTCTGCACGGCTTCCTACAGCAGTTTTAGCCGCTCCCATTACTTTTCCCATATCTGCCATACTTGCAGCGCCGATATTTGCGATGATCTCCTTGAGTACGGATTCAAGTTCTGCATCATCCATAGGTTCAGGCAGATAGCTTTTGACCAGTACAAGTTCGGCTTCTTCTTTGGCAACAAGATCTTCACGTCCAGCCTCTTTGAGCTGTACCAGGGCATCTTCTCTTTGTTTAGCGTATTTTAGAAGGATCTTTTCAACATCTTCGTCTATCAGTTCTTTACGTTCATCGACTTCGATTTGTTTGATGGCTGCCTGGATATTGCGAAGCGTATCTCTTTTTGCAGCATCTTTGGTTCTCATCGCTTCTTTTATATCGTTCTTGATCTGTTCTTTTAAGCTCATAAGTTTCTCCGGGATAAATTTAAAACGATTATACTATAATCACGCTATGATAATCACGATAGAAGATAAACAATTCGATACGGCAAAGATCACACAGCTGTATCCCGCGGCCGTTGTCAAGACGGGCTATGAAGATGAGACGACGCAGGTAAGCCTTGAATGGCTGAGCATTGAATCAAAGGGTAGAGTAGAAGTGGTTGGTTTTGGGATATTTGTCCATTTGGGTGAAGAAGAAAAACACTCTTTCATCTTTGATACACGAGAAGAGATGGATGCGGCCGTAGGGCGCATCGCATCTCAGCTTCAGCTTGGAAAGTAATTATTCTTCCACGAACTCAAGCGATGCTGAATTGATGCAGTATCTTTCCCCTGTCGGAGCCGGGCCGTCCGGAAAGACATGCCCAAGATGTGAACCGCATGCCGCACAGCGTACTTCGGTGCGTGTCATCCCGTATGAACGGTCTGTTACATACTCGATGCGGTCTTTAGCAATCGGTTGAAAGTAACTTGGCCAACCTGTTCCGGAATCATATTTTGCACTTGATTCAAATAAGGGTGTCTTACAGCATTTGCAGAGATAAATACCTTTTCGTTTATTGTCCCAGAATTCATTTTGGAATGAAGGTTCTGTTCCGTGGTTTAAGCAGACGTTGTATTCTAAAGGTGTGAGTTCTTTTTGTAGTTTTTCTTTATCTAATTTGATTTTATAATCCATGATAACCCTTTCACTATTTTTGCTTATCATAGCCAAATTTCTTTGGATTTAAGTTAGATTACCCTATCATTCATTATCAAAAGAGAGGACCTTTATGAGCATTTTTCAACTGTTACTTCTTATCGTTGCAGGAACACTTTTTTATCTTTTTTTCAAACAGATTATGTCAGGAAATCATCCAAAAAGAGGGGTGGATTTTGAAGCAAGCAAGGCAGATGGACAGATAGGCGGTATTTCACGTCCTGATAAGACTTTTTCTACACCTCATGCAGAGCCTACGCGTATGGAGACGTTATTTCAAATGGCTGATGATGCAGTGGCTAAAGGGGATATGCTGGAAGCCAAGAAAGCGCTTCAAAGTGCCTTGATCATAGAGCCCGAAAACATCGAAGCATTGCAAAGAATAGGGTATGTCTATCTCCAGATCAAATCCTATGAAGATGCCAAAGAGTCTTATGGAAAAATACTTTCTTTGGATGAAAATGATGATCTTGCACATGCAAGTCTGGCTAATGTTTTACATAAGATAGGGGGAAGGGAAGAAGAGGCTCTAATTCATCATCAAAGAGCTATTCAATTGGATGTATCGTATGCACCGCATTACTTCAATTACGCCAACACTCTTTACGATCTTGGGCGAAAGGAAGAAGCCCTTGAAGCCTATAAAAAAGCATATGAGTTAGATGGTGCTTTGCAAGAGGCTAAAGAGATGATCGATCAGCTTTCAGGAGGTAAAAATGAGTAGCAGCCCATGTTTCGTAACACAGATCGCGACTAAAGAGATACTTTTACGGGTTACGAATGTATGCGGAGAGTGTTATGACGATCTTAAAGAGGGTGATGAGATCTACTATGATATGCAAAACTACCGTTATCTCTGTAAGAAATGCCAGGAAGCCCTTTGTGAACGTATGAACGACCGGTGCGAGATCATCGAAGAAGAGGGCCAGGCACTTTTTTAAGCGTTTGACTTTACGATATAGTCTATCGCATTGAGGTAACTTTGGGCATTAAGCTCTATGCCTTGATAGGCTATATCAAATGCAGTACCGTGGTCAACGGATGTTCGTAGGATGGGAAGATTGAGAGATACGTTGATCCCCTCATCAAAATAGAGTGCTTTTAGCGGTGCCAACCCCTGGTCATGATACATGGCGATATAATGGGTATAGTTGGCACGTACCCTTGGTGTAAAAGCAACATCGGGAACCAGTGGTGAGGAAAAGACTTTTTTGCCTAACTCTTGATGAGCATTGTCTATGGCCTGTTGGATGATACGCTCTTCATCACCCAAAACACCATCATCTCCTGCATGGGGATTGAGACCAAGGACACCGACGATCTTTTTAGGTTTGGCAGTAGTGTAAAAATCGATCAAAAAACGGGTAAGATCAGCTTCATTGATACTCCCGGCGACCTCTTTGAGAGGGATATGTTCGGTAAAAAGTGCTACATACATCTTTTCACAGCCCAACATCATGATGGCTTCACGCTGGAAAAAATCCCTCAATGCGTCGGTATGACCTTTGTATCTAACCCCTGCAAGCTCCCATGCTTTCTTGTGTATGGGGAGTGTGCAGATCGCGTCTACTTCACCTTTTTTGGCAAGTTCTACGGCAGTGACAAAAGAAGCGTAGGCATACGCGCCGCTAGTGCTATCTACTTTCCCCGGTTCTATGCCAAAAGATGGAGCGATATCGTCAATAGTTAAAAAATCTTCAGGAATAGCTGTATTAAGTTTATCTGCTGCCTGTTCGAGCATTGCTCTATCGATACAGTAAATCAAATCGGCTTTTTGCGAAATTTTATGATGATTGCGCAAGGCAAGTTCGATCCCGATACCGTTTAAATCACCGATACTGACGGCTATCTTTTTCATCAGAGCAATAATGCTTTCATATCAAGGATTGCCTGTTCCAGCCCCATAAATACAGACCTGGCGATGATACTCTGTCCGATATTAAGCTCCTCGATCGCTTCGATAGCAACAATCGCTTTGACGTTGTGGTAGTTTAGTCCGTGGCCTGCAGCAACCCTCAGCCCGATGGAGGCTGCCTCGTTACTAAGCTGATGCAATGTATCAAGTTCTTCCTCGAGCATCCCTTTTAATGTTTTCCTTGGGAGTTCAAGCTCTTTGATGCTATGCGGCGTTTTGGCAAGACTGCCATAGAGCATCGCATAGATATTGGCATATTTGCCTGTATGAAACTCTATCCATTCAACACCGAGTTCTTTTGCTTTTTGAACCATTGCAATGTCTGGATCTATGAATAGGGAAACTTCGATTTCATGCTCTTTGAGTTTTTGGATCGCTTCTTTAAGCAACGGCTGACGTCCCAGTATCGCAAGGCCGCCTTCTGTGGTAACTTCTTCGCGTTTTTCTGGTACCAACGTGACACGGTGCGGTTTAAGCTCACAGGCGATGGCTATCATTTCAGGCGCTATGGCACATTCAAGATTGACAGGCAAAGAGGCATGCTTGATGATATGGACGGCATCCTCATCCTGCATATGTCTTCTGTCTTCTCTGAGATGGATGGTGATCTGATCGGCACCGGCACGTTTACAGATGCTCAGTGCATCCAACGGATCTGGATCGGCTATCCTTCTTGCCTCACGTAAGACAGCGATATGATCGATATTGACACCCAGTAGCATAGTTTGGATCCTTCATTGTATAGATTGGCATATCTCCAAAAAGTGACAAGTCGCAAGAGCCCTCTGCTGAAGAGTTAAAATTGGACTTTGTTCAATTTTTGAGACTTATTGGGATGATTATAGCAAAAGTTTTTAAGATGGAATTTGTATAATGGATTCAACTATCTATCTTTTGGAGTTGAAATGTCAGAAAATAAACCATTGCCTATCATGAAGTACGCAAATATCAAAGATAAGATAGGCAATGGAACCCCGACTATACTTGCATTTGGGATGATCCACTGTTACAGCTGTTTGGCGATGTCCAAGGTGTTTGCAGAGGTGCTGGAAGTTCATCCCAACCTTCAGATCTATTCGATCGATGGTCAAAGAGAACGTATCATCAGCCGTGATATCTATAAACTCAAAGAGATGCCTACGCAGCTATTTTTCGATGAAAACGGCAATGAAGTATTTCGGCATACAGGAGCCTATAAAAAAGCTGTACTTGAGATCATTCTGAAAAAATACGGATTTGAACTTTAAAGTTTGATGATTTCGCAAATAGTATCGATATTTCCATAGAAAAAGTATTGCCCCAGTCCCAGTGTAAAGACCAGATTGCCATATAAAGCGTGCAAAACAGAGACGAATATGAGCGAGCTGGATCGTTGATACAATTTTGCAAAAAACATTCCTCCTATTGTCGTAAGAATTACGGCTATAAAATTATGGAAAATGATATGCATGTATCCAAACAGCAGAGCATTGGTGATAATCATAGCACTAGGTTGAGTAATAAAATTCCGGTAACGGTGAAAATAGAAGCCACGGTAAATGATCTCCTGCGGATAGACTGAAAGAAGCGGGTAAAATACCAGGATTAATCCCCAGAGTAAAGGATTGGATTTCATAAGAGAAAAAAGATGTTCCGGCAAAAAGATATAAAGGATTCCTAATAAAATGATAGTGAAGACAAGAAACTGGATCAGTAAAACTTTGAAAGAGTGCGATGTCTGAAAGTGCCAAAATTTTTTTCCAAGAAAGGTCGGATCATTGACAAGTATGATGGTGCAGTATAATGCAAGTATCCAAAGAACCGGAAGAATATGATGGGGTGAAAGAAAATAGATTAAAGCAGGAGTCAGGATAAAAATGGTGAGCAGTTCGATGATCAGATAACCTTGTTTTTTATAGACCATATGCTGCTCCTGAAGCTTTTAATCTAAAGTCTAGCATAGAATGATTACCAAATAAAATCGATCGATAACCAATTGATCCTCACATTAACATTCAACCATAACCAACATTATGGTAAAATCACTTCAAAATTGAACATGATTTAAAGGGTTAGTCTATGGCAAAAAGAAATATCAAAAAAGCGGTATTGGCATATAGTGGCGGGCTTGATACGAGTATCATCCTCAAATGGCTGCAAGATGAGTACGGATGTGAGGTTGTGACTTTCACAGCAGACCTCGGACAAGGCGAAGAGGTAGAGCCTGCACGTCAAAAAGCACTAAACTTGGGTATCAAACCAGAGAATATCTTCATCCTTGATCTTCGTGAAGAGTTTGTGAAAGATTTCGTATTCCCGATGTTCAGGGCTAATGCGATCTATGAGGGAGAGTATCTTTTAGGTACCTCTATCGCCAGACCGCTTATCGCAAAAAAACAGATAGAGATTGCCAGACAGACCGGTGCAGATGCAGTAAGCCATGGTGCAACAGGTAAAGGAAATGACCAGGTACGTTTCGAGCTTGGTTATCTGAGCCTTAACCCTGATATCGCGGTTATAGCCCCATGGAGAGAGTGGGATCTTAATTCAAGAGAAAAGCTTCTTGCTTATGCTAAAGAACATGGGATCGAGATCTCCAAAAAGCATGTGGACGAGCACGGCAACCCAAAAGCAAGCCCATACTCTATGGATGCAAACCTGCTTCACATCTCTTACGAGGGGCTTCATCTTGAAAACCCTGCTGCAGAGCCTGAAGATGATATGTGGCTATGGACAAACTCTCCTGAAGAGGCACCGGATGAGGCTGAATACATTACAATTACTTACAAAAAAGGTGACCCTGTCGCGATCAATGATGAAGAGATGAGTCCTGCAACGCTGCTTCAAACATTGAACGAGTACGGAAACAAGCATGGTATCGGACGTCTTGACATTGTAGAAAACCGTTATGTAGGGATGAAAGCAAGAGGGTGTTATGAAACACCTGGCGGTACGATCATGCTTAAGGCACACAGAGCCATCGAGTCTATTACGCTTGACAGGGAAGAAGCGCACCTCAAAGATGAGTTGATGCCGCGCTATGCCTCATTGATCTATAACGGCTACTGGTGGTCGCCGGAGCGTAAGATGATGCAGGCTGCGATCGATGCGACGCAAGAAAATGTTAACGGTGAAGTAAGGCTCAAACTTTACAAAGGTAACGTGATGGTCGTAGGCAGGAGCTCTGCTGAGTCGCTTTACTCCGAAGCGCACTCTACATTTGAAGAAGACACCGTTTATAACCAAGGGGATGCAGAAGGATTTATCCGTTTGAATGCATTGAGATTCATCATCGAAGGTAAAAAACAGCCAGAGCGTATCAAATCATTGGTAGAGAAAAAATAAGACCAATGTTTATTCTGCCAAGATCATGAATAATTTAGAATAGCCCATAGAAAAATAGTATACATTGCGTTTTTAAAATTTTCTAGCTTTGAAACCGAAGGTGATGTGCCAAAGGCACCACCGCAGGAGGCTTCAACCGCTACTCCTATGTAGGGAACAACCCGTTAAAATATACGGATCCGTCAGGGCATAGTTGGTTCTCTAAGATATGGAAGACCCTGTTGCAGGTTATCGTGGCAGTGGTGGCGTATGCGATACTTGGACCGGGAGGAACATTCCTCAATACCCGCATGGGATGGCTTGTTGGAAGTGGACTGAATATCGCAGGAGGAAGCGCAGCAATCTTAGGCGCTGCCGTAGGGGCGATTAGCGGGTTTGCAGGTGTTCTTATAAACGGGGGAAGTATGAGTGATGCCTTTGGAGGGATGCTTAAAGGAGCAATTACCGGTATGATGGGCGGTGCAGTTGCAAGTGAACTCGGAGATATATATGGACACTCTACAAATCTTTTTAGCGAAGGTTCATTTGTTTCGGCGCTAAAAAAAGCTATTCTTCACGGTATCGCAAGAGGTAGTATTGATGCCATGCAAGGAGGAAAGTTCGGCGCGTCGTTTGCAGGTGGGTTTGTTTCCAGCGGGTTTGCGGTCTCTCAAAAATGGGGAACGGTTGAAAGCCGTACTGTCGTTATGGCAATGGTTGGCGGCGCAACCTCAGAGATCACTGGAGGGAAGTTTGCTAATGGGGCTATAAGTGGAGCGTTTGTGCATTTGTTTA
>JACXUM010000002.1 GCA_014763895.1 Campylobacterales bacterium
TGAGACCGTTCAGAATTTTGTGTCAGTAACCCGATAGTTGTTCTAATAATAGCATAAAATATCCTTCTCAATGACGCTTGAGCAAGTTTAACTATTTTCTTCTAAAAACTGTTTAGCTTGAGCAATGGCTCGTGGGTATGTTTTATGCATATTTACCTCTCCTATAAGCTCAACCACTTTGTGTGTTTTTAACTCTTTAAAAACTTCATCATTAGTTCCTGAAGTTAGAACTTTTACGCCACTATCCTTTAGAATTTTAATAGTCTCTTTAAAATTATGCAAAGCTGTGGAATCAATAAAACTCACATATCTCATTCTTATTACCAATATTTTAGATTGACGGCCTATATTATTAAGCTGCTGTGCATACTGTTTGGCTGAAGCAAAGAATAATGGTCCTCCAATTTCATATACAGATATCCCTTTTGGTAACTTATCGTAATTATCAATATCATCTTCATCATCGCTTTTTACAAGTTTTCTGTCGTCAACATTTGCCATTCTTTGCATAAAAAGTAAAGAAGCCAATACTATACCTATTTGTATAGCGAATGTTAAATCTACCACTACTGTTAAAACAAATGTTGTAAGCATGATTACATAATCATAGGGTGATCCTTTTAATATGGATATGAAAGATTTGTATTCACTCATATTAAATGAAACGACTATCAATATTCCAGCTAATATTGACATCGGTATAAGCTTTGCAAACTCTATAAAAAAGAGCATAATCAAAAGGAGTACCAAAGAGTGGACCATACCCGATATCGGGGTTCTTCCACCATTTTTTACATTAGTAGCCGTTCTTGCTATGGCGCCAGTTGCAGGTATCCCGCCAAAAAAAGGAGTCACAATATTTGCAATCCCCTGTGCTACCAGTTCCGTATTTGAACGATGATTCCCTCCTATCATTCCATCAGCCACAACAGCTGAAAGCAAAGATTCCACCCCGCCTAAAATGGCAATAGTAAGTGCTGGTGCCAAATATATGCTTAATTCACTCAATTGAAAATTTGGTATAACAAAAGAGATATCACTGTTAATTGAACTAAAGAAAGTTCCAATTGTAGTTACAGGAAGGTGAAAAATTTGAACTACTATTGTTAAAAGTAGAATGGCCACAAACGAACCAGGCACTTTATTGCTGATATGTTTAAAATATACGGTTATCAATATTGTCGCAGCTGTTATGGATAAGGCATACATGTTTATCTCGTTCAAATGATGAAAATATATTATCCACTTTTCAAAGAACTCAGATGGAATCTTATCGATATTTAAACCCAATGCATCTTTGATTTGTGTTGAAAAGATGACTAAGGCAATACCACTTGTAAAGCCTACAATAAGAGGTTCTGGGAAATAGCGTAATAGATTACCTAATCTTAATACTCCAAATAAAACTAAAATTATCCCGGCCATTATCGTCGATATTAATAAGCCATTAACTCCATATTGTGTAACAATCCCAAATACTATTACTATAAAAGCGCCTGTTGGGCCACCGATCTGTACTCTACTTCCCCCAAGAGCCGAGATGATAATACCCGCTACAACCGCCGTAATGATGCCTTTTTCAGGTGAAACACCACTTGCAACGGCAAAAGCTATGGCAAGAGGCAATGCAACAATCCCCACGATCATACCGGCTACAACATCAGAAAATATCTGTTTTTTTGAAATGCCATCTTTTAGTAGCGTAAATAGTTTTGGTTTAAAAATAGTATTCATATAACTATCTAACCTTTATAAAAAATATTGACATTATATAACTGTATTGATATAGAATTGGCATAATATGTCTGAAATCATAGAATAATATTATTTCTCCAGACCCCAAAAGGTCTGGTAAGGGAGATTTGATATGGCAGTATCATAGCTCTAGAGCTTCATCAAGCCTACCTTCAAAAAAGATAGCAAGTTGGGAGACCGTAAGGCTCCAGTTCTGCATCGGCATCGTCCATTTCTTCTGGGCATTCTGAATTCCCACATAAAGCAGCTTTAAAAGGCTGTTCTCATTGGGAAATGCCCCTTTGGTCTTGGTCAGTTTCCGAAACTGTCTGTGCACAGATTCTATGATATTGGTCGTATAAATGATACGTCTGATATCCTCTGGATATTTGAAATAGTGAGAGAGGTTCTCCCACTTGTTTCTCCATGACTGTATCACAATGGGATATTTGCCTCCCCATTTCTCTTCAAGTCTGTCCAGTTCAAGTTCGGCAGACTCTTTGGATACTGCCTGATAGACCAGTTTGAGATCTTTCATGAATTCCTTCTGGTTCTTGGAAGCGACATATTTGAGCGAGTTTCTTATCTGATGAACGATACAGAGTTGTACTTCTGTGTTTGGATAGATAGCATTGATCGCTTCAGGGAATCCTTTAAGCCCATCCACCGATGCGATGAGTATATCTTCTATACCACGATTGTGCAGATCGGTCAGTACCTGAAGCCAGAAGTTCGCTCCTTCACTTTCTGAAAGGTAGAGACCCAGTATCTCTTTTATTCCATCAAGCCTGACACCAAGGATGGTATAGATGGCTTTGGATACATATTTGCCATCTTCTTTGATCTTATAATGGATCGCATCGAGCTATAAAAAACTCTTTACTCCATATATCCAATACTCTGTTATCTGAGATGAAGACTTCCACATCTCTTTTGGCAGCGTTGATATCAAGATCTTCAATACGTTTTTTCAATATATCCTGTATAAATGCCTGATCGATTGTTTCCGGTAAAATAAGTTCCTGTTTCTCTTGCCAGTTACAGCTTTGCCTTAATCTTGCAGTAAGATGCTTGAGATCCAGTTCATATCCGTGAGAAATATACCATATCAAGTCGTACCAGTCTCTTCCCTTTGGTCTGCTGACCCAGCTTCTGCAAAGAATGGCATGCATTTTACCTGCAAATAGAGAAGGCAGTGTCATTGTATGAACAGTAAATGGAGATGGAGTTAACAGCGTTTTTTTCTCACTTTTAAAATCAAGTGGCGGATGTGTGTCCACTTCCAGTTTGATCTTGACGAGTCTGCCCTGCCCGAATTTTTGGATGATATCCTGTGGAGCTTCGATGTTGAGCAAGTGCTGCTCTGTATTGCCTTTTAGAAAAGCCGATTTTATGGCTCCCGTATTGTTTTTTAACTGAATGTGTACATCAAATCCGAATGATCGCAGAGTTTCCACAAGCACATCTTCATACTTGCCAAGGTCAAAGTCAGGATTGGTTTCCACCAACGAGAAGTCGAGATCTTCAGAAAATCTATCCAAACCATAAAGGATACGCAGAGCCGTTCCACCGTAAAAAAGTGCATGCTCAAAGAATCCTCCGCGGGATAGGCCAAGAAGTACGATTTCCTGAAGTATCTCACGCAGCGCTTCATAGGTTTTTTCAGCGCTTGAGAGATCATATTTTTCAAGCATCTTGGCTATGGCAGGGTGTATCGGTTTAGGCACTTTGTTTCCTTTTTGCGATCAGTTTGGCAAGGTTTGTCAGGTTGGATGAACGGTATGCTTGGGCGATCTGTGAGAGAAGTGTTTCATCGAGGGAAACGATTTCTTCCCATTCTATACGCAGATCATGCTCCAAATACTCAGACAGCTTCTCCTGTGAAAGCTTTCCGATCCCTCTGTCTGCACGTATCTTGTCACACAGCGCCTTTTCAGGAGTTGCGATCAGCTTGCCCCCGTTATGGTTGTCATAAAGCCAGTCTATACCCAATGCATAAGCTTGCAGGGGTACAGGTTTGTAGGTAAAACGTCCGATCGGTGTATCAAAACTCTTCTTGCCATGCAGCGTAGCAGAGGTCACTTCATAGACTCTTTCAGGTATCAGTCCATAGTAAGAGAGAGCATATTCATATGAAACGTAAGAAGGGGCATAGAGCATATTGGCTGCGGTGATCAGATCAACAGGTTCTTTCCGGTACTCTTCTCCAAAGGCATATATCCCCTTTTTTAAACGTATAAGCTCCCCATTTTTAACCATGTAGGATATCTTGGCATTGACATTGCTCACCCAGCCGGACAATAGCGTCTCAAGCCTCTCATGGGTAAACACCGACGTTGTGATCTCTTTTCTTAATTGCATAATATTCATACCAAATATTGTATCATAGATATATCTAAAATAGTACAGATAATACAAATTATTTGTTTTATATATTAATAAATAGGCATTTTATATTATTCGTTTGTCAATCTATCGCTGTTTTACTATCCCAAAAAGGATAGAAGATGAAACACTACCCGAATACAGAGCAAGTAAAATGGATGATCGGTTTAGCCACATACTTATGTGCCATCAAGAACTATATTCATTCAAAACCCATAAATACAGAGTCAAATATTAAAGTAAGGCTCGTCGTCAACACCTACGGCATACTGATACTTGACGGTATGATCGAAGGGAAACGACATAGGTTCTCTACCCAAAAACGGGCAACGCTCTGGAATATACTGAGATATACCTGTAAAAGTCATTATCAAAGTTTTTTGGATTTGACATGGCACAAAAAGGGAAAAGAACGGAATCATGAAATAAAGAATGATTAAAGTGTGAGAATAGATAATATGAACATATCGAGTACACTGACGGAAGCTATGATGAGAAACAGCTCATTTACGCCAACGGCAAAGTAGTAGCGATCAACACCGACCACTACGAAGCCCATGACGCCACACTAGCAACCCCAAGCATCCGCTACCTCCACTATGATGCATTAGGAAGCGTAGACACCATCACCGACAATAAAGGAACGGTACTTGAAAGACGTCCCTACAAACCGTTCGGAGAAGAACTGGAGGTCTATAAAGACCCCGATGCAGGCTTTACGACCAACAGAGGGTTCACAGGCCATGAGCATATCGAAGGGACCAGGCTCATCCATAGTGAGAAGCGTTTAGCTTCGAACGCAAAGCTGTATGATCCGATGATTCGATATAGGGTAGGTGGTTAATGCTTGAAATTGGGCTGTATCTACGGGTATAGCCAATGAGATAGAGATAGGAACAAGCACATTGTAAAAGTCTGTACTACCGAACTCTAACTATATAAAGTGTAGAATTAGCCCATTTATATCGTATTTTTTGAACAAAATATGATTAAGTTTATCGGATATTGAATATCACAAAAAGGGAAAAGAGAATGTTGTACTATTATGCGTATAGCGGACATAAGATCGGTTTGGACAGAGTCAAACGTGCAGCGGCATTGTTAAAACAATTTCAGGCGCAAGGGATCGAGACGAGATTATTGGTCAATGATTTTCGGGCAGGATTGGCGGCTAAAGAGTTTGGGGTCAGGGATTCTGTGACGATCGAAACGATACAGGATATCGATGCGATGGCCCAGATAGGAGATAGCATTATCATCGATTCTCCGGAAGATGATCATGGAAGACTGCAGAAATACTGTGTTGAATATAAGGCGGTGTTCCGTTTTGCCCAGAATAAAGAGGATGAGTCCTGTTATGGGGAAACCATGCTCAAGATGAATTGTGAAGATGACGCCTGTCTGCCTTCGGTGATTATTGATGATATCTATTTCGAACCGGCCCCCAAAGAGGAGCGAACGCTGTTTTTTTTAGGGGATGCCGATTATGACAAAGTGCTTCTTTCACAAAAAGCTTTTTTTGCGGACAATCCCATGGAATTGCTTTTAGGGCACTATTTTTTTGTCAAATATGAAGATGAACTATCCCGGATGTTTACCAAGCTGCATGAGGCAGAAGAGTATACCGATCTGATCCGAAGTTCAAGCCATATTGTAACTGCATCTGCACAAACAGCATTGGAAGCCAAAGCAAGCGGAGCGGATGTGGTTTTTATCAGACTTGATACAAGCGATCCAGAATTATCGGAGTATTTAACTCTTAAAAACATCAGCATAATTGATGGTTTTGACATTCAAGCCTATCAAAAAATTCAAGAGGCGAATACCCAGAAAGCCGATTTGCCACAAAATGGTTCTGCTATCGCAAAAAAAATTATAAATACGATAAGTTTTTAATAACAATACGCTTATAATAGGAAATTCAAAATTTTATAAAGGAAGAAGTATGGGAAAAAACGTACGAGGTCGTAGAGACTTTATGGGTATGGCTCTTGGCGGTTTTACTGCATTGGGTGGACTTGGTGCACTCTATGCAATGAAACGCAGCTGGGATCCATTGCCAAGCGTTGCAGCTGCCGGGTTTACTACTATTGATCTGAGTGCTGCACAGGAGAATGTGCTGAATGTTGAGAAGTGGAGAGGGAAACCGATTTTTGTTTTAAAACAGTCAAAAGAGATGGTAAGCAAAGCATCGGAAGCAAGTCAAAAAAGATTGATTCAGGTGGGTGACGCATACTATATGGTCGCTGTGGGATTATGTACACATCTTGGTTGTATCCCTGGATATGATGCAGGTAATCAGAGCTTTTTATGTGCATGTCACGGAGGTACTTATGATAGTACAGCAGATGTGACAAAAGCACCGCCTCCAAGAGGTTTGGATATTCCTCCGTTTAAAATTGACGGTATGAAGCTTGTACTGGGCGAAAAAGGGCCAGAGTATGAGAAAATGTTGGCCGATGGCATAACGATGCCGGTATAAGGAGGAATAAATGGCACATTTTGATGAAAAAGCAAAACCGTTTAGCCATCAATGGTTAAATGATAGACTGGCAGTAGATACACTTAAACGTGTATTATCGACTGAATATTGGATTCCAAAAAATATCAACTTTCTATGGGCAATGGGTATGGTACTTGCTGCTACATTCGGATTGTTGTTGATTTCAGGAATTTTCCTATTGATGTATTATCAGCCAAATGTCAATACGGCATTTGACAGTGTAAACTATACGATCATGACTGAAGTAGGTTACGGATGGCTCTGGAGACATATCCATGGTGTCGGCGCATCGATCGTATTTTTGATCATTTACATTCATATGTTTACAGGTATCTATTACGGTTCATATAAAAAAGGTAGAGAGTTGATCTGGATCTCCGGTATGCTTCTGTTTGTACTCTTTTCAGCAGAAGCATTCTCGGGGTATATGCTGCCATGGGGACAGATGAGTTACTGGGCGGGTATGGTTATTACAAACCTATTCTCAGGCGGTTCTCTTCATGCTGATTTCTTGGTGGAATGGATCAGAGGTGACTATGTTCCGGGACAAGCATTCCTTAATAGATTCTTTATGCTTCATGTGCTTCTTTTGCCATTGGCGATTATCGGGGTGATCGTACTGCATTTTGGTACGCTTCGTATTCCTCACGTAAATAACCAAACGGGTGAGGCAATTGACTTTGAAGAGGCAGCAGAGCTTTATAAAGCAGGTAAGAAAAAAGAGTCTAAAGTAATTCCTTTCAACCCTGTATTCTTGAGTAAAGACGTATTTGTGATGGGTGTTTATTTCATTCTGTTCTTCTATTTGGTGTTCTATCATTTTGAATTCGCGATGGACCCGGTAAACTTTGATCCGGCAGATGGATTGAAAACACCGGCACATATCTATCCAGAATGGTACTTCTTGTGGAGTTATGAGATCCTTAGACCGTTCCCGACAGATCCTGGCCTTATCGCATTTGGATTTGCACAAGTGATCTTCTTCTTGCTTCCGTTCCTTGACAGAAGCCCGAACGTGGCCCCGGCAGGCAGAAGAGGGATGTTCAATCTTTGGTTCTGGTTGATGCTTGTGGATATGATCGTATTGACATTTATGGGTAAATTGCCTCCAGAGGGTATTTGGAGTACTATCGGGTTGGTTGCGGCGATAACATTTATCGGCCTATGGGTAGCATTACCAATTATTACTAAATTAGAGAAAAAGCTGTAAGGAGTAGAGGATGAGAGAATTAAAAATATTTGCAATTGTTGCAGCCTTTACACTTATTCTTTATTGGGGTGTTGAGCCTTTTGCACACTCTCAAATGCATAAGCATGTTGAGGGGAACAACCTGGTTTATAATGGTAAAGTTGACATGGAAGAGTGTGCAGCTGACAAGAAAGAAAGTAAAAAAGCATTCTGGGATGATGTACAGAAGATAGCAGATCTTAAAGGTGATCCTGTTGCAGGTGAAGGAACCTATGCTATGTGTATGGGTTGCCACATGGAAGGTGCTGTGAATATGGGTGGAGTTACGCCTCCAAGCCTTGAGCATGCCGGTGCGATTTATGATAAAAATTTCCTTATCGCTTTGATCAAAGATCCTGCGATTGCTACAAATGTAGACCATACGTATCCAAATGGTACGATGCTTCACCCAATGGGCAGTATTTCGACTATGGTAACTCAACCTCAGGATATCGCAAACGTTGTTGCTTATCTACAGACAAAAAAAGCGGGTGAAGTAACGCCAAAAGAAGCATTTACCGAGGCGTGTGGACGTTGTCACGCAAACCGTTATGGCGGTTTGACTCAATTGGGTGAAATTCCTAAAACAAAGTCAAATATCAAAACAGGAAAAGATCTCGATAGAATGAAGTATGATCAAAAAGTGGCAGAAGAACAAGCTTCATTGGCTGAATACCTTGGTAAGCTTCCACCGGATCTTTCTATTATCTATAGAGCCAGAAGCGAACACTTCTTGCACACGTTTATCGAAGATCCTCAATCTCAGTTACCGGGTACGGCTATGCCAAGAACCGGTCTTAATGAAGAGGGTATGGAGAAAGTACTTGCTTACCTTGAAGAGACAGGTGATTCAAGCAAGCAGCAGCGTGAGGCTGTAGGACCGTATGTACTAATCTTCTTTATCGTCTTTACATTCCTCGCATTGCTTTGGAAAAAATATCAGTGGAGAGATGTTCATTAAGAACATTCTTCACACTAAGAAGGTGTAGAGCTTTTCTACATCTTCTTTTTGCAAACTGCTATTTTTTTAACCTTACCTCATTTTTATCTACATTTTGATACTCTAAGCAAAAATTTAATGATACGGAATTAGTATGCTTATAGATGGACATGGCAGAACAGTCAATTATCTGAGAATCTCAGTTACGGAAAGATGTAATTTCCGCTGTCAGTACTGTATGCCTGAAAAACCTTTTTCATGGGTACCTAAAGAGAACCTGCTTACTTTTGAAGAGCTTTTTTTATTTGTCAAAGTAGCGATCGATGAAGGTGTGACCAAGATCCGTCTGACGGGCGGAGAACCACTGCTTAGAGAAGATCTGGACACCTTTATCAAGATGATCCATGATTATAAGCCGGATATTGATCTGGCACTTACGACTAACGGCTATCTGCTTCCTGAGGCTGCCCAGAGGCTTAAAGATGCAGGCCTTAAACGGCTGAATATTTCACTGGATTCACTTAAAAAGGATGTCGCTGCGAAGATAGCAGGAAAAGATGTGCTTGATCAGGTCCTAAAAGGGATAGACAAAGCCCTTGAAGTGGGACTGAAAGTAAAGATCAATATGGTGCCCCTCAAAGGAATCAACGATAGCGAGATATTGGATATTTTGGATTACTGTAAAGAGCGCAATATCAAGGTAAGGTTTATCGAGTATATGGAAAACCGTCATGCCGATGCAGCTCTCAAAGGGATGCACGGTAAAGAGATCTTAGCAAAGATCAAAGAAAGACATACGATCAGGGCTCTGGGCAGGGAAGGTGCGAGCCCTTCGTTTAATTATGTGATGGAGGATGGAACGGAGTTTGGTCTGATCGATCCGCATAAGCATGATTTCTGCGAAAGCTGTAATCGTATCCGTTTGACAGCTGAAGGATTCTTGATCCCTTGTCTTTATTTTGATGAAGCGATGAGTATCGCTGCATCGGTGAGGTCTGGGGATATCGAAGGGGCGGCACAGGTACTTACCCAGGTTCTAAAAGACAAGCCTAAAGAGAACCGGTGGAACGAAGCAGAGAGCGGCAAAGAGCATGAGACATCCAATCGGGCTTTTTATGAGACGGGAGGTTGATCCTTGTTTTATTTGACCGAACAATTTTTCTCTATCCAGGGTGAAGGAAAATATGCAGGCGTACCCTCTTACTTTTTACGAACAGCCGGATGTAATCTCAGCTGTCCCGGTTTTGGTGCAAAGTATGAAATAGGCGGTGAGATACGGTATGGATGCGATACCTATTTTGCCGTAGATAGCAGTTTTGTAAAATCGTGGCAGAAGATCGAAAAGAGCATTGACCTGATCGGTCAGCTTGAAAGTGAATTTGCAAAGATAGGATATCTACCCCATGTAGTCATTACGGGCGGTGAGCCTTTGATGTACCATAAAGACCCTGTTTTTTATGAGGTGATATCCTGGCTTGTCTCCAAAAATATCCAGGTGACGTTTGAAACAAACGGTACGATAGAGATCGATTTTGAAACCTATCCTTTGTATAAGCAGTGTACTTTTTCACTCTCGATCAAACTCAGCAATAGCGGTGAACCAAAGCAAAAACGCATTCATCTTGAGGCATTGAAAGCGATTGCTTCGCAAGCACAAGAGGTTTTTTTAAAATTTACGATCGATACGGCATTGGTTGAGACAACAGCATTGAATGAGATCAATGAGATCAGAACGATTCTGCCGAAACTGGATGTCTACTGTATGCCTGTAGGTGAGAGCAGGGATACGATCTGGAAAAACGACAGATCCGTTTTTTATTTTTGTATGGCGCATAACTTCCGGTACAGTGACAGATTGCATATCCGTGTTTTTGATACGACCCAAGGCGTATAGTAATATAGATCTCAACTCATTTTTAGGTCGGTGTGTTAAAATCAGATAGAGTGACTCCGATTAAGGATGGAAAAATGTTAATACGAAAATTGTTTAAATTTGAAAATGCACATATCGTGCGTAACTGTAGTACACGAAGATGCAGTGAAAATATCCATGGGCACTCTTATAAAGTCGAAGTACTGCTTGAATCAAATTATCTTGATGATGGCCAGATGGTATATGATTTTGGTCTGACCAAACGGTATATCAAAGAGCTGATCGATTCGTTCGATCATGCGATCACTTTATGGTCAAAAGATGACAGGGAGTACCTTGCCTCGATGAAACATTACAGCAACCGATGGGTAGAACTTCCGGTCTCTCCTTCGGCGGAACAGTTCTCACGAGTGATCTATCTAATGGTTGAACGTGTGCTGGAATGTACGAAAATGATGAATGGCGAAAGGGATGTGAGACTGAACAGTGTCATTGTTCATGAAACGGATACTGGCTATGCACAGGGGTTTAGGGAAGATGCGCATAGCGAACTGATGGGGAAGATCCTTCTTGAAGAGATCGTTTTCTCTCCCCAAGTCAAACAGGAGTGGAGTGATCCGGATCTTTGGGAAAAATTGCTTTCACATGCATTTATAGAGAACCCAAAGAAAGTGTAGTATAATATTTTAACATTTAACAAAGGGTAAAAAATGAAAAAAATGATTTTGCTTTCACTCGTAACGGCAGCCATGTTGGTGACGGGGTGTGGAGAAGAGACAAAAAAGGCAGCAGAAGCAACTGCAGCCTCTGAAAAGACAGTAATGCCAGCAGAAGAGAAAGTTAAAGAGGTGTCGCAAGAGAGTATGAATCAGTCTACCGGATCGATGAATGACGAAGACTCTGTAAAGGAAGATGAAAATATCACAGATATGAATGCAACAGGCGTAGATGACAATATGACTGAAACGATACAAGATGCGCCTGAAACGAATGATACTGTTGCAGCAACTCCCGCTCAGGAAGTAACGGCCGTTGAAGCGCCTGCAGCATATGCAAAATGTGCAGGATGTCACGGTATGGATGGAAAAACCAAAGCACTTGGGAAATCAGAGATCATTGCAGGGCAAGCGGAAGCTGATCTGATCGCGAAGATCAATGAGTACAAAGCGGGCTCAAGAAATGTTGCCGGAATGGGTACATTGATGCAGGGACAGGTTGCAATGCTAAGCGATGAGGATATCCAGGCGATCGCAGCGTATATTTCAAATCTGAAATAATGATCGATTTCTCTTTCGAGAAGTTGATCAAACAGTAAAGAAATCTTCTTGTTGGGTTCGTCCCATATTTGAAGTAATTGGGATGATCTTTACTTCTTCTCCTTTGGAAAGTGTGCTTAGCGAAGGCAGAGTAACCATAAACGCATTTGCATGGAAAAGAGGGGAGATCATACCCGGCAGCTGTTTGGTGATAGGATCAAATGCCGTTCCGTCAAATTTTCCCAGTTTTACCGTATATTTGTTCCCACGAATTTGAAAATCTTGCGCTATATGAGTACGGATCGTACCGTGATAATAATCGTTTGCACCACTCATTTTGGCTATCAGGGGACGTACAAAAAGTTCATAATTGACCATTGAAGCCAGAGGATTTCCGGGCAAGTTGACAATGGCACATTTCCCGATCTTTCCGTAAGTTGTAGGTTTCCCGGGTTTGATGTCGATTTGCGTAAAATAGGCTTGCATGCCAAGATTGGAAAAGGCTTCTTTGGTAAAGTCTCTATCTCCCATACTGACTCCGCCGCTGGTAAGGATGATATCTGCATCCAAAGCTGATCTGATCAATGTTTCCAGTGATTCCATTGTATCGCTGCTGTTGCCTATATAGCGGACTTCACATCCAAGCTCCTGAGACCTGGCAAGGAACATCGGGGTATTGGAGTTGTAGAGTTGATGGGGAGCGATCTTCTCAAAATGAGGTTTGAGTTCATCTCCGGTTCCAAATACGGCGACTCTGATTTTTCGGTAGACGGATATATGGGTAACCCCTTGGCTGGCAAGCATGGCGATCGCGTAAGCAGTAACTTTTTGACCTTTGCAAAGGTAGCATGTTCCGCTTTTGATATCCTCACCCGCTTTGCGGATATTGGTATGAAGTTTGATCCCCCCAGGAAGAGTGACTCGGTCGTTTACCACCGTTACATTTTCGACCGGAACGATCGCTTCGCACCCTTTTGGGATAGGTGCACCGGTCATGATCTTGATCGCCTTGCCTTTTTCCAGGATCATATCGCCCCTATCCCCTGCATAGATGATCTCTTGACAGTGCACGGTAGATCCTGCATCTGCACATTTGATGGCATAGCCGTCCATTGCAGAGTTGTCAAATCTGGGAAGATCAAATTGTGCGATACACTCTTGCGCTACAATGCGACCCAATGTAAGCTCGACAGGAAGAAGCTCAGAACTGACCGGAGAGGTATTTTGATAGATCATATCCAATGCTTCTGTAATGGAAACAGCCATAACTACCCTTTGTTGATAAATTGGGTAGATTATAACAAAATTGAGTATAATTCAAGACATTCATACAAGGATAGACGATAATGTTAGACGAAATTTTACTTTCCCATTCACTTTTGGTTAAACTTTTTTTGGGATTTTTGGTCGGAGGATTGGTCATGCTGCTCATTGGCAGTAAAGACCCTTTGAAATTAAAAAGAACGAGTTTCATCTATACATTGATTTTTCAAGGGATCATTACGATGATTGCATTTGCAGGGCTTGTTGCTATGGTCGTAGGAAAATTCGGTATGGGTTTGGACATTATATTGATGGTCCTCATCTGGGGTGTATTGATGTACATCGAGATCAGAAGACATAAACTGATCAAATTTGCAAATCTTCAAAATGAAGAGACCTATCGTATGCTTAAAGTGCTTTTTGTCAAAATTATCACGATACAGATCGCATTGGTCACGGCGATGGTCGTTTTCAAGATCCTGCAGGCCAAAGGCGTGATCTCATTTTAAGGTTCAGGGAGCATATCGATGCAGTATCTTTATCATATTAATGCAGGTACCCCTCATTTAAGCCTTGAGGGAGAGAATCATCGTTATATTTTTAAAGTACGCAGGCATAAGGCCGGTGATACCCTTTATGCCCGCAATCTTCAGGATGGTTTGATCCATCGTTACCGTATTGCAATGATCGATAAAAAACGCGTAGATCTGGTGCTGGAAGAGAGCAGGGCTTTGGAGATCAAAGCCGAAAGATCCTTGCATATCGGGTGGTGTGTTATCGATCCTAAAAATATAGAAAAACATATCACATCACTGAATGAAATGGGTGTTGAGAAGATCACGTTTATCTATTGTGCCCGTTCCCAGAAAGATTTCAAGATCGATCTTGTGCGTTTGAAAAAGATCCTGCTGAACTCTTCACAGCAATCAGGAAGAAGTACAATGATGGAGCTGGAGAGTGCCAAAGATCTCAAAAGCTTTTTGGCCCAGCATCCTCAGAGTTATCTTTTGAATTTTTCTGATACTGCTTTAACAAAAGAGACTCCGGTAGATACGATCATAGTGGGATGTGAAGGCGGGTTTAACCAGGATGAGATCGCTCTGTTTGCTTCTGAGAAGATCGTTGGGTTTGATACACCTTTGGTGCTTAAAAGCGAAAGTGCGGCGTGCGCAGTAGCTGCAAAAATACTACTCTAAATAAGGAAATTTTTTGAACTTACAAAGTTTTTTATGGGAATACGGAGAAAAAGTTCCCGGATACGATATCAGAGTTATCAATGAAAGAGAAGCAAGAGCTGCAGCGGGGATCCTTGGAATGCTGGGGATGATTGTCATCTTTGTCGGTATAGGATTTAACCACATCATAGTAGCAAGAGTCTATCTGGCATTTTTATTTCTTGATTTTACGGCAAGAATCATAAGTCCGAACTATTCGCCCTCTTTACTTTTGGGAAAATTTGTTGTACAAAACCAAAAACCGGAGTATGTAGGCGGATTACAAAAACGCTTTGCATGGACACTAGGTTGGCTGATCTCCATTCCTATGGTCTGGTGGTTTGTGATACACTGGGATATCACTTTTTACAAAGTTCTGATCTGTGTGCTTTGTCTTGTACTGACATTTTTAGAAAGCGCTTTTTCTATATGTGTAGGGTGTATGATATACAAAGTGCTCACGAAAGTGGATCCGGTACATTGCCCGGGAGGTGCATGTGAAATACGCAGAAAAGAGCCTATCCAGATGTTTAACCCGGTACAAAAAGTGATCACGGCTTTAACCATCATCGGGCTTTTTTCGGGTACTTACCTATTTCTTGCCTATGAAAAGCCTCAAACATTCTTCGGTGAGTTTCTCCATGAAGCCATTTTGACAAAAGCTCAACTTCAGAAAGAGAAAGATGAAGAGTACCAAAGAGAGGTGGAAAAAGAGTTTGGAGATGACGAATAGGTCGTATGTTGCTATAGACATCCTAAATAGTGATTTAGATTTGTTTAAATCTTTTTGGGTATAATTCCACTCTAATTTCCTCGCAGTATGCGAGAGAGCTGTCTCGCCAAGGGCGTTGCAGCGTCCCCTGCCACAAAGCAGCGGAAGGGTGCATCTATATGCATCGGAACAGGCTGGTTACCTGTCATATAAATAAAACTACAAGGGTAAACAATGAGAAAAGAGATCCATCCAGATTATATGGAGTGTCAAGTAACATGTGCATGTGGAAACACATTTAAAGTAAAATCTGACAAAGCAGAGATGAGTATCGATATCTGCAGCGAGTGTCATCCATTCTTTACAGGTTCTGAAAAAATCGTTGATGCAACAGGACGTGTTGATAAATTTAAGAAAAAATATAACCTTGGTTAATCTGCCAAATTTGGCTGCCTAGGTCATTTTTTTAACACTTGCATCCAAAATGGGTGCAAGGCATTGAATTTGGTCTTTCCAGGTTCAAGGAGAACTTTTTATGCTGACTTTTGTTCCTACTCCTATCGGAAATCCCCAAGATATCACTATACGCGCTATCAAAACATTTGAAAAAGCAGAGATTTTTCTATGCGAAGATACCAGAGAGACCAAGCATTTGCTGCGTTTGCTGGAAGAACGTTTTGAGATGGCCTATCCGCAGGCTGAATTTTTCAGTTTCAACGAACATAACGGTCCAGAACGCCTTACACAGCTTGGCAGTGTTCTGGGTTCAAGGGAGGTCGTCTATGTCAGTGATGCAGGGATGCCCGTGATCTCAGATCCGGGACAGATCCTCGTGGCGTATTGCCAAGAGAACCAAATTCCTTATGATGTGCTGCCAGGAGCGAGCGCGGCACCGACAGCTTATGCGGCCAGCGGTTTTGAAGAGGGAAAATTTCTCTTTTTCGGCTTTTTGCCGCATAAAGGCAGCGACAGGGCATCGGCGTTGAGTGAAGCTCTGCATAACGGATATAACACCGTTTTGTACGAGTCACCGCATCGGCTGGAAAAACTTTTGGGTGAGATCGCATCGCTGGATGGGGAGAGGGAGCTTTTTTTGGCAAAAGAGATCAGCAAAAAGTTCCAGACCTATTTTAGCGGTACGTCAAAAGAACTGGATTTGGCTTTTAGGCAGATCAACATAAAAGGCGAATGGGTAGTCATCATAAAAGGCAAAAAAGCAGAAGAGAAAAGCCTCTCGTTTGATGAGGTCCTGACGTTGGATATGCCTCCAAAACCCAAAGCAAAACTACTGGCAAAACTGAGTGATAAAAGCGTCAAAGAATGGTATGAAATACTGATGAAAAAATAAATCCTTCATACAGCTAAAGTTCGATAAAATTCTCTTTATGATAATTTACGGAAAACAAGTCTGTCTCTATGCATTAGAGCATCACCCAGAATCGGTACAAACGGTCTATCTTGCGAAAAAAGGGCTCCTTTCAAAAAGCCTTTTTGATGCCAATAAATCCAAGATAAAATTTTTGGAAGAGAAATGGGCTCAGTCTATGAGCAAGGGCGGGAATCACCAAGGTATTTTGCTTGAAATTGATGAGATAGAGCAAAGTACATTATCCCAGATTAAAAAAAATGATTTTATCGTGGTGCTGGATGGTCTGACGGATACGGGAAATATTGGTGCGATTATCAGAAGCGCTTATGCACTGGGCGCTGAAGCTGTGATCGCTGCGGGAGTGAAGCAGCTGAATCTATCGGCGATCGCACGTACCAGTTCAGGAGCTTTGCTGGATATGCCTTTTATGATCGTGCCGAATATCTTGGATCTTTTCAATGAGCTTGGACAGGTTGGATTTATACTCTATGGAGCATCCATGGAAGGCGAAGAAGTACAAAATGCTACATTTGAAACAAAGAGGGTTTTAGTGCTTGGCAGCGAGGGAGAAGGTCTTTCTAAAAAAGCAAGATCAAAAATAAACCATACTATTTCGATCAAAATGAAGCATGCATTCGACTCACTCAATGTCAGTGCAGCAGCTGCAATATTAATACACAGGATGAGCTATGCAGTTAAATGAGATTCTTGAAGAGAATACGCTTAAAGCCATTAGTAAGAAGACCAATATCTCACAGGATAACCTTGAAGCGCTTTTTGCCGGTGATTTCAGCCATTTGCAAAAAACTAAGGCTTTTGGATTTCTCTCGATACTGGAGAGGGAATATCATACCGATGTAAGCAAGCTTAGGGAACAGGCAACAGAATACTATGCCCAGCATAAAGAAGAAGAGGGGCGAATGATCGTGCATCTATCCGAAGTTCCAAGCAAGCCCTCAAAGTCTAAATGGTTCTTGTTTGCTGTGGCGGCGCTTTTTATCTATGCCTCATGGTATTTTTTTACCCAGTTTGATAAAGCTCATCTAACTGGAATTCTGCCGTTTTCAGAGAAGAAAATGGGGAGTGAGAGCATGGTACAAGAGATCAACGTAAGTGAAGAGTTGAGTATTGAAAAGACAATTGCAGCCACTCAGGAAGAGCAGAATGTATCCCAACAGGGATTGAGTGAGGATATCGAAAGCAATCAGACCCAAACAGAAGAAGCCAATGTGTCACAGAACAGTGAGGCCAATAGCACTGCTGAAGCGGTACTTGGTGAAAATCAAACTTTACAGACCGCTATCGTTCCGCTAAAACAGCTTTGGTTTGGGATTATCGATATGCAGACAGGTGAAAGAAAGAATTATCTGATAGCAGAAAAATACCCTTTGGCAACAGATGATAAAAGCTGGCTTATAGCCACAAGTCCAGCGGCTTTTTCTTTGGTTGGAGATAAAACCGAGATGAAGTTCAATGATGCCAAAAGACATTATTTCAAAATTGACAAAGATGGTATCCAGCAGCTTACAAAAAATGAGTATGTAGCTATGGGCGGATGGAAAAAATGGTAAAATTACAAATTTTAGAAGAGAGAAGAAAGCATGTTTGACGAAATACAATTTGAAAAAATAAACCGATTGCCTAAATATATTTTTGCGCAGATCAATGAGTTGAAGATGAATGCCAGAAGAGCCGGAGAGGATATCATCGACTTTTCAATGGGAAATCCTGATGGAAGAACACCGCAGCCGATCGTTGATAAATTGTGTGAAACAGCCAACCGTGACAAAACACACGGCTACAGTGCAAGTAAGGGGATATATAAGCTCCGCCTTGCAATGGCAAAATGGTATAAACGCAAATACAATGTAGACCTTGACCCTGAAGCTGAAATAGTTGCAACCATGGGAAGTAAAGAGGGATATGTTCACCTTGTCCAGGCTATCAGCAATCCGGGGGATGTAGCTATCGTTCCGGATCCGACCTATCCTATCCATTCGCAGGCGTTTATACTTGCCGGGGCAAATGTCGAGAAGATGGAACTTGTTTTTGATGAGAAAACGTTTGCCGTGGATGAGGACAGGTTTATGAAAGATATAGAAGATGCATTGGAAAATTCGGTCCCAAAAGCAAAATTTCTTGTACTCAACTTCCCGCATAACCCGACCACGGCAACCGTGACACCGGAATTTTACAAACGTATCGTTGCTTTGGCAAAAGAGAAGCGTTTTTACATTATTTCCGATATTGCATATGCCGATTTGGCATTTGATGGCTACAAAACGCCTTCTATTTTGGAGGTTGAAGGTGCCAAGGATGTGGCAGTTGAGTCTTATACTCTTTCTAAAAGTTTCAGTATGGCGGGATGGCGTGTCGGGTTTATCGTAGGAAACCGTAAACTGGTCGGTGCCTTGCAGAGTATCAAGTCATGGCTGGATTACGGGATGTTTACACCGATCCAGGTCGCTGCAACGGTTGCACTTGATGAGTATAGCCATATCCCCGAAGAAGAAGTTCTCCCACGCTATCAGCACAGAAGGGATGTAGCGATCGAAGCGTTTACCCAAGCAGGCTGGCCGCTTGAGAAACCAAATGCAAGTATGTTTATCTGGGCTAAGATACCTGAGATCGCGCGTGATATGGGAAGTTTGGAGTTCTCCAAGCAGTTATTGGTCAAGGCCGGTGTTGCGGTAAGCCCCGGGATCGGTTTTGGAAAATACGGGGATGAGTATGTACGTATCGCTTTGATCGAAAATGAAAAACGTATCAGACAGGCAGCCAGAAACATCAAAAAGTTCCTGAAATCTCTCGAAGAGGAAAAGAAGAATGGTTAAAATAGGTATCTTGGGTGTAGGAACGGTAGGTGCTAGTGTCGCCAGAATACTCCAGGAGAACGCAGATATCATTGAAGCGAGGGCAGGTAAAAAGATCGTTGTCAAATCGGGTGTAGTGAAAGATCTTTCCAAAGACCGCGGCGTATCGATCAAACTCAGCGACGACCCCAATGATGTCATTGATGATCCCGAGATTGATATTGTTATAGAATTGATGGGGGGTGTGGATGAGGCCTATACACTGGTCAAAAAAGCGCTTGAACAAAAAAAGGCAGTTGTCACAGCCAATAAAGCTTTGCTTGCTTACCACCGTTATGAACTTCAGGAACTTGCCGGGGATATTCCATTCATGTATGAAGCGAGTACGGCAGGTGGTATACCGATTATCGGAGCGTTGAGAAGCGGCCTTTCGGCAAACCACATCAATGCCATTCAAGGGATCATGAACGGGACTTGCAACTATATGCTGACCAAAATGATCCATGAAGGTGCGGACTACCAGGAAATACTCAAAGAAGCACAGGATCTAGGATATGCCGAAGCTGATCCGACCTTTGATGTGGGCGGTTTTGATGCTTCACACAAACTTCTTATTCTTGCAAGTATAGCTTATGGTCTGGATGCAAAGCCCGAAGATATCCTCATCGAAGGGATCGAAAATATTACTCCGACCGATGTCGCCTTTGCCAAGGATTTTGAATATGCGATCAAATTGCTTGGAATCGCGAAGAAAGTTGGTAATAAAGTAGAGTTGCGCGTTCATCCAACAATGATCCCGCAAGAGAGCATGCTTGCCAAAGTAGACGGTGTGATGAATGCTGTGATGGTCAACGGAGACTGTGTCGGCGAGACGATGTACTATGGCCCCGGTGCAGGCGGTAATGCAACCGCATCAGCGGTGATCGCTGATATCGTGGATATCGTAAGAGGTAATAGCGGCCCGATGCTTGGCTATAAAAAACCACTCGAAAGTGGATTGACGCTATTGCCAAAAGAAGAGATACGTTCGCACTATTACCTGCGGATGAGCGTCGACGATAAAAAAGGGGTACTTGCTGAGGTGACCCGGCTTTTCAGCGAGTTGGATATCTCTATCGAAGCGATGATGCAAAAGCCTGATATCGACAAAGATGCCTGTGTCGAACTTCTTTTTGTAATCCATGAGTGTGAAGAGAAAACGATACAGCAAGCGATTGTAGAGCTTGAAAAACTGGATGTGATCCACGGTAAAGTAGGAATGATAAGGATAGAACAGTAATGGCAAAAGACCACTATTTCGATATCACGGCTAAACTGGATATGATGGAGCTCAAAAATGCTGTCGTCATGGCTGAAAAAGAGGTGATAACCCGGTTTGACTTTAAAGGTGTGGTAGCTGAGTTCAATCTCAATGAAAAAGCCAAAACGTTGAGCTTGAGCAGTTCAAGTGAGCAAAAGATCGATGCACTCAAAGATATTTTGATCAACAAACTGGTTAAAAGAGGCATTTCCGGCAAATCACTTGAAGAGGTTAAAACCGAAGGGATCAGCGGGGGCAACGTCAAAGTGGTCTACCGTATCGTTGACAGTATCGACAAAGAGGAAGCCAAAAAGATCGTTAAGGCGATCAAAGATATGAAGATTAAAGTGACACCTTCCATCCAGGGTGATGAAGTACGTGTCAGCGGAAAGAAGATCGATGAACTGCAAGCGGTTATGCAGGAAGTCAAAAAGTTGGATCTCAAAGCGCCGTTGGTTTTTGGAAACTTCAAATAGTTTTTTTAAATGTTTTTCTCTTCATTTTTTTAGAAAAAACGAAGCAAAACTAGCAAATGCGGTTTTCAAAGCAAAAGTTTCTTTAGAAAAAATCGTCATTCCTCTTGAACTGCTTTGCTTTCAAGGTCGTTTGGGATGATAGTTTTCTTATTTATTGAGTTAAAGAGTGCGTACTTATGCACTCTTTTAAAGATTTACGAACAGTGTCCGCCACCGCAGCATCCTGAATGTTGCTGTCTCATATCCACAGCGATATGAAAGTTCTCACCTTCTTCTCTCAGTTCAAACGCATGTTTTTGGCAGAACTTGTCATTCATATGATTGACCATTAGTTTTGCCTGAAGCAATGCATCATCTTTTGAATCAAATGTTTTGTTATTTTCGTATGCAGATCTTTGGAAACATCCGCACTCTTTTTCTACGATAATTGTAGCCATGGGTAATCCTTTCTAAATTATTTTAAGGTTTCGCATCATAGCAAAGTTTGCTGAAATTATATTTAAGATAAAATCTGTCCTATTAAATGGTTAATTTTAAGTGAAACTAGGTTAAAAGTAAACAATAGTTTTTTAGTTTGATTGCATAAGGGCCTTCGATGACAAAAAAAGTGGATGCAAAAGAGATAGAGAGTGTATGTACCTACTGTGGTGTAGGGTGTGACATCACCGGTGTGGTAGAGAACAACAAAATCGTTGAGATCTATGCGCAAAAAGACGGAGTGGTTTCTGAGGGAAATCTCTGTATCAAGGGAAAATACGGATATGACTTTGTTGATGCCAAAGACCGTATACGAGAACCTCGTATCAAAAAGACGTTTTTGGACAAGAATCCTGCCATCAAAAGTGCAGTGACAGACAAACTGAGCGAACTTGACAGTGAGTATATGACCTGTGATGTAGATACGGCTACGACAATAGCGAGCATGAAGCTTGATGAGATCAGAAAGACCTACGGCGGCGACAGTTTTTGTGCGATTGGAGGAGCGAGAACCTCATGTGAGAGCGCGTATGCTTTCCAGAAGTTTTGCCGTGAAACGATGGAGTCCCCGCATGTTGACAACTGTGCAAGGGTCTGTCACTCGCCAAGCCTAAAGGGAATGAGGGCAACGATCGGCGAGGGAGCGGCAACCAACCCTTATAACGATATCTATGAGACGGAGTTCATGGTCGTGATCGGCTCCAATACGATGGAGGCGCATCCCATCATCTCCAACCGTATCGTCGATGTGGCAAGACAGCATAACAACCTAGCCGTGATCGATGTACGTGAGACAAAATTGGCAAAATTGGCAAAACATAACTGTATCATCCCGTTTGAGTCCAACCTGCTTATTCTTAACATGATGGCGTATGTGGTCATCAATGAAGAGTTGTATGATGAAGGTTTCATCAAGAACCGCACCAAAGGGTTTGAGGAGTTCAAAGAGAAGATCCTGGGCGATCCGTATGCAAATCCTGCGTTTTTCAAAAATATTGAAGGGTATGAATATCTTGCAAAGATGATCCCGAACATCGCCAGGGAGTATGCAGTCAAAAAATCAATGATCTTCTGGGGGCTTGGGATCACCGAACATCTGGACGGATCGTATGCGGTTATGGCGATCACCCATTTGGCTTTAATGACAGGGAACGTAGGGAAAACGGGAGCAGGGCTGATGCCGCTGAGAGGTCAGAACAATGTTCAAGGTGCATGCGATATGGGGTGTCTGCCTTATTTCGCACCTGATTACCAGCAGCCAAAAGTAGAAGGTCTGATGACGCCTCAGCTGATCGATGCGATGATCGAAGGGAAGATCAAAGCACTATTGAACATGGGGGAGGATATTACACATATCCATCCAAATCTCAACAAGATAGACAAAGCGATCGATAAACTCGAATTCATCATGGTTCAGGAACTCTTTATGACCGATATCGCCAAAAGGGCCGATGTGGTGATCGGAGTGAAAAGCGCTTATGAAAAGACGGGCGTTTATGTCAATGCAATGAGAAGATTGCATCTCTCTCAGCCGCTTGTACAAAGCGACCTACCAGATGACTGGGAGCTTCTGACACAGATGGCAGGGAAGCTGGGGGACAGTAAAAACTTTAGCTTCAAAAGCAGTGAAGATGTCTGGAACGAAGTACGCCAGGTAGCGCCAAGAAGATTTTCAGGGGCAGCTTACTACCGGTTGGAGCGTCACAGAAAAAGAGGGATGCAGTGGCCGATCTACCATGAAGACACCCCGATCCTGCATTTGCTGGATTTTAGAACCGAAGATGGTCTAGGCAAATATGTCTATAAACAGTATGAGCCAAGAGGAATGGTACAGGAGATACTCGATAAAAGCTTCTATAAAGGAGGAAATGAGGGGTATTATCTTACAACGGGAAGGACATTGGCGCATTATAATAATGCTGCTCAGACCAAGAGAAGCCAGAAGCTTGAGAGCAAATATGACGAAGACGTGTTGCTGGCAAATATAGAAGATGAAGAAAGATTCGGTGATAAAGTGATCTTGAAAAGTGAGTATGGAGAGAGTGAAGCCCTCAGTGTCCGTTATACGGACAAGGTGAAACCAAGAACGCTCTTTTGCACCTTTCACCATGCCAAAAGCCGTATCAATGCGCTTTTCGGTGACGAATGTGATGAACTGATCCTCACCGCTCGTTTTAAATCGGTCAAGGTCGATGTAATCCCGGTAGGTGATGAGGTAGCCTGCAGCTGATGCGTACCTCTCCCAAGATCTACGGTGACAAAAGCGAGACAGAGGCTACGCGCTTTTTGGAGGAGAGAGGTTTTGTCATCATAGAACGCAACTTTTTTGCCAAGAAACTGGGCGAGATCGACATCATCGCCAAGCAAGATAATGTTCTGCACTTCATAGAGGTCAAAAGTGCCAAAGCGGATTTTGATCCGGTCTACAACTTTACACCTTCCAAACTCAAAAAAGTAATCAATTCGGCTCAGTACTACTTAAAAACAAAATCCTTAGATTTGCCGTTTTGTATCGATGCCCTTATCATACGTAAAGATAAAATAGAGTTTTTGGAAAATGTAACGATGGGAATGTAAAAAAACTTCAATTTCCTGCTGCTATCGTTGAAGCAATTTTGTGTGCGATTGCCAAAATGATAGGAAAGATTTTGAAATGGAAAATGTTTGAGAATACTCTAAACAGTTTTTGGTAAGTTGTTGAAGTATTTGAGGATTATGAAGACAGTATTCAAAAAGATCAGCCCATTCTTGGTGATTTTGAATACTATTGATAAATCCAACCTGTTTACTGCTTCGATTTACAATTGTCTGAGGACCTCCTATATTGCTTACCAAGACAGGTAGCCCGCTTGCTATAGCTTCAAAAACAACTTGTCCTAAGGTATCTGTCGTAGATGGAAATGCAAAAATATCGCTGCTTGTATAGATGGTTGCAAGTTCTTGATTGATTTTTCTCCCCAGGAATTTGATATTTAAATTTGGATAGTTTTTTTGATATTTGGTGATATTGCCTTCTCCCACAATGATGAGGTAGGGTGAATGCTTTTCATGTTTTGTATAGAAGATTTTCCATGCTTCAAATAAAAAATCCAAATTTTTTTCATTGGTTACGCGGCCTACATATAAAAACTTCATTCTGTCTTGTTGGATATGATATTGGGACCAAATGTCCATATTTTTATATTTTGGATGGAAATTTTGAATATTGATTCCAGGATGAATAGTATGAACTTCTCTATGATAAATATCTTGTTGGATGATCTTGATATATTCATTGGAACGTGACAAGAGGAAACGAAAATCTTTATAGAACCACCGAAGATATGTTTGGGTAATTTTTTTTAACATATTCAGTTTTGTGTTTTTGTAAACATACATAGGAAAATCTGTATGGTAGGTCCCAACAAGTGGAATGTTATATTTTTTCGCTATTAACCGTCCGTATAAACCGGCAACCCCAGGCGTAGAGATATGCATAATGTCCGGATTTAAAGTTAAGATTTTTTCTTTTATCTGCGTATAAGACGGAACGACGAAATCCAATTCTTTATAAAACGGCATTTCCATCTTCCAGACCGGTTGTAAGATAAAACTGTTTGGATGTTGTTTACATCGATGTTTCGCTGTTACAGTAATAACATATAATTGTTTGTTTTGTAAGGTTGCTTCATCCAACATATCATTCAGAAATCTTGATACACCGTTGAGGTCGCAAAAGGTATCTGTCACTATGCATACTTTCATAATGATATACTATGAAAGTATGTTATCACTTTGGTAACATGTTGTATCTACTAAAAATAGTTTTTTTATGAGCGCATCAAATGTCCGAGTGGCTAAATAGCATAAGATGCCTTCGGGAGAGGTGATTGTAGATCTTTGGTTTTGTGATATAATTTCTAAAAATGATATCCCAAAGGCGGGCTTATGAGACTCTCGGATGAGCAGTTAGAACAATTTGACAGAGACGGTTTTATCGTTTTACGCGATTTTGCCCCTAAAGAACAGTGTGAAGCGATACTGGATGTGGCAAAAACCCATCTTAAATACCGCATCGAGCCTTTGGAGACAGAAACAGGTTATGATCAAAAAGACAAAGCCTATCGTACGGACGTAGCAGATTATCGCAGCCTGTTTCAGGAGGAATTGGCCCCTGTAAGGCGATTGAGACAGGTATATGAGCGGGATATCCTCTTCAAAGAGTGGATGGAAGATGCCAAGATACGACCGATACTTGAGCAGATTTTGAGAGACAAGGTTGTCCTGACACTGGCACATCACAACTCTATCATGACCAAAATGCCGCATGTAAGCACACAGACCAGATGGCATCAGGACAGGCGGTATTGGCGCTATACGGACAATAATCTCGTAAGTGTCTGGCTGGCTTTGGGAGAAGAATACAGCGATAACGGCGTGCTTGAATTCATGCCGGGAAGTCACCGTATGCATTTTGATGCGGACCAGTTTGACGAAAAAGAGTATTTCAGGGAAGACAGTCCCAAAAATAGTGCACTGATACAATCCAAAGTCTCAACCAGACTGCAGAGAGGGGATGTCGTTATCTTCCATTCTCTTTTGCTTCACAGGGCCAATAAAAACGATACCGATGAGCCAAAGATCGCTTTTGTCTATACAGTCAAAGGGTCACGTACCAAAGCGATAGAGAACACAAGGTCCTCTGCGTATTCTGAAGTAGCATTGGATTGACAAAACGACACAATGACGGTAAGAGTCTAACAGAAGTACAAAAAAGGGTTGACAAAATAAAAAAGATAAGTTATAACAATGACTCATTAACGTACATTAGTGTATAATAAATATTATCAATCATGAAAGGATATAAATATGGGTAAATATGTAGAATTGACATCAGCAAACTTTGATGCAACAGTAGCTGAAGGTGTAACAATGGTAGATTTTTGGGCTCCATGGTGCGGACCTTGTAGAATGATCGCTCCGGTTATCGAAGAGCTTGCCGCAGATTTCGAAGGTAAAGCGACTATCGCAAAAGTAAATACGGATGAAGAGCAGGAATTGGCTATCAAATACGGAATCAGATCAATCCCTGCAATTCTTTTCTTTAAAAACGGTGAAGTAGTGGATCAAATGATAGGTGCAGCTTCTAAAGATGCATTTGCTGAAAAATTGAACGCTCAACTTTAATAAAGCATTTGGCACAATGTGCCAGGTCTTCATCCAACACCGGGTTTGCCGCTTGAGGAAGCCCGGTAAATGGGTTGTTTTTAATTACATTCGTATCTACATTTAGATAAAATCTCTTAAAATCTTTAGTCAAGTATTTACACTATATTAAGTAATTATTTGATTAAATATTTTAAACCCTCAAAAGGAATTGAAATGCTTGATTGTGCGATTATCGGCGGGGGGCCGGCCGGTCTTACAGCCGGTTTGTATGCAACACGCGGCGGGCTTAAAAATGTAACGCTTTTTGAAATGGGAATGCCCGGAGGGCAGATCACGCAAAGTTCGGAGATCGAGAACTATCCTGGATATTTTGAACATGGTAAAACAGGTATGGATTTTATGGATACTTGGCAGGAGCAGTGTTTCCATTTCGGGCTTAAACATGAGATGAAAAAAGTCCAAAAAGTCCAAAAAGCGGATGAGCATTTTGTGGTTACGTTTGAAAACGGTGAGAGTACGCTTTCAAGGACTGTCGTTGTATGTACCGGAAGTACGCCAAAAAGAGCCGGATTCAAGGGGGAAAATGAATTCTTCGGGAAAGGTGTCAGTACTTGTGCGACCTGTGACGGATTCTTTTACAAGAACAGACCGGTTGCAGTCCTTGGAGGCGGGGATACGGCACTTGAAGAAGCGTATTATCTTTCCAACATCTGTTCTGAAGTCTTTGTGATCCATCGGCGTGATCATTTCAGGGCGGCTCCTTCAACTGTGGACAGGGCACAAAGAAAAGAGAATATCCATTTTGTACTGGAAAGTACGGTTGAAGAAGTCATGGGTGATGCCATGGGAGTAACCGGTGTCAAGATAAAGGATAAAAGCGGAGAACTCTCTACTCTGGAGGTACCAGGTCTCTTTGTTTTTGTTGGACAGAATGTCAATAACGATGTTTTAAAAACAAATGATGGGTCTTTTATCTGTGATGTGAATGAGGCGGGTCAGGTTATAGTGGATTTGAGCATGAGAACTTCGTTGGAAGGTCTTTTTGCTGCAGGTGACATACGTATAGAGGCACCTAAACAAGTAGTATGTGCAGCCGGTGACGGTGCGACGGCTGCATTGGGAGCGATTTCATATATTCAGGAGCAAGCATAATATGACAGGAACAGGCAAGGCAAGAGTTGGTATTCTCGGAAGTACGGGGCGGGTCGGCAATCTGCTGATCGATAATTTGGCAAATGACCCTGAGCTGACTTTGGGTGCAGTACATGTTTTTGATGAAACAAACAGAACATTTGCGGCTGATGTAGTCGTGACAAACAGCATGAAGGTATTGTTGGAGAATTGTGATGTCGTGATCGATTTCTCTGCCCCGGAAGCAACGCAAGAACTTTGTGAGAGGGCATTGGAGCATCCAAAACCTTTGGTTATTGCGACAACAGGATTTAATACCCATCAGCAAAATCTCCTAAGAGAAGCATCCAAAGAGATGCCGATTCTTTATGCATCCAATATGTCAGCAGGCATTGCTTTGTTAAAACAGCTGGTAGAAAAGGCCTCTGCTACCTTGAGAGATTTTGATATCGAGATCGTAGAGCAGCACCATAGGCATAAAGTCGATGCTCCAAGCGGAACTGCACTGACACTGGGTGAATTCGCGGCAAAAGGCAGAGGTTTGGATCTTGAAAAAGTGCGTATTTCAGGACGTGACGGGCAGATCGGTGCAAGAACAAAAGATGAAATCGCGGTAATGGCACTACGCGGGGGAGATGTCGTAGGACGTCACACTGTGGGGTTTTATAACGACGGAGAATTTTTGGAGCTTCATCACACTGCAACCAGCAGAGAAACTTTTTCTAAGGGTGCGATCCGTGCGGCTAAATGGCTAGTCAAGCAAGAGAGCGGTTTTTACTCTATCAATGATTGTTTAGGAATATAATATGTGTGCAATAGTAGGTGTATATGGTGCAAAAAATGCGGCAAAGATAGCGTATTATGCGCTTTTCGCGATGCAGCATCGTGGGCAGGAGTCAACAGGAATCTCAACAGCTGACGGGGACAGGATCCACCTGATCAAAAAAAGAGGTTTGGTAACCGAGGTTTTTGATGAGCCGTCTTTTGAATTGTTGAGGGGAAATTGTGCGATTGGACATAACCGTTATTCGACAGCCGGAGCTGATTCGGTACTTGATGCACAGCCGGTATTTGCCAGGTATAAGCTTGGGGAGATATCGGTTGCACATAACGGAAATTTAGTCAACAAATATGAAGTGCGTAACCGTCTGATCGATAACGGTGCGATTTTCCAGACCGGTATGGATACAGAGAATATCGTCCATCTGATAGCAAAAAGCCAAAAAGATGCTTTGGTTGACCGTATTAAAGATATGTTGACAAAGATCGAAGGTGCGTATTGTCTGGCAATCCAGAGCCGTTCAAAAATGTTCGTGATCCGAGATCGTTTTGGTATTCGTCCACTGAGCCTTGGAAGACTCAAAGACGGTGGATGGATCATAGCGAGCGAGACCTGTGCATTTGATCTTGTCGGTGCAGAGTTTATCCGCGATGTGAGACCGGGAGAGATGTTGATTTTTGAAGAAGGTCAGGAACCTCAAAGTGAACAGATCTTTGAGCCGGATTTCCACCCGTGCGCATTTGAATATATCTATTTTGCAAGACCAGACTCGATCATCGACGGGAAAAATGTCTACCAGGCAAGACTTCAGATGGGACGTATGCTTGCAAAAGAATCGCCGGCTGAGGTTGACTTGGTATTACCAGTACCAGATAGCGGTGTGGCCGCTGCAAGAGGTTATGCTGAAGGTCTTGGAGTTCCTTTTGAAATGGGGATTGTTCGAAACCACTATGTGGGACGTACATTTATCGAGCCGACACAGGAGATCAGAGACCTGAAAGTCAAGCTCAAGCTCTCTCCTATCAGACATCTCATTGAAGGAAAATGTATTGCGATTATTGATGATTCATTGGTTAGAGGGACTACTTCAAAACAGATCGTAAAAATGCTTTTGGAAGCAGGAGCTAAAGAGGTTCACATGCGTATTGCGGCACCTGAGATCAAGTATCCTTGCCGTTATGGTATCGATACTCCTACGATGGAAGAGTTGATCTCATCTAGCCATAGTGTGGAAGAGATCGCCCAGATGATCGGTGCTACATCGCTTGGATTCCTCTCGGTAGAGGGGCTTGTTGAAGCTTTGGGGAGTGAGAGAACCTATTCATTGGTCAGTTTTGATGGGAACTATTTTGCTGGCGGCAATGCAAATAGTTTCGGCTGTGCGGATGATTGTTAAGGGTTAATTTTGGAACAACTCAATACGTTTGGCAGATATCTCAAAAAAAAATTTAAGACCAAGGTGTGCAAGATACCTTTGGGCTTGAGTGGGTTTACCTGTCCAAATATTGACGGGACAGTTGCCAAAGGCGGCTGTACTTTTTGCTTAAACGACTCTTTCAGCCCGAATCTTTCTCAGAATGCGGGCAAGATATTCCTCAACCTTAAAAGCACCTCCAATCCCATTTTGGATAAACAGCTCCAAGAAATGGATGAACAGATCACAAGAACCCGAGAAATGATGCGCACCAAATGGGGGATTAAGAAGTTTTTAGTCTATTTTCAGGCTTTTACCAATACCTATGCCCCTTTTGAAACGCTTAAAACACTCTATGACAAAGCATTAAGTTACGAAGATGTCGTTGGGCTCAGCATCGGAACGAGAAGTGACAGTGTTACGCCCGAAGTATTGGATTATCTGGTAGAACTGAGCAAAACCAAAGAAATATGGATCGAATACGGTATACAATCGATCTATAATGAAACCCTGGAACGTATAAACCGCGGGCATGATGCTCTGAATGTTGAACAGGCTATCAAGGAAGCAAAGGGAAGGGGGTTGAATGTCTGCGGGCATTTGATCTTCGGATTGCCGGGTGAAACACAGGAGATGATGCTCAATTCTGCCAAAGCTGCCTACGAATGGGGGATTGATTCGGTCAAATATCATCCATTATATGTGGTCAAGCATACCCTGCTTGCCAATGAATACCTACAAGGGGAATTTGAACCGATCAGCAAGGAAGAGTATATCGATACATTGATCAAAGCGATCAGGCTCAAACCTGACTATGTAAGTATCCAACGGATCACTGCAGGGATCGATGATGATACGCTTTTGGCACCCCAGTGGTGCAGTCTTCCAAAGAATAAGATGCTGGTCTATATCAACGAAGCCCTCCGTAAAGAGGGATGGGTCTATTAGATCACTGGGGCAGAGGCTTTTGGTAGAGCCTGATTGTTTCTGTCAGGTATTTTTGAAGTGTTATTTTCAGGCTGTTTGACAGGCTGAACTGTAGCATTGCTCTCAGTTTGTGCAGGTTGGATGGCTGAGGTATTTTTGGAGGATATTTTGGGAATCGAGATAATCAAATACTCTTCATCCTCTTTTGTGTCCATAGCCGCTGTATCTGCATCAAACGGAAGTGAAAAACTTTGTATCGTAGAGCTGTTTGCATAGCTTACCATCTGGCCGTATTGGTTTTTTTTCTCGCTGTTTCGTGTTTGCGTGATCTGAATGGTTAAGCGGTGGTTTTTAGTGGTAATGTTGACATTCGAATCTTTTGGCCGCATGATGCTGATCTCATAATGGGTTCCTTTATCTTTCAATTGGGATGAAGTTACTGTAGCATGTCTCATGATCGGGTGCTTGGGTATACTGTGCAATGAGGCATTATAAAAATCCTTGTCAAACTCTTCAAACATTCTGTCCATCTCTTCCTGCATATGCTGCATTCGTTGAACCTGGCGTTCAAAGAGGGTGTCGGTATCCATTTGCTGAATAGAAGGTTGGGTATTGGTTTGTGCAGTAAGCAAAGAAGTGGCAAAAATGGATGAAGTGATCAACACAGGGATCATTTTTGTAAATTTCATACAATTCTCCTTCAATGATTTTGGTCTTTGGACCATTAGGTATATTGTAAAAAATCAAGGTTAATTGAAATTTAATGGAGGCAAATAGAAAAATTATTTTTTTCTATTCTCTTTCTCCGTGATCCCGCTCATGCCAAAACGTCTGGCGAGTTCCTGTTTGACCCGGTCAGGCGAGATCTCACGATATCCCAGGCCTACCAGCGCATGATAGAGCAGATCGGCACTTTCATAGATGACCTGCTCATCACCCTCTCCGGCAATCGCGACACAGACCTCGTCGGCTTCTTCACGGATCTTGGAGAGCATCAATTCTTTATCGTTTAGAAGTTTTTTCGTCCAGGACTTGGTCTCTTCGCTGCTGTTTTTGCGTTCCAGGATCGTGTGGTAAAGTGTATCAACAACGCCATAGATGGCATCAGTATCTACTGCTTGATCCAAAATGACTTTATCTTGTACTACAGAAGTGAAAAAACAGCTTTTGCGGCCCGTATGACAGGCTACACCGTTTTGCTTGACCTTTAAAATAATGGTATCCGCATCGCAGTCAAGCAGGATATCTTTGATCTCCTGAGTATGGTTCGAACTTTCGCCTTTTTTCCAGATACGCTGTTTGCTTCTGCTAAAATAGTGTGCATATCCAGTAGCAAGCGTCAGTTCATAGGCTTCCTGATTCATATAGGCAAGCATGAGAACGTCATTGGTTTCATAATCTTGGGCGATAGCAGGGATAAGTGGATTTTTTTGCCAGTCAATGTGCATAATGTTTCTCCATCAAAGGAGCATTTGGTTAGGAGTGACCGATCAAAGTCGAATCATCACAACCAAATACTAAATTTATTTTTGAGTACTTAAGGTTTTTTCTTTGCTTTTGGCATCTACCCAGATATTTGGTACAGAACCGCCAGGTGTCAGGAAGATCTGTGCATCTTTATTGACCTGCAATGCTTCATTGAACTTAGCTTGTGTTTTGATCTGTTCAAGCTGAAGCAGTTCAGGAGTCAGGGAATCTGAGATCAGTTTATTTGCCTTTGCCTGTTCTTCAGCCTCGATACGGATCTTGTCAGCCTGACCTTGTGCCTCGATACGATTTCTTTCGGCTTCCCCGCGTGCAATCTCAGCCTGTCTTTGTGCTTCCTGTTTTGCTTTCTCTTTTTGCTGTTCTGCGATCGTTACATCCTGTTTGGCGATCTGTACGCGTTCGATCTGATCTTTGATCTTTGCAGGAAGATCGATGTTTCTAAGCTCCACCGAAGAGAGGATAACAGGCTGTCCTTCGACTGCATTGACCCTTTCACCGATTTTCGTTCCTATGGCCGAAGCGATCTCGTTTCGCATTTCAGGAAGCTGCTCAGCCGTATATTGGCCGATGACGTCGCGCACGACTTCACGTACCTTTGAGTTGATGATCTTCTCTTCCCAGCTCGCACCCCATTTTTCGATCGTCATCGGTGCAGTTTCGGCTTTGAGGCGGTACTGCACCGCAAGATCGATATTGACCGTCAAACCGCGCTTATCCAGAACCTGGATGGCAGGGTTTCTTTTCAGCCCGCCTTCGAATGTTTCACCGGAGATCGATCCCTTTGCATAATTGTCACCGACCATGCTGGTTTCTGTTGTGCTATAGGTGATCAGCCTGATACGGGTATTGACAGGAATAATCTTTTGAAATACCGGGATATAAAAATGCAACCCAGCTTCAAGCGGCTGTGATTCAAATTTACCGGTGGTAACTTTGATCCCCACTTCCCCTGAGTTAATGATCGTAAACGGTTTAAGAACAAAAAGAGCAAAACCTACAGCAAGCAATACCAATAGCCATGAAGCACCTTTCCCCATATTGCCAAGAGGATTTTCAAAACCACCTCCCTGGCTGCCTCCATAGTTGTTTTGAGAGTTGTCAGTGTTCATACCACTGCTGGGTCTTTTTTTCTTAAAATAGTCGTTCATGTCTGCCGGCACGTCATTTTCCTTTCAATCGATTAGTTAATATATGTCAAATGTTTGATATATTTTTCGTTTCTGCCGCTTACGGCATCAAAGTATGCACTCTGAAGTTTTTCCGTGATCGGACCTCTTGAGCCGCAGCCGATGATACGTGCATCTACTTCACGGATCGGCGTTACTTCTGCAGCCGTTCCGGTAAAGAACGCTTCATCTGCAATATAGATCTCTTCTCGTGTGATACGTCTTCTAACCACTTTGATACCCATATCTTCAGCGAGGTCTATAACCGTTTGCTGTGTAATAGACTCAAGTGTGTTGTCGTTCGGCGGAGAGATTAAGACCCCGTCACGTACCACGAAGAAACACGCACCGCTGGCTTCAGCGATATATCCCTGGTCATCTCTGAGCAATGCCTCATCATACCCAGCTTCAACAGCTTCGTATTTTGCCATTTGGCTGTTAAGATAATTGGCTACGGCTTTTGCTTTACCCATACCTGAAGTGTTCGGTGTTCGCGTGAAAGAGGAGATCTTAACCCTTACACCTTTTTTGAGGCCTTCTTCGCCAAGGTATGCACCCCATTTCCATGCAGAGATCGAGACATTGACCGGTGCATCTTTATGATAAAGTCCCATAACACCGTATCCAAGATAGACAAGCGGTCTAATATAGGCACCCTCAGAAAGTTCATTCTCCTGTAACAATTTTACTTGTGCTTCATTGAGTTCTTCCAAGGTAAAAGGGACATCCATCAATGTCATTTTTGCCGAGTTCAAGAGTCTTTGCGTATGTTCTTTGAGTTTAAAGATCGCACATCTTCCGTCTACCGTTTGATAGGCTTTTGTACCTTCGATCGCACCATTTCCGTAATGCAATGTATGGGTAAGGACATGCACCTTGGCATCATTCCAAGGAACCATTTCACCATCCATCCAAATATATTTGGCTTCATTCATGTTTCTCTACTCCAGATATGCCCTGCGGGCAGTCAAAATTGATGGGCTATTTTAACTAAATTTTTGTTAGAATCCATTTATTATCGCTAAAAGGTTGACGATGTTTGGAATATTTGAAAGTAAAGAGAAAGCGGTTATAGCAAAAATCTTTTTTGGATCATCCCAAGAGAGCAGAGAGACCCTTAAAGAGAGAAAGAGCCCTTATGACGGTTCAGTGGTCAGTAAGGCGCCCATTTGCACTGTGGAAGATGTTCAAAAGGCTTTAACGATAGCTAAAAACACAGCCAAAGAAGCAGCAAAAGTTCCATTGTCTCAGCGTATTATGTGGTTGGAGGATGTTGCCGATAAACTGGCCGAGCACCGTGAAGCCTTTGCCTTAATGCTGGCAAAAGAGGTCGCAAAGCCGATCACTTTTTCGCGTATCGAAGTAGACAGGTGCATTGAGACGGTAAAATTGACAGCGATGGAACTTGCGGCGTTGCACGGAGAGACGATCCCAACCGATGTGATGCCAAGCGGAAAACGTACCATGGCGTTTTTTCGCCGTGACCCCGTAGGAGTCGTTGCGTGTATCACCCCTTTTAATTTTCCTTTGAACCTGGTTGCGCACAAGATTGCACCAGCACTTGGTGCAGGAAACTGTGTGGTTCTCAAACCAACCCCTGAAGCACCGATGAGTGCCTATATGTTCGCTAAACTGTTTGTTGAATCCAATTATGCTACCAAAGATGCGCTCAGCGTGGTATATGGGGATGCAGAAGTGGGTTCTGCACTGGTATCCAGCGATATCCCCCGTGTGATCAGTTTCACCGGTTCGGTTTCTGTTGGGAACATTATTACCAAGCAGGCGGGAATTAAAAAAGTGAGCCTGGAGCTGGGTGGAAATGCAGCGACCTATATCGATAAGAGTGCCGATCTTGTCTGGGCCGCTGCAAGGTGTGCCTATGGAGCATTTTATAACTCAGGGCAGGTCTGTATCTCCTTGCAGCGTATCTATGTGAATGCATCGGTGTATGAGGAGTTTGCTACATTGCTTGCCAATGAAACTAAGAAACTTAAAGTAGGGTCTCCGTATGAAGATGGGACCTTTATGGGGCCTTTGATCGATGAAGATGCAAAACACAGGGCCAAGGCGTGGGTGGCTTCTGCCAAAAACGAAGGGGCTAAAGTGATCGCAGGCGGAGATGAAATAGACGGTATCTTTCCCCCGACGGTGATGGCGGATGTAAGCGATGATATGAAGATCATTTGTGAAGAGGTATTTGCGCCGATTGTCAGTTTGGTGAGTGTACCTGATTATGAGAGTGCGATTGAAAAGATGAATGATTCTCCATTTGGGTTACAGTTCTCTATCTTTACCAATGATCTCAAACTGACACGCCAGTTCATCGATGATGCCCAGTGCGGCGGGGTGGTGATCAATGATATCCCTACACTACGATTTGATGTCCAGCCATATGGAGGATCCAAGCTCTCTGGTGTGGGCAGAGAAGGCCCTAGGTGGGCGCTTGAAGAATTCACAGAGATCAAATCGGTTGTGATCTGTTAGAAATTAAAACAATATAAGGAAATAATCAATGGAATATATGTTTGAAGCAGGGTTTTTCGGTACGAGAGCGCCGTTTTTTATGGATGTGGTCACTTTAATCGTGGCCTTATTGCCGTTATTGGTGGCTACGGCTATTTTATTTGCGAAGCGTGAAAAGTATGCATTGCACGCGTTTGCGCAAACGGTGATATTTGTCGTTTCGGTGATCGTGGTAGGGTATTTTGAATACGGCGTACGCTTGGGTGGCGGATATAATGCCTTCATTCAAGATGTGAATGTTTCGCATACGTATGCTTTGTGGGTATTGATCATCCATATTCTGATCGCGGTGGTGACGCTGCTTATCTGGATCTGGACTTTGCGGACAGCGCGTAATGACTATCAAAGAAAAACACTGCCGGGGATGAATAGAGCATATCACAAGAAAATGGGTATCCGTACTTTTATTGGGATTGTGTTGACCTCTTTAACCGGTATATGGGTCTATCTGCTTCTTTTTCTGTTTTAGAATACAGTGATGAAAGTAGCGATCTCAGCCTGTCTGGTAGGCTGTAAATGCCGTTATGACGGTACTGACAATCATGATATCCGTCTGGTTGCAAAGCTGGAGAGCTGTGAATTGATCCATTTTTGTCCAGAGGATCATGCCTTTGGAACACCGCGCCCCACGATGAATCTGGTAGAAACATCACAAGGCATCCGGGCACTTTCCAACTTGACCGGTGCAAATCTTTCAGCCCCAATTGAAGACTATGCCAAAACTTTTTTTGATATGCATCCCGACATCGATCTTTTTATTGGTAAGGACAGGAGTCCAAGCTGTGGCGTATGTTCTGCAAAACTGTATGATCAAGACAAGAATTTGTTAAGCACCAAAGAGGCTGGTCTGATGGCAAAAGAGGCCCTAAAAAGAGGGATACACTGTTTGGATGCAGAGGACTTCGTCTCACCCATTTTATTTCATAAGGCATAAGCATGAGAATTTTTTTATTGGTTTTGATCGTAAGCTGTCAGGTATTTGCACAGGGATTGATACACGAAGACATCACCAAACAGGCGATCGTGAAGATCTATACCGTATCTAAGGTGCCTAACTATCAGGAACCGTGGAATAGCACGATGCAGCGATCGACCGGTTCGGGGACGATCATCACAGGCAATCGTATTTTGACCAATGCCCATGTCGTGGCCAATCAGACTTTTTTGGAAGTGCAGCGATACGGCGAGAGAAAAAGATATATCGCAAAGGTGTTGAGCGTTTCGCATCAGGCGGATCTGGCACTGTTAAGCGTTGAGGACAGCCGTTTTTTCGAAGGAGTCAAACCGGTGGAATTGGGTGAACTTCCACAGGTAGAACAGCAGATCGTCGTATACGGGTATCCGATGGGGGGCGATACCCTCAGTGCAACGATCGGTGTTGTTTCAAGGATAGAACACCAAGTCTATGCACACAGCGGCGAGTCTTTTTTGGCTATTCAGGTGGATGCCGCGGTCAATCCAGGAAATAGCGGGGGCCCAGCTTTGTCCGATGGCAAGATTGTCGGGGTTGTTATGCAGGTGATCAGCAAGTCTCAAAATATTGGTTATTTGGTGCCGGTAAGCATGGTTAGACATTTTATTGAAGATATGGAAGATGGACACTATGACGGGTTTGCCGATTTAGGGGTCATTACCCAGAATCTTGAGAATCCAAGCCTCAGGCGATACTATCATCTGGATGAGAATGTAACGGGAAAACTGGTGGATACTATCGTCTATAACTCAACCCTAAAAAATGTGATCCGGCCCGGCGACATTCTCACCGCCGTTGACGACCATCAGATAGAAGATGACGGAACGGTCGCTTTCAGGGATGATGAATATACCTCATTTCATTATTTTATCGATCAGCATCAGATGGGGGATCGTGTCAAACTGGATATCCTGAGAGATCAAAAGAAGCTGCAGGTGGAGGCGATACTCAAACAAACGGCAGACGATATCCTGCTTGTCGATACGATACAGTATGATACGATGCCGAGGTATTTTATCTATGGGGGGTATGTGTTCTCTCCGCTTAGCCGGAACTTGCTTCTTTCTACGAATGTCAACCGGGTGCAGCTGAATTGTTATGCTACCCAATGGGCTACGGAGAAGAAAAAAGAGGTTGTGGTGCTCTTGAAAGTATTGGCTTCAGATATCAGCCGAGGCAATTACGGTTTTGCGATGTGGCCGATAGAGAAGATCAACGGCGAGACCTTTGACAGTTTCCAAACATTTTATGAAAAGATGCAGTCGTTCAAAGGGCAATATATCGTTCTGGAAGATGAGGAAGGCGCCAAGCTGGTGATCGATAAACAAGAGGCATTGGACAAACAGAATGAGATTTTACAAAAATACAATATCGAGTTTGGCAGGTCTGTCGACTTGAGGCAATAAGCGTACTGGCTCTATTGATTTATATTTTTTAAGTGTTTGATTACGCTTTCATCTTTTGGAGTACGTTCATTTGCCTGAAGAGATTTATGGATAATAAAAAAGTTTTAACCTTATTCTAAAGGGTCTTTGCAAAACTAGTGACTTCTATCAATAGATCTCTTTCCTATGGGCAACCCTGATCACAGTAATCACAAGCAGATTATTTTCCTTTAGATAGACGATCCTATAATCACCTGCTCTTTTTCTAAACTTTCCTTTGTGTTTGCCTTGAAGTCCTTTATCACTAGAAAATTTTCCATTTTGAAGATCAATGATCTTTGAAGCTATTAACTCTTGAGCTGTTTTTGGCAATTTCAAAAACTCTTTTTCAGCACTGGGTTCAAAAGCAACCTTATACACCAATACCAGCCTTTGCAAATACATCTTCAAGTGACACCACGGTGGTTTTTCCACTCTTTAGATCATCTATTCTCTTATCTGCAACCATTTCATCAAGCTTATCAAAATAAAGCTCTATGGACTTTTCTATAAGGCTCGTACGAGTTTTATCCAGCTCTTGTGCATATCCGTCTAAACTTTCAATCATCTCTTTTTCAAGACGAATATTTATTGCTTGTTTCATAACATATCCTTCATCTCATTTTGTATATACAATTGTAGTGCATCATAGATAATGTGTCAAGAGTTTAAGTCACTAATTTTGCGAAGAGCCCTTTAAAATTGCTATTAATTGTAGAAAAAAAGATAATCACACGGCCAAAAAACCGTGTGTGAATTTTATATATTAGAAGCGGTAACTCAAACCTACCATCAGCATGTGAGCATTGTATTCGATTTTCCCTGTATCAGGGTCATTGCTAGGATCTAGCTCCCATGTGTCATCTCCATAATCGGTATAGCGGTATTGGATACGTGCATGAAGATTTTCATTGATTTTCTTTTCTAACCCTGCTCCGATCGTCCATCCGGTAAGCGTATCATCATAGTGATCCTCGCTGCCCCAGCTTGTCCACCCATCACTTTTCCTGCTCGTAATCTTAGAGAAGCATCCCAATCTTGTTCAACTTTAGCTCCCCATTCTCCATCATCCTCTATGATAATAGTATCATCCGCTGATAAGAAGTTGTATTCCCCTTCTACACCAATGAGGAAATCATTGTCAAGTTTCCAATTATAGCCTGCAAAGATACCACCTGCGAATCCATCTACATCAAAACCGTTAAGAGTAAATACTCTATCATCATCTTCTGGATCCGCCCAATAAGCACTTGTATCTGCATTTCCTCAATTATATCCGGCTTGTAGTCCTACGTAAGGCCCGCTCCAGGAATCTACCGCAGGGACTTCTACTTCTACCGCAGGTTCAACAGGAGCGATATCGCCACCTGCCATTGCAAATGTTCCACTTGCGAGCATTCCTGAAACGACCATTGAAAAATTAAACTTTTTCATTGTATTCTCCTTACTTTTTGAATTATTTATAAAATTATAAATAATAATTATAGATAGGACTTACGGATCACTTTAGGTTTGTAAAGTTGGAGTTTAAAAGCAAAAGAAGCGGTACTTAATTTTCTTTTTTAAACTGTTTGAGCCACTCTTTGTCTTCGGTGTTTAGTTTGTTGACTTTTTCGAGAAGTCTCTGCTTGATATGTTCAAGGTCCTTGATCTCCAGATAAGCCAAAAGGGAAGGGTTTATTGTAGGTTCTTGTTTCCCGTATGCCATCAATGATTCTATCTCTTGCAATAAAGTTTCTTTTGTATTCATTGTGTTATACTACCAAAATAATGAGAAAAAAAGGATAGGGTATGTTGGAAGTTGGGTCTTGGGTATCAGATTTTTGTTTGCCGAACCAGGATGAGGAAGAGATCTGCCTAAGGGATATCAAAGGGCGATGGATTGTACTCTATTTCTATCCCAAGGACAATACCCCAGGATGTACGACAGAAGCGTGTGATTTTACTGCGGCATTGCCTGACTTTGAAGGGCTTGAAGCCATCGTGTTGGGTGTCAGTCCCGATTCGCCTGCAAAACATAGGAATTTTATTGAAAAAAAAGCGCTGAAGATTACATTGCTCTCAGATGAAGACAAATCACTTTGCCATGCATTCGGTGTCTGGCAGCTCAAAAAGTTTATGGGAAAAGAGTATATGGGTGTGGTCAGAAGCACTTTCATCATCAACCCTGAAGGCAAAGTTGCTGCGGTCTGGAACAATGTTAAGGTTAAGGGTCACATTGATGAGGTAAAAAACAAGCTTTCAGCGTTAAAAGCATAATCAAGATAGATAATTTAGTAAGGAGACTGAAATGATCGGACGTAATGGATTCCAGGAAAGGAGGGGTTCTTCTTTTATAAAGCCGTTGATTTTCTTGTTGATAGAAGCTGGTGGGCTTGCTTTGGTCTGTTGGCTAGTTCATCTATTTTTTCATATTGTATTGATTACCGTGTTTGCTTCTTTTGGTGCGATCTATTTTTTTATGATCTCTTCTTTGCCTCGTTACTGGAGAGTGCTAAAACGACAAAAATACTACAAGCATTAAGTTACAAGCACTCATACTGATTCTCACTCCTTTATAAAATCGGTTTATATTCGTTTAATGACTATTTGGATATAATCCCGTTCCTTATTTCTGTAAGAAGCAGAGATAGGAAATACTCATGTAGTTATTCCTTGAAAGGTTGCGTTTCTCATGAATTGGTGAGCTGGCGTTAAGGACTACAGAGGGTTAAACCTAAGGCGATTTGGTTCGTCAAAACATACATTAAAATTATACCAAGGAGAACAAAAATGGTAACAATGAAAGACTTACTCGAATGTGGTGTGCACTTCGGGCATCAAACAAGAAGATGGAATCCAAAAATGAAGAAATTCATTTTCGGTGCAAGAAAAAATATCTATATTATTGACCTTCAAAAGACGCTTAGATATTTCAAATATACATACAATGTAGTAAGAGATGCTGCGGCTGAAGGTAAAACAGTACTTTTCGTAGGTACAAAAAAACAAGCCAGAGGGGCGATCAAAGAGTATGCTGACAAATGCGGTATGCCTTACGTTTCTACAAGATGGCTTGGCGGTATGTTGACAAACTATCCAACAATGAAAAAATCTATCAGAAAACTTGAGATTATCGAGCAGATGGAAGAGAATGGTCAAATCAATCTTTTGACTAAAAAAGAAGCTTTGATGCTTAGAAGAACAAAAGAGAAACTTAACTCATACCTTGAAGGTTTCAGACATATGAAAAAGCTTCCTGATATGATGTTCGTTGTAGATACAGTAAAAGAGCACATCGCAGTTGCTGAAGCAAGAAGACTCGGTATGAAAGTAGTTGCTCCGCTTGATACAAACTGTGATCCGGATATGGTTGATTATCCTATTCCTGGTAACGATGATGCGATCAGATCGATCGAACTTTTCTGTAAAGAGATGGCGGAAGCGATTAATGAGGGTAAGGCAATCTATGCAGAGGCACACGGACAAGAAGTAGAAACAGCTGCTTCAAATGAAGAGATTGCTGAAATGATCGCAGAAGAAGCTGCTGAAGACGTAATCGAAGATGAAGTAAAAGCGGAGGCGTAAGAGCATGGCAAACTTTGGACCAAAAGAGATCAAACTACTTAGAGAGATGACTGATGCAGGTATGATGGACTGCAAAAAAGCATTGACTGAAGCAGACGGAGATATGGAAAAGGCAAAAGAGTGGTTGAGAGACCAAGGTCTTGGCGCCGCTGCTAAAAAAGCTGGAAAGGTTGCTGCTGAAGGTGCGATCGGTGTTAAAGTTGAAGGTCATAAAGCATTGATCGTAGAGATCAACTCTCAAACAGACTTCGTGGCACAGAACGAAAAATTCAAAAACGTGATGAAAGACGTGCTTGATCATGCATTTGCAAACGAATTGAAAAGTGCAGAAGAGATCAATGCATCCACTTTCAACGGTCAGCCTTTCAGTGATTATCTTTCATTGCAGATCGCTACGATCGGTGAGAATCTTGTTGTAAGAAGATCTGCTTTCATCGAAGGTGATGAGACAACAGCGGTAAACGGATATGTCCATGCCAACAACCAAGTTGGTGTAATCATCGCTGCAAAATGTGACAGCGCTAAAACAGCAGAAGCTATGACTCCGGCACTTAGAGATGTTGCAATGCATGCTGCTGCGATGAGACCAAGTACTCTAAGCTATAAAGATTTTGATCCTAAATATGTGGCTGAAGAGACTCAAGGAAGAATCATTGCGATCGAAAAAGAAAATGAAGAGCTTGCAAGACTTGGTAAAACATTGAAAAATGTTCCAAAATATATCTCTATGATGCAATTGACGGATGAGATTATGGCAGAAGCAGAAGCAATGCTTAAAGAAGAATTGAAAGCTGAAGGTAAACCTGAGCAGATCTGGGACAAAATCCTTCCAGGTAAAATCGCTAGATTTATCTCTGATAACACGACTTTGGACCAAGAGCAGTGTCTACTTGACCAAAAATTCGTTATGGATGACAGCAAAACAGTTGCTGAGTATATTCAGGATAAAGCAAAAGCAGCAGGCGGTACTTGTGAAGTTGTGACATTTGTCAGACTTGAAGTAGGTGAAGGTGTCGAAGTCGTAGAAGAAGATTTCGCTGCTGAAGTTGCAAAACAAATGGCATAAGCCTTTTTAGAGAAAGGGAATTCCTTTTCTCTATCTTTCTTTTTTCTTTTCCAAATAATCCAATTACCTTTTTTATGTTATGATACGCCAAACAGATGAAAGGCGATCTATGTCAACACCCCTTTTAGAGGCTACGGATATTTCCCATACTTTTGATTATCCGCTTTTTTCACATATAGACTTTACTTTGTATCCAAAAGAGAGTATAGCTATTGTAGGAAGAAGCGGGAGCGGTAAATCGACCCTTTTACATATTTTTTCGACTTTTTTAAAGCCTCTTGAAGGAGAGGTAAAACTTTTGGACCACAGGCTTTTGGGTTTGAGCGAAGATGAGATTGAGACACTGCGCCGTTATGATATAGGGATTATTTTTCAGTTTCATTATCTTTTCAAGGGGATGAGCGCACTAGAAAATATCTCAGTTGCGACGATGCTCTCGGGAGAGAAAGTTGATGAGAAGATATTGAAAAAATTGCAGATAGACCATTTGATGAGCCACAAAACCTCCGAACTTTCCGGAGGGGAGCAGCAGAGGGTATCCATCGCCAGGGTACTGAGTAAAAAGCCGCGCATTATCTTTGCGGATGAGCCGACCGGCAATTTGGATAAAGAGACTGCTGATCTTGTAATGGATGTATTGCTTGATTATATCCGGGAGACTGAATCGGGTCTGGTGCTGGTGACACACGATCCGCAGATGGCGCAGATGTGTGATAGGATTTATGCTCTGGAAAACAGACAGTTGGAGGTCAAAAAAGGATGAGAATCGATCTGATGTCTGTTATTTACAATACATCAATGATCATTTTGGCGTTTGTTACCGCTTTGGTCGTGACCAAAACACTCATGAAATGGATTAAGCGAACTGATCAGAAAAAAGAAAATAATGAAGAGAGCGGCGAATGACCTATTTCGCCTGAGCGATTAAAACACCCTCCAGGATCTTGTCTATATCTCCATCAAGGATTGCTTCCACATTGGTAAATGCCTGGTTGCTACGGTTGTCCTTGACCTGCTGATATGGGGCTAAAACATAAGAGCGTATCTGATGCCCCCAGCCTATCTCTGATTTCTCTATTCCGTCAACTTCTGCCTGTTTTTTTGTCATTTCATACTCGTAGAGACGTGAAACGAGCATCTTCATAGCTGAAGACCTGTTTTTATGCTGACTTCTGTCGTTCTGACATTGTACGACAATACCGGTAGGAATATGTGTGATACGGATAGCCGATTCGGTTTTGTTGACATGTTGACCACCCGCTCCGGATGCACGGTAAGTGTCTACTCGGATATCTTTATCTTCAATGTCGATATCGATATTGTCATCGATCTCTGGGGATACCATCACAGAAGTAAAAGAAGTATGGCGTTTGGCATTGGCATCAAACGGTGAGATACGTACCAGACGGTGGATACCGTTTTCGACCTTTAGATAACCATAGGCATTTTCTCCTTTGATGATGAACGAAGCATCTTTGATGCCTGCCTCTTCTCCGGCTTGATAATCCAGCACTTCGACACTGAAACCATGTCGTTCGGCCCAGCGCAGGTACATACGGTAAAGCATGCTTGCCCAGTCCTGCGATTCCGTACCTCCTGCACCAGGATGGATCGAAATGATAGCATTATTTCCATCATGCGGACCGCTGAGCATCATTTGTATTTCAAGGGCTTGAATGTTCTCTTGTAGATTTGGTGCATCTTCATAGAGCATCTCCATGGTCTCTTCATCATTTTCCATTTTAGCCAGTTCGAAATATTCTATTGCATCATTGAGCGCATTACGGGCATTCATATAGGTTTTAAGAATCCGTTCTGCTTTTGTTTTCTCCTGGGATACTTTTCCTGCAGTTGGGGCATCGTTCCAAAATTCCGGGTTTTGCTGGAGATCATCTATCTCTTTGAGTCTTGCCTCAAGTTTTTCTGGTTTGACGATATTTTTGATGTTTTCCATCTTTTTTGCCAGAGATTTGAGCAATTCGCCGTATTCGTATGCATCCATTAAAAAAATCCTTTTGTAAATTCTAAATTAAAAACTGGGAAAACCATTGCATCTCATTTTATAGAAAATAAAGTTTTTGTTTGTTGCTGATAGATTTTCAATTTAAATTGTATTGTCTATAATTTTGCTATTATTTTACCAAAAATATAGTGAAAGTTGAGGGTAGGAATGATCATTGCAAGGACGATTGATACCTTTAAGGAAGCCAAAAAAATATTGACAGGAAGTATCGGTTTTGTGCCGACCATGGGAGCATTGCATAAAGGACATCTTTCCTTGATCCAGCAGGCCTGTCAAGAGAATGATCATGTCATCGTTTCGATTTTTGTTAATCCGACGCAATTTTTGGAAGGCGAGGACCTGGAAAGTTATCCGCGCAGGGAAGAAGCCGACAAAAAGATCTGTGAACTTGCTGGAGTAGATATTCTTTTCATGCCTACAGTCGAACAGATGTACGAAAAAGATGAGCTTCACATCGGAGCACCGGCAATACGAGGTTATGTGCTTGAAGGGCAGAAGCGTCCGGGGCATTTTGATGGGATGCTGCAGATTGTGATGAAGCTGCTGAATCTTTCAGGGGCAACCAGAGCGTATTTTGGAAAAAAAGATGCCCAACAGCTTGCTTTGATAACCCAAATGGTAAAGAATTATTTTATGGATGTGGAGATCATTCCTTGTGACATTGTCAGGGATGAGAGCGGTTTGGCGCTCAGCAGCCGTAATGCTTATCTCAGTGAGGAGGAAAAACAGCGGGCATTATCACTCTCAAGATCGCTTAAACGTGCGACTAAACGTATTATGTCTGGAGAATTGGATAGCAAGACTCTCAAGCAGGAGATGGCCGAAGTGCTTAAAGAAACTGATAAGATCGAATATATTGCTATTGTTGACAGGACATTTAATGAACTTCAAAAAGTAGAGATCGGCAATACGATGATACTTATCGCTGCCTGGGTTGGAAAACCCAGGTTGATCGACAATATCTGGATCTAGAACATATTTTTGAACTGTTCGTGGGAAGATTTCTTGTTTGCCGGCTGGTTGTAGAATGGTTGCATAGGTTTGTTCTGTCGAGGGGATTGGATCTGTTGTGCAGGTTTTGTCTGTTTGGGCGGTTGTAGAGGTTCATATGGTTTTGGCGGTGTAGAAGTTTTCTTTTTGGGATTGAAAAGCTCATTTACGCTGTTGTTCTTGTTAGCCGGCGTGGCAGCAGGTTTGGGTAGATTTTGCTGAATAGATCTATCTTGTTTAACAGCAGTCGCCGGTATCTGTTTTACTGGTTCAGTTGTGAGTTGTGCTTGTAGATTTTCTTCTTCATCTGTTTGAGGTGTATCCGGTTTGAGGTACTCTTGGTCTACAAGAATATCTACGATATTGTGGAAAGTCGGAACAGCTGAGAGAGATGCAAAATAATGAAGGTATTTTTTGGCGCGTATGACTAAAACACCAACTGTATATTTATGCCCTTCTTTGTCATTGACAAATCCGTAAAAGCTGCTATGGTATTCACGTACATAATGGCCGTTTTTAGCGATGTGTGCAGTCCCTGTTTTCCCTCCCACCTCTAGTCCAGGGTACTGCGCTTTAACCCCTGTACCGCGCTTAACCACTTCAAGCAGGATGTCATGGATCTGGTTCGCTGCTTTGGGATTGATAGCCTCGAGGTTTCCTGAGATGGGTTTTGGAGGGTTATAATGATTGCCATTTGCATCTTCCAGATAGTCCACGATACGTGGTGTTACGGCAATACCGTCATTGTTAAAGGCACTGTAAGCTTTAAAGAGTTGGGCGAATGTAACCATCATTCCGTACCCATAAGAGCTATTTGCTCTATGCAGTTCATTATTTAGCAGATTGAGCGGTTTGATTTGTCCTGGTAAGTCTCTCGAAAGATCTATCCCGGTAGGACGGGAGAGTCCAAATCCAAGCAGGCCTTCTCTAAACTCTTTACCCGTGAGTTTCCATGAGATCTGGGAGATACCAACGTTGGATGAATGTACAATGATATCGGTGACACTGAGGGAGGGAAATTTGTCATCGTCGGTGATCCAGTGTCTTTTTCCTATCCGGAGTTTCCCGTTATAGGTGTTGAATATGGTAGTTGGGGTTACGAGATTGTGATTGAGTGCGATGGCCAGAGAGATAGGTTTGAGTACTGATCCTGCCTCGTAAGGATATTCGCTGAATTTCGGGTTGAGTGCGGCGATGTCGTTCTGTGTGATATGTGCCGGGTTGAAACGTTCCGAACTTGCAAGGGAGAGTACTTTTCCGGTTTTACTTTCCATTACTGCTACAATGATCTCCTCAGCTTCTATTTTCTCTTTCATCGAATCAAGCATTAATTCAACCCTTCTTTGGAGGGATAAAGGAATATTGAGATGGACATTCAACCCATCAACGCGGTGTATCTTCATGCTGTTCTTGTCATGGATCACGGCACCCAGTACGTCTCGCTTTCCTCTGAAATACCCATTTTTCTTGGAAGTAATATGTTTTTCATAGACTCTCTCCAGCCCTTTTTTACCCTCCGGTCTGACGTATCCGTCTTCTGTTTTTTCACCCACATAACCCAAAATAGGAGTCATAATATTTTCTAAAGGAAAACGTCTCTGTTCGCCGTTTTCGATGATATCCAAGCCATAAAGTACCTGAATACCGTTTCGGTTTTTGATCGAGCGGAAGACACCGAGCTGTCTAAGTTTGTGCGCAAGTGATTTGAGCTGCATGGCCGATTTGGTATGGAGGGTTTTGGAGAGGACAATATTCCCTTTTTTCTCTCTACCCTTGGAATCTTTGAATTTTTTTTCTATTTCAACTTCCGGGATATTGCTATAGATACTGAAAAGCCTGATAAAAAGGGTTTTTTTGTCCGGATTGATACTTTCTCCGCGTATAACTGCCTGATAGGTTTTTTGTGAATAGCTTAAAGTGTAACCGTCTGCTGAGATGATTGCTCCTCGGAGCGACCTGTCATGAATCGTGCTATCATGGCTTGGGATGCGCCTAGGGGAAGTGATAGTGGTGAGAATGGAAATTAAAAAAATACCGGTTGTTACAGTCAGCAGTAAAAAGAGCAGGAGTATCTTTAAACTCCGTTGTTGAATGGCTTGGTTGTTGATCTCTTTTTGCATTGATGCCCCACTTGATGGTGTAATTTTATTAAAATCTATCTATAAATTCGATAAAATAAGCCTCTATTAAAAAAGAAAGTGATGTACGGATGATCGATAAACCCCTTTTGGCAGCGGTAATAGCTTTGTTGACACTCTCTTTGGTCATGAGTTATTCACTTTCGGTTTATACCGTATTGCATTTTCATTATGAAGACTTTCATTTTTTCATCAGGCAGGGCATTGCTGTAATGATGGGACTGATTTTTATGGTGATTTTCAGCCGACTTGATCCTGATAAATGGTTCGTTCCGGTGGGTTTGATTCTGTTCGCTTTTTTCTTTTTCTTAATGATCGTGATGCAGTTTTTGCCGCATTCTTTGGTCAATGCCGTCGGAGGAGCAAAAAGATGGATCCATCTGGGTCCTATCTCTATTGCCCCTGTGGAGTTTTTCAAGGTAGGTTTTGTCTTTTTCCTTGCATGGAGTTTTTCACGAAAACTGTTGGATAAAAATAAGATGAATTTTTTTGAAGAGATCAAAACCTTTTCCCCTTATCTTGGCGTTTTTTTCATTGCCGTACTTTTGATCGCTATTTTGCAAAAAGACCTGGGGCAGGTAGCGGTTTTAGGTGCTACACTTTTGATCCTTTTTTTATTTGCAGGAAGCAGCTGGAAATTCTTTTTTACCCTGGTAGGTAGCGCATTTGTTGCATTGATAGGGCTTATTTTTATTGCACCGCACCGTATGGCAAGGATCAAAAGCTGGTGGGGAACCGTACAGGACAAGGTGCTTTCGCTTTTCCCGTTTGAATCGATGCAGAATCTCCGTGTGGAAGCAGGGAAAGAGCCTTATCAGATATCCAATTCCCTCAATGCCATCCATAACGGGGGACTCTGGGGTCAGGGGCTTGGGAACGGGCAGTTCAAACTGGGATATCTCAGTGAAGTGCATACCGACTTTATCTTGGCCGGTATCACTGAAGAGTTGGGATTTATAGGGATCAGTTTGGTTGCAATGACAATCCTTTTTATCGTGTACCGTATCTTTAAGATTGCCTCGAAAGTGCAAAATCCCGTTTATTATCTTTTCTCAGTCGGGGTTGGCCTGCTGATCGCTTTTGCTTTTATCATTAACAGTTACGGGATCGCAGGTATCACTCCTATCAAAGGGATCGCTGTTCCATTTTTGAGCTACGGGGGTTCTCATATCATGGCCTCCTGTATCGCGATCGGGATGCTGTTGATGATTTCTAAAAAAGTGCCAAGAAAAGAAGATGGCAGTATGCTATAAAAAGACAGGGAATAAAGATGAGTATCGTAATGACAGGCGGAGGTACCGGCGGGCATCTTGCCATCATCAGGGCAGTCAAGGAGTGCTTGAATGACCAGAGACTGATCTATATCGGATCGACCAAAGGGCAGGATAGGCAGTGGTTTGAACATGATGAAGCCTTTTTAAAAAAGTATTTTTTGCAAACCCAAGGAGTGGTCAATCAAGGATTATTGGGAAAAGTAAAGTCCTTGTGGATGTTGGTCAAAGCGACACTGAGAGCAAAGAGACTGCTCAAAGAGCATGAGGCAAAAGTTGTATTTTCTGTCGGTGGGTTTTCTTCTGCCCCGACGGCATTTGCCGCCAAACTGCTGGGTATTCCTCTGGTGATCCATGAACAAAATGCTGCATTGGGTTCTTTGAATAAAGTGCTCAAACCTTATGCTGCATCGTTTATATCTTCCTATCTTGAGGAGAGCCCTATTAAGGCTTATCCTGTAAAAGAGATATTTTTTGAAAATGCCCGTATTCGTAATACGGTACAATGTGTACTCTTTTTAGGCGGATCCCAGGGAGCCAAAGCGATCAATACCCTTGCACTCAAAATAGCGTCTGAGCTTCAAAAAAGAGGTATCAAGATCATTCACCAGGCGGGTGAAAAAAATGTGGATGAGGTCAAAAAAGCCTATGAAGGGTTGGGAATTGAAGCGGAAGTATTCGGCTTTACAACGAAATTGGCGGATTATATGAAAGAGGCAGATTTTGCCATAGCAAGAGCCGGGGCTTCGACACTATGGGAGCTTGCAGCTACTGGGTTACCTGCACTTTTCATCCCTTATCCCTATGCAGCAAGTGACCATCAGTACTACAATGCGATATTTTTAGTAGAACAGCATCTGGCCTGGTTGATGAGAGAAGATGAGATCAGCGAAGAAAAAGCGATCGCTTTGATGGATGAAGACATGGAGGCAAAAAGCCGAGGTTTGATTGAGAGCATTGAAAAAGACGGAAGCAGGCAGATTGCAGAATTATTAAAAGGGTATGTAAGCATCAAATAACTTTTTTTGACATTTAAGACTTTTATGCTTTTTTAATTTGAAAAGTTATAGTAAAAAAGGGCGGGTCATAAATGAAAAAAAGTTTTTTAATGAGCGGGTTAAGCATTTTCGTGATGGCAGTTGCCGGGTGTGGTGGCGGAGGTTCTAGTAATCCTCCGGCAACAGTTGATATCAGTAATTTGGATAATGGTTATTCAATCGAGTACCAAAAAATAGGGATTAATACACCGAGTGGTGTAATGCAATTTTGTGGAAGTGATTATATTATGACTGGGTATATCGAGAGCAATGGGACTTTTGAGATCGATAGTAACCTTATCGTCTTTCATGATACAGATGATTTTCAATTACTGACGACGGGAGAATTGGTAGAAGATGAGAACTATGAGTTTAGTGGAATTAGTGACGATCCTACGATTCAAATTACGCATATAGAAGAAATTGATTGTATTTAAAGGTTTTTCTCTAAATCTATGAAGTGAAGGGGATGAAAAATGGAAGTGGATAAAGGTTGCTTTTAAGCCCCTTAGAATGAACATTTCCCTCTTTTAACTCCAGTTTACCTTTCGATAACCACATTTTGGGTAAAATATCTCCATTTTATCAGAGGATATTTTTCAATGGATATTAGAAAAGCATATTTAGACTTTTTTCAAAGCAAAGGGCATCAACTTGTAGAGAGTTCCCCACTCGTTCCTGATGATGCAACCCTGCTTTTTACGAATGCTGGGATGGTACAGTTTAAGAACATCTTTACAGGCAATGCACCTATCCCAAATCCCCCAAGAGCGACTTCTTCCCAAACATGTATCCGTGCAGGCGGGAAGCATAATGACCTTGACAATGTCGGGTATACTGCCAGACACCATACCTTTTTTGAAATGCTTGGGAATTTTTCTTTCGGTGATTATTTTAAAGAAGAGGCGATCGCTTATGCATGGGAATTTGTAACCGGTAAGAACTATCTTGCCCTCCCGATAGAAAAGATCTGGGTAACCGTACATGAGACCGATGATGAAGCCTTTGATATCTGGAAAAACTATGTCAAAGAAGAGCGTATCATGCGCTTTGGGGATAAGGATAACTTCTGGCAGATGGGCGATACAGGTCCTTGCGGTCCGTGTTCGGAGATCTTCTATGACCAGGGAGAGGAACATTTTAACTCTCCTGAAGATGTGATGGGTGGAGACGGTGATAGATTTTTGGAGATATGGAACCTTGTATTTATGCAGTACGAAAGAGATGAGAACGGTACCCTTCATCCGCTTCCAAAACCGAGTATCGATACGGGTATGGGGCTTGAAAGGGTTGTTGCGATCAAAGAAGGGGAGTTCAACAACTACCACTCTTCGCTCTTTAGACCTTTGCTTGATGCGGTCAGCAAGCTGGTTGGCAGACCTTACAGCTATGAAGCATCGGATTCGGCAAGTTACCGTGTTATTGCAGATCACCTGCGTTCAACAGCTTTCTTACTGGCACAGGGAGTGAACTTTGATAAAGTAGGTCGTGGGTACGTCCTTCGCCGTATCATGAGACGTGCAATCAGACACGGCTATCTGCTTGGAATGCGTGAGCCGTTCATGTACAAACTTGTCGATACACTGGTGGATGTGATGGGAGATCATTATATCTATCTTGAAACAAGGGCTGAAGCGATCAAAACCGCGATGAAATTTGAAGAAGAGAGTTTCTTTGATACGATTGAGGCTGGGATCAGACTCTTTAACGAAGAGCTTGAAAATACGACAGATGTCTTTAACGGTGAAGTAGCTTTCAAGCTTTATGATACGTACGGGTTCCCGCTGGATCTGACAGAGGATATGCTTAGAGAAAAGGGTATCCGTCTTGATATCGAAGCATTTGATGCAAAGATGGAAGCTCAGAAAGCACAGTCCAAGGCGGCGTGGAAAGGCAGCGGGGATGCTGCGATGAGCGGGGATTTTAAAACACTCAAAGAGACATTCGGGCTCAATACCTTTGTAGGGTATGAGACAACACAGCAAAAAACAAAAGTATTGGCTCTTTTGGATGAGGAGTTTAACCAGGTAGAAAGTCTGGATGGGAAAGGATGGGCATTGCTTGAGCAGACGCCTTTCTATGCTGAGTCTGGAGGACAGAGTGGAGATAGAGGGGAACTTGTCGGTAAGGCAAAGGTGCTTGATACGAAGAAATTTTTAGATATGAATCTTTCCGAAGTCAAAGGAAAACTGAAAGTTGGTGACGAGGTAGAAGCGGCAGTAGACCAGTCCCGAACACAAATTACCAAGCATCACTCCGCAACACACTTGCTACATGCAGCACTTCGTGAAATTCTTGGAGACCATATCACCCAGGCAGGTTCATTGGTTGAAGCGAACAGACTGCGCTTTGACTTCTCTCATCCTAAAGCGATGCGTGTTGAAGAGATCGAAGCAGTGGAGGCCTGGGTCAATGACAAGATAGACAGGGATATTCCTGCGCAAACAAAAGTGATGCCGATCGAGGAAGCTAAAAATGCCGGAGCGATGGCACTGTTTGGCGAAAAGTACGGCGATGAGGTACGTGTGGTAAGTATGGGGAATGCCTCTTTAGAACTTTGTGGAGGAACACACGTGGCCTCTACGGCGCAGATAGGGCTTTTTATGATCACAAAAGAGAGCGGGGTAAGTGCCGGAGTACGCCGTATCGAAGCGATCTGCGGTGCTGAAGCGATCAGGGTGGTCAAAGGGCTTAGAGGGGAGCTTTCACGGATCAAAGAGGAAGTGAAAAACCAAAACCCGATTGCTGGTATCGCAAAGCTCAAAGAGCAGGTCAAAACACTCAAAAATGAACTCGCTTCTGCGATGAGCGTACAGCAAAAAGAGCTCAAAGCCGTTGAAGTAAACGGAGTCCATGTGATCGTTGAAGAGGTTGAGAGCGGTGATATCAAGACGATGATTGATGAGATCAAGAACAGATATGAAAGTATTGCAGTAATGTTGTTCATGAAAAAAGACGATAAAGTGATGTTTGCAGCTGGCAGCAAAGGAAATGCGATCAAAGCAGGAGACTGGATCAAAACCATTGCACCTATCGTAGGCGGCGGCGGTGGCGGACGTCCTGATTTTGCACAGGCAGGGGGGAAAGACCCAAATAAGATAGAAGAGGCTATCGAAGAGGCTAAAGTCTATTTGGCTCAGATCCTGGAGGGCGGAAACTAGGATGAAAACCGAATTGACAGGATTTTTCGGTGCATTTGCACATGAGATTGTTTTTTTGCATGTATTCAGCGCATTTATCTGGGTTGGAGGCATGATCGCGATTCGTTTGGCCGTGCATCCAAACCTTCAGCTTATCGAGGATCCAAAAGTAAGGCTCGGACGTACCTTGGCAATCACGGGGAGATTTTTCAATATTGTGATACCGTTTATCATAACTATTATTGTGACAGCTGTGTTGATGGCAGTCGGTTTGGGTTTTAGAAATGCCGCTGTTGATGAAAATGGCCATATTATTTCCGAAGCAGCGATGTATATTTATAATATCGTCCATGTCAAAGAGGGCATCTGGCTGATCATGGCAATGAACTTTACCTGGATGTACCTCAAAAGAAGAAAAGCACAAAAACTCTTTGATGAGGGTAAACTTTCTGATGCCAAAGTCGCATTGTCCTTGATCCCAAAGCTATTGCTGCCGATTAATATCGCATTGGGCGTTGTGGCAATATGGTTAGGTATTACTCTTAGAGGATTTTAAATATGAAAAAAAAGGAACAAATCTGTTTGTGTTCCTCTTCACCCTCGCGTGCTTTATTGCTTGAGAAATTCGGTGTGGATTTCATCCAGAAATCTCCTGATTTTGATGAAGATCTTATTGCAACAAATGAGGCTAAAAATTTTGTTTATACAGCCAGTAAAGGCAAATTGGAGGCAGGAGTAAAGGAATTTGGTCTTGATACCCCTCTGTTGTGTGCCGATACCGTTATTGCTGCAAGTGACGGTACGATCCTGCGTAAAGCAAAAGATATCGACGATGCCAGGCGAATTTTGAAGATTCAAAGCGGTTCGACGATTGCCATTATCTCTTCTGTGCATTTTAGATCTAAAAAATTACTTTTTACGGATATTTCCGCGACCTATTACCAGTTTGCTCCGTTTGATGAAAATGAACTTGAATCTTACCTTCAAAGCGGTCTTTGGGAAGGTAAGGCAGGTGGGTGCATGGTGGAGGGATTCTGCAGAAAATATATTCGAAGCGTCAAAGGGCTTGAGAGTACGGCAATGGGACTGCAGGTTGAAAAGTTGCTGCCTTGGATCGGTGAATTGAATGTATGAACATGAACTTCTTGCATTGAAAAAAGCAGGACGCTTCAGGGAACGGCATCTTTTTGAGCGTTCTTTGATCGATCTGGCAAGCAATGACTATCTGGGGCTTGCGAACAAAAGAAAACAGCTCAAAAAAGCATTAAGCATATTGGACAGCTATGATATCTTTGCCCCTAAAGCCAGTATGTTGGTTAACGGATATCATGAAGTCCATCAGGCATTTGAAACATTGCTTTGTGGGATCAATGGGTTTGAAGCGGGTATTACAGTTGGATCTGGATTTTTGGCAAACCTTTCGCTGATCGAGTCTTTGGTACGTAAACAGGATAGGCTGTTTATGGATGAGGAGTACCATGCAAGCGGTATGATCGCAACGGGACTTTTAGGCGACCGGGTCATTTTTTTCAAACATAACGATGCAGCAGATCTAAAAGAAAAGATAGCACAGTATGGAAAAAAGAGGAATATTATTGCGATAGAGGGTATCTATTCGATGAGCGGCGAGGTTTGCCATCAAGAGTTTTTTGATATCGCAGATGACTATGAAGCGCTCTTGATCGTCGATGAAGCGCACAGTTCCGGTGTTTTGGGTGAAAATCTTTTAGGTGTGTTTGAACATTATGGTATCGATATTAAACCGCACTATATCAAGATGGGTACTTTGGGTAAAGCCTATGGAAGTTACGGTGCCTATATCCTTGCTTCCAGAGAGATTGTCTCTTTTTTGGAAAACCGGGCTAAACCGATCATCTATTCGACCGCACCTTCTGTAATTGACACGGCTCTGGCATTGGTCAATGTACAACATATTCAGAACAATGCACAAAAATACCGTCACCGTATCGATAAACGTCAAAAGGTTGTTAAAGAGATATTGGATATGGAGTTGCAAGGTCTGATCCTGCCGATCCCTATGCCAAGCAATCAAGAGGCGCTTAGGATGCAAAAGCAATTGATGGAACAGGGTTTTTTGGTTGGAGCTATCAGGCAGCCTACCGTAAAACATCCTATCTTGAGGGTAATCCCAAGAATAGGAGTCAGTATAAAAGATCTCAAACGGGTATTAAAGTTCATTAACGCCAAAACGTTATAATTGGTATTTAAAATAAAGGATCAAGGTGTTTAGTTATTTAATTAAAGGTTCTGTTATCCTTATCATGTTATTTGGGGTTGCATTGGTTGCAGCCTTCATCTATGCTTATGAAGAGGTGACATTGGATGCAGATAGACTCATCAATTATAAACCGGAAACTTCCAGTGTTATTTTGGATAGGAACGGAAATCAATTAGCCTATGTGTTTAAAAAAGAGCACCGTCTTTTTGCACGTTATGATGAGATCCCTGGGGTATTGATCGAGGGTCTTGTAGCAATGGAAGATACCCGTTTCTTTGAGCACAGCGGGGTAAACCCAGATGCCATATTTAGGGCGATTATCAAGGATATTCAGGCTGGAAAATTTGTGGAAGGCGGGAGTACGATCACCCAGCAGCTTATCAAAAATAAAATCCTTTCCAATGAAAAAAAACTTGCACGTAAGATCAGGGAGGCAATTCTTGCTTTGAAAATTGAGCATGAACTCAGTAAAGAACAGATTCTTGAGCGCTATCTCAATGAAATATCCTACGGCAATAACTATTTTGGTGTTAAAACGGCTGCAAAGGGATATTTTCACAAAGAGTTGAACGAACTCACCCTGAAAGAGTGTGCGATGCTGATAGGAATACCGAATGCTCCAAGCTACTATAACCCTATTCGTCATTATAAGCGTGCGCTTGACCGGGCCAATAATGTATTGTACCGCATGAAAAGCATCGGATGGATCACACAAAGGGATTATCTCAAAGCGGCTAAAGAATCTCCAGAAGTCTATAAAACCTCTTTGACGCAGAATATCGCTCCGTATATCGTGGATGAGGTATTAAGACGTTTTGATGGTAAATTGGGTGATATCCGTACCGGCGGATACCAAATCTATACAACGATAGATATGCAACAGCAAAAAATCGCTGAAGATGCAGTTGCGTATGCTTATAAAAAACTTTTGAAACGTTACAATGAAAAAGCAGAGACTTCTACGCTTAACGGTGGACTGGTTTCGGTTGAGAGCAGCACAGGTGATATCCTCTCGATGGTCGGAGGGGTGGATTATGCCAAGTCCGCCTTTAACCGTATTACGCAGTCAAAACGTCAGCCTGGTTCATCATTTAAGCCCTTTATTTATCAAACGGCACTTGACATGGGGTACAACCCGGCTACTCCGTTGACAGATCTAGCACGAACATTTCAGTATTATTCCAACGGAAAATTGAAGATCTGGTCACCTAAAAACTATGAAAGGGATTTTAAAGGGTTCATTCCTTTAAGGGAAGCATTGGTACATTCCCGAAACCTTGCTACGATCAATCTTGTAGCAGATATTGGTGTAAGTACCATCCGGAAGCGATTGGCGTACTTGGATGTGCCTCATATCCCTAATGATATGTCGCTAGCTTTGGGCAATCTTGGACTAAGTCCTCTTAAAATGGCACAGATCTTTTCGGTATTTGCAAACCAAGGCCATATGATAGAACCCAGACTTGTCAGTAAGATCATCTCCAAAGAAGGGGCAGTGATCTATGAAACCCGTCCGAAAGAGATAGAAGGGTTTACAACTCCGGAGCAGGCCTATCTGATGACCGATATCCTCAAAGATGTTATCAGGAGAGGGACCGGGATAAATGCAGCGGTTCCAGGTTTAGAACTTGCCGGTAAAACCGGTACAACCAATGATGGCGTGGATGCATGGTTCTGCGGCTATTCTCCTACGATAGAAACCATTTCATGGTTTGGAAGGGATAACAATAAGCCTATCGGCAAAAGTGCAACAGGAGGTGCGATCGCTGCGCCGGCATTTTCATACTATTATCAAAAACTTTTGGAGTCAGATCCTACTATGAAGCGTACATTTGATATCCCAAAAGGTGTTTTCATGGGAGAATACAACGGTAAAATGGAGCTTTATACCAAAGACTCTCCGCTTCCTGCGGTGAAACATGAACCGGTTGACGAATATGGCCAGATGTTGAATGAAAATAATGAAACATCGCAAGTAGTCGATACAGAGGAGGATATGGGAATGGCCCAAACGCTTCCTGTCGAGGGAGAAGAACCTAATACTCAGGAAGATGATGCATTGCATCCTAAAAAAAGCGTTCCGACAACGCCTGCATCTCACGATAGTGGAACGCTGTTTTAATTGATTTAGGTAAGAAAAAGATCTTTCAGGCAAGAAGCCTGAAAGTAGGTTTTAGCAAGAGAATACTGTAGAGAAGTCGAATGCAGTTGGTCTTGCTTCATCCGGCCATACTTGTCTTTCGAACATATAGTGTTGATATGTTGTAATGAACTCTTCAGTAAATACCGGGCTAAGGAACGCATGGTCTTCGATAAGAGCCTCAAGTGCTTCTCTTAGGGTATGCGGCATTTGAGGGATTTTTTTCTCTCTGATCTCATCAAGGTTCAGTTCGAATAGATCCTCATCCATTGGCCCTACCGGAATATATTTGTTTTTGATACCATCGATTCCGGCCATGAGCAATGCTGCAAAACAAAGGTATGGGCAAGATGCTGAATCCGGGAATCTTGTTTCGATTCTCGTAGCCATTTCGCCTGCACCATAAGGGATACGACATGCAGCCGATCTGTTTTGCATAGAGTAAGTCAAGATGGATGGAGCTTCAAATCCAGGGATCAATCTTCGGTAAGAGTTTGAACTTGGGTTTGTGATAGCTGCAACTGCTTTCGCGTGTTTGAAGATACCGCCAAGGTAGTGAAGCGCTGTTTCACTTAGGTTTGCGTATTCACCTTGTTTATAGAAAAGGTTTTTACCGTCTTTCCAGATTGATTGGTGTACATGTTGACCGTTTCCGTTGTCTCCGTAAAGTGGTTTTGGCATGAACGTTGCAGTTTTACCGTTTAGGTGTGCTACCATTTTAACTACGTATTTATATTTTTGTACGTTATCCGCTGCTTCGATCAAAGTCCCGAATTTGATACCGATTTCACCTTGCCCCTGAGCAACTTCGTGGTGGCCAAGAACTACTTCAAGTCCTACTTCTTCAAGGATCTGCATCATTTCAGCTCTTAGGTCAACCATTGTATCGATAGGCATAACCGGGAAGTAACCACCTTTCGTGCCAGCTCTGTGACCTATGTTTCCTGTTTCACCATAGCCCGTAGACGCATTCCATGAACCTTCTTCTGAGTCTACTCTGTAACCTGCCTGGTTGACACCATCCCAGATACGCACATCATCGAATACAAAGAATTCATTTTCAGGACCGAAATAAGCTACATCACCGATATTTGCTTCTGCAAGGTATTCAAGAGCTCTTTTAGCGATGGCTCTTGGACATTTTTCATACATTTGGCCTTTGTAAATGTCATAAACATCACAGATAACGATCACGGTACTGTCTGCTGTGAATGGATCCATGAAAGCAGTTTCAATATCCGGTTTCAAAAGCATGTCTGATTTGTTGATCGGCTGCCAAGCTTCGATAGAACTACCGTCAAATGGAAGACCAGCATCAAGCATGCTGTCGCTTACCGCACTTCTTCTATACGTGACATGGTGCCACATTCCTTTGATGTCTGTAAATCTAAAATCTACAAATTCTACTTCATTTTCTTCACAGAACTTGTTAAATTCTGCAATGTTGTTTACGAATTTACCCATGCGGATTTCCTCCAAAATTAAATTTATCCATATATTATAGCCATTCTAAAATAAGAGATAGTGAAGTTGGTTGCCTAAAAAATAGTCATTTATTTCTTTCTCACAAAAAATGTAAAAATTAGTGCTTAAAAAACGATCAATTCCCTGTCACGTTGTTCAAATGTCATGGCTTTGGTATAGCCTACTTCTTTGGCCAATATAATCATCTCTTCATATCCAAATCCAACCTGTTCAACCGAATGGGCATCTGAAGCAAAGGTGATAGGGATATCAAGTTCATAAGCTTCTTCCAAAAGTGCGCGGGAAGGATAGATTTCGCCGACAGGTTTGCGTAAACCGGCAGCATTGAGTTCTAGAACCATATTGGATGCTTTAATTGCTTTAAGGGCGTCTTTAGCCAAGAGACGGGTATCGATCGATGGCATAAATTTAAACACCTTGATAAGGTCCAAATGGCCGACGATATCGAATTTGCCGGTTTTAGCCATCATTTCGGTGGCTTCAAAATAGGCTTTCCATATCTCATCGATATTGCGGTCCTTATATCCGCCTATAAACTCGGGATTGTCAAATCCCCATTTGTCGATGAAATGTACCGAACCGATAAGATAATCCACTTTTGCATTTAAAACCCGCTCATCCATATAACCCGGAAGGTAGTCTACTTCATAGCCCAAAAGGATACGGATATCATTTTTATAGCGTTCTTTGGCCTCGAGAACCTCTTGCGTGTAGGCTTCCATCTCTTCAAATGCAAGACGGTATTTCTGGTCAAAATCCATAGGGGCATGCTCTGAAAAACCGTAAACATCAATTTCCAGCTCTATCGCTCTTTGGATAAATTCGTCAATGGTTCCTTCTGCATGGTTGCATCGTGTAGTATGATTGTGTATATCTATTCTCATTCTGTCTTATCTAATCTTTTACTTTGTTTTGTATTTATTCTATCATAAAATCTATGTTTTACCACTAATAGGGTAAAATAAGTGCTTAAACTATCTGACTTGTATTCAGAACAGGAAAAATATGACACATCAAAAAAAAGTAGAACTTCTAGCACCTGCCGGCAATCTTGAGAAGATGAAGATCGCCCTCAATTACGGTGCAGACGCCGTGTACGGCGGGACCAGCACATTTTCTTTGCGTATCCGTTCGGGCAAAGAATTTGATATGGATTCTTTCAAAGAAGGGATCGATTATGCCCACGAGAGAGGCAAAAAGGTCTATTGTACCATTAACAGTTTTCCCTTTAACTCACAATTGAAATTGTATGAAAGCCATATAGCCAAGATGGCGGAATTGAAGCCGGATGCACTTATCGTTTCAAGTCCCGGTGTAGTCAAGATGGCAAAGAAGATCGCCCCCGATATTCCATTGCATCTCTCTACGCAGGCCAATGTGATGAATGCCCTTGATGCACAGGTCTATTATGATATGGGGGTAACGCGTATCATTGCTGCAAGGGAGATCAGTTTGAAGGATTGCGAAGCGATCAAATCGGTGATCCCTGATCTGGAAATAGAAGTGTTTGTACACGGTTCGATGTGTTTTGCCTACAGCGGACGCTGTCTAATCTCTGCACTCCAGACAGGACGTGTACCAAATAGGGGAAGTTGTGCCAATGACTGCCGTTTTCCTTATGAGATCTATGCGTATAATCCTGAGACAAACACGACTTTCAGGCTTGAAGAGGAGAGTGGAGTCGGTACCTATATCATGAACGCCAAAGATATGAACCTTGCTTCCCATATTGATGAGATACTCTCTTCAGGGGTGATTGATTCTCTCAAGATTGAAGGACGGACAAAATCTCCTTATTATGCGGGTGTGGTTACCAAAGCATATCGTCATGCCATTGATGATTTCTATGCAGGAAAATTTGATGCAGCGAAGTATCAAGCCCAATTGAATACGACACAAAACCGGGGGTTTACAGACGCCTATCTAGTATCCCGTCCTTTTGAGAAAAGCGACACGCAGGCATTGGGGTTCTCCATCCAATACGGAACGCACCAAGTAGCAGGATTGGTTGGCGAAGACGGCAAGACATGGCGCTGTAAAGACAAGACCTGCATAGGTGACCGTGTAGAGATCGTGTTGCCAGTCGGTGCGGAGGTTGAATGTATCGAAAATGAATATGGCAGAATCGATGAGGAAGGCGGAGCATATTGGCTGACATTCAAAAAGATCGTTTCGGCTTCAGGCAAAGAATTTGAATGTATCCACAGCGGGGATCTGAATGACATTATTCTTCCGGTTGCCTTGCCAGGATATACCATTTTAAGGCGAGAGATAGATGAGGCTCTGATGAAGAAAGGTCTTACCGAAGACTCAACTCCCATGCATATGCAACCAAAAAATCAACTAAACTAAAAAAGGAGTATGAAAATGAAATTCGTATCGATTGTTATCGGAAGTAAAAGTGACTATGATGTGATGAAAGAGTGTGCCCAGACACTACAAAAGTTTGGGGTACCCTATGAGCTGATCATTTCTTCGGCACATAGAAGCCCAAAAAGAACCAAGAATTATATCAAAGAGGCTGAAGCCAAAGGTGCGCAGGTGTTTATCGCAGCAGCAGGTATGGCAGCTCATTTGGCGGGCGCTTTGGCTGCAACGACCATCAAACCGGTACTTGGTGTTCCGATGGCAAGCGGTGAACTCAGAGGGGAAGATGCGTTGCTTAGTACCGTGATGATGCCCGGCGGGATGCCGGTAGGAACCGTTGCTATCGGGAAGGCAGGAGCGGTTAATGCTGCATATCTGGCGATTCAGATCATGGCACTGGAAGATGATGAATTACGTGTGAAATTACAAGAAGACAGAATCAGCAAGGCGAAAAAAGTGGAACTCGACTCCTCTGAGATCGAAGTAAGACTTTAGGATTGAAAAGTGTCAGGAATATTGATGAATAAAAATGCAATCACATTCAGCGAGCTGCTGCTAAAACTGCAACAGTTCTGGGCCCAGCAGGGATGCAATATTGTGCAGCCTTATGATATCCCGGCTGGTGCCGGTACTTTCCACCCTGCAACGCTTTTGCGAAGTTTGGACAGCAAACCGTGGAGTACAGCATATGTGGCTCCTAGCAGAAGGCCGACCGACGGGCGTTACGGTGAGAACCCTAATCGTTTGGGAGCTTACTATCAGTTTCAGGTTTTGATCAAGCCAAGCCCGGACAATATCCAGGAACTTTATCTCAAATCTCTTGAGTACCTTGGGTTGAATCTGGCTGAGCATGATATCCGTTTTGTTGAAGATAACTGGGAATCTCCAACACTTGGTGCATGGGGACTTGGATGGGAAGTATGGCTGGATGGCATGGAAGTAACGCAATTTACCTATTTTCAACAAGTAGGCGGTATTTCCTGTGATCCTGTGGCAGTAGAGATAACCTACGGAACTGAGAGGCTCGCTATGTATCTACAAGGGGTTGAATCGGTATTTGATATCGTTTGGAATAGAAACGGTGATGAAGTTACGACTTATGCGGATGTGCACAAAGAGAGCGAATACGAATTCAGTAAATACCATTTTGAAGTGGCAAGTGTCGAAAAGCTTTTTGCGCATTTTGAAGATGCGAGTGCGGAATGCAGGCTCTGCCTTGAAAAAAGATTGCCTCTTGCGGCCTATGATCAGTGTATGATGGCATCGCATGCATTTAACATCTTGGATGCAAGAAAAGCTGTTTCACAGGCACAGAGACAGAACTACATCTTAAAGGTGCGTGAACTTGCGATCGGTTGTGCCCAGTTGTACAAAGATCAGGAACAAGAACGTAACCAAAGGGTAAGAGGCTAAAACATTCCTTTTGAATCTGAGGATGTGGCTTTCTCTTTTGTTTCTTTTTTTAAAAAAAAGAAGCAAAAGTTTCTTTAAAAAAATCGTCATAACTTTCGAATCGCTTTGCTTTCAGAGTCGTTCGTTACGACGGTCACACAGCATGTGACTTAATGAAAAAGGAATAGAATGAAACTCCAAGAAGTGTATACCTTTCTTGACCAGATAAGTCCTTTTGCGCTTCAGGAAAAATGGGACAATTCAGGGTTGATCATAGGTGATATGAACAGAGAGGTTTCACAGGTCGTTGTTTCATTGGATATTGATGAGACAATGATTGAACAAACGCCGGAGGGATCACTTTTCATCATACACCATCCGTTGATATTTGGAAAACTTTCCAAACTGGACTTTTCAGTTTATCCTTCAAATCTGATTGAAAAGTTGATCTTGAAAAAACACTCCCTTATAGCGATGCATACCAATTTTGACCAAACCCATCTTAATAAATATGTGTTCGAAAAGATTTTGGGTTTGACACTCGTAGAACAAGATCCCTTTGTGTGTGTTGCAAAAGGAGAATGGGGATATGAAGAACTTTTGGCATTAGTCAAAGAAAAGCTGTCACTGCCTATACTAAAAGTGGTTGGTAAAAAAGAACATATTCATTCCGTTGCACTGACAACAGGAGCAGGTGCCTCTTTAATGGATACGGTAGACGTGGATTGCTTTTTGACGGGTGATATTAAATATCATGATGCCATGAAAGCAATAAGTGAAAATCTGATGATGATCGATATAGGGCATTATGAAAGCGAGCGCTTTTTTGTTGAGATTTTAGCCCATGAGTTGAAAAATTTACCTCTTTTGGTTATAATTTCAAATTCAAAAAATCCTTTTCATATTGAATCAATAGAAAGATAGGGAAAAGATCTCCTAAACTCCACAAAGGACCAAGTGTGAATAAACGTTTACAAGAGCTCATAGAGCTTGCAAAAAATGACAAAACGATCGATAGCTATAAGCCGGAGCTGGAAGCTGCAGACAGAAAAGTGGCAAAAGCGCAAAAGAAGATCGATGATGCACAGGAAGAAGCAGACAAAATGGCAGCAGGCATCGCAGCCAATGAAGAGAAGATCAGGTCTTTTGAAGAACAATTGAAGATCCTGAATGATCAATTGTCATCTAATGCTAAAAAAGCAAAAGAGATCTCTACTGAAAAAGAGATGAAAGCACTTTCTTTGGAAGAAGATATCGCAAAAGAGAAAATGACTTTTGCCAATGAAGAGATCCAAAGACTTCAAGGGATCAATGAAATGAAAGCATCTCTTCTTGAAGATATGAACGAAAAGATCAAACAGTTCACAGCTGAGTTCCAAGCTATCAATGAGACTGTAGCGGTAGAAAAAGCCCAAATCGAACAAAGCAAAGCAGAGCTTTTTGAGAAAAGAGAAGCACTTAGCAGAAACATTGAGCAGAAAGTCCTTTCTTTTTATGAAAAGATCCGTCTTTGGGCAGGAAATACAGCGGTTGTTCCTGTAAAAAAACAGGCATGTTACGGATGTTATATGAAACTCAATGATAAAACGTATGCAGATGTGATCAAGGGTGATGAGATCGTCAACTGTCCTCACTGCGGACGTATCCTTTATATCGAGCGTGAAACGCAAGATGCATAAATGATGCGCTATGGAGGGACTTTTTTTTCTTCTCTATAGTGTGGCTACGGCTTTTGCCTATGTGATCTCATTGCCGTTTCTGGCAATTTTCTCCCTGAAAGCAAAATACAAAGATTCTATTCCTGCACGATTTTTTTTACGGCATAACAGCCCTTTGAAAGAAAATGGAATTTGGTTTCATGTATGCAGTTTTGGAGAAGCAAAAGCGATCGCTTCATTGGTTGAAAAATTCCCTAAAGAAAAATTGCGTATGAGTGCGATCACGCATACGGGGTTTGAGGTTATTAGGACCTATGCTTCACAGAGCAGGTATCTTCCGTTTGAGCCTTTGCTGTTCGGCTGGATCAAGCCGCAGAGGGCATTGGTGGTGATGGAAGCAGAGTTTTGGTATCTGCTTTTTGCACTGGCCAAAAAAAGAGGCGCTAAGACGATCCTTATCAATGCGAGGATGAGTGACAGGTCTTTTCCGAAATATTTGAAAATGGCTTGGTTATACAGACACATTTTTAAACAGATCGATGAAGTCTATGCACAAAGCCGGTTAGATAAAGAACGGTTGGAGCAGTTGGGCGCTAAAAACGTAAGAGTAACCGGTAATATCAAGCTCGCATCGCTTCCCTCAGTGCAGCATAAGTTGGAAAAACCTTCACATATGGTGGTATGTGCAGCAAGTACGCATGAAGGTGAAGAAGGTTTGGTTTTGGAAGCTTACCGGGCTCTTAAAAAAGAAGAACCCGAAGCGATGCTGATCGTTGTACCGCGTCATCCCGAACGTTTTGAGAGTGTTGAAAAGATGCTCCAAGCATTCAGTCATGAGATGGATATTGCCTATGAGAGATATTCACAGAATCTGGGGATGAAAAGTGATGTGGTGTTGGTGGATGTATTGGGCGCACTGGTCGATATCTATGCGATCAGCGACCTGGTAATACTTGGTGGTGCATTTGAGCCTATCGGTGGACACAATGCCGCTGAAGCAGCGCAGTTTGGCTGCAAGATCATTTCAGGCGAGCATTACTTTAACCAAAAGGATATTTTTGAAGCCTGTGAAGGGATAGCGGTAGTGGAGGCATCTAATCTGACTAAAAGGGTGCTACAGCATCACATGCTTAAGCCTGCCCGAATCAAATATCAAGCCGATATAACTCCGATCATAGAGAGTCTGCAAGATGTTCTATCAGATTGATTCGGGTAAGGTCAGTTTGCGTATCAAAGCGCAGCCTGCTGCAAGCAAAAATGCATTTTGTGGGCCATACGGTGAGGATGCACTTAAGGTAACGATCAAAGCACCTGCAGTGGAAGGTGCGGCAAATCAAGAGTTGGTTAAGTTTCTCTCAAAAAGCTTTAAAGTTTCAAAAGGTGATATACTTTTTAAAACAGGACAGACCAGCAAGGTCAAGATAGTGGAATTCCCGCTGACAAAAGAATTTGAAAATTGGATAGAAGAAAATGGCTACAGATAAAGCATATAAAATATTGGCAAAACAAGAAAATATTTCGAACAATCAGGCTAAAGAACTTATCGATAAGGGACTGGTTTATGTTGGGGACAAACAGGTCAAGATCGCACGAGCGCAGATCAATGATGAAACAAAGTTTCGTGTTGAATATCCTTCTGATATCGAAATTATCTATGAGGATGAGAATATCATTGCAGTTAACAAACCGGCACAAGTCGATAGTTATGATATTCAAGATGCCATAGAGGGAGCCGAGCTTCTGCACCGCCTTGACAGAGATACCAGTGGTGTGCTGCTTCTTGGGAAAAACAGGGAGTTTATAGAGGCTGCTGTCAAAGAGTTTAAGAACCGACGCGTGTATAAAGAGTATGTTGCCTGGGTGGAAGGTGTTGTCTATGAGACAATGGAGATCGATGATCCGATTTTGACGATCAAGAAAGGGAAAGCCTTTTCTAAGATCGATCCCATCAGAGGTAAAAAAGCTCACACTAAAGTCATCCCAGAAGAGGTCCAGGGTAAGAAAAGCAAGGCTCGTATAGAGATTACCACGGGAAGGACCCATCAGATCCGTGTACACCTTGCCAGTGTGGGACATCCCGTAGTAGGGGATGCACAGTACGGTAGCCATACCAAGAGCAAACACATATTGTTGCATTCAAAGAAGATCAAACTCTTTGATTATGTGTTCGAGGCCCCAGAGCCAAAGGGTATCGCACGCTATAAGTAAATCTTGGATAAAATCACAACCATAGAATAAGAAAGATCAAGGTAAAAGATGTTTGATACGTTAACCGACAGTTTTAAAAATGCAATAGGCAAAATACGTTTTCAGGATGATGAAAAAGCGCTAAAAAAAGCAACGGCAGAGCTTAAAAAGTCTTTGCTCAAAGCAGATGTGCATCATAAGGTCGTTAAAGAACTTATCAATACGGTAGAACTAGATACCAAAAAGAACGGTATCGGGAAAGAGCAGTTTTTAAGAGCACTACAAACGGAATTGACCCATTTGCTCACTATCCCAGGGGCGCCTAAAGGCTTTACTTTTGCTTCCAATCCTCCTACTGTGGTTTTGATGATCGGTCTTCAGGGATCGGGTAAAACGACAACAACCGGAAAACTTGCCTATTTTCTTAAAGAACAGAAGAAAAAAAAGGTGATGGTAATCGCAGCTGACCTTCAAAGGCTTGCTGCAGTTGAGCAGTTACGCCAGATCACTGCGCAGATCGATGTGACATTGGTTGCTGATGAGCATGCTAAGCCTGTAGAGATCGTAAAGACGGGACTGGAGAAAGCCAAAAAAGAGCTTTATGATGTCGTGCTGATCGATACGGCAGGTCGTTTGGCGATCGATGAAGAGTTGATGGATGAACTGGCAGAAGTCAAAAAAGTTGCACAGCCCGATGAGCTATTTTATGTTGCAGATGCGATGACCGGACAGGATGCAGTCAGGACGGCACAGACTTTTAAAGAGAAGATAGGAATTACCGGGGTTGTTCTGAGTAAATTTGATGGTGATTCCAAAGGGGGTATCGCCCTTGGACTGACCGAACAGGTTGGCGTACCGCTTCGCTTTATCGGTGCAGGTGAAAAAATGCCTGATCTTGAACAGTTCATCCCCGATAGGATCGTCAGCCGTTTGATGGGGGCAGGTGATGTTGAATCTCTTGCAGAAAAAGCGGCAGCGGCAATTGATCCTAAAGAGGCCAAAAAATTTACCCAGAAGATCAAAAAAGGGCAATTCAACTTCAATGATTTCCTTGCTCAGATGGAGCAGATGAAAAAACTGGGAAGTATGAAATCCATTATGGGAATGATCCCAGGTATGAGCGGTCTGGCGAAGCAGATAGGGGATATGGACCTTGAGAATTCCCAGGAGATGAAAATGATCAAGGCGATGATTTCTTCAATGACACCCAAAGAGAGAGAAAATCCGGATTTGCTGAATAATACGCGCAAAAGACGTATTGCCGCAGGAGCTGGGCTTGACCAGATGCAGGTCAACCGAGTTCTTAAACAGTTTAAGAACGCCTCTTTGATGGCAAAGAAACTTTCCGGCAAGGGCGGGATGAAACAGATGCAGGACCTCATGAAACAGATGCAAGGCGGCGGCGGTCTTCCATTCAGATAACGTTTGTAAAATCAAGCGAAGTTATACGCTAACGTTGAGGTCGCTTAAGCAGCAGGACTATGCAAGCCAATTATAGAGAGACAGAGGATAAAGATAGCTTTTGAGCCGGTCTGTATTTAATAAAAAATTTATTTATTTTATGCTATAATTCCGTTCCCAATAGTAGTGCAGGGTAAAAGTATTGATGAGTGCTTTAGTCATTAAAAGCAGTTGTCAGTACTATTTGATGGGATCCAAGCAAAGGCTCTTGCCAGATAGTTGCTCTTTTAAAGAGTCAAATCAAAAGAAACATTAAAAGGATAAACATATGACAATGATCAGAATGACAAGAATGGGTAGAAAAAAGAGACCTTTTTACAGAATCGTAGTAACAGATAGTAGAAAAAGAAGAGACAGTGGATGGATCGAAGCGATCGGTCACTACAATCCGGTAAGTGCGAACAAAGACCTTACTCTTGATCAAGAGAGATTGAACTACTGGCTAAGCGTTGGTGCTCAAATGAGCCCAACAGTAAAAAGATTGGCTGGTAAATAATCCTTCCGATGGTTGAAGCGTTCCTAAGTGCTTATGCTAAACTTCTTGTAAACAATCCTGAAGACATCTCTGTAGAGATCGCAGAGATTGATGAAGGATTTGATGAGGTGACCATTTACGCCAATAGCGAAGATGTCGGTAAACTCATAGGCAAAGAGGGACGTATGATCAATGCGATTAAAACCGTCATCTCCGGCTGTAAAGCCAAAGGCGGTAAAAACTACCGCGTCAACGTAAAATCCGTCAACGAATGAAAAAAAATCAATTTCTTATCGCTCAGATCGGTAGAACTGTGGGTTTGTACGGTGATCTGAAGCTCCATCTTTTCACAGATTTCCCTGAACAATTTCAAAAAGGTATGACTTTTCAAAGCAGCAGAGGTGATTTGACCATAGCCTCTGTTGACCATAAAAGAGGTATCGTCCATTTTGTTGGTTATGAGGATATGGATCATGCGAAAAAACTCACCAATGTAAAGATTTACACAAGCGAAGAGGCTACCAAAGAGAACTGTCACCTGGAAGAAGGCGAACATTTCTGGTTTGATATCATCGGATGCAGCATCCAAGAGAATGATACGATACTGGGTGTGGTTAGTGAGATACAGAGAATGGCCGATGTTGACTATCTTGCGATTGATACTGATGAGGTTTTTGTCAAACGGGGGTTGCCAAAACATTTTCTTCTTCCTTATATTCCACGTTATATCATTAAGGCCGATACGGGTGCTAAAACAATCTATGTACAAGATGCCAAAGACATTTTGGAAGCCTCATAGTTGATAGGACGATTTTTGAACAAAGTCCAAAAATCTACGCTAACGCTGAGTTTGCTTTAGCGGCAGGCTTATGCGAGTAGTCGCTTAAGGAGATCTCATGCGCTTTTCGTTTGTAACCCTTTTTCCCTCTTTAATCCAAGGTTATTTTTCTGATAGTATCCTCGCGCGTGCAATGAAAGAGAAGAGGATCACTATTGATTTTTACGATCCTAGAGACTTTACAGCAAATAAGCATAAAAAGGTTGATGCGCCGATGATCGGCGGAGGTGCAGGCATGCTGATGACTCCTCAGCCTCTGATGGATACGCTTGCATCGATCAAAAAAGAGTCACCTGATGCCCATATCATCTTTGTGACCCCGGTTGCAAAATCTTTTAAGCAAAACGATGCCAAGCGTCTGGCTCAAAAAAAGCATCTTGTCTTTGTCAGCGGGCGCTATGAGGGTATCGATGAGCGTGTAATCGAAACGTGGGCAGATGAAGTGTTTTCGATCGGGGATTTTATCCTGACAGGCGGAGAGTTGGCAAGTATGGTGATCTGTGATGCAGTGAGCCGTAATGTAGAAGGGGTGCTTGGAAACAGTGACTCTTTAACGGTAGAAAGTTTTGAAACCCCATTACTTGAAGCGCCATCTTTTACAAAACCGAAAATTTATGAAAACAAAGCAGTTGTTTCAGAATTTTTAAAGGGTAATCATAGTAAAATCACGGACTTAAAAAAAGAGTTGGCTTTGTGTAAAACAAAGTATTTCCGACCAGACCTATACAAGAAAAAGGTATCACATGAGAAATAAATATATCGAAAGCTTTGAGCAAGCGCAGTTGCAAAACAAAAACGTTCCTGAATTTAGAGCAGGTGACACACTAAGAGTTGCTGTAAGAATTAAGGAAGGGAACAAAGAGAGAGTTCAAAATTATGAAGGACTTTGTATCTCTATCAGAGGTACAGGTACAGGGAAAACTTTCAATGTTAGAAAGATCGGTGCGAACTCTGTAGGTGTAGAAAGAATCTTCCCACTATATTCTGATAGTATCGAAAGTATCGAAGTACTTAGAAGAGGTAGAGTAAGAAGAGCGAAATTGTTCTATCTTAGAGATCTTAAAGGTAAAGCTGCAAGAATTAAAGAACTTAGAAGAAAGTAATTTTCTTCTAAGACCGCTTCATTTTTTATCCATTTTTTCATTTCTAATTTCAATTTCATAATCATCTTATTAACCAGTAATTTGTTATCATTGTTCATTTCAGATCACAGGATATTTTATATTGCAAGAGTTTAAAAGAAAAGCATTGCTGCTTATGCAGATACTTTTGGTTGCAACCTTTATCATCTTTGAAGAGATCATTTGGGAAGGGCTTGCGAAACCGATCTATACCTATGTACATTCGTTACGAATCCTTCAAAAATTAGAGATGAAGTTAAAGCAAGCCAATGCGTATTTGGTACTTGTTTTGTTTGTTCTATTATTGGTCGGTGTTGAGATGATGGGGGTTTATGCCGGTGTGCTATTTGTCAGCGGCCATGTTTTTATGGGATCCTTAACTTATCTGATGAAGGTACCGATCGCTGCATTTACTTTTTGGCTCTTTCGAACAACTGAATCTAAATTAATGAGGTTTGGTTGGTTCAAGAAGCTCTATGAACTCTTGATGAAAGGTATAGAGTGGCTCAAAGCAAGTAGTGTCTATCAAGAAACAATAAAGCAGGTTGCGTATATAAAAGCAATCTCTCGAAAATGGCTTATATACCTTAAATCAACCTATTTTAGTCAAGAAAATATATTCATGGCACGGCTTAAACGGATCTATAGTTATATGAAGCATATATGGAAAACCCAGTAATCTTTAGCGGTGCCCTTTCACACTTCTTGGTATCAGTTCGTTCATCTCCTCGCCACCGATCGCATAAGCTTCTCCAAACCCGAACGTTGCTTCGCCCCTAGCGGGGGTTAGTTCATAGAAATTAAAGTCTTTCATTGCAGTCAACATCGTGATCATCTCTTGGTTAAATTTTTTTCCAAAAGCAGTTTTAACAATTCCAAATTGGGTATCTTCTCTTGTAATCATGCGAACATCACACTGCAAGGAGATGCGTTTTCTTGCAAAAATGTTATGGCACGTTTTTTCATCTTCGATAAAAAATGCCGAAGCTTTCCACTCTTTTTGGATATTTTTGCTGTGTGTCGCAATATCCGAGATCAGGATATAAATATGGCACCCGTCATAAAAGAACGGTGCATAGGAAGTAAAAGGATAGCCATCCTCACTGACTGTACCTAAGATAGTACTTTGATAGGATTGAAGATAGGCTTCAAGCTTCATTTTAGTACGACCTGTTTTTTATCGCCTGTTGCGCTTCTTTGTTAAGAGTTCTTGCCTTGAGATCTTCGCGTTTGTCATGCAGTTTTTTACCGCGTGCCAAAGCAATGCTGACCTTTGCCCTGTTGCGCTCGTTAAAATAGAGCATCAACGGTACGATGGTAAGCCCTTCTTTATGCACTTTCATGAAAAGTTTATGCAGCTCTTTTTTATGCATGAGAAGCTTTCTAGGAGTACGCGTATCTGGGCTGTAGTGTTTATGGGCAGTATCCAGATGGGCAATGTGCGCATTCATCAGATAGAGTTCGCCTTTGATAAAACGGCAGAAAGCATCGGTCAGATTGGCACGTTTTGCGCGAAGTGCCTTTACCTCACTGCCTTGAAGGACGATACCTGCTTCATATTTTTCAAGTATCTCGTAATCATGTCTGGCTTTTTTGTTCTGTGCGATGAGATCTATAGACAAATCGGTCCTTTTTTTGGCATATTATAGCACAGTAGGAAAAGTCTCTATGAAGTTCTATACACATTTTAAAGTTTTAATATAGTAATATTTAGAAATTTAGCTATTTAAGCTGAGGGGGAGAAAGAAATGAAACGAATCATATTAGGGATGCTGGCATTAGTCAGTATAGGGAGTGCAGAAGATATCAATACAAAATGGGCTACCAATGAAAATTGCCAGGCATGCCATCAAAATATTTCAAGCAAATGGGAAACATCAAGGCATTCCAATTCACATTTCAGCAAAAATGATCTGTTTAAAAAATCTCTTGAATACATGGTCACGAAAAAACCGACAATGATTTTGGAAGAGGTAAAAGTAGCATGTGCCGAGTGCCATAATCCAAGAATTGCCAAAAGCGAAATGAGCAAAGAAGACAAAGTTGGATTATTGATGGATATCGGAGATACCAAAGAGAATTTTAAAGGTGTGCTGAATACAAAGACGATGCAGAACGGAATTAACTGTATCGTTTGTCATAATGTGGATGAAATTCATCTGGATAAAAATAAAGGTTCAAGGGGGTTGAATAGCATTAAATTCGGGTCTCAGGGAACGATGTTCGGGCCTTTTGATGATGCCGTCTCACCATATCATAAAACGGAACAGCGAGCGCATTTTGTAGGTGATAATCCTCAGCTTTGTTTTGTATGCCATTACAGTTCTAAAAATGAAAATGGATTGGAAGTCTATGGAACTGGTAAAGAATATGATATGTTCCATGAAGAGAACAATGTGACTGAAGAAGGATGTAAAAACTGTCATATGAGCCCCAAGAGAAAAGGGGTCGCCTCTAATTTTGCCCCAGCCGGCGGAAGTCCGAAAGAGAGAATGGTCAGGGAGCATCGTTTCGCAAGTGTGGATAACAGCAATATCTTGAGTGACTATATCGATGTGAAAAGTCATGTGGATACTCAAAAGTTTATCATCAATGTAAAAAACAATACACCGCACAAGATACCGACAGGATACGGTTTAAGAGAGATCATCCTAACTGTCAAATTTTTCAATAATGAAGATAAAGAACTTGGAAAAGAACAACAAATACTGGCTGTAAAATGGAAAGATGCAGCAGGCGAAGAGACGATTCCTCATCTGGCCAAATCCATTGCCCGTGACACACGCTTGGATGGGAAAGCAAGCAAGGATTATGCATTTACGATCCCTCAAGGCGCAACCTATGCTAAATATACTTTCTCTTATCGATTGATCAGTGAAGATATGGCTAAAAAGATTGGTGTAACGGATAACTTTTTCTTGAAAGAGTATACATTCTCAGAAACAAGGGTCAATCTGTGACTTTATATCCTGCCTAACTTCCATCTTTCTGATGGAGGTTAAACTATGACATTAAAAAGATTGATCCTGTCTGGAGATTTATTTATCGTCTTTAACTCTAAAAAATGTACTGCCGCTTCCGCTGTAATACCATCCTTTTGGAGCCATCTGTTCAAGTTCTGGATAGGCTATCAATGCGGCTTTATATAGATCATTCAGCAGTATGGGATCATGGATTTTCCCCAGAATTTCCTTGGAAGTAAGTTGGTCCCATCCGATAAAACTGCCAAGACGTATATGGGGCAGTAGATGCTCTTTAAATGTTTTATAGACTTTGGCCGTATCACATCCGAGTTTTGGTGTAAAAAGTTCAAGAGATAGGGTTTCTTCTTCAAAAGGTTCTACAACCTCTCCAAAACCAGAAACGTTTGCCGAGGGATAATCATAGATAAAGAACGGGATATCTGCACCTATTGTACTTCCGATGCGTGCCAATTCCTCTGTGCTAATGAGCAGATTGCAGGCTTGCTTGGCCAGTCTCATGAATGCAGCGGCATCTGAGCTTCCTCCGCCAAGCCCTGCTTGGGAAGGGATACGTTTGGTAACGACAACTTTATGGTGATAAAAGAAATTCAGCAGATCCAGATCACCCGTATGCTCATTAAGTGCCTTATAGGCTTTGTAGATGGTATTGGACTCCAATGGCACACCTTTACACCCTTCGATAGTAAAAGTATCGCATTCACATGGTTCGAAGGTAATTGTATCATAGAGGTCATCTATCCTCATAAAACGGGAAAGCAGGGTATGATATCCTTCTCTATGCCCGGTTATCTTCAAAAAGATATTGACCTTTGCATGTGCCTGGATGCTATACATGAGGCTCCTTGAATTTTTCGAGACGATTGAGCTTATAGCTTACCTCACCGTTTTCTATATGGATGATGGAAAAATAGTTTTGTGTTTCGATAAGATAGTTTCCATTATCTTGAGTAACAAAATAGTCGATAGATAACTTCTTGCCTTTTTCAAGATACGCATCATCACCCGTGTAGATATTGCGTTGGATAGCAAGATATTGGAAAGGATCAAGGGCTTTTTCCTCGTCAAAATAGAATTTACCCTCCTGAATACGGTGCAAAGAAGAGAGTGTGCCGTCAACACCAAGTATGTCTGCAATCATGGCTCCAAGGCTTCGTATATAAGTCCCTTCGCTCACCGTAGCTTCAAAGTGAATGAACGGATGATTATAGTTGATCAGCTTGATATCATAAATCGTTGAAGTAATGGTTTTAAGAGGTGTTTCTTTGCCTTCCCGTGCCAGTTCGTAGGCACGTTTCCCACCTATCTTTTTGGCACTGAATTTTGGTGGGTAATAGGTCAGTATCCCTTTTAAAGAGTGAAGCACCGTTTTGATCTGTTCTTCTGTGAAAGGGGAAACCTCTTGGATCGAATCGACTTTTTCGATATCAAGTGTTTGGGAGTCGGCACCAAGCCATAGGGTTGCTTTATAGCTTTTGGGTGTTTTTTGAAGATAAGGAAAGAGTTTGGTATATTGACCGGTTGCAACGATGAGGCATCCTGTTGCAAAAGGGTCCAAAGTACCCGAAAAGCCCACTTTTTTGGTATGGTATTTTCGTTTAACATAACCCATATAGCTGTTTGAACTGCGAAAAATGGGTTTATTGACCACAAAAAGACGGTTCATATAGCCAGCCTTTTAGATCAATTGGACAAAAGAGCTGAGAATCTCTTTTTTATTGCCGCCGAAATTAATCAACAGTTTATACTCTTTCCCCGATTTGTTTGCAGCCTGTACCCTTCCAATCCCGAATATTTTGTGTTTGACCAGATCGCCTTTTTTGAAAGCAGAGCTTTTGGTGATCTTTAAACTTGCATCCTGGATCAGTCCTGCTTCACCCAAGAAACGGCTTTTATCGATCATCTTTCTACGGCCTTTGTAGAAGCGGCTGTCAACATAGCAAAGGGTAAGATCGGATTTGGCCCGCGTGATCGCTACATAACCCAAACGGCGCTCTTCTTCCATATTGCATCCTTCGCCAAGCAGCGGGAAAAATTCCTCTTCCATACCGATGACGAATAGATGTTCGAATTCCAATCCTTTTGCCGCATGAATGCTCATGATGCTGATGGTGTTTTCTTCTACCTGGTCCTGATCGCTTTGGAGCGTAATATCATTGAGGAACTCATCAAGGGTTAGATCGGGATTTTTGATCACAGAGTCTCTAAAATATCCATAAAACTCATCCATGTTTAAAATGCGGTCAAATCCGTCTACCATCGCAGCATAATGATCTTTGAGTTTGATACGTTCTTCAAAAAGCGTAATGAAGTTACCCAGGGCTCTTTCCATTTCCTCTTGCAGCATGTGAATGTCTTCTATAAAGGATTCCAGTGTTTTGACGGTTTTTTTGCTTACGATCTGAGGAAGTTCTGTTTTAAGGTTTTTTTGAATGTAATCATAAAGTGAAAGTTTTTGATGGAGAGCAGCCTGCTGAAGTTTTTCGATCGAAGCATTGCCAAGACCTCTTTTGGGTTTGTTGATGATACGCAGAAGTGAAAAATCATCATGCGGGTTTGCCAACACCCTGAAATAGGAGATGATATCTTTGATTTCCGCACGTTCATAAAAGCGCATACCGCCAATCAACTTAAATCCTAAACCTGCTTTGATAAATCCCTCTTCAAGAGATCTTGAAAGGGCATTGATACGGTAGAGTACAGCGATCTCATCTGGGTCTGCGCCTTTTTCAAGAAGCGTTTGGATTTGCTGTGCGATCGCTTTTGCCTCATGTGTTTCATCCAAGGAATGAAGCAGTTTAACTTCTGGACCTTCGCCTTTTTGGCTCGTAAGTGTTTTCCCGAGTCTGGTAGAATTATGTTCAATGAGGGTATTCGCAGCATTAAGAATAGGTTTGGTAGAACGGTAGTTTGTCTCAAGTTTTACGATTTTTGTGCCGCCGAAATGATCGGAAAAATCAAGAATATTGCGAATATTTGCACCTCTCCATCCGTAAATGCTCTGATCATCATCTCCCACCACGCATAGGTTGCCGTGCTCGCTCGCCAGATGTTCCAAAAGCCTGAACTGAAGTTCATTCGTATCCTGGTACTCATCGACCATGATATAGCTGTATCGAAGGCTGGTTTCCTTGCGAAGTTCTTTATTCTCATCAAGTATTTTGTAGGTAAGCATTAAAAGATCATCAAAATCAACCAGATTATTTTCTTCGATATTTTGTTGATACCGTTGATAGATCAATGCAACTTTTTTATAGTCGGGCAGTTCGGCTTTTTCCATTACGATTTCGGGACTAAGGAGCGAGTTTTTGTATTTTGATATCTCCGAAGCGATAAATGAAAGGTTGAGGTCTATTTTGAGATCTTTGGCAATGCTTCGAAGCAACCTTTTTTTATCATCACTGTCAATGATCACAAAGGTATTTTTTCGTCCCAGTTTTTCGATATGAAATTTCAAAAAAAGCAGGCCGAATTTATGAAATGTACACAAAAGAGGCGGGTAAGCAGTTTTGTTTTTGATAAGTTTCAAGGCACGTTCGCGCATCTCGCTTGCAGCTTTGTTGGTGAAGGTCAGAGTAAGCGTGTTTGCCGGGTCTATCCCTACTGCTCCAATGAGGTAGGCCAATCTGGCAGTCAGTGTTTTTGTCTTCCCGCTTCCCGCTCCTGCGAGTATGAGCATAGAACCGTCAATGTGCTCTACAGCTTCACGTTGGGAAGGATTGAGTTCCTTTAATATCTGTTCCATTCTCGTTGCGTTCACTTTCCTCTAATACTAATGATTATATCGTGAATATCATTAAAACTCGGATGTATAGATAGAATAATGTTTTCTTATGCAGTTATTTAAGTATAATTTGATATAATAAGAATAATAGTTTAAAATTTACAAAAAAAATAAGGAAACATGATGTTAAAAGATTTTGTTAAAATCGAAACATTCTTAACGGTAGCAAGAGAGCGCAGTTTTTCTAAAGCATCATCGAAACTTGGGATATCACAGCCTGCAGTGACACAGCAGATCAAGTTTGTCGAAAAATATCTTGGCACGAAAGTTATCGAGCGTAAAAAGAACGGTATCAAACTTACCAATGAAGGCGAAGAACTTTATAAGATCGCAACTAGGCTTGAAAAAGAGATCCATGCAGCTGAACAGGATATTCTCAAGATCATCAATAAAGAGATCACTTTCAGATTGGGTGCATCCTTCACGATAGGTACGTATGTTGTTCCAGGAGAGTGTCTCAATACTATAGGAAAAGCGATCAATAATGACGTAAAACTCAGTGTTGATCTAAGCAACGGAATTGTTGAGAAGCTTAAGGACAGAAAACTCGATGTGGGTTTGATCGAGTCACCGGTATTTGATAATGATTTGATCTATAGAGAGTGGCTGGAAGATGAATTGGTATTGGTGAGTAACGTCCCGTTGCCAAAGATCGTTAAAACCGAAGATCTTTATACTTACAACTGGATCTGCCGTGAAGAGGGATCACATACCAGACGCGTTGTTTCAGAGGTATTTGAAGAGCTTGGTGTATCGTGTAAAAGCTTCAATGTGCTTAGCGAAGTGAGCAATACGACATCCGTACTTCAAACTATCAAAAGAAGTAAAAAAGACACTGCGCATCCGGTTGTCTCTATCATTTCGAAATATGCGATTGCTGACGAAGTGGCAGCCGGAGAGCTATTTGAATCAAGGATCAGAGGATATACGATGAAGCGCAAGTTCTATATCGTATACTCCAAAGAGAACAAACACAACGCCTATGTGGATCAGGTGGTAGACTTTATCTTGGCAGGACACTGCTAAAAAGCGTTTGTATCCCTTTTATTTTTAGTGCCCATCATCAGTATGGGCATAAAATAAAATAATTTCCCCCTACTTTTCTTTCTTTTTCAGAAGCTTTTGGTTTTCAGGATTTTTAAGCAGTGCTGCCATTGAGAGTGTTTCAGAAGGGGCTGTTTTATCTTTTTTCTCGTCTTTTGGGGCAGGTTCTGAGAGGTTGATTACGACAGGATGATCTTCTACAAAGATCTGTCTGATGGCAAGCAAAGGAATTTGCACGGTTGAACCAAAATTTTCGCTTCCAAATCCTGCTTCAAATGAAAAACAGTCATCTGTTAATTGTGAACTCTCATAGGTATACCCGCTGATGATAAAAAGGACCGTTTCTCTGAATGTTTTTTTGATCTCGCTTGGAAGTTCGGGATGAAAAGAAATATATTTGGTTTCGCATGCCAGTGCAAATTCCTGATTTTGATCGAAGAGATAGCGTATGGTATGATGGATATGCTCGGTCATAAGTTTACGATACTGGGGTGTTTGAAAAAGCTTTAACATCTTGTTAATTCCCTTTATGAAGTAAGGATACGGACGTCCTTCAAGATTTTAAATCCTATCATAGCATTCATTAAAGCTACGTGTGAATAATCGGATAGATCTTTGGTATAGATCGTTTGAGGATATAAAAATCCTTCATCAAGCAATTTGGCCCTCATCGTACCTTCCAGCAATGGATTAGCAGGTGTGACCCATTTGCTTCCGTCAAACAATGCAATATTGGATATCGTCGTATCGGTGATGAGCCCTTCTTTTTCGATGATAATCTCATCAGCCTCAGGATTGTTTTGTAGCAAGGTATTGAATATCTCGCGGTCAGCATATTTGTAGTGATATTCGATATCATAGGTAACGATTTTTAATGTTTCTATCTTTTTGGGAGTGTAGGGAAGATATTCGATCTGCTGTATGGTTTGCTCATATACGATTCTGCATCGGTAGAGACCTGTTTGAGGGGGGGTGATATACTCCTGAAGTTGAGGATGTGCTCTAAGGCCAAAAAGCTCCTTGCGGCTCTTTTCAAAACGTACCTGGTGATAGGCAAGATCGGAAATCTCGCCGTTTTCTATCCTGATAGTTTCTAAAAGAAGAGGATTAGGCATCAAAAAGTTCTGTAGAAAGGTATCGTTCTGCCGTATCACAGAGGATCGTAACGATCGTTTTGCCTTTATTCTCCGGCCTATTTGCAAGGGTCTGGGCTGCGACGAGGTTCGCACCTGCGGAAATACCGATCAGCAGTCCTTCCTCTTTTGCCATTTTGCGTGACATTGCAAAGGCATCTTCATTGCTCACTGAGATCACTTCGTCATAGAGTTTTGTATTGAGGATGTCCGGGACAAACCCCGCACCTATCCCCTGTATTTTATGGGGGCCTGCAGATTTTCCTTTCAGTACAGAGGAGGCTTCCGGTTCAACGGCAATGACTTTGAGAGAAGGAATCTTCTCTTTAAGTACTTCGCCGGTACCTGTCAGCGTACCGCCGGTACCTACTGCAGCCACAAAGATATCAACCTTCCCGTCTGTATCTTTCAAGATTTCAAGAGCGGTGGTTGTTCTGTGAATGTCAGGATTATTTGGATTTTTGAACTGATGCAGTACTTTGGCATTATGCAGTTCTTTTTCCAGGCTTGCAGCTTTTGCAATGGCGCCTCCCATTCCCTCCGATGCCGGTGTCAAAACAAGATCCGCACCCATATGGATAAGCAGCTTTCGTCTTTCGATACTCATTGATTCAGGCATAGTGAGGATAAGTTTCATCCCCCTGGCTGCACAGATGGCTGCAAGACCGATACCTGTATTGCCGCTGGTTGGTTCTATGATCGTTGTCTCGTGATCAATCTCGCCTGATTTGAGTGCTTCCTTGATCATATTAAACGCAATGCGGTCTTTGACCGAAGAAGTAGGGTTCATAAATTCACATTTTCCCAAGATGGCGGCTTGTGTTTCAGTAGAGAGCGAATTGATCTTGAGCAGAGGCGTATTGCCTATCAATTCTTCAATGCTGTTGGCTATCATCCGTATTCCTTGTATTTATAATTATTCATTATAGTCTATTATTAGTTTGATTTGCTTTAAACAAGCGGTTTATAGGTATAGGTTTCATCATCATAATAGGTGATCTTTCCATCTTCGATATCATAATACCATCCGTGCAAAAAGAGTTTGCCGCCATCAACCCCTTTTTTGACAGCAGGATAGGTAAGCAGATTATCCAGCTGAAAGATCACGGAGAGTTGTTCGGTATAACGCAGGAGAGATTCTCTATCGTCTTTATCGTAGCTTGCAATGGCCAATTTCTTTGCTTCATGTCCCAATTCGAGCCATTTGACGGTATGGATATTCTCAGGTGTTTTTGGGATCTCATTATAGAGCGCTCCGATAGCGCCGCAATGGGAGTGACCGCAAACAATGATATCGGATATCTCCAGTACACTGACGGCATACTCGATGGCAGCGGCAGTCGCATGAAACTCTTCATCCGGTTTAAACGGGGCAACAAAGTTGCCGATATTCCTGATGATGAACAGATCGCCCGGTTTGCTTCCCGTAATCATATTGGGCATGATCCTCGAATCGCTGCAGCCTATGAAAAGAGCTTTGGGATGCTGCCCTTCTTCAACCAGTTTTTTGAAACGGTCCTGGTTGTGTTTGAACTTGACCTGACGGAATGCAGCGTGCCCTTTGGCAAATCCTTCGATTTTGCTATGCATAAAGCACTTCTTTGAGCGAATAGGCTATCTCTTCTCCTGCATACATTGGAACGACGTCATGATACATATCAGGGACTTTAAAAGGAGTTCTTTCCAAAACTATTCTTTTGCTGGAAGGTGTTATGCCGTAAATGTTTTGTGCATTGTCCGAAACAAATGCTTGAAGTTTTTCGACAGATGCACCTTCTTTTTCAAAAAGTTCTGCCAACAATTGTAATGCGATCGGTGCAGTGAAGACACCTGCGGCACATCCGCAGGACTCTTTGGCGTGCTGCGGATGTGGAGCTGAATCAGAGCCGAACATGACTTTAGGATGGCCCTCAAGCGCTACTTTGAGCAGGGCTTCTTTGTCTTCGGGACGTTTGGCGATCGGTTTGCAAAAGAGATGGGGTCTAAGCATCCCGCCAGCTACATCGTCAAGCGTGATGATAAGGTGATGAACGGTAATCGTGGCATAAAGGTTCTTAAATCTATCAAGCGCCTCCACGCTCGCTTTGGTTGTAATGTGTTCCATGATGATTTTAAGCTTTGGAAAGGCAGAGGCGAGCTTCTCATAGATAGGTACAAACTGTGCTTCCCTATCCATGACAAAACCGTTGGTTTCTCCATGGATGCATAGAGGGATTTCAAGGTCGCTCATGGCTTCAAGGGCAGGACGAAGTTCTTCAATATCAAATCCGCTTACGCCTCCTTCGGAGTTGGTCGTGATACCTGCGGGATAGAGTTTGAGCGCAGTGACTTCATCTTTTACGCTTTCCAGGAAAGAACGGTCATAAGTCGGTTTGAAAAAAAGTGTCATATAGGGGGTAAATCTATCGGTTCCTATCGCTTTGAGGATACGTTCTTTGTATGCGATGATCTCTTCCCTGCTGCAAACCGGAGGTACAAGGTTTGGCATAACCAATCCGCCTGAAAAAGTGTGCGAACTTAACGGTGCGATATTTGCAAGCATTTTTTCGTCACGAAGATGCAGGTGCATATCCAGCGGCGCATGAAGTATGATCGACATAAAAATCCTTCTATAAATAATAATGGCTGAGTATGCCACAAATTTCGTTAAGAACGAGTAAAGCCGGGATTAAAGTGCTTTTGGGGCCGATCCAAACTGTTTGATGACATAACAGTGCCCATGGTCTTTTGGAATGAGCCAATAGCGTATTTTGATATGGCTTGCATCACTGGAAGGGGAAAGCAAATGGGTAATAGAAGGAGGGGTGAAGTCGACAACAGGGTAATCGATCCCTCCTGCAAAGAGCTGATTGCAGCGCAGGATGCGCAGTGTACTATGAAAAAGTGCTTTATGGGGTGCATTGAATTCAAACTGCCATTTGGCATATTCAGAACAGCTTGGATAGTAGCGACAGGATGCAGGCAGCATTCTTGAGACATATTGATATCCTTTGATAGGCGCTACCCAAAATTTGGATGAGTCCATTAAAAAATGATCCTATTGATAATCATTATTCCCAATCCTTGTCACATTTCCTTGTTTGATCATATAGGCATCTGCCATATTGACGCTGTGATAGATCGTCGTACCGTACTTTAAACTGTAATATTGTAGCAGAATCTTTTGAAGGGTGGGTTCAATGGATGGTGTGAACCATCCGTTATTGCTTAGAACGATCATCTCTTTGGGATCGTTTTTGTAAAGTATTTCGCTGGTAGCCTCAAAGCAGATCGCATTGCGATAGGTGTGTTCTCCGATTTGATAATCACTGATCTTTGTACTGGCAATGTAATCTACTGCACCGTCATAAAATATCTTATTGACCCAGCGGCTTAAAAAATCGGGAAGCGGGTTGCTTTCCCCAAAAGGGACCAAAATGACTTTGTTGGCAACCTGGACATGATCTTTGGTAAAAATGAAAGTTGAGTTATGCGGGACTTCTCCATCCCAGTAGAGTGCACCTGTAACAATGTTGATCTTTTGTGCTTTTTGCTGAAGCCTGTCAAACAGTTCGGGTGTGTAGTTCAAGAAAACTGGGAAAACAGATTCCGGAAGGATTACCAGTGTTTTATTTGCATCAATAGCATTATCAATAAGCTTAAAGATGCCCTCAAACTGCATCCCTTGAAATTTTTTATCCCATTTTTCTTCGACAGGGATCTTCGTTTGGGTTATTTGTAGAAAGGAAGGGATCTGATATGGAGTATCCTTATGGGGTTGATAGGCTAAAAGGATCAGTAGCAGGAAAATCCACTTTTTATATCCGATGCTGAATACCAATGCGGCCAATACCAGGGCAAACTGCCATTTATGTATCCCAAGATAGCTTTGTGTGAAGATCAATTCGGGTTTGAACCAGTCAAAACCTAAAGGATGCACCCAGCTTAAGCTCCAGATCCCGATAGCTTTAAGGGCCAATGACAACCAAAAAGGATGGGGCAAATGAAACCATAAAGGTATCTTCTGTGCAACCCATGCAGCCGACCAAAACAAAAAAGCATAGATAAGTGCAATGATGACAATGCCAATGGGGATGGCCCATCCAAATCCATAATGTACAAAACTAAGCGTAATCCACCAAAACCAGAAAATCCCTATAAAAAATCCTGTCCAAAACCATACTTTATCGGTGTGTATCAGTAACAGATATAGAGTTGCCATGCCCAGGAGGGTAGTGATCATGGGATGGGAAAATCCTGCAAAATCAAGGTAGATAAAGGCTGCACCCAAAAGCGCAATGAAAAAGCCTCTTGTTAGTACAAAGGTGTTAAAATGATGGCGCATTTTTAAAAATTTACTCAAAAGGATTCCTATGGGAGCAGAACAAGGCAATATGATCGGATCATTCTTACCGTTGATCATTCTATTTGCAATTTTCTATTTTTTGATCATCAGGCCGCAGCAAAAGCAGCAAAAGGCGCATAAAGAGATGCTGGCTTCTCTTGCTAAAGGTGATAAGATTATTACCAATGGCGGTTTGATCGCCGAAATTGTTAAACCTGAAGAGGATTTTATCAAAATCAAACTAAATGATGATACTATCGTAAAGCTTGACAGGGCTTTTGTTGCAAAAAAGGTTGAATCAGGCAATGAAAACGCTTAATTTCAGAGTCATACTCTTCCTTTTTGCACTCATTTTCGGAATCGTTTTCTCGATCCCTTCTTTGATACAGAGCGAAGAAGGAAAGAAAATTACCCTTGGATTGGATCTGCAGGGCGGGTTGCATATGCTTTTGGGTGTCAAAAGCGAGATCGCTATCGAGTCCAGGCTTAAATCGATGGCTGCCAGTGTAAAATATCTTTTTGATGATGAAGAGATTATTTTTGATGATCTGCGCACGGATGAAGGACAAAAGATTACTTTTGAACTGCTTGATAACGATGATGTTGCCGAAGCAAAAGCACTGCTTCAAAAAGAGATTCCCGGTACGACACTTGAGACGGACGGTTTGAAGTTTACTTTGACGATGACGCCTGAGGAGGTCGCACAGACAAGTCAAAATGCGATCAGCCAGGCTGTAGATACGATCAGAAACAGGCTGAATGAATTTGGCCTTGCAGAACCGACGGTTGCCAAGCAGGGTGAAGACAAGATACTAGTCGAGGTACCCGGTATCAAAACTCAGGCTGATGAACAGCGTGTCCGTGAATTGATCGCAAGGGCAGCGCATCTGCAGCTGATGGCAGTAGATGAAGAGAGAGCCGCAAGGGTCATGAGTATGAGCGAGAACGAAGCCAAGAGTTACGGTGATGTGATTTTGACCGATGTTTACTCTCCTGAGCGTTACTTGCTTAGAGCGATCCCGGTGTTGGACGGCTCCATGTTGACGGATGCAAAAGTCGGGTTTGATCAGAACAATCAACCGGTCATCAACTTTTCTCTCAATGGACAGGGGGCAAAGATCTTCGGGGATTTTACCGGTAAAAGTGTCGGCAAACGTATGGCGGTGGTACTCGATAACAAAGTCTATTCCGCTCCTGTGATACGCGAACGTATCGGAGGTGGGCATGTACAGATCTCAGGTAATTTTACCGTTCCTGAAGCACATGACCTGGCTATCGCACTGAAATCGGGAGCATTGCTTGCACCGGTCTACGTGGAAGAGAAACGTTCTGTTGGGCCGAGTTTGGGTGCGGACAGTATCAAACAAAGTTCGATCGCTTTAGTGATGGGCTTTGTTCTGGTTGTAATGTTCATGATGCTCTATTACGGTATGGCGGGTGTGATCGCCAATGTTGCATTGATCGGAAACCTTTTCCTGATCTTAGCGGTGATGTCGCTCTTTGGCGCCACTTTGACGCTGCCGGGGATGGCAGGTATCGTGCTGACGGTTGGTATGGCCGTGGATGCAAATGTCATCATCAGTGAACGTATCAGGGAACTGTTAAGAGAAGGTAGATCGATCGCAAAATCGATCGAAGACGGTTACAGTAATGCTTTTACCGCGATCTGGGATGCCAATGTCACCACTTTGATTGCGGCAGTTGTTCTTTATGTTTACGGAACAGGCCCGATCAAAGGATTTGCATTGACGATGAGTATCGGTATTTTGGCGTCGATGCTGACTGCGATCGTAGGTACACACGGGATGTATCACTGGCTGCTTCCTAAGATCGATAGTAAAAAACTGAACTTTTGGTTCGGTATCAGAGCATAGGAGAGAGAACGATGGAAGTTTTTAAATATAAAAAGCCTATGGATTTGATGAAGCAGAGCAAACGTTTCGGTTTGTTCTCTTTGACCTTGGTACTTCTATCCCTGGGATTGATCTTTTTTAAAGGGTTCAATTACGGGATCGATTTTGCAGGTGGTACGCTGGTTCAAGTCCAGTATGAAGGCAAGGCTCCTATTGCAAAGGTAAGAGAAGCGATCAATACGGACAAGGCTTTTGAAGGTGCCAGTGTCACCTTCTTTGGCAGCGAGGATGAGATAGTCATCCGCACCAAGGTAAGTTCCCAGTCTTTGGGGAAGGATCTGGGTGACCAGGTAAGTACATTGCTTCAAGGGACAGGCGAGTATAAAATCCGAAGAGTGGATATGGTCGGTGCCAAAGTCGGTTCAGAACTGAGAGAACAAGGATTGATGGCAATGGTACTTGCCATTTTGGGTATCTTGATCTATGTTGCTTTCCGATTTGAATGGCGTTTTGCATTGGCTTCGGTGATCGCATTGGTACACGACGTTACGATTGCGATGGGTGCAGTTGTACTCTTTAATATCGAGGTCAATCTTGATACACTCGCGGCGATGCTGACCATTTTGGGATACTCTCTCAATGATACGATCATTGTATTTGATAGGATCAGAGAAGGAATTAATACCATTAAGACCGGTGAACTTGCAGAAGTGATCGATGAGTCTGTGACACGTACGCTTTCACGTACGACATTGACTTCACTCACGACATTGTTTGTAGTTTTCGTATTGTTTTTATTTGGCGGAGAGATCATCAAAGGGTTCAGCTTCCCGCTTATGGTGGGGATCATGGTCGGTACCTATTCGTCGATCTTTGTGGCATCGCCTATCTTGATGTGGCTTGGATTCTCTGTTTCAGATTTTAGAGAAAAAGAAGCAGAAAAGCTTAAAAGAGAAAAAGAAAAAGAAAAAATGCGATCAATGTACGAACAGGGTACGCTATAATTGATGAAGCATTCTTTCTTCTGAGTCAAAAGTGAAGCTTCAGTGAGATGAATTTTGGATGGGCTTTGCTCATCCAAAAGAAGAGCCAATAATGATACAGAATGCGATCAATGGATAGCAGGGTACGTTATAATAAAACAAGGATAACAGGTAGGAGTTAGGGATGAACTGGGGTAAAGTCTTTTATATCTTTTTTACGTTGATGTCGCTGACAACATCGGCTTCATTTTTATATGAGCACACAGCGGTCGCACTTTTTGTTGCCGGAAGTGTGAATGTTGTGTCGACTCTTTTGAAAATCGGTGTGAGGAATTTGCTCGCTGCCGAGCTTTTGGCGGGTTCATTGGTTGCGGACCTTCATCTTATCCCGGCGTTTTTTGCTTTGGAGTTCTACCATAGTCCTGCAATTGCCAAGGGACTCGTGATCGGTGCGATTATTGCCAATCTTTACACGATTTTTATGTCAATGATAGAAAGTGCCAAAGAGAAAGCAGACTTTTAATACAGGCTTGCTATCTTTGTTATATATGATCTAAAAGGGTTGATGTATGATAAAGGTGCCGTTTCTTACAGGTTTGGATCCTGAGCTTAAAAGAGGAGAGATCAAAACCTATTTTCAGCACTGCTATAAACGCTATGAATCTCTTTTTGAGGTTATAGCGGATCAAAAAGCTTTTTATCAAAAAGCTGATCCCCTGCGGCATCCCATTCTTTTCTACTACGGACATACCGCTGTTTTTTTTATCAATAAGCTCAAACTTGCTGGTTTGATCGATGAACGAATCGATGCAAGACTGGAATCCATTTTTGCCGTTGGCGTTGATGAGATGAGCTGGGACGATCTGGATGAATCCCATTATGACTGGCCGACATTGGAAGAGACACAAGCCTATCGCGACAAAGTCTATGAGATTGTCTGTGGATTGATCGATACTTTACCCATTAGTCTGCCGATCACATGGGAGTCGTCTTGGTGGATTATCCTGATGGGGATCGAACATGAAAATATCCATTTGGAGACTTCGTCGGTATTGATACGTCAGCTTCCTTTGGAATATATACGAGAGGATGATCGTTGGGATATCTGTCACGATCCAGGTACAATGACAGAAAACAGGTTAAAAGAGGTATCGGGCGGGAGTGTCCATGCAGGAAAAAACCATGATGCAGAATTTTACGGGTGGGATAACGAATACGGTGAACACTATGCACAAATCCCTTCTTTCCAAGCCTCTGTCTTTCTGGTTTCCAACGGTGAATACCTTTCGTTTGTAGAAGCAAATGGATACGGTGAAGATCGTTATTGGAGCGAGGAAGGAAAGCAGTGGAAAGCCTATCAAAAGGCTAGGCACCCGAGGTTTTGGCGCAAAGAGCAGCATGGTTATCGTCTGCGTACGATGACCAGAGAGATCGGTCTGCCTTTGGGATGGCCTGTAGAAGTAAACTATCTGGAGGCAGAGGCCTTCTGTGCTTTCATGAGTGAGCAAACCGGTTTGAAGCTGACGTTACCGACTGAGGATGAATACTTTAGACTACGTGATGTAGCACTAGTCCCTCCTTTGGCACAATGGGAAGAAAAAGCTCCGGGGAATATCGGTCTAGAAGGGTTCGCTTCCAGCGTACCGGTCGATACCTATGAGTATCATGGATTTTATGATGTGATCGGAAATGTATGGCAATGGACACGTACCCCTATTTATCCCTTCGAAGGCTTTAAGGTCCATCCGATCTATGATGATTTTACCGTACCGACTTTTGATGGCAAACATAACCTGATCAAAGGCGGATCGTGGATCAGCTGCGGCAATCTTGCTGATGGGCAAAGCCGTTATGCTTTCAGACGCCATTTCTATCAGTTTGCAGGGTTTAGATATGTGCAAAGTGCGTATGAGGAAGAGGTAAATGTCGGTATTTATGCAAAGGAGGGTATGGTTTCGCAGTACTGTCATTTTGGGTGGGGCGAGAATGTCTTGGATGTGGAGAATTATCCCTCCCGTTGTGCCCGTATGGCATTACGTTATATGAAAGAGAAACCCAAACGCAAGGCTTTGGATATAGGCTGTGCGATTGGAAGAAGTACCTTTGAGCTTGCGCGCGGTTTTGATGAAGTGATCGGTGCGGATTTTTCGGCCCGATTCATCCAATATGCACAAATGCTCAAAGAGAACGGTATTTTACGTTACAGTGTACCCATGGAAGCTGAGATCGAAACTCTCTATGAGGTCAACCTGAAAACATTCGGTTTGGAACAGGAATGTCAGAAAGTGGCTTTTTGGCAGGCAGATGCTTGTAATCTCAAGCCGATTTTTAGCGGTTTTGATCTGATCTTTGCAGGCAATCTCATAGACAGGCTTTATGATCCAAAGAAATTTCTTGATTCCATCCCCTCACGGCTCAATGAAAAAGGCCTGTTGATACTGACCTCTCCCTATTCGTGGGATGAAGCGTTTACACCTAAGGAAAAATGGATCGGCGGCTATAAACGAAACGGTGAAAATATTACGACCTTGGAGGGACTGGGGGAGATACTGGAACCTTATTTTAGATTAATCGACGTGCAGGATATTCCTTTCGTGATACAAGAGAGTGCCAGAAAGCATCAGCATACGATCGCTCAAATGACTGTGTGGGAAAAGAGATAAGATGCAATTTGATATGATCGACAGAAGCGGTACCTATAGTGTAAAGTTTGAGGAGAGAGGAAGGAAGTTTGGTACAGAAGATGTCCTTCCGTTATGGGTGGCAGATATGGACATGGCAGCGCCGCCATGCATACAGGAAGCGCTCTTAAAACGAGTACAACACCCCATCTATGGCTATACGATCTACCCGGAAACCTATTATGAAGCGATACGGGGGTGGATGGAGAAACGTTTTGGATGGAAGGTTGACAGAGAGTGGATCGTTCCGGCATATGGCGTAGTATCTTCGATCTATTTAGCACTCGAAGCTTATACTGAAGAAGGGGATGGAGTACTGATACAAAGCCCTATCTACCCACCTTTTATGTCTGCTGTCCATCAAAAAAAACGCTGTATTTTAGATAACACGCTTTGTTATGAAGAAGGGCTTTACATGATAGATTTTGAAGATTTTGAACGCAAAGCCAAAGAAGCAAAGCTCTTTTTGCTCTGTTCTCCCCATAACCCGACTACAAGGGTTTGGAATAAGGACGAACTGGAAAAAATGATAGAGATCTGCCTTCAAAATAATGTAGTGATCGTATCAGATGAGATCCATGCGGACATTGTCTATGAAAAGCAGCATCATGTGTTGGGATCCTTTAAAAAGATTATGGATCGGTGCATTATATTGAATGCGCCATCCAAGACCTTCAATGTAGCCGGACTTAACACCTCTTATGCTATTATTCCGCAAAAAAGACTGCGGAACGCTTATGTGGCGGCGCAATACCGGGCAGGTCTGAGTAACGGCAATCCCTTTGGCATCGAAGCATTGATAGCTGGCTACTCTGATGCAGAGGAGTGGCTTGAAATGCTTAAAACGTATCTATCGGAAAATATCAGGTTCGTCAAGCTCTTTTTGGAGGAACATGGCTTGCCGATCAAAGCGGTAGAGACGGAAGCTACTTTTTTGATGTGGCTTGACTGCAAAGGATTGAAGCTGTCTCATGCTTCATTGATCGATTTTTTTGTCAATGAAGCCAAGCTTGGGTTGAATGACGGAATGAGTTTTGGCGGGTCTGGTGAGGGATTTATGCGTTTGAATATAGGAACGTCCAGGGTTGTTTTGGAAGAAGCAATGCAGAGATTATTGGCTGCTTATAAGGATAGAAGTTGAGAACGCTTGTCATTTTTTTGGCTATTACACTGGGTATCTATGCCGCGCTTCCTGCCCAGATACAAGCACAGTTAAACAAATCGGGTATTTCAAAGAACGAGGTTGCCGTCTACATCAAAGAAGTCGGGGGAAGAGAGATCGCTACTTTTAATGCGACCAAAACGATGGTACCTGCTTCTGTTATGAAAGTGTTGACCACCTATTCGTCGGTTTTAACATTGGGATTTGATTATCGTTGGCCGACACAATTCTATACGAGCGGAACGCTGCAAAATGGTGTACTCAAAGGGGATCTGGTCGTTAGAGCATTCGGGGATCCCTCTTTGGGTTCAGAAGACCTCGATGATATCGTAAATCAGATACGTAACTCAGGGATCAGGGAAATCAGAGGCAATATCATCATAGACCGTAGTTATTTTAAAGTGGGTAACAAAGATACTTCGGGGTTTGATGAAAACCTTTACAGCCCTTATAATGCGATGCCAGATGCCATGATGTTCGAGGAGCGTGTCAGTACTATCTGTGTGGCACCGAAAGAAAACAGGGTCTCGCAAAAAAATGTGGATTACAGCTATAAAATAGTCAATAAACTGCAGCGTGTGAACACACCGTGTCAGGGCCGTTACTCCTGGCCTTATGTAAGGGTTTATAGGAATGAAGCGGTTCCGTTGGTGTTGCTACAGGGTAAGATATCCAGCAGATGCGGTGAAAGAAGGATATGCCAGGTTTTGACCAAGCCTTATAAATCGTTTTATTATGCTCTCAAAGATGCATTGTCACGAGACGGGGTAAAGGTTCATGGCGGTTTAAAACTGGCCAAAGTCCCCAGGGATGCCAACATTCTTTTCGTGCATTACTCTGAACCGTTGGAAAAGATCGTTTCCAAGACCGCAAAAGAGAGCGATAACCTCTACGCAAGGCATTTGATGCTCTTGCTGGGTGCAAAAATGTACGGTGCTCCTGCTACTCTTGATAAGGGCAGAAGTGCTATTATAAATATCCTTCGAAGCAAAGGTGTGATCCGCAATGGAGTCGTGAAAGTAGATAACGGCTGCGGACTTTCGCATATTTCAAAATTAAATGCAAAAATCTTAGGTGATGTGCTGGATGATGCCTATGCCAGATACGGTGAAAGATGGATGAATACGCTTTCCATCGGCGGAGTAGACGGAACGATCAAGGCACGTTTTAGAGGAACAACGGCAGATAGGCATAGCTGGATGAAAACCGGTACGCTCAAACGTGTTAAAAATATTGCCGGTTATGTCAGAAACAGGGCGGGTAAACTTTATAATGTAGTGATCCTTGTTAACAGTAATAAAGGTAACTGGCGTGCGGTCCAGTTTCAAAATGAGGTCATCAAATGGCTCGCGGGAACTACCAGTGCACCGCAAGCACAACCTTCCAGGGCTAAGCAGCAATCTGATGAAGATGAACCAAAATATGTATCACATGAGACTCCTCAGAGCGTTGCTCAAAATGGATACGGCATACAGGTCGGTTCCTTTATGAACGAACCAAGCACGTCGTATCTTGCACGGATCAGACAGGCCGGTTTTTCTTATGTGATCGTACGCAAAGATATCTACAAAGTTTTGATCGGTCCGTATCGCGATGAAACCAGTGCTAAAAATGCATTGGAGCGTGTCAGACAAAGGCTGAACAAAGGAGCTTTTGTCATTCGATATTGATGGGTTTCAAATCTTAACACCATCTACGCTATAATCTCTTAAAAAAATTAGAGTACCAATGCATTTTGAAACCTATCCTTTTGAAAAATTGAACCAGTTACTATCAGGCATCACTCCCAATGATGCATTTGAACCCTTGAGTCTAACCATAGGCGAACCGCAGTTTGACACGCCTGAGTTTATCATGGATGCTCTTTGTGCCAGTGCCTCGCTTTTGAATAAATATCCCAAAACTGCCGGCGAAGAGATACTTCGTGAAGGGATGCTTCAGTATCTCCAAGACCGTTTTGATCTGAAACTTAACAATTCGCAGATCATCCCGACATTCGGGACACGGGAAGTTCTTTTTAATTTTCCTCAGTTTTTGCTGCATGATATCAAAGAGCCGGTCATGATATTCCCCAACCCTTTTTACCAGATCTATGAGGGTGCTGCGATAGCCAGCCGTGCAAAAGTGCTTTATCTAAATCTCAATGAACAAAACAATTTTCAGCCTATAGTGGATGAAGCTATGCTCTCATCAGCCGATCTGGTGATTCTGAATTCTCCCAACAACCCGACCTCTTCGGTGATGCACGCCGAAGCCTTGAAACGATGGGTCAATCTGGCACTGACTTATGATTTCGTACTGCTCAATGATGAATGCTATATCGATCTCTACTTGGATCAGCCGCTTCCTTCGCTGCTTAATGCAAGTATCGAAGCAGGGAATAAGGAGTTTAAAAATGTTTTGGTCATCAACTCGATCTCCAAACGCTCTTCGGCTCCAGGACTTCGCTCCGGGTTTATCGCCGGGGATGCCGACATTCTCAAGTCCTACATGGTATACAGAACCTATGTGGGATGTGCTTCTCCCTTGCCGCTTCAGTATGCTGCAGCCGCAGCATGGGCAGATCAGGCACATGTGGATGTATTCAGGGAAAAGTATAGAAAGAACTTTCAACTTGCAAAAGAGATTTTAAATGTTCCAATGCCCGAAGCAACTTTTTATATCTGGCTGAGGGTAGAAGATGAAATGGCCTTTACCGTCAAACTCTATGAGAAATACAACCTGAAAGTTCTTCCGGGATCGTTCTTGGGACGCTTGGAAGAAGGCAAGGGGTATGTGCGCCTTGCACTGGTATATGAGGAAGCCCAAACCGCAGAAGCACTCAAAAGAATCAAATCAGCCTTGGAGGAATAGACAATGCAAAACCACGAAGAAATAGATGTTGAAGCACTTAAAAAGGACGAACAGTTCCTGGAAAACCTCAAACTCCTGGAGCAGGAGATGAGAGAAGAAAACAGTATAGCCAAAGGGTATCAGCTTCTTGATGCAAACCTTATCATTGAAAGCGAAGAAGAGGTAATCAATGAACTCTTTACATTTATCGTCAATGCGGCGTTTGATAAGCTTGCTGAAAACCTTGCGGAACAAAAATCATTTGATGTGAACGATGTTGAAGATCTGGCCACGGCAAGAGCGATCTATGAGCATGGTATCCAACGTTACAGCGAAAACGACAAGAAGGGTGCCAAGGAGATTTTTTTGGTACTGCATCATACGATCAACCACCCAGAACTCAAAGATGCCATGATGATCCATGCCGCTGCGGTAATGGCGGGCCATAGTTTTGATGATTTTATCGAAAATCTTGTTGATGTAAGTGCTGTCAATGAATATGACCCTTTGGCATTCTTTATCCAGACCTTTACACAGCCCACAGATATTTTGCTGACAATGTTTGCCAAATATGTGCAACAGGGAAAAGAAGAGCTGAAAGTCCTCGAAGAAAACAAATAAGCGCTTTAAAACATCATTTTATCTATTTGAATCCAAAGGATTGGGCATGAAAATTCATTTTATCGGTATCGGCGGTATAGGTCTGTCTGCATTGGCAAAATTTTTGGCAAATGACGGCCATAAAATTTCGGGAAGCGATATCAAACAGACAGAGATCACCAATGACCTGGCGACCAACTTTGATGCGAAGATCACGATCCCGCATCATGAAGATGCCGTTGAAGGGGTGGACAGGGTCATTTACTCAGCAGCTGTACGTCCAACCAATCCCGAATACCAAAAAGCAAAAGCGCTGGGAATCGAACTGCTTTCACGCAAAGAGTCACTCAAATTCATTCTTGGAAAAAAAGAGGTTTATGCCGTGGGAGGAGCACACGGCAAAAGCACCACTTCGGCAATGCTTGCATCCCTGATCCCGCACTCCAATGCGCTTATCGGAGCGATCAGCAAAGAGTTCGGTTCCAACGTACGCCATTTTTCTAACAACAAAGTCGTTTTTGAAGCCGACGAGAGTGATGAGAGTTTTCTCAATTCCAATCCCTATCTTGCGATCGTGACGAATGTAGAACCTGAACATATGGAGTACTACGGCTATGATGAAGAGCGTTTCTACAATGCCTATAAGAATTTCCTTTCTTTGGCAAAGATCCGTGTGATCAACGGTGAAGATCCGTTTTTGTCCTCTTTGGATATGGAAGCGGTGAGGCTTTACCCTTCAAAGGATATCAGAAATATCGAATTTGTATTGGTGAACGGGGAACCCCATACGAAATTCGAACTTTTGGACCTTGGGAGTTTTGAAGTATTCGGGTTTGGTGTGCATATCGCCATCGATGCGGCACTGGCGATCCTTGCAGCTTTGCAGCTCGGTGAGAAGATCGAAGATATGAGGGATAATCTCAAACATTTCAAAGGGATCAAAAAACGTTTTGATATTATCCAGAATAAATCTTCCTGTGTCGTTATCGATGATTACGGGCATCATCCAACCGAGATCAAAGCGACGATGCAGTCACTGAAAACCTATGCAGGTATGAGAGGTTTTGATAAACTTCAGATCATTTGGCAGCCGCATAAGTACAGCCGGACAATGGACAATCTTTCAGGCTTTGTCGAGTGTTTTCAGGGAGCTGATGAACTCGTTATCCTGCCTATCTGGTCAGCCGGGGAGTTGGAGATAGAGATAGACCTCAAAGGCGCCTTCTCCAGATACAACCTGACGATGGCAGACAAGGTGACCAAAGAAGACGGTATCGTGAAAGTGATCAAAGACGGACATATCGTCAAAGAGTACGCAGAAGGGCTGATCACGGCCTTTGGGGCAGGGGATATTACCTATCAGATCCGCGGAAAAGCGTGATAAAGATTACTGAAGCGATCGAATCGTTTCATGAATTTTTTGGGCCATTTGTTTATAGCCTGAAGCGTTGGGATGGATCTGATCGCTTTTAAGAGTTGGCTGGCTGAGTATATGGGAGAGCATATCTTCTATCAAAGGTACTTCTTCTTCGTCGGCCACCTCTTCATAGAGCTCCAATGGATCCAAACCAAACAGACTGATATCCGGTACTGCCACTAGGACAACTTCTATGTTGTGAGACTTGGCCAAATGGATCATCGATTTGATATTGGTTTTGAGTGTTTGCAGAGAATGACCTCTAAGGATATCATTGCCTCCAACGCAGAGTATCATGAGTTTGATGGAAGGATCTTTCAAAAGACCAGGCAACCGTTTGAGCGCCCCAGTTGAAGTTTCTCCATTGATTCCTGCATTGATCACTTGATTGCCTGAGAGTTTCTCAAGAACAGCGGGATAGCTTTGATCAGCGGCCGCTCCGTAGCCAAAGGTAAGGCTGTCTCCAAAAGCAAGGATCGTATCTTGCGGTGTAAGGTGGATAGGATGTACGTCCGGCCTTTTGTAAATGGAAAAGAAGACCAATAGTATCAAAACTGCCGAGATCAGATATTTCATTGTTTACCTTTAATGGTTTGAACCTTGTATTATAACGAAGTTGTTTTTCCATCTTTTGGCAATCATGTTATAATCTTATAAAAATTGAAAGGTAGATACGCATTGTCAGTACTGCAAGCCACTGAAAAATCGATCATTCAAAAACTTGATCTTGACGGTTATATCGCACAGTTCAAACATTATTTAGCCAGAGAGAAATCGGTGGTAATGATGGGAGACATCCATCAGCATTACCGTTATATCAAGGCACTTTCAACTATACAGTTTCCTTCTCCCCTCAGCGTTGCAGCGCTGGAAAGAGAACTCAATATCATCAAAAAACAGGGCGTGTTGGGGCTTGATGAGATCTATGATTTTGTGAAGATCTGCTCCTACTTTAACAAACTCTCTACGCTTGAACTGCCTGAACCGTTATTTTCTTGGATCAGAGGGATAGAGATACCTTCAGAGATCAGTGAGATCATCGGGTATTTTAACGATGAGGGGCAGATCAACCCCCAAAGGGATCCTGAACTGTTTGATATCGAACGTGCGATCAAATACAACAAAACCGAGATCAAAGAGACCCTGTACAAACTTGCCCATTCAAGCAAACTTTTGCCTTATCTGGTGGATTCGCAGGTGCATTTCAACGGAGGGGAAGAGACACTGCTCGTACGCGGCGGATTTAACCAGGTGATCAAAGCCACTGTGGTAGGCAGAAGTGCGGGAGGGTACTTTTACATCATCCCGCAGAACATTTCACACCTCAAGGACAAAGAGGCTGCATTGCTTAGCTCCAGAGAAGAGCTGATCTACCGCTACTGCAAGCAGATCTCCGCGGTCTTTTTTAAATGGGAACGTTTTTTAAGCTTTATCAACAAAGAGTATGACCGGTTTGACCATTACCAGGCACGGGTGAGCTTTGCCAGGGTCAACGAATATGAGTTCATCCTCCCAAATAAAGATAAACGGATCAAATTGCAGGATTTTGCCCATCCCGCCATTGATAATCCCATTCCCATCTCTATCGACTTGAACAAAAAGATCATGCTCGTGACCGGTGTGAATGCGGGGGGGAAAACGATGCTGCTCAAATCGATGCTCAGCGCGGTCTATATGAGCAAATATCTTCTGCCATTCAGATGCGATCCTTCCAGAACTCAGGTAGGGCATTACAAGAGCATCGAAGCGGTCATCGATGATCCCCAATCGGTTAAGAACGATATTTCGACATTTGCAGGCCGTATGGTCGAGTTTGCCAAACTTTTCGAGAAAGAAGATGCGATCGTAGGTGTGGATGAGATCGAACTGGGAACTGACAGTGATGAAGCAGCGAGCCTCTTTCGCGTGATGCTCGATGAGCTTAAAAAAAGAGGGATGACCTTTGTTGTGACCACGCACCATAAGCGGTTGGCCTCACTGATGGCAAGCGATGATGAGGTGGAACTGATCGCCGCACTCTACGATGAAGCCCAGCGAAAACCGACCTATACCTTTTTGCAGGGAAGCATCGGGAAAAGTTATGCTTTTGAAACGGCACGGCGCTACGGCATACCGCCTTTTATCGTTGAGAGGGCCAAAGAGGTTTACGGAGAGGATAAAGAGAACCTTAATGAACTGATCGAGAAATCCACCTCGCTTGAGCGTGAAATGCGTACCAAGATCTCTTCTATCGATGAACAGCTTTCGCAAGTGGAAAAACAAAAGCAGAGACTTCAGGATGAAGAGATAAAACTTCAGGAAAGCCACCGCAAAGCGGTCGCTACGCTGGAGAACCGTTATAATGCAGCGGTCAAAAAAGCCCAGGAAGCGCTTAAAGCCAAAGAATCCACCGAAGGAAGAAGACTGCTTAATGTGGCACATCAGCGCAAAACGTTTACACCCAAAGAGGTCAAACTCGAATCGCAGGAACCGCTCAAAGAAGGTGACAAGGTAAAATACCGTTCCCATAAAGCCGAACTGCTTTCCATCAGAGGCAATGATGCGACGATCCTCGTGGACGGGATGAAGATGCGAGTACCACTAAGTCAGCTCAAAAAAAGAGGGGATAGTGAACAGCCAAAAAGTGTGCCAAAATCTTCAAAAGCCGATGTAACGGTTCAAAAAACCGGTGCAAGCGTATCGGTCAAAGTGTTGGGTTTGTATGCCGATGAGGCGATCGAAAAAGTGGACAAATTCCTTTCGGATGCATTGGTCAACGGATTAAGAGAAGTACAGATCATCCATGGTACAGGTGGCGGGGTGCTTGCCAAAGTGATTACCGATTATCTCAAAAACCATCCCAAGATAGAAAAGTTCTACCGGATGCCCGGCAATTTGGGAATCACAATCGTAGAATTGTAAAAAATATAAAGATATTTTTATATTTTTGATTGAATGCAGATGGACATCCTGCTTTTAGGATGTCCATCTAGTGTTTTTAGTTTTAATCATCTAGGTTAAAAGCCCTAAGTGTACCCTCAGTCTCACCGGTTTTCATAATCAAAGTAGAATATCCGTCAAACACTATACCGGTCGGATAATAACCACTGTCAAAATCGAAGTCGGATAATTCAGTTACTGTTTTCGAAGTCACATCTACTGAGTATAATTTATCTACAGAATCGTTTGTAACAAATAATGTGGAACCATTATTGTCTATTGTTAAACCATCCACACCAGTCATGGAAAGAAAATTTTCAACAGTACCATCACTTTCTACTGTTACAATACCACTAGACACTGCTGCATAGAGTGTTCCATCACTTCCAAAGACTAAATCTGAAATAGCATCTGAATCAGAATAAATATTAATAGGTGGATTTCCACCATTCAAATCATATGCGTATATTGAATTATAAGAAGCATAGATCAAGTTTCCGCCATATGATCCATAGTTATTTGGAGCAATAACCATCGAATTAATATAATTTGAAGTAATTATTTTAGTGTAAGTTCCATTGATTCGATCAATTTCAAAGACACCTGTACCTGTACCTGCATAAACATAAGATCCGTTATCAACTACTGAGAGTACATTTTCCCCTGCAATAGTTGTTAACGTACTTAACTCGCATGTCTCACGGTTTAACCCAAGTACTGTCCCAGCTGAATCACCTGCAATGAGAAGATTACCATCTTTATCAAATGCTAAATCTCCATAACCGTAATTATTTGATACTTGTAAAGGCAAACAAGTAGTGTTAAATTCTGACCATACTTCTTCATTGCATGTTTTTTGATTGTGATGATCACACCCATTTATCATCATCCATACTAACCCCATACTTACTATACTCAGTGTTTTTCTCATTTTTCCTCCTTCACTGCAATATATTACTATTCTTCTATGCCTATTAATCTTAAGGAAAACTAAATTTTATGAAGTGAAATCCAGGATTAATAGACCTTTTAAAAAGAGAGCCAACATATTTTTTGCTTTGTTATGTTATATGGTCAAAAGTATAGGGTAAGATAAGAAAACTTAATACTTATTTGATAAAAAATGATGATATCACAAAGCACAACTAACCTTTAATCCCATTTTGCTATAATAATCCAATTTTTAATATTATTGGAGAATGCTGTGAGTATTTCAGAAAGTATCGGGCAGGTTAAAAAAGAGTTGAGCGGGGATGAGCAGGTACTGGTCTCTGTTTTTAAACTCGAACAGACCTATAAAAAATATAAAAAGATCATTTGGGGCGTATTGATCGCGGCGGCGGCGGCAATACTCGGCAATACGGCAAACGATGTATGGCATGAGACAGTACTTGAGAAAGCCAACGATGCTTTTTTGGTTTTGCAAGACAACCCAAAGGATGAGCAGGCACTTCAAACGCTCAAAGAGAAGAATCCTGCACTTTTCGAACTTTTTTCTTTTGCAGAAGCTGCAAAAAATAAAGATACCGATGCATTGGCATCGTTGTCGCAAAGCAGCAATGCTATTGTTGCCGATGCAAGCAATTACACACAAAAAACGTTAAAAAACGAGCGTTCGGACTCCATGCTCTACCATGAGTTGGCACTATTGGAATCTGCCTATCTTGCGATTAAGTCAGGGGATATCAAACAGGCAAAAGCCAATCTTGAAACGATTGATGAACGTTCGCCGGTAGGCTCAGTTGCAACACTTCTCAAACACTCCATCCTAAAGGCAAAATAATGAAAAAGATTTCTCTTCTTGCTTCAGTAGCGGCAGCTGTGGTATTGTCCGGCTGTAGCAGCAAACAGTATTTTGAACCCAAAGAGACTTTCTCGGCATCGAGTGCTACGCATTCATATGGCAGTGCTATTGTTGATTTAAGCCGTGACGGTGCGACATTGAAAAATGGACGTTATATCGGAACACAAGGTTTGAGCAGTATTGATCTTGGAGAAGGGTATCGTTATCTAAGCGAAAATGATGCGTATGTGCTTGCGGCAAATTCCGAGGGGATATTAAGAGTCATCGATAAAAAAACAAAAGAGCCCCTCAGAGCGGTGTCACTGCATATCCCGGTCGTTTCTGCTGAAATTCAAGGCAATGTGATCGCTTATGTACTCAATAACAATACCTTCGGTATCTATACAATAGAGGATAATACGAAGGTATTTGAGAGCCGTTCGGAAGAGACCTTTGCGATAGATACGAGAGCGGCAAGCCCGATGTTCATCGACAGCCTTGCGGTGATGCCGATGCTTGACGGGAAATTAATCATTGTGGACCCCTCAGATGCTGAAAATGCCAAAGTGGTTTATATCAGCAGCGCCAAGGCATTCAACAATGTGATCTATCTTGATCGTATGGGCAATACCATGGTCGCAGCTACCCCAAGTACCTTGATCACCTTAGGCGGTGAAGGCAAACAGGAATATCGAGCGAATATCTCTGAAGTTGCGATCAGCGAGGGCAGTATCTATCTCTTTAGCAAAGAAGGAGAGGTTAAAAAACTGACATCTTCACTTGAAGAGGCTGCTCAAAACAAATTTAAATTTGCACACTTCTCAGCAGCAGCGGCGTTTGACGGCAAGGTATATGCCTTGGATCAGAAGGGATCTTTGATCGTACTTTCAAGCGATTTGAAACAGTACAAGATCTATGATGTAGGAGAGGTGGAAGAACCGGCATTCATTGCAGGTAAAAAACTTTATATAGACGGTGATGCGATCGAACTCTCCAAGTTGGGTTATTAAGAAAACCGCCTTTAAAAAGCTGTTTAGAGAGTAGGGAAGTCTTATAGGCTATTATGAGTGATCTGTTAAAGGCATTTGAGGAATATCTGAGCGTTACAAAAGCACTTGATCCTTTGACTGTCTCCTCTTATCTTGGCGATCTTAGGCAGCTTGAATCACAGGTTCAAAAACCTTTAAGTGCATTGGATACTTCCGAAGTACTTGTTTTTCTTGCCGGTTTTGACAATAAACGCACGCTTAACCGCAAGCTCTCTTCGATCAATACTTTTTTTCATTTTTGCCATCATCAGCATTTTTTTCATGAATCGATCAATATCCCAATGGCAAAAATTCCAAAGAATCTTCCCAAATATCTGCATCATGATGAAATCATAAGATCTGTTGAACAGATCGATCGAAGTACATTGATGGGGCTAAGGGACTATGCTTTTATCCTATTCCTTTATGCCAGCGGCTGCAGGGTCTCTGAGGCTCTGAATGTCGCCAGAAGCGATATCTGTGAGGGATGGCTCAAGATCCGTTTTGCCAAGGGTGAAAAAGAAAGAATGGTCCCCTTGGCGCCTTTGGCACTCAAAGCTTTGGAAGCATATCTTAAAGCGCAGGATCTAAGCAGCAGTTACCTCTGGCTCAATTACAAAGGTGAAATATTGAGCCGTATCTCTGCTTTTAAGATCGTGAAAAAGTATCTGGGTATATCTCCGCATGTGTTGCGCCACTCTTTTGCGACATCGCTCATCATTGGTGGAGCAGACCTACGGGTAGTGCAGGAACTTCTAGGTCACAGTTCCTTGGAAACCACACAGATCTATACCCATATCCAAAAACAAAATCTTTCCGATACGATGCAAAAGTATCATCCTCTGGCATGATTGTGGTATGATAGTCAAATGAAAAGTATCGTTGAAAATTTACAAAAAAAGCAGATGATCTTCAAATCATTCAAAGCGCTCAATCCAAAAGAACTGGGAACACGTAAAAAAGTAGAGATCTATATAGGGATTGATCTGAAGTCTTTTTATACGTTTGTCATGAGTTTGGAGAAAAAAAGCAGGGTTTTACTAAAGGAAGCCCGGGAGCTGGGCAGGCTGCATGAAGAGGCAGAACGGTATCTTGGCAGTAAAATCATGAAAAAAATTCTGCTGATTGATGCACCTTTGTGTTCAAAGGCAAAAGCATGGCTTGAAACAGAGGGCTGGAAGGTGATGAACGTTGCAGAATCGTGAATTGTTTCACGATTCTGGTGAAGGCAAAAGATCAATAAGCCTTTTAAAAGAGAAGGAGTATCATGCTGCTAGCTGATATCGGGAATAGTTATTTTCATATCTATGACGGAAAGGATGTCGTGCATCTTTCGCATGAAGAGGCTATAAAACGGTATGCCAAAGAGAGACTTTACTATATCTGTGTCAAACCCGGTTTGGCCGAAAAGATGAAAGATATGACCCTTTGGGAAAATATTGCTCCTCGATTGGTATTGCATGGAGCCTATGATACGATGGGGATAGACAGAAAAGCACTTTGCCTCAGTCATCCAAACGGTATTTTTGTCGATGCGGGTTCCGCGATCACGGTCGATATGGTAGAGGAGGGCCATTATAAAGGTGGGTTTATCCTTCCGGGGATCAAATCCTATCTAGATGCCTATAGGTCTATCTCGCCGGTTTTAGATACACAGATCAACAAGAGAGTGAACCTGGAACAATGGCCCCTTACAACTAAAGATGGGATAAGCTATGGTATAATCGCATCTATTAAAGCCCTGATTGATCAGCATCGCCAAAATAAGAGACTTTATGTGACAGGCGGGGATGGTTTTTGGCTTTCTTCTTTTTTTGAGGAAGCCGTTTTTGATGAGACGCTGGTCTTTAAAGGGATGCGCAGGGCACTGGGCGCAGAGTAAAATAAAAAATCGAAATAGCGGTTTTGAGTGAAGGATAGTTTATATGTTGACTGTGGCATTGCCAAAGGGCAGGATAGCGGAAGAGACACTGGAGATTTTTTCGCAGATCTTCGGAGGGGAATTTAAATTTGAAGGACGTGAATTGATCTCCCAAAGAGGAGAGTTCCGTTTTTTAAACGTGCGCAATCAGGATGTTCCTACCTATGTCGAACACGGTGCTGCAGATATCGGTGTGGTAGGTCTTGACGTGATCACCGAAAAAGAGCTGGATATCATCCAGCTTTTGGATATGAGGCTTGGGAAGTGCAAGGTGGCTATCGGAATCAAGAATGAAGATGAGCTTGACTGGTCCAGGCCCAACATCAAGATCGCTACCAAAATGGAAAATATCACCAAAAACTACTTTGCTCAAAAGGCTGTAGGCGTAGAAGTGGTGAAACTCTACGGTTCTATCGAACTCGCTCCCCTGGTAGGGCTTGCCGATGCGATCGTAGATATCGTGGAGACTGGGAATACGATGCGAGAAAATGGCCTGAAAGTCGCAGAGGAGATCATGGATTCTTCGGCGCATCTCATCTCAAACAAGAACAGTTTTTATGCTAAAAAAGAGGAGATCCTCTCCTTGTATGAAAAGATCAAAGAGGTTTTAGAGAGCCGTGGCTAATACGACCGACTCACTCGATCTCTATGCAAAGGTAGAGGACCTCCTTGGGGTAAAAGAGGCTGCTCCCCGTTTATATGCGCATTATCTTCTTTTTCTAAATTCCGTTGATTGCAGCACACTTCTGGATGTCGGGTGCGGTTCGGGTGATTTTCTTTTCCAGATGCAGAAGGCTTTGGAGATCGACACGCTTAAAGGGATCGACCTAAGCCCTGTGATGGTTGAAAATACGCAAAAAAAAGGCATTGATGCGGCATGCATTGATCTTTGCCATTTTGAGGGCAGATTTGATGTTATTACGGCAGTTTTTGATATGCTCAATTATCTTAACCCATCTGCACTTGAACACTTTTTGGGATGTGTTTATGAGCATCTCCATGCTGGAGGGTTTTTCCTCTGCGATATCAACACCCGCTATGGGTTTGAACAGGTTGCCGTGGGATCGTACATCGTCGATGACGAGGATCGGTTTTTAGCGATAGACAGTGATTTTGAAAAGGATCAGTATATCTCCGAGTTTACGCTGTTTGAAAAAGAGAATGACGGGTGTTTTAGAAAGTCCCAGGAGACGATACGGCAGTATTATCATCCGATCGAAAAGATCGTTCGCTCAAGCGGTTTGAAACTGGTGGAAAAAAGTGAGGTCAATCTCTATGATCTCGATGACGCCGATAAACATTTTCTTGTATTGCAAAAAATCTAACTGGCTTTCCCGATAATCCATATAAAATTCAAGTTGTAGAATATATGAAGGAGTATACTGGGTATGATACTTTGGTACTGCTCTTTAAAATAGCCAAATATCAGGGAAGGGAAAAAGACCAGTCCCGCCCAAAGAGGGGCATGGTAAATCAAGTGAATCGCTGAAAAAAGGAGCGAGGTTAAAAGATTTGCCAAAGAGAGATGAAAAAAGAGGAGGTATTGTTTTGTTTTTCTTCCGATATATTCCTGTATAACCCCGCGAAACGTCAACTCCTCAATAACCGGAAAGATGATAAGCGTCCATATAAACGTTTCTTTCTTAAAAAAAAGCTCTTTGGTTGTTACAGGTTGGCTGCCAAACAGCCAACTGTAGAAAAAACAAAAGAGCGGCGCGGCGATTAATGCCGCTGCATAATAAAGTTCTTTTCGTCTCATTCTAATATTAGTTTATGAATTTGCGTCTCCAGGGATAAAAGATGGATAGAACCAACATCAAGACGAATAAGGCATCAAACTTTTCATTATTTGGGTTGTAAGTACAACCTCCGCCGCCGCCACCGCCGCCAGGTTCATCGGAGGATTGATCGACAGATGCGATCATCTTTCCTGCATTTAAAAGTCCTGAGGTTGATACTTTCCCATTATACGCACTTTTTAGTGTTATATTATCTAAAAGTATCTGCTTGCGCTGGCTGGCATTGAGCCCATTATCAATGGAAGCTAGCAGGCCCAATGCTCCTGTTACATGTGGGGTAGCCATCGAAGTGCCATCGCCATATGCATAATTGTTTGCAATACTGCAACTCGAAATATTGACATCATCCATATTATATCCTTCATAAGCAACAGAGGAGTCATTTGTTCGAGCAATAGCAATTTGCAGGTTTGAAACAAAATAATCAGATGGTATGATCAATGAAACTATTTTCCAGTCAGGGCTTATCTGCCCGGAAATTTTAGTGATGTGATCCCAGGTTTGGCTGTCGTTTTTGGAAAGATAGAGAGCTAAATAATCGTAATCTTCTTCAATTTCACCTTTGATTTTCATATTGACACAGACCCCTTGATTAGCTGTAGAAACAGCATTTGATAGATCGATAGTATTGCGAAGTAATGCCAGTTGAACTCTATTGTTGGTATAGTTACCATCCAGACTGTCGCTTAAAGAATGGGTAGAAGATGCGGACATACTATTATCAAGTGTCCAGTGCTCCGTAGTGATATCAGTTTTATTGCTATCGGTGCTATCATAGGTGTAAAAAACCCAGTTATTTGTACCATTTTCGAAGTTGTCGCTAAAGTAAACAGGTGCATTGTTTGGAGTAGCAGTTGTTGGGATAGTACTAACTATATCGACGCCAGGAGCAGCCAGATCAACCGTTGTAGCGCCATAGTTTGAAAAGGAAGCAAGATTTCCATTGGTATCGGATGCCGCAACCGATACAATGTTCGCTATATCATAGTTTGCAGGATAGAACTGTGTGATATCATTATTGTCACCTTTATAATCATCGCCGCCATTCCCAGCAGCGGCTATAAAGAGTATATTTTCAGAGTCGGCTGTTTGGATAGCCTCTTGCAGGGAAGGATCAGATTCTCCTTCTGATCCCCAGGAATTATTGGTTGCTACAATGTTCGTCCCATTTTGTTTAAGCTTATTAAAGTAGTTGACACATTCTATCGCATCACTGGTATACCCTAAGCCCGATGCATCCAAAAATTTACATGGGACTATCTTGACATTCCAGTTTACCCCTGCAATACCTGTTTCGTTATCGCCAACTGCACCGATCGTCCCGGCGGTATGTGTTCCATGGCCATTGTCATCCATCGGATTGCTGTCGCCATTTACCGTATCAATGCCGTGCACGTCATCTATATAACCGTTACCGTCATCATCCACTCCATTATTTGGAGTTTCATCGGGATTTATCCAGATATTTCCACTTAGGTCACTATGGGTATAATCCACACCGGTATCGATGATGCCTATGACCACATCCTCGCTGCCGGTAGTTCTGTCCCATGCAGAAGTTACATTGATATCTGTGATAGGGTCATGGTTATTTTGTAATCCCCACAGTTCATTGAACTTTGGGTCATTTGGTACCTCGCATGCATGAACGATTTGATCTTCTGTTACACTCTCTACCCCCGGCATTTTTTTGACCGCTTCAATGAGCTGATCAACGCTTAATGTGGAAGATTCAATGACTAAGAGCTGTTTGGAGGCAGACTTACCGGAGGCGGATGATTCGCTTATGCTTTTTGATGGCGCAAGGTAAAAGCTTTTTTTGATTTTAAATTTAGCGGCATTGGTTTCCAAAGATTGTAAAAAAGTCTCTTTGATCTCCCCAGCTTTTAAAACAGCTATCACTCGGGCATGGGATTTTGGAGGTGTCTGTTCGGGTTTTGACTGTGATGGGGTTTTGATCGTACCGATAAGACTTTTCATGGCGTCTGAAATATCTGCGAATAGCGGTGCTGAAATCATGCCTGATAAAATCAATCCAGTTAAATATCTGCTTTTCATTGGTAAACCTTTATAAAAATATTTTATAGTATATCAAATAATTGCAATGTATCAGTAGAGTTATAAATTTTTAGTAGATATTATAAAAAATATAAAAGTATATATAAGATTATAGCTGTAAGGGGAGGGTACTCCACGCGGTGGTGGAGTGATCTTATTTGATCATTTCAAGTGGTGATTCAACAACGTTCTTTCTGTCTACGATGTATGGAATCATTGCTGTCTGTCTTGCTCTTTTGATCGCGATTGTAACCATTTCCTGGTGTCTTTTACAGTTACCTGTCAATCTTCTTGGCATGATCTTAAATCTTTCGCTCAATGAAAATTTAAGTTGTGAAAGGTCTTTGTAATCTACGTAATCGATCTTTGCTTCACAGTATTTGCAGTATCTTTTTTTGAATTTTCTTTTGTCTGACATATGTTCTCCTAAAACGGTATTTCATCTTCGCTGATGTCAATTTCTGGGATGTTAGAGACTGGTTCTTGTCTTGGTGCAGCCTGAGGCCTTGGTGCAGGTTGTGAATACATCTCATCTGACGGCATCTGGTCGTACTCATTGTTTCCGTAACCGCCGCCTGATACTGTATCATCCTTGCCACCTATCATTTGAAGGTTTTCTACAATGATAGAGTGTTTGCTTCGTTTGCTTCCGTCCTGTGCTGTCCAGGTATCAAGCCTCAATCTTCCATCTACTAAAACTTTGCTTCCCTTGTGAAGGTACTGATTGGCTATCTCGGCAGTTCTTCCGAAAAAGGTTATATCGATGAACATCACTTCTTCTTTTTGCTGACCAGACTGATCTTTGAACTTTCGGTTGGTTGCAAGGCCGGTATTGCCCACTGCTGCGCCGCCCGGTGTATATCGGATCTCGATGTCTCTGGTAAGGTTGCCTGCTAAAATAACTTTGTTGTACATAAGGGTGCTCCTATAGTGCGCTTATTACGCCTCTTGTGCCTCTTCTACTTTTGCCTCTTTTTTTGGACCTTTGTTTGCAGCTGCTACAAGTTTGTCAAATTGCGCGATTTCTCTTTGTTTAGAATATTTTACAGTGAGAAACTTAATAATCTCTTCGTTGTTTCTGAGATTTCTTTCGAGCTCTTGGATCACGTTACCGTCTGCTTTGAAGTAAAGCACCGTATAGTATCCTCTGTTGCTTTTTGCAACGGTATAAGCGAGTTTTCTCATTCCCATGTCATCAGTTGCCAAAAGTTCAGCACCTTCTTTAGCAAGAACTTCTTTCACTTTTGCGATTTGTGATGCAATCTCTTCTTCTGTTAGTGTAGGTTTAACTACGAACAGTGTTTCATAACAAGTCATTATGTTTCCTTTTGGTTTAATAGCCCATTTTTCCACCCTCCGCGGATGTCCAAAAAAATGAGCAAGAATTTTGGAAGGCGTATTTTATCATAAGAGAACTTAATGTTTTATAAGTTCTTAAATGATAGAAACACGACCGTAAGAAGAGCGTTGAGCACGAGAATAAAGATCATCGTATAGCCTGTTGGAAGATCGAAGAGATAGGAGATAGCCAATGCGATCAGGATGTTGAGTGTGCCAAAGATCCATGCAAAATAAAGGGGCTTGAAACGTTTTTGTACAAGTGCGGCATAAGCGGGTGCGACAAGCAGTGCAAAAACGACCAAAACGCCTGCATTTTGAACCGAAGAGGTCACCGTCAGGGCAAGAGTGCCAAAAAAGAGCAGTTCCTTGTAGAGCCCGCTAAGCCTTGGATAAAGTGCGAACATCACAAGGGCGATCACTCCATAGAGCCACAGTGCCTGGACTACATCTTCTTGCGTGCTAAAGAGAATATCCGCAGCGCTTAACTTGTTGAAAAGCTCCATCCCCTCAGAGCTTTGCGCAAGGATCAGCATCATAGAAGAGATACCCAGCGCATAGAGCAGCCCGATAAAGGCTTCGATCTGTTTGATCTTGTGTGAAGCCAAGGTGATGGCCAAAGCCGCAGCAAGGGCAAAAAGCAGCGTCAGCAGCTGCTGATATGCCCCTCCAAAAAAAGCGATACTCAGAGCGGTCCCCACAGCAGCGACCTGCCCGATCGCAAGATCGGTGAAAATGACGCCTCTTTTGATGATCTCAAGCCCAAAAAGGGCATGGATAAAGACCAACAGGATCGAAAGAGCCAATGCAGGCCACAAAAGTGTAATTACTGACATAGGAGGTTGGCTATCGTTTCATAAAATGTTTTCAATGTCTCTGTGCCTTCGATACTGCCTACATCATGAGGGATAACCTTCACGTTTGCACCGGTTTTGGAAGCAATGAACGAAGCGCTTTTCTTCTCATGGTAAGGATCTTGCAAAATAGTGTGAACGTGTTGTTGCTGCATGGTTCTGATCACTTCCATCGTATGTTTGGAACTCGGAGTGATCCCCGGGAGCGGTTCGATGGTTGCTGCTATCTTGATACCGTACCGATTGAAAAGATAGTTGTAAAGCTGGTGGTACTGTACGACCTTTTTACCCTTGCATGAGTGCATTTTACTGTCAAATTGCGTAAGGAATGCATTCCATTTTGTTGTGAAATCCGCAAGACGGTTTTGATACGCGCTATGGTGCTGCGGATCAAGGTTTGAAAGTTTGTTCGCGATCATTCTTGCAATCGGGACGATGTTATGCGGATCGGTTGAAAAATGGGGATTGCCTTCGGGGTGCACGTCACCGTAAGCACGCGAGACGGTCGCAGGTTTGTTGATCAGCGCGACAGCCTGGCTGGCATCAACAAACCCTTGGGAACCGATAGCGATCTTGGGGTTATTGGCATTTCGAAGCAGTGGCGGCAGCCAGCCTATTTCGAGTCCCGCACCATTGGCTACCAGCATATCTGCCCTGGAGAGGGTCGGTATCAAAGAGGGTTTTGGGATGATAAAATGCGGGTCGAGCTTTGGCGAAGCCAGAACCTTGACATTCACGTCATCGCCCCCGATCGCTTTAGTAATCTCCCCCAGATAGGTATAACTTGCTACGACATTGACCTGTGCGAATGTCCAGCTTGTGATGAAAGCAAATATCCATAAAATCTTTTTCATAATGGCTCCTTAAAATGCGTGTGCACCGTGTGCACCGGCTTCTATCGTAAAATCTAAAAGAATCTCTGAGATGTTCTTGCGTTCGTCACCGAACATCTTGGACCTGTCATAAGCATACTGAAGCCTGAATTTGGAAAACTCGAACGGTTTGTACTCGAGCATCGCGCTGGTACGGTCAAGATCATGAGGCATATCGGCAAGGTTTTTGTAGAGACGCTCATAACGGATGCCGGTTGCCCAGTTCTGGTTATAGTCGTAAACAAGCTGAGTATAATAGCCTGCCTGGTCCTGGTCTCCTTGGCTCGTATCTTTGTCACGATAGAGGAGCTCAGACTGCCATGCAAGAGAGCTGTAGCTGTCCAGCATCATTTTAAAGGTGAGATCAGCACCGTAAACATCGGTATCCAATCCCTCTTCATTTTTGCCGTGTGCGATCGAGAGGCCTCCAAGCAGGGTTGTGTTGTCAGTCAGATCGGTTCCGGTTTTGAGATAGCCTACATAAAGATTGTTCTTCTCGATATCGCCAAAGCTTACGTCATTGCTTCCTTGCAATGCTTCAACCCCTGCCATCAGATAAGCATCGGTAGGCAGTATCCACTGCAGCTGTACACCGGCATCGTTAAGCCCTTCGGCACCGAAGATCGCTTCATAGGCAAGCGGCTGTGAAGTAAAATCCCACGCATGTTGATGGATCGGATTGATACGTCCGAAATCACTCAGGAACTTTCCTGCTTTTGCACGAAGGCCGTAAGGAAATGCACGGGAGGTGATATAGGCCTCTTCGATCTCGAATTCATCCGGATGCAGATGGAACACTGCATCCGCATCAAAATATGGCCCGACGGTCGAATGCATAGCTATCTCAGCATAGTTGAAGTTGAATCCGCGGTTTTTGTTGTAAGGGATCTCGCTCTCTTCCTGGGGATCGAATTCGCCAAATCCCGGGATAAAATAGCTCTCATAGGTGCTGTTATTGACATTTCTTCCTACTGCCGAACCGTTGAGGATCAGTGCAATGTCCGGAAGGAATGATTTCTGGTCAAAGGTAGATGACGGTGCTTGCACATTTGCGGTTGCTGCCGCAGATGCAGAACTCTGCTTTGTTTCAAGCTCCTCCAATCGCTGTTGAAGCGCGGCAATGATGCGCTGTTGTTGTGCCAATTGCGTTTTGAGCTGTTCCAGGTCGCTTTGTGCAAACAAAGTTGCAGAAGCAGCGAAGGACAACCCTACGATTTTTTTGATCATAAGATGATTCTCCTAAAATAAATGATATTGGTTTTTTTGTTTTGAAATAGGTTATTTAGGAAAAGCGGGGAGGGGCTCTTGAAAAATGAAAACGGATGATCAAAGCAGGTATTGACTGCACTGAAAAATCGGCAATGAGCGGATAGAGGGTATCTATTTGTGGAAGGCTGAAAGTATCGGGTATATCGGCACTGCCAAAGTCTGCCTGGAGCACGCAAAGCTGGCATTCATGATGGGGCTCATGGTCTTCATGGTGATGGAATGTCCCCAGGACAGATCCGATCAATAACCATACAATGATAAGTTTTTTTGCCCAGAACCGTTTCATGGGCGTATTTTAGCCAAATTTTATAAATATCCCTGCAGCTTGATCAGCATGCCGTAAAGCAGCCCCTCTTTTTGTGAAGCGGATGCTTTTTTCATCGCAATCTCGCTTTCGAGCAGATGTTCAAAGATCTTTAGCAAGACGGCAGATTTGACGCGCAGTGCCAATTGGGCTTTTTGTTCTTCGATGGGTTTTGGAAGGCGATAGCCAAGTATTTCGGCCGAATCGACAGTACCATGCAGTTTGATATAGGCATGGAACAAAAAGACCTGGTTGACAAAGTACTGTGTCGCACGCAGGATGGAGAACTCGTCTTCCCCCAGTTCAAGCAGTTTGCTGATCGTATCGGTGATCGGTTTTCTGTTGAAGAGATCGATGAGCAGCTGTTCGACTGCCAACGGCGCGGTGGAATAGACCAGCCTGTCGATATCCTTGCTGGTCACTTTGGTGCCCAAAATGGCAAGTTTTTCCAGTTCATTGGAACAGAGCGCAAGGTTGTTGTGAAGCAGTGCCATGAGATGCTGCAGGGCATAGGCGTCGATATCCATACCCAGCTTGCGTGCCTTTTGTTCCAGTACAGCCATACCTTCGCGCAGGTTCGGGGCGAAAAGGCGTACCCATACACCGCCGGTTTTGTCGCTAAAAGAGCTTTGCAGCGTTTTGGCGTCTTTATCCGGGCCGCTGAAGGCATAGAGGAAATAGTTGTCACTGTTTTTGTTTGCAAGTTCCACAAGGTTGTCCAGCTCTTTTTTGGGGATCTTCTTGTCATGCCTGACAATGACCAGATTGGTCCCCCCAAAGAGAGAGGTCTGGGAGAGAAATGCCTTTGCCTGTCCAAAATCCCACTCGTCAAAATAGAGCGTAAGCATACTCTCTCTTGCATCGAGCTTTTGGATGTAAAAGTCCAGATAACGGTCGATAGCATAGTCGTTTTCACCGTAAAAGAGTACGGCTTTTGGCAGTGAAGTTTTGAGTTTCTGGTCAAATTCTTTTTGGTACATTCGGCTGCTTTTGTGAATTTATTTGATAGTGACAGTGTAGCATATCTAAAGTATGACTCTCTTTTGGTTACAATAATCCAAATCCAAAAGCAGAGCGGTGTATGTTGTTTCAAAAATCGGTTTTAAAGAGTATGGTTCAGGATGAACGTCTTGTAGCTTCGAGGATAGTGTAAAATAAAGTTCGCAATTTTCATTTACGATACCCTTTCAGAAGAAAGAAACGGAGAGTAAAATGAG
>JACXUM010000010.1 GCA_014763895.1 Campylobacterales bacterium
TGCAACAAAAACCAGAACGGTCAATGTGATCGAATGTCCAAGCGTGAATCCTATTACCGGACAATGTGAAGCCGAGATCGGTGATGATACGCAAGCCCCTCTTGTTACCTTAAACGGTGATGCAACGGTCCATGTTGAAGGAAACAGTACTTATGAAGATGCCGGCGCAACTGCGACGGATAATGTAGATGGCGCATTAACACCGGCAATGTCAGAAAATAATGTCAATACAGCAGTAGCTGATACTTACAGTGTGGTTTGGTCTGCAACAGATAATGCAGGCAACACAGGTTCAGCAACAAGAACGGTTGTCGTTGATCAAGAGCAGAGCGGATGTCAAGTGGTTAACCCAATTACGGGTCAATGTGAAGATTAATTAAATGAAGGAAGGATTAAAAATGTTTTTTAAATCAAAATTTTTAACAAAGTCGGTAGTGACCGCATCGGTATTGAGTGGTTCTCTTTTTGCTACGGATTATACAAATACAAGTTTTTACGTTGCCTATGATAATAATGACAAGACTCAATATGCCTTGGTAATGCCGGCCATTAATAAGGTTTATACACATCAGGCCGGTCATATTCAGGCAGCTGATCTTACACGTGTTGATGATCAGTTCAGCGGTTTACCGACATACAATAACGGAGAACTCTGTTTCCCGACACTTAAAGCAGGCGCTACAGGAGAGAGTGGCGCATCTATCATGGCGGGTCAATGTTATGATGTAGATTTCTACTACACACAAAAAAAGACAATAGCAGAGGGTACAGCATTCATGCTTTACTATGATGTATCCGATAAAGTTTATGAAGGTCTTGCAGGCCAACCTACAACTTTCTTGGTAGTTAAAGATGGTTCAACCATTCATAACGAAAACAGTATCACAGAAGATGATTATACAAACTTCAGTTTCAATCATGCGACAGCGGCTGTTACGCTTCAAGAGTCTTCACTGCCACAGGAGGCATTGCCATCTTCTATCACAGGCGAGATGACATTGACAAAAGACAAGATATGGTTGATCGACGGGTTGGTAGTGGTAGAGAGCGGTGCTTTTGACAATTATCGGACATGCGGGTAACGCTCAAGTGAAGCCATACGAGGTCAACGCAGACTTTACAGCAGATGATACCAATATGGAAGATAGTTCAGGGATCCTTAGACATGTGAAGATTCTAAATTCGGGTATCACGATGGAGGTCGATAAAGAGATCAACGGACTTTCAATGGTAGGTGTCGGTTCAGGAACAGTTGTAGAGAATGTGACAGTTGAGAGTTCAGATGACGACGGTATCGAGATCTGGGGCGGTACGGTGAATCTTTCACATATCAGTATTACAGGATGTACGGATGACCATTTCGATATCGATGACGGTTATGCGGGAACAGTAAGAGACCTTAACATTACCCAAATTTCAGGTAACGCTGCGATCGAGATGTCAGGGACGACACATGCGACGTTTGACGGGTTCAATATCGTACAGAACGCATCTGCCAAAGAGGGCGGGATCTACTTTAAACAAGACGGTATCGGCGGACATTTCATGAACGGTACAGTGACAGACAACCAAGATGATGTATACGGTGCGATCTACTCTTTGAGTGCTGATAAGACTTCAGATACAGTAGATGCTGCCAACACTTCATTTGAGAACGTTGTGCTTGAAGGTACTTCTACCGGTGCAAGATTCACGGGTACTTCTGCCATGGCTGAAGATCAGATGGTTCAATCAATTATGCAATTAAGATCGGAAGTAGAGAAGCTCTATACCCAGATCGATGAAAATAAAGATGCATACAAGTCACAAATGAAGTCAAATTCGTTGCAGATTTCAGACAATGAAGCACAGATAAATCGCCAAGAAACTTCTTTAAAACTTACAAATCAAAATATCGAAAAAGTACAGAAAAAGATTGAGACGATGGGGGGCTCAACCTTGGATATTAAGCCGATGGTTTTTAATGCCCTGGATGCACTCGAAAATGTCATCAAAGCAGGCATACCGTTTAAAATAGATGAAAGAGTATCGGCTCTCCATCAAATCAAAAGTGATCTTAAAAGCGGCAATATAACCCAAGAAAAGGCATTAGCACTTACATGGGCAAGCTATGATGATACATTACGCCTGACCAAAGAGATAGGTCAATTCAAACAAGAGATTATACTTGATGGAAAATCTACTATGGCGACGATTGCAAAAATCGGTTCTGTAATGATGTTCTTTGCAACTCCCGATGATAAAGTAGGTTATATCAAACAAAACGGCAAGCAGTATAGCTACATTGTTGTCAAAGATGACACGGAACGTACACAGATTGTCGATTTTTTTGATTCTTTGCAAAAACAGATCCGTACCGGATATTTTACACTGCCAAATGCACTATTACTTAGGGGAGCTAACTGATGAAAGCATCATCTATGACCAAATTATTTTATATGATAGCAACATTGCTGATGGCATCGACTGCCGTACATTCAGATGAACTTGAAAGAGCATACCAAAAAGAGTATGCCTATTTGAAAGCACAAAAGGCAGAGTTGGAAAAGAGGCTGATATCCGACAAGGCACAGCAAGAAATTGACCTGAATGCATCAAGGGGAAAGATAGAAGAACTCCAAAAGAAGCTGTTGGCAGTATCTGAGGCGGCAAAAATTAGTGGCGAAAAGCTTGAAAAACTTAATAAAGAATTAGCTGAAAAAGAAGAAAACGGCGGGCTAACCGGCAATATTGTAAATCAGGCACGTTTGACCCTTGAGCCTTATGGCATCATGCTCGCCGAGGGTAATCAAACGACAGATCTGCAAAAGATTCAGCAAGCGTTTGCTGCTTCGCAGAAGCTTTATGGTGAGCTTTCTTCATTAAGAAATGAAAAGGGCGAGTTTTACCTGCCTGATGGCAAAAAAGTTAAAGGCGATATCGTAAAGGTCGGGAATATTGCTGCCTATGGTATCGCAAAAGAGGCTGCGGGCGCACTGGCACCGGCAGGAGAGGGTGCTTACAAGTTATGGAATGCGGTAGGATCGTCTGATGATGCAAAAGCAATGTTTGCCAAGGAGAAGAGTGATACCATTGATATCTTTGTGTATGAAAACCTTGATAAAGAAGTGGATTATGTAAAAGAAAAAACCATAGAAGATACACTGGAAGACGGGGGGATTATAGGGTACATCACTTTTGGGCTTGGTATTTTCGGGTTGGTGCTTTTGGGATTGAGGACGATCAATCTCATCCAAGCGAGCTCCAATGTCAATGAAATTGCAACAATTGTGGTTGAAAAGGTTCAAAGCGGGAAAAAACATGAAGCGCTTGAGGCAATTAAAAAGTATGAAGGTTCAACCGCAAGGGTGATCAAATCGGCGCTGAGAAATATCGATAAAGACAGGGAACATATCGAAGATGTCATTATGGAAAATATCCTTAATGAAAGCAGTCAAATTGACAAATTTGGAAGTTTTGTGTTAGTCATTGCAGCCGTTGCGCCGTTGTTGGGCCTGCTTGGTACGGTAACCGGTATGATCGAAACATTTGACATTATTACGGAGTTTGGTACGGGTGATCCAAAACTTCTTTCGGGAGGAATTTCTGCGGCGTTGGTTACGACCATGCAGGGCTTGATCGTAGCGATCCCGCTGTTGCTGCTTGGAAACCTTCTGTCAGGATGGGCACAGAATATCAAAGATTCGATGGAGCAAAATGCCTTGCATATCGTAAATCTTTATGAGAAGTATAGGGATTAATATGCTCTCTCCACTTGAATTTGTCGGTAGATTTGTTGAGCTTATGAATGCAGGGGGGTCAGTAATGTGGGTACTTTTTGTACTAAATCTGCTCCTTTGGTATGGGCTTGGATATCGATATTTGTTGCTGCAGAGAGGAACAAAAGGAAGTGTCCGCCGTTTGATAGGCAAGCATTTATCCAGAGGCGAAGAACAGTCTATGCGAGGTGTACTCGATTATGCGGTTGCCGATGCATTAGGGGCAGCTAAAGAGGCGAAGGCTATCGGTGCAAATGTGCGAAAACATATAGAGGGTGTTTTGCTTCCCTACTATTCGGAAGTAAATACCTATAGAATTTTAACCAAAACGATAGTCATTCTTGCGCCATTGGTCGGACTTCTTGGAACGGTTGTCGGGATGATAGAGACGTTTGATGCACTTCAAAATAGTTCGATGTTCTCTCAGGGTACAAGTATATCCGGAGGTATTTCAAAAGCGCTCTTTACTACAGAACTGGGGCTGGTTGTAGCCGTACCAGGACTTATCATCGGGCGCGTATTTGATCGTAAAGCAGAGCGTTTTGAACTTGAATTTGAACAAATCACAGATATTATAGCTACGAAGGATGCGCAATGAGAATAAGACCGAAAAAACAAGAAGTGGACAATGTTGACGTATCCCCTCTGATTGATATGGTATTTATCCTATTGATCTTTTTTATGGTTACAACTACATTTGTAAAAGACATGAAACTCGACATCAACCGTCCCTCTGCAGCAAGTGCGAGCAAGGCTGACACAAAAGTAATACGTGTTTACATTGACAATGCGAGCCAGGTATATATAGACAATCAACCGGTACAGTTATGGGCGATCCAGAGTAAAATCAGGGATTTACTCCGTACATCAGCGGATAAATCCGTGTTGGTGATCACTGATGAGACCATTCCTGTTGAAACGCTTATTAATGTTGTAGACGAATGTCGTATGTCAGGTGCAAAAGATGTAGCAGTTTCTACTTCTAAAGAGATGGGATAACCCTATCATGAATCGTGAACAGTTTGTAAAGCAGAGGGCAAAAAGCTATGCACTCTTGACAATGTTGGCCGGATTGGCGCTCATGATGGTGCTGGTTGTTTCTTTTAATGCAAAAGTTGAGAAAAAAGAGAAAAAAGTAAAAGAACCTATGCGTTATGTAAAGGTCGCAAAGCAGGCTCAAAAAGTAGAGAAGCCAAAACCAAAACCAAAACCGCAGCCAAAAGCACAGCCAAAAGCACCGCTGCCGGATCTTGGCGCAATGCTGGGAGGCATTGAAATGAATATTCCGGAATTTGCCTCCTCGGATATCATGGGTGATGGTAAGAATATTTTAGGTGATGCGGCGTCAGATGCAGCCATGAGTGAAGGAACTGTAGATACAAAGCCGAGGGTTGTATCCAGGGGTCCGTTGGATTATCCGGCTGATGCGGCAAAAAAACGTATCAAGGGATATGTGATCGTAAATCTTCTGATCGGGAAGGATGGAAGTGTAGAGATAGCAAAAGTGATCGCTTCAAGTCCCGCAGGCGTATTTGACCAGGCCGCGCTGAGAGGGGTCAGAAGCTGGCGTTTTGCTCCGGCTAAATATAAAGGCAATCCGGTCAAAGTATGGGCGAAACAGAAAGTTCGCTTCGATTTCAATTAAGGTGAAAAGATGTTAAAAAAACTATCAATGTTATCGCTTGTTCCCTTTTTAATCTATTCACTTGAGGCGAAAGAACCCGCAGAACAAACGATCAACCATATGGAAATAGCAACCATTATGTACTATGACGGCAAATATGATAAAGCACTTGAAGAGCTTCAGGAGGCTAAAGATTCTCATATGGATATAGAGTGGGACAAGTATTATTCAATGAGAGGTTTGATCTTCCTTAAGGAGGAGAAATATCAAGAATCCATTCATGAGTTTCTAGAAACGATTAGGGCTCTTCAAAAGAAAGTATATACTCCTCCGGTTGAAGACAAACCTAAAAAAGAGGTTCTCTTTTCAGTCTTTTCAAATGAAAAAAAAGTAGATGAGCCAAGTATTAAAAAGCCTGTTTTTGATCCAGAAAAACTAAGAAAAGACCAAATTGAAGAGATCTATATTTACTTGTCCCAAGCCTATTATAAAGCCGGTCAATATATCAATGCCGTGCAAGCGCTTGATGACGCGGGGGATAAAGGGCGTGAAAATGCTTCACTCTTTACGCTTAGGGCAGAATGTTACTGGAAAGCGGATCAAAAAGGGCCGGCGATAGAAGCTTTGAACCGCGGTACGCTGCTTTTCCCAAATGACATCACTTTGTTGAAACAAAAGTTTTATTATTTTGCAGAGTTAAAGCTGTATCAGGCAGCAATCGAGGCAGCAAAAGCATATATAAAAAAAGTTCCTGCAAAAGCTGAGGAATACATTATTTTGGCACAAATGCTTATGAGTGGCGGAGAGTTCAACGAGGCGATTAAAATCCTGGAAGAAGCAAAGCTGAAATTCCCGTCATCAGCGAAAGTGTATATCCTATTGGGACACTATTACAATCAAAATGATATGCCATATACGACTGCAGATTTATTTGAAAAAGGATCCTATTACGATTCAAAATATACAAAAGAAGCTGCTGAAATGTACAGAAGGAACGGTTTGCTTGCACATGCTCTTTATCTGAATTCAAAAATGACGGATAAGATCGAGAAAACGAAACAAAAAGTAGCCATCTACGTAAGCAGGGGTGAGTTTGAGATGATTATTGGCCTTAGGGATGCATTGGATCGTTACGGATTGCTCAATGATGACAATATGCGTTATGCATTGGCTTATTCTTATTATATGGTTAAAGATTATGATAGTGCAGAAGCACATTTAAAGAAGATCCAAGATGATGAACTTTTCTCCAAAGCAACGGTGATACGTAAAAATATAGAGAAATGTAAAAGTAATAGCCTGGAGTGTATCTAGATGAAAAAGTTAAGATGTTTTTTGCTTGCAATGATGTTGCCAATCATTATTTTTGCCAGTGAATCGAAAGAGGGTACGCTTTCAGTATTGCTGTTTAACGACGGTAAACCGCTCATTTCCAACGAAGTGAAGATCGATGGCAAAAATGTTTATGAAACAGATGCTGACGGTGCAGTAAAGGTAACGCTTCCGCAGGGAAAGCATCAGCTGGAAATTTTTGGCAAAAATCCCTCAGGTGAAAATTTGGGATATTTTAAAAAACCGGTTTTGATCAAAGAAAACAGGAATACAGAAGTGATCGCGACTCTTTCCAAAAGAAATGGCGACAGTATTGATATCGATACGCCTGTAGCTGTTTCCGCCATTAAAGACAGGGAAGAGGAAAAAGCGACAGGTACCGGAATATTAAGCGGCAGGGTAATGTCTTCAGAGGGCAATATGCCCATCGGTGGGGCAAGGGTATTTGTGCGAGGTACGGATGTCGATATCAGGACCGATGAAAATGGATATTTTACCGCAACCGTACCATCCGGAAAATCATTAAGTATCTCAGTTGTGCACTCGGCATACAGTGCGGCAACGATAGGGGGAGTAGTAGTCAAAAAAGACGGCAAAACATCAAAAACGGTTAAGTTGACCCCGGCCAGTATGGAACTTGAAGAGTTTGTTGTGCTCGCTCCAAAAGTCGAAGGAAGTATTGCCGATGTGATGCAAGAGGAGAAAAAAAGCAGTGCAGTCACCAATATACTCGGTTCAGAAGAGATGTCCAAAAAAGGCGATAGCGATGCTGCAGGTGCGCTCAAAAGGGTGACGGGTGTCACATTGGTCGGAGGAAAAAGCATTTATGTCCGAGGACTTGGAGATAGATATTCAAATGTCGAGATGAACTCGATGCCGCTGCCTTCTCCTGACCCGACCAAAAGGGCAGTACCTTTGGATATCTTTCCTTCCGGGGTTATCGGTTCAATGAAAGTCCAAAAGAGCGGTACGGCAGACATACCGGCAAGTTTTGGCGGGGGGTATGTAGATATCAGGACAAAAGACAATGCAAACGATGATTATGTCAAAGTCACCTTGGGGTTAAAAGGTAACAGCAATACGGGAAAAAATGTAGTAGACTATCAAGGAAGCAGCACGGATTGGACCGGTTTTGATGACGGGTATAGGGACATTGATCAAAGCATATTGGATCAAACGCATGTTGTTGTCGGCGAAAGCCCTACTTCTTTTTCGACAAGATATTATTTGAAAGAAGAACTCTCCGAGTTTATACAGAACTATGTAGGCGACAGAAAATATAACATTGAATATAATCCGCTTCCTCTTGGCGGTAATGTCGGGGTAGAACTCTCTAAACATTATGATATCGATGATGAGAATAAGATTACTGTTTTTGGGAACTATGAATATTCCCAAGAACATCAGTATCGCGAAGAAACGATTGCAAAATATGAATATGATCAAGAAAATGACACCATGTATGACAACCCAAGCAGTACAGGGTTTGCATTAAGATCTCTCTCAGACTATTCGCAGGCAGGTATATTTAATATCGGGTATAGTTTTGCAGATGTTTTCAATGTCAAATATACCAAACTTTATACACATAACGGACTAAAGGGGACAAAGTTATCCGTAGGAGAATTTGGTTCAAATCCCAATGAAATCTTTAGTTATCATGATTTGGAATGGGAAGAGAGGACCTTGCTGGCAGACCAGATCAATGGGGATCTTAAGTATGAGATTTTTGATACAAAAAGTGAGTTTGGTTTTGGATATGAAAAGGCAACTGCAGAATTGAGCCAACCCAATAACTTTAGATACATCTATGTTGATGATGACGGCTTGGAGAGCGGAGCACCGGGGTATCTGCAGAAGACATCAAACCAGTTTGCCAAAAGGCTGGCTTCAAATGATGATGTAGATGCTTTCTATCTTAAAAATAAACTTTTTATAGACATTTTTAGCGAAGAGGATTACCTTGATATCGGTTATGCTGGAAGTATCAAAAAGAGAAAATCACAGTTTGACTCATATGCTATCAAAATCAATGGAGATGAAACAGAGTTCACTGATCCGATTGATACTATCTATGATGAGTATATTCGCCCGGATATTTGGTATGATGATCGACGCTTTACATTGGAAAATAATACGCAGGCCAAAAATTATTTTGACGCAAATGTCGATGAGTCAGACTGGTATCAAAGTATTTTTTTAAAACCAATTGAGTATTTGGAGGTTTTATTGGGATTGCGAGAAGTCAATGTTGAGCAAACAACAACTTCTTATTATTTATATTCACGCAGGGAACATCCCGGTGAAGAGTATGACCCAAGCAAAAATAATACCTATCAGAAATATGATCGTGTTCTTGAGCTGGAAAATGAATTGTTTCCAAGTGCATCTTTAAAATACACATTTGATGAGAATAATACGATAGATGTGGCATACGCAAAAACGTATATTCTGCCGGATCTGCGTGAAGCATCAAGCGGTACTTATTCGCATCCTTACGAAATTGCTGACGTAAAAGGGAACCCGGATTTGAATCATACGATGATAGAGAGCTACGATATTAAATACAGTCATTATTTCTCGTCAACAGAAAATATCAAAGTCGGGTTGTTTTATAAAAAGCTTGATCAGCCGATTGAAGATACCATGGTGCCTTCCTCGTCATTGCCGATATACTCATTTATGAACTCCCAAAGCGCTACGATGTATGGAGTTGAGCTTGATGGGAGGAAAAGACTTGATTTCATCAGTGAATGGATGAATGATTTTTACCTGTCAGGAAACTTTACCTATTCAGATTCTGATGTAACCATAGGGCAGGCACAAGAAGAGTTCTTAACATCAAACCATAGACAGCTGCAAGGTCTCTCCCAGATGGTTGTCAACCTTGGTCTATCCTATGAAACAAGTGAAAGAAGTCTAACACTGGCATACAACAAAATGGGTGAAAGAATTCGAAAATTGGGAATGAAGGAAGATGGAGGAGAAGTAGTATACCCTGACTATATGGAGAATCCTGCTGCCATTTTTGACATTGTATGGATTGAAAATTTTGACAATGGCTTTAATCTTAAGATGAAGTTCGGCAATTTGCTTGATGGCGAAACCGTTTGGTATCAGCAGGATGAAGAACATGCAACAAATAGATATAAGACAGGTAGAACATTCAGTTTCAGTGCCTCGTATAAATTTTAAAATGTGCCACACTCCATCATTTTTATGGGGTGTATATGTCTGATATAGAATCAGTGTATGTGCTGTTTAATGGTTTACTGTAATCACATCATTTTTGTCACTGCCGATCACAGCAATTGCTTGGTACCCATTGCAATATGTTTACTTTCGAGCGTTGAGGTATCTTAAGATGGCTCATGCGCTATTGGCCCGCATTTTATCTGGTACACCAGCATTTTCATTATGCATTCCTCCCATTGCCTTAAATGCTCTGTTTAGGTAGCATCGCACTTGATATACAGCTTCCTCCTGACACCTCGACTTTAAAATTGCATTATGTGCTTCAACATGCACGCTCAGTGCAGCATTTCTAAATATATCAAACCCATCGTCTTTTTTGACCTGAACTTCTTCACGCAGGCCGTTTTTATCAGTGAAATCCTTTTTGGCGATGAGCTTTCCTCTCTTATAGCTCTATATCCTCTGAGTGTTCTCTACGATACTCGCTAAGATTAAACCGCTGCACTATAATTGCTTGCCGATACCATATCGTATGTGCATCTTTGAGCATATCTATCTGGCTTATCGGAGTTGAAATGCTTCATTATGGATTATCTTCAAGAGCTATAAAAAGTCAATTTCTATCGGCTTTTCAAACCAAAAAAATCCTTCAAAATCCTCAAAAAAACGAACCGGTTTGAAGGGAATTGAAACACTTTTCGTTAGATATTTAGGAGGGTTTTATCAGTAATTTTGATGCATAATAGGGTAATTTAGTGGTCGCAGGTCAAGTCAAAATAATGGAAAAAGAGTGATTTTTTGTACTTTTTGATGAAAATAACTTTAAAAATATTTAATATTTTTAGTTAAAAAATAAGAAAAATTGATTAAAATTAAGTGTGTCGAGGGAGAAGAGTAGGAAATTTTTCTAAAAAATATCCTTAAAAATTTAAAATATCTATAGACTATAATATGTTAAAAACATTATAATATGTGAAATGTTACCAATTTGTTACCATTTTAGTCTATGACTCGAAAATAAAACATAAAGGGATGGAAACAATGAAAAAAGTTGTACTTTCAGCTGCTGCCGTAATCGGTATGGCAGGCGTAGCCAATGCAAGTTCTAGTTCTGAACTTGCTGAATTAAAGGCGCAAATGGCTGCAATGGCCAAAAAGATCGAGATGTTGGAATCAAAACAGGCAAAATCTGACCAAAAAGTAGAAAAGATTACTGTTGCAAAAGAAAGTGAGAAAAATGATATTACTATTGTAAATCCAGATTCTCCAGAATTTTTGTTGGGTAAAGAAACAGACATCAATATGAAGTTTAAAGCACAAGATGACCCAGATATGTGGTTGAAAGCCGGTATAAGGTTGCAAGGAACATTTGATAATAGGCAGACAGATTATGTAGATCCGACAAAGGCCGATCAAACATTACAAGATGCATTTATGAGAAGGGTTAGATTTGAGATCGCAGCAGGTTTCACAAAAAACACTTCGTTTGTTATGGACGTAAGAAACGATAAAGCAAATTATGAGGATAAAGGGGAAGAAGGGTTTAACGTTGGTGATGCATATGTTAAAATCGACAAACCTTTTGATGATTCGTTAGTCAACTTCAAACTATATCGTGCCAAGATCGATGTTTCTCGTACAGAGACCGTCAAATCAGCACATACGATATGTTATGACAGGCCTTATGTTGCCGATGAAGCTGCACAGTTCATTTCTGAAAACCGCCGTGCAGCAAATGCACAAATGTACGGAGATTGGAATAAAAAAGTACACTATCAGTTGGCATTTGGAGATGCAACGGCATCAGATCATTCCAAAGATGCTATTGGTACATCTTTAAATGGTTCAATTAAAGATGCAAATTTCTTCTATGGCGGGAAATTGATCCTCTCACCATTTGACGGCTGGGAAGAGACAGACCGTACGGAAACGTATTTTGGAGAAGGCAAACACTTTGCGCTTGGGGTCGGTTATTGGAAGGCACCTAATATTGAATATTCCACAGGCGATTCAACAGACCATACATTGATCAACTATGAGCTTTCTGCGCATTATAAAAATGCATTTGTTCAAGCAGAATATTTTGATTTTGACGGTGTTGTAAGAAAGTGGGCTTCTGATGAGACTGGAACATCTTCTGGATGGTATGCAACAGGTGAGTATGTTATTCCTGAACTCTCTTATATCGCACCGTTTGTAAGATATGAGAAGTGGGATAGATGGGAAGATGCATCAGGATATGACTTGACATCTAAAGTTGCCGGAATCAACTGGTATCTACGCGGAAATACGACAAAAGTAGGTTTGGTATACCAAAAAGATTCTTATGGCGAAGAAATCGGCAATAAAGATGTAACATCAACCAGAGTAACAACACAGTGGTTTTTCTAATTTAGACGTTGATGATGATTGTATAGATCAATTGGTAAGCTTGATTGACAATCTAGATCATATCGTGTAACTTCATAGGGGCAGATCGTACGATCTGTCCCCGTCTCTCATGCTTTATACAAAATAGATGGTATACTCTTATTTAGATAATTTTTCAAAGAAGGAAATAAAATGGGTCAACTGATGAAAGTCGCTTTAGGGGCGGGTTTTGCCATTCTTGTGGCTTTTTATGTCAATAGTACAATGGGTGGTATGACCCATGGCGGATTCTTGGTAATGGCATCGGTATTCGGGGCCTATATGGCGATGAATATCGGAGCAAATGATGTGGCTAACAACGTTGGTCCTGCGGTGGGAGCCGGTGCTTTGACGATCGGAGGGGCGATCCTGATCGCATCGATTTTTGAAGCAGCCGGAGCTTTGATAGCCGGAGGGGATGTTGTAGGAACGATCAAGGATGGGATCATTGACCCTGGTGCATTTGGTGATGACTCAAGACTTTTTGTCTATGCGATGAGTGCGGCACTTTTGGCAGCAGCGCTTTGGCTGAACCTTGCTACCTGGCTCAAAGCCCCTGTTTCAACGACTCATTCGATCATCGGTGGGGTTGTTGGTGCGGGTATCGCTGCAGGTGGACTGTCGATCGTATCTTGGAGTACCATGGGACAGATCGTGGCGTCATGGGTAATCTCACCGGTTCTTGGCGGGATCATTGCAGCCGGATTCCTTTATATCATCAAGTCAAAGATACTTTACCAGGAAGACAAGCTTTCCGCTGCTAAAAAGGTGATCCCAATCTTGGTCTCTTTGATGGTCATGGCTTTTATTACTTATTTGACACTGAAAGGGTTGAAACAGGTATGGAAAAGTGTTGTAGAGACACTGAGTTTCCTCCCGCAAAGCGACAAACCGAGCTTTATGGTTGCGATCATCTTTGGATCGATTGCAGCAGCGGTTACGTATCTAGTTGTGAAACCTAGGATTGTCAATAAAGTCGCTATGATGAGAGATGCAAGAAGTGATATTAACCTTCTTTTTACGATCCCTCTTATCTTTGCAGCAGCATTGCTTAGTTTTGCGCATGGTGCAAATGACGTGGCAAACGCCGTTGGCCCGCTTGCGGCGATCAACGATGCGATGACCCATATGGTGGTTTCTTTAAAAGCGGCTATCCCGTTATGGGTCATGGTTGTTGGAGGGGTAGGTATCTCTGTAGGTTTGGCATTGTTTGGCCCAAGACTCATCAGAACAGTGGGAAGCGAGATCACTGAACTTGACCAGATGCGGGCCTTTTCGATCATGATGGCTGCGGCGATCACGGTTGTATTGGCTTCTCAGCTTGGATTACCGGTTTCTTCAACACATATTGCTGTTGGGGCCGTATTTGGTGTAGGGTTCTTGAGAGAATGGCTTGACAGTCAGAATATGAAAGAGAAACAAAAAGTACTTTTTGTGGAGGTTGAAAAACACCATACGCTGAAAGAGAAGTTGGCCAGTTTGACGCCTGATGATTATAAAGACCGTGCCGAACTGCTCGAAGAGATTAAAGCTCACAAGAAAAAAGTCAAAAAGATTAAAAATGACTTGCGTGACAATTATGTCAAACGCGGAATGGTCAAGAAGGTCATTGCTGCATGGGTGATCACGGTCCCTGCAGCTGCTATCGTATCGGCGTTGATTTTCTTTATCTTAAAAGGTATCGGAGTGTAAACCATTCTGTTATCAAAATGTAACCAAAATATAATAATATTCGAAGCATGGAAAAAAGTCAAATCGAAATCGTAGTGATAGAGGATGAAGAGGATATTTTGGAGTTGTTGGAGTATCATCTCGCCAAAGAAGGGTATCAGGTAACAGGTTTCCTTTCTAGTGAGAATGTGGAACAGTTTTTGGAGGAAGAGACTCCTGATTTGATGATAGTGGATCGTAACCTTCCGGGAATGGAAGGAAGTGAATTTGTCTCTCATCTTCGAAAAAAAGGTTTTGAAATCCCGGTCATTTTCCTGACTGCCAAAGATGAAGAAAGTGAACTTGAAGAAGGCTTTAGACGGGGTGGTGATGACTATATGACCAAGCCTTTCAGCAACAAAGAACTATTGCTGAGGGTCGAAGCTCTGCTAAGACGAAGTGGAGTACGTTCTGATACGATGCTGCGCTATAAAGACCTTGCGCTTGATATGCAAAAACATCAGCTGTATGTTGATGGGAAATCGATTGATTTGACCAATCTGGAATTTAAACTGCTTCAGACTTTTGTTAAAAATCCAAAACAGCCCCTGGATAGAGATTATTTAAGAGATGAAGTATGGGGTAGCGAAAACGAAAAATTTCATGATAAAACGATCAATGTAGCAATCAACCGTCTCAAAAAAAAGATCGACCCGTCCGGTCAAAAAAACTATTTTGCTCCTGTATGGGGAATCGGATACAAGTTGATGTAAATTTTTTTGTTCAACTTTTTCTTTTCTCACCCTAATATTTGTTACCAAAATGTTATCAATTTATTTTATACTTCGCGAAATCCCAAAGGGACAACCTACTTTTTTTAAGGAAAAAAACAGATGACATTCAAAAAAGCATTTACAGCCGCTTTGGGAGCATCGCTGGCACTTACAGCAGTACATGCGGATGATATCAAAGGTAGAGGAGCATCATTCCCTGCACCGGTTTATCAAGCGTGGACAACCGAGTATTACAATGTAACAAAAAACCAGGTTAACTATACGCCGACAGGGTCTGGCGACGGTATTGCTTCTGTATCAAAAAGAATGGTGGATTTTGGTGGTTCTGACAGTCCGCTCAAATCAGAAATTCTTAAAAAAGCAAAACTTTACATGTTCCCAAGTGCGATCGGTTCAATCATATTGGCTTATAATATCGACGGTGTAAAAGACGGTGAGTTGAAACTCAGCCGTGCTGCGATTGCAGCGATCTTCTCGGGAAAAGCGTCATTCTGGGATGATGAGGTTATCGCAAAAGAGAACCAGGGTCTTAAATTGCCGCATGAGCCTATCACTGTTGCAGTAAGAGCGGATGAATCAGGTACAACCTACAACTTTACTTATTTCCTTAACAAAATCGACCCATCTTTTAGCGTAAGCAAGCAGCCAACATGGAAGGCGACTAAATTGGTGGCCGGTAAATCAAATTCCGGTGTTTCGGCCAACATCCAGCAGATCAAAAACTCTATCGGATATGTTGAGTATTCATATAAAATCCAACTTGGATTACCAGCGGCTCAAGTAGAGAATAAAGAGGGTAAATTTATCACTCCTACAGTGGAATCGTTCCAGGATGCAGCAAAATACGCAACTTGGACTCCTGAAAATGATTTTTATGCAGTGATCGGCGACCCAGCCGGTGCGACTTCTTACCCGATCGTTGCGGCAACATTTATACTGCTTCCTCAAGAGAAGACCGAAATGGATAAAAAAGTAACTGCATTCTTTGACTGGGCGTTCACAAATGGTGACAAGGCAGCGGCAGATCTTGGATATGTACCGCTTCCAAGCTCTACAAAAGACCAGATCAGAACATACTGGGAAAACAAAAAAATCAAATAGATTCTTCTCCTTTACAATGGTGCCTTGGCACCATTGTCTTATTTTATGTTATCATTTTGTTACCAGATTGTAATCATCGTACCATACAATTCTTTTCAATTCTATAGGCAAGGTTAAATCATGAACGCAAAGCTTTTTAGGCAGTTCTCTTTTTTCTCCGCAACACTCACTTTTTTTCTTTTAGTCGGCATTTTCGCAGTTCTTTTTGATTATGCCAACGAATCGATTCGTGAGTTTGGGTTTAAATTTTTGACGATCGATACATGGGAAACCGGTGAAGACGGGTATGGAGGTGTATTTGGAGGATGGGTTCCGATCATCGGAACACTGATGAGTACCTTGATCGCGATGGCGATCGCAACGCCTTTAGCTATGGGAATCGCCATCTTTTTGACCGAAATCGCACATGGATACCTTATTAAGCCCGTTTCGATCGCTATTGAGCTTTTGGCTGCTATCCCGAGTATTATTTACGGGATGTGGGGGCTCTTTTATTTTGCACCGATCGTCCAGGAGCTCTTTGGCGGTAACGGGGTCGGGCTTTTGACGGCAGGAATCGTTCTGGCGATCATGATCATTCCGTTTATGGCGGCCATCACCAGAGATGCCATGAATACCACACCGGGAGCACTCAAAGAATCGGCTTATGCTATGGGCGCTACGACTTTTGATGTGATCAAAGATGTAGTCATGCCTTATTCGAAAGCCGGTATCATCGGTTCGATCATTTTGGCATTGGGCCGAGCCCTTGGTGAAACAATGGCGGTAGCGTTCCTGATCGGTTCAGTGATGAGCGTTGCCCATCGTGTGACAGATCCGACCATATCTATTCCGGTCTTGTTGGCGAATAACTTTTCAGAAGCGCAGGATCTGCAGCTTTCAAGTATGTACTATTTGGCATTGCTCCTCTTTGTGGTCAGTTTTGCGGTGATTGCACTGGCGAAGTTTTACTTCCTTAGAAGGAGTGTATAATGAATCGCTTAGTATTGAATAAGATCATTTTATTGCTCTCAACCGTCTCGGCAATGATCGGGATAGGATTTCTTTTTTGGATACTTATCACACTGGGGTATAAGGGGATATCAAGCATTCATATTACCACTTTTACCCATGATATGGTGAACGGCGGTATCAGAAATTTGCTGGTGGGACAGTTTACAATGGGACTTGTGGCAACTCTTATTGCGGTTCCTCTGGGTATGATGGCTGGGATATATCTAAGGGAATATAGTTACGGTAGTAAACTGGCAGCCGTGCTTCGAAATCTTAGTGACGTGATGATGAGTGCCCCCTCTATCGTGGTTGGGGTTTTTGTCTATGCTTTTATGGTGGCCCCTTTTGGTACTTATAACGGATGGGCAGGAAGTGTAGCATTGGCGATCATGATGATCCCGATTATTGTAAGTACGACAGACAATATGCTCTCCTTGGTCCCGCAGGAACTTAGAGAAGCGGGTATTGCGCTTGGAGGAAGCAAACACAAGATCATTTTGCAAATTATACTCAAAGCGGCAAAAGTGGGTATCACTACAGGGATACTGCTCTCATTCGCGCGTATCATCGGTGAAACGGCACCGCTGCTTTTTACCTCATCAAATAACCAGTTCTTTACGATGAACATGAACGAACAGTTCCCGTCTTTAACGGTCAGTATCTATAATCTGGCAACCTATCCGGATGAGGCAAGCAGAGAATTGGCATGGGCGGCATCCTTTGTCTTGACGGTGATCGTGTTGTTGATCAATCTTATCGGACGTTATGCAACCAGAAGTAAATAAGGAAAAAAATGGAACAAATGAATTTGGCAATTGAGGTAAAAGATTTTTCTTTTACCTATCCAGGTGCAACAGCACCTTCACTAAAAAAGGTAAACCTTTCGATCGCACGCAATAAGATCACGGCACTGATAGGTCCAAGCGGTTGCGGCAAATCAACGCTGCTTCGCAGTATGAACCGTATCCATGACGTATATCCGGGGAATAAGTACGAAGGTGAAATCAATCTGTATGATAATGCGGGAGCTGTACAAAACATTTTGGAACTTCAAAAAGAGAATGAGCTGATTGAATTGCGCCAAAGTGTAGGGATGATCTTTCAAAAGCCGACACCTTTCCCTATGAGCATTTTTGATAATGTTGCGTATGGTCTGAAGCTATCAGGTATCAAAAATAAAACCGAATTGAAAGATCGTGTAGAAGTAGCGCTGAAAGGTGCAGCAATCTGGGAAGAGACAAAAGACCGTCTCAATCAAAGTGCGATGGGAATGAGCGGCGGGCAGCAGCAAAGACTCTGTATCGCAAGGGCAGTGGCACTCAAACCCGAAGTACTTCTTTTTGATGAACCGACATCGGCACTAGATCCCATCTCAACCGGGGCAATTGAAGAGTTGATCGCAGAGCTTAAATCGGAAGTTTCTGTTGCGATCGTGACACACAATATGCAGCAGGCAAGCCGTTTGAGCGACTACACGGCATTTATGTACCTTGGAGAGTTGATCGAATTTGATGTAACAGAAAACATTTTCCTTAACCCATCGAACAAATTGACCGAAGATTATGTAACGGGAAGATTTGGATAATTTGGATGAGCAAGCATCATTTTAGATTGATAGAGAGAAAAGATAAAAGAAAAAGGAGCGAAAGATGTTAAACGCAGAATTTAGAATCGGTGAAATAAGAGAAATGACAGCAGGCGTTTTGAATGATATGATCATTTCCCAAAAAATTGCCCTACAGGCACTGGAAGCATGTGATGAAAAAAGTTTTGAACAGGCTCTCATCCCGCTAAAATCGATCGATGAAAGAGTGGAAGAGATAGATAGCCTGATTCTATCGGCATTTGTACGTTTCTCTCCGGAAGCCAAAGACCTTCGTGAACTCGTCGCTTTTTTGAAGATCACTTCTGCACTGCAACGTATCGCGACGAACGAAAAAAACTATATGAAGAATATGAAGATCTGCAACCCAAAATCAGACGATGGGATTAAACTTATTATTAAAGAGTCTCTTGCCATCAATCGCTGTACAATCCAGGCAATGACCTTCACAATAGAGATGATTCAAGAAGTAAATGACAAAGACAGACTGAAAGACCTTGATAGCAAGATCGATGTGGAATTCAGCAAAACAGACGATATCTATTCGATGATCGAAAAGAATGTATTGCAGAATATGCATGGAGATCATGAGGTGGATGATGAACAAATCAATATTCTCAAGTATATCAGAAAGAATCTCAAGATCATTGACAGGCTTCAGGATATTGCATCAAAACTGATCTTCGCAAGGATTGGCGGGAAACTTTGATAGCCTTTGAAGGGCAGCTTCATATCCAAGCTCAAACAGTGAATCGAAGTGTTTGAAACTAAGCAGGTTATAGCTTGAAATCGCCGGATGGCTGATACGGAGATCACAGGCTTGCAAATGAGCCTGTAGGGAAGCCCGCCAAGTTAGGAAAAGTGTCCGTCTGAGCAATCTTGCCATTCCTGAAATTTTCTCCTGATGAAGGGGATGCAGATCCACACCGATGATGGGATGCCCATATTCCAGCAGCGGAGAGACGGGAAGATTATCCATCACTCCTCCGTCAACAAGTTGATATCCCTCATACGAGATTGGTTCAAAAAGCGGAACTACGGCACTTGAAGCAGTACACAACATGATCGCAGGTCCCTGATCGAAGCGCACAATCTTGCCCCCACTAAGATCGACGGTTGTGATATGGAGTTTTATAGAAGTTTGTCCTATATCTGAAATCGGGATCAGCTTTTTAAGGATGTCACGCTGTTGGTTAACATGAAAGAGGCCGTTTGTAAACCCTTTGAATGCAAAAATCTTTTTGAATGCCTTGGAATTGAAGATGTCAAGCTGTTCTTTTGGAGATACACCGGCAGCATAGCTGGTACCAATGACCGCTCCTATACTGCTTGCCGAAATGGCTTGAATGGCAAATTCTTTTTCATCCAGAGCTTGCAGTACTCCTAGATGGAAAGCACCTCTTGCCGCACCGCCGGATAATGCCAAACTAACTTTCACGCTCCAACCAATCGATGATTTTCCATTCACCTTCCATTGTCTCGACCAACGCGGTGCATGACTCCACCCAATCGCCTGAATTCTTATAAGCGATTTCGCCGATCATTTTCATTTCTGCTTTATGGATATGTCCGCAGATCACACCATTATACCCTTTATGTTCTGCATGTTTGGCAAGTATTGTTTCAAAATCTGTGATAAAACTGACCGATTTTTTGACGTTGTCTTTGACATATTTGGAAAGAGACCAATATCTCTGGATGCCGCATTTTTGACGAATAAAGTTCAAGATCTGGTTGAGATGAAGTAAAAGATCATATCCCATATCTCCCAGCAGGGCAAGCCATTTTTTGGTCATGGTTACCGAATCGAAGAAATCTCCGTGCGTGATATAGTGTCTTTGTCCGTCAAGTGCAATGTAGTCTGCTTCATTGAGAATGGTCAGCCTGTCTCCGAGCACGATAGGAAGAAAATCCCGAAGAAATTCGTCATGATTCCCGGTGATATAGTAGACTTGGGTACCTTTTCTGGCTTTTCTGAGGATCTTTTGAATGACATCGGAGTGCGGTTGTGCCCAGCGGATCTTGCGTTTCATTGCCCAACCATCGATGATGTCCCCGACAAGATAGAGGTTCTCAGACTCATGTTCTTTTAGAAAGTCCAAAAATCTTTCTGCCTGACAAAACCGTGTCCCTAGGTGAATATCGGAGACAAAAATAGATCGATAGGTCATTGTGTGCTTTTCTCTGACATCTTTTGCATGGTGATATCGTATAGTCAAACGATTACAGAACGGTTACCGGGATGTTACGAAAATGTAACCAGGCTTTTTTACAATAGCAAAACTTATCGACAGGAGTTGTTTATGCAAATTGTGTATGAGATATCGGATCAATCTATAGAAGAACTTTCAAAAAAGATCGCAAAATCTTTTTCTATGACCAAAGACGAAGCTTTGGAAATGATCTATGAAGAGTGGGAATTGGTGGAATCGCTTTTTGCAGATTTTGGCAAGATCCATTTGGTGCATCAACACCTGATCAATGAGATGAATGAAGTGTATAGGATAGCCTAATGCAGTTAAGCATCGAAAATTATATGGAGCACCATTATCCCCAGATTATACATCTTCCCCAGGTCATGAAAAATCTGCTTTTTGCGGGACTGAAAAAATTGTTCCATGAAGATCAGATCAACCTTTTTTTACGGGAAAATACACAAAAGGATGCATTTAGCTTTATCGAAGCGATCATCGACTATTTTGATATTTCCATTGGGCTCAGAAAAGAGGAGTTACGCCATATACCGGCATATGGACGGGTAGTGATCATTGCCAATCATCCTTTGGGGGCATTGGATGCCATGGCCCTGATGCATCTGCTCAAAGATATCAGAAGTGATATCAAGATCGTAGCCAATGATTTTCTCTCTTCGCTTGACAATATTTCTTCGGTACTCATCGGGGTAGACAATATCACCGGCGGCATGAACAAAGAGACGATCAAGCAGGTCTACCATGCACTTGAAGCTGAACAAGCCGTGATCATTTTCCCCTCGGGAGAGGTGAGCCGTGCCAGACCTAACGGGATCAAGGATACGCCTTGGAAAAACGGATTTTTGAAAATGGCAACCAAGATGAAAGCGCCGATCCTGCCGATCCATATTAAAGCAAAAAACTCCAACAATTTTTATCTCCTCTCTATGATCAACCGTTCGCTGGCCACTGCAACACTTCCCCATGAGATGTTCAAGGCCCAGGGTAAAAAGATAGAATTTGTCATCGGTAAACCAATTCCCTATGAAGCTTATCATTTACCGTCTCTTGATACAGGGAATGTGGTAAAGCTTCTTAGAAAGCATCTCTATCGCATCGCTAAACATAAAAAACCGCTGTTTAAAACCTATAATGAAATAGCGGTTCCAGAATCTAGAAGCGAACTCAAAGCCGAACTTAAAAAGGGCAAGGTTCTGGGAGAGACATTTGATGGGAAAAAGATTATTGTTTATGAATCAGCCATAGAGAACTGTGTACTAAAAGAGATCGGCAGGCTCAGAGAGATCAGTTTCCGTCATGTGGGAGAGGGGAGCGGTAAAAAACGCGATCTTGACGGGTATGATTACTATTATAAGCATTTGATTATCTGGGATGATGAAAATTTGGAGATCGCCGGAGCATACCGTTTAGGCGAATCAAGACAGATTGTAGAAGAATACGAGCTTAAAGGCCTCTATACGACAACACTCTTTGAATTTGATAAAGAGTTCCTGCCTTATATTGAAAGAGGATTGGAGCTTGGAAGAAGTTTTGTTCAGCCAAAATATTGGAACAGCAGAGCACTAGATTATCTATGGCAGGGGATTGGTGCCTATGTAAAACAAAACCCGCAGATACGCTATCTCTTTGGAGCGGTCAGCCTTAGTGATGCATTTAACGACAAGGCCAAAGCATTAATGATCTATTTTTATCAGCACTACTTTCATCCCGAATTACCGTTAGTGAACCATAAAGTCTCTTATCGGATGCCCAAAGAGCTTCAAGCCTATTGTGAAGATCTTTTTATGGGAAATAACTACAGGGAAGATCAGTTAAGGCTTAAAGAAGAGCTTGGCCTTATGGGATATGCCATTCCTACCCTTTATAAACAGTATTCGGAAGTATGTGAAGAGGGGGGAGTGAAGTTCTTGGATTTTGGCTATGACAAGGATTTTAACAACTGTATCGATGGGATGATCGTTGTAGATCTGCAGTATCTTAAACCAACCAAAGCAAAGCGCTATTTCAAATAAAGATGTCAATCTGACATCTTTTACCCAATCTTTCTTTTCAACCCGCTACAATGGCAGGATGGAACTACAACAGACACTTCAACACTATTTCGGACATAATGTGTTCAGACCTCTGCAGAAAGAGGTGATCGATGCGGTCATGCAGCACCATGATGTTTTGATGATCCTACCTACAGGCGGGGGTAAGTCTCTTTGCTATCAGTTGCCGACACTATTGATGGAGGGGGTGACGGTCGTTATCTCTCCTTTGCTTGCATTGATGCATGATCAGGTGGTTTCGCTCAGAGCAAACGGTATTTCGGCAGTTATGCTCTCTTCTATGCAGACCCAAGAAGAGGCTCAGGAGATCGAAAACGAGCTTCGCTCAAACAGGGTGAAGTTTTTGTATGTCGCCCCGGAACGGTTGAGCAATCCCTATTTTGTGGCGTTTCTCCAATCTCTGAAGATCAATTTTTTTGTGATAGATGAAGCGCATTGCGTAAGCGAATGGGGACATGAGTTCAGAGAAGATTATCGGAGGCTCTCGTTGCTCAAGAGCCATTTCCCTTCCGTACCTATCGCGGCATTTACAGCTACGGCTACCCAAACCGTTGAAAATGATATCATCGGCCATTTGAAATTGAATGACCCCAGATGTGTCAGGGGGAGTGTATTCAGGGAGAATCTCAAGATCCATGTGCGCCACCGTATCAAAGACGGAAGAGAACAGTTGTTGGAATTTTTGAAAATGCATCAGGATGAGCTAGGGATCATTTATACCCTTTCACGCAAATCTACTGAAGCGGTAGCACATTTCCTTCAAACCAAAGGGTTCGCAGCAGGAGCCTACCATGCGGGGCTTCCAACGGAAATCAAAAATAAAGTCTATTCTGATTTTGTTGCAGACAAGATACAGATCGTTGTTGCGACGATCGCCTTTGGAATGGGGATAGATAAAAGCAATATCCGCTTTGTCGTGCATATGAGTATGCCCAAGACCCTGGAGAATTATTATCAAGAGATTGGGCGGGCAGGAAGAGATGGATTGGAAGCCGAGACATTGCTTCTTTTCTCGGCGCAGGACAGAGTGCAGCAGAAAATGTTCATTGATGATCTGCCGGAAACACCCTATAAACAGCATGCCTACGATAAACTAGAGAGCATCGTGCGGTTTTGTGACTCGGAATCATGCAGACATCAAAGCATAGCAGCATACTTTGATGACAGCATTGTTGCGTGCCAAACACATTGTGACAACTGCAGAGCGCCGCAAAGTGACAAAGTTGACATTACCGACGCGGCAAGAAAGCTGCTCTCCGCGATATGGCGAACCCAGCAGAAATTCGGCTTGCATTACATCATCGATATTCTCAGAGGCAGCAAGGAGCAAAGAATTGTCCAAAACGGGCATGACAGGCTTTCTGTGTATGGGATAGGAGATACATATACGAAGCATCAGTGGCTTACGATAGGCGATAAGCTTCTTGAGCTCGGGGCCGTGAAACTAGGGGATTTCAAAGTGTACCTGTTGAGTGAATTGGGGGTTGAAGTGCTCAAAGGATTGCATCGCATAGAATTAAAAAAAGAGAGACTGCACATCAAGAAAGCAGAGGTTCAGAAACCCCAAACGTATCTTGATGAAGCAAACCAGCAGATCTATGAGAAGCTAAGAGCGCTTCGTACACAGATCGCCTCTGAGAACAATCTGCCGCCTTATATGGTATTTTCAGATAAAACGCTTAAGGAACTCACTGCCAGACAGCCTCAAAACAAAGAGGAGATGCTGGAAGTTCAAGGGATCGGAGAGGTGAAATTTGAACGGTATGGAGAGTCATTTTTATCACTGATAAATGAGGAGTAGGGGTTTCTGTATAAAAGAAGAAGAAAAGGCAAAGAAGTGACAGGTTAAAATCCTTTTTTATAGTTTATTGTCATTTCAAATAATATATGGGATAGTCGAATGGGTAGCAAACCTTTATGCGGTATTGATGAGGCGGGCAGAGGCCCGCTGGCGGGTTCTTTAGTAATGGCGGGTGTTGTTCTCCGTCAACCTATTGAGGGATTAATGGATTCGAAAAAACTGAGCGAAGTAAAACGTGAGGCGTTGTTTGATCTGATCCTTGAGCGCTCGCACTATCATATCGTCTCTTTTTCATCATGTCAGGTTGATGAATGGGGGATTTCCAAATGTTTACAGAATGGTTTACAAAGCATACAGGAAGCATTGGAAGGATGTGAATATCTGTTTGACGGGAACAGTCCTTTTGGTGTTAAAAACATTCAAACGATGATCAAAGCAGATGATAAAGTACCTGAGGTAAGCGCAGCAAGCATTTTGGCAAAAGTGACACGTGACAGGGAAATGATCACATTATCGAAGATCTATCCGCACTACGGGTTTGAAAAACATAAAGGATATGGAACCAAAGCCCATGTTGAAGCTTTGATGAGTTATGGAAGATGCCCGATCCACCGTCAGACATTTAAGATCAAAGAGTTGGACCAGCCAACCCTTTTTTAGATAAAGTTTGCAGGGTTATTGCAACGGCATACCGTTGACTTTCAGCATCCCCTGTGCAAATTCGATTTCATAGATTTTTTTGCCGTTTGCATCTTTTGGAGGGAACATCATCAGTGCCATCATGGACCGAGGTTGTTCTGCTATCAGGGCAAAAAGTTCAGTAGAGAGTTCCACTTTCGCCTTGGAAGAAATGGCGTTAATCCCTGCCATTGGATTGTTTTCCAATGTCTGTATATCCAAGCCTTTTTCAATGGTGAATTGACCATTCAAGGCAAATCCTCCCAACTGTTTACCCTCTGTTTCGATCTTCTCGACACCTATTGTATTGATATCGAGTGCAATTCCTTTTGAAAGAAGCGCTTGTAGGGCAGCTTTGAGTTTTATTTCATCTTTAGGATCGGTTTGTGAGAGTTGTTCAATAGCATTGATATCTAGGTTTGAAATATTTATATCATAGGTCAGTGCATCGAGTTTTGATGAGGTTCCGTTGGCATCAACGGTTATCGTATCGATCGTTGATTTCCCTGAAGCGCTCAGAAGATCATTCTTCTGTGCAGAATCGGATTGGCCCACGATATGATTAAAATGAATGGCAAAATCTTTTCCATCCACTGCGATATTTGCTATTTCGTAATGTGAGAGGGTATCATATTTGGATACTCCCGTTAACTGATAATCCCCTTGAAGATCAGTGAGTTTCATCACAAATTCATTGGCGGCTTCGATAGAAATAATTTTCAGGTTCTGAGTGGCTGTCTTAACCAACTCTCTCTCTTTATCGATAGAGCCTTTAAATGTAAAACCTTCCATGGTCAATGTAACTGTCTTGTCGGCCTCGAATTTTTCATGAATATCTTTGACATACCCTTTAAATCCTGAAAGGAGCTTGTCAAAATCGACATGGACCAAAAAGGTTTTTTGTTCCATTAGCTTTTGAATAGTCACCAATGCTTTTTTGTCATCCTCCTCTACCGCACTTTGGATAATACTTTGAGGCAAGGTAACCGGATAAATGTCAACCGAGATTGCATCGAGAGTATTTGGCAGATAATGCACATCCACACCCATACCCATACCTTGCAGGATTTTCGCATCTTCGACATTCATCATCATGCCCTGTTTGGACATATAAGCTGCGATCTTTTGTGGATCATTGAACGTCATGACAAAATGTTCATCTGCTGCTCTGATCTCCCTTTGATCGATCGTAAATCCTTGTTGTTGAAGCGAAGTAAGCTCGGCATTAACGTTTTGTTTCATCTCTTCAGTCAGTTTTTCAGAACCCGACGTGAAGTAGTAGATCGCTCCGGCTGCGATCAGGGTGGCGGCTCCCAGAAGTATTTTTTTCATACGGTTTGTCCTTTAGTGTTTGAGATAAAGTGTTGTCAGATGTTCCATTTTTTTGCCCATGTTCAGCAAGGCCATATCTGCAAGTACAAGAGCCATCATGGCTTCACAGGCCACTGCCCCTCGGATCGCTACGCATGGGTCATGGCGTCCTTTGAGTTCACAGATCACCTCTTCATTTCCTGTTGTAATGGTCTGTTGCGGTTTAAAGATCGAAGGGGTTGGTTTGAAATGGGTTTTTACCACGACGGTATCACCGTTGCTAATCCCGCCGAGTATGCCACCGGCATGATTGCTTTTAAATCCAAAAAGAGTGATCTCATCATTGTTTTGGCTTCCTTTAAGATGGGTACTTGCTATACCGTCACCGATTTCAACGGCTTTTGCAGCATTGATACCCATCATGGCTTCAGCCAGAATAGCATCAAGTTTATAGTAAAGCGGTTCCCCGAGTCCAACCGGTACGCCGGTTGCGGTGGTAAGTACCACACCGCCTACCGAGTCATGGTTGTTCTTGGCATTGAGGATCGCTGCTTCCTGTGCTGCTTCCATAGCAGGATCCAGGGCGTAGAGTTTACTGGTTTTTGCATAGTCAAAATCTTGTACATTCCCCTTGATCCCGTCTACCTCACATAGCCCGCTTTGGACCGAGATGCCAAGTGCTTGAAGCATCAGTTTGGCGATTGCTCCGCCTGCGACTCTGGCTGCTGTCTCTCTGGCTGAACTTCGTCCGCCCCCTCGGTAGTCTCTAAGACCGTACTTATGAAAGTAAGTAAAATCCGCATGTCCGGGGCGGAAAAGATCTTTGACATTTTCATAATCCTTGGATTTTTGGTTGGTATTATAGATAACCATGGCAATGGGAGTACCTGTGCTCACGCCTTCGAAGACCCCTGAAAGGATCTCTACCTTGTCTTCTTCTTTTCTTCCGGTCTCAAGAGGACTTTTACCCGGTTTTCGACGGTCAAGTTCGGATTGGATATAGGCTTCATCGATGAAAAGCCCGGCCGGTACGCCATCCAAGATGCAGCCGATCGCTTTTCCGTGGGACTCACCAAAGGTTGTCAAAGTTAATTTTTTGCCGAAAGTGTTCATTTTTTTAATGTCTCCAATGCAATTTGCGCTGCTTGTTGCTGTGCATCCTTTTTACTTTTTCCTTTTGCGGTTGCGATGACAGTATCATCAAGCAGAACGGCGATTTCAAACTCTTTTTTATGGTCTGGGCCTGAAGAACTTAGAAGTTCATAACACGGGGTGATACCGTGTGTGGCCTGTGTCAATTCCTGCAAAGCCGTTTTGTAGTCTTTTGACAATGACTGAAGATCGATTTTAGGATAATTCTCTTCAAGAAGGGAAACAGCGATCTCTTTAGCTTTCTGTAATCCTGCCTCCAGATAGATCGCCCCGATGATCGCTTCAAATGCGTTGGAAAGCAGGGAGGGTTTGTTTCTTCCGTTGTTATTTTCCTCGGCAGGCGAGAGGAAGATATATTTCCCCAGATTGATGGAGTTGGCCAAAAGCGTAAATCCGCTTTCATTTACAAGCGAGGCGCGTATCTTTGAAAGAAATCCTTCATTTGAATTGGGAAACCGGGTAAAAAGATATTCCCCTACAATGAGATCAAGTACCGCATCTCCCAAAAATTCTAGCCGCTCATTATTGTAAGGCTTTTTATAGCTTTTGTGTGTCAAAGCCTCAATAATCAATTGCTTGTTTTGAAATATATAGTTCAACCGACGTTCTAGTTGACTGTAATCGTTCATTTTAAACCGTTCCTTGTTTGATTTTTTCTGCTTCCGTTCTGGCAAGCTCATCGCACCGTTCATTTTCTGGATGCCCGTTGTGCCCGCGAACCCAGGTTCCTTTGATCGTATGAGGTGCAGATACTTTGAGATACTCTTCCCACAAGTCTACATTTTTGACTTTTGCAAAGTTCTTTTTGACCCAGCCGGATAGCCATTCATTGATCGCTTTGACAACATAGGAGCTGTCAGAGATGATATGTACGTCGCATGGTTCTTTAAGCAGTTTCAGCCCTTCGATCACTGCTTGAAGCTCCATACGGTTGTTTGTCGTATGGGCCTCTCCTCCGCTGAATTCTTTTCTGTTGCCTTTATACTCCAGGATACCACCGTATCCTCCTGGGCCTGGATTGCCTAGGCTTGAACCGTCAGAATAGAGAGTAATCTGTTTGCGGGTTTGCTTTTGCAATGTTTTCCTCAACTTTCACGGAATTAATCGCCATGCAATGCGGGCATCGGTTGAAGGAGACCGGAAAATCCCGTTTGCATTTCTTGCAGAGATACGAAAAGGTCAGGTCTCCTCCCTCAAAACCGCTTGTTTTAGCGATTGCCAAAAGGTCTACAGCAAAAATACCACTCTCTACACAACTTTCAGTGATATAGCCTTTTGCATAGTAAAGCGTGGATAATGCTTTATGTGACGTGATTATATCCAAATCGAGTTGAGCTTGGGGTAAGAACCAAAGGATATCAAGTATCTCTTCTAGACGATCAAGATTAAGATGTTTCCAGGCGCTTTTGGGAGAGACGGCAAAGAGGGATTCTATGACCAAGCGGTAAAGGTCGGTTTTTGTTTCGAGAAGTTTCTCAAGATGAGACGTTTTCTCGTTAATCCCGATCTGCTTATCAGTCGCCAGGCTTAGAAAATCAAGATAGTTTTTGAGCGTTTGGGTCTCTTCTCCAAGGATACTGAGCGGTTCGATGATCTCTTTTGCTTTTGCATACTCGTGCATCATCTCATAGACCACTCCAAGTTCATAGAGGACGGGAATATTTCGCGGTTTTTGGCCAAGAATCTCGGTATAGATGGAACGTGCCCGTTCCAAAAACCCTGCATGCAGGTAGGTTTTTCCAAGCCTTGCCATCAATTCGAGTTTGGCAGGTTGATCCAATGAGTTTTTGACAAGGTAGAGATAGATATTGATCGCTTTGGGGTATTCTCCGCTTGTTTCAAATGCTTTTGCCAGCAGGGTAAGCGGTTTGAACATATGCGCTTCAAAAGGCATCGCTTTGGTATCCAGCGCACACTCGGCCGTATCAAACTTCTCTAAAAATTTCAAGATGTTGCCTTCCTCTTTCTGCTGTTTGTACAGTCCCCATCCGTAAGTGACCAGCGCGATAATGAGACTGACAACGAGTATAAGCAGGATACTGAACAGAGGATCATCGTAGGCAGGAAGGAACTGTTCCACATGGGCCCTTTTTTGAAGTTTGTGATAGATTATAGCAAATTAGATATAATGTTGACAATGATAGACAATGCTTCAATAGAATCCTTAAAAGCCAGTATCGATATTGTTGATGTGGTAGGCAGTTACATAGAGCTTAAAAAAGCGGGCGCCAACTACAAGGCTAACTGTCCTTTCCATGGAGAAAAGACCCCTTCTTTTGTCGTGAGCCCCTCCAAGCAGATCTACCACTGTTTTGGATGCGGGGCCGGCGGAGACAGTATCAAGTTCGTGATGGAAATGGAAAAACTGACCTATCCAGAAGCGATCGAAAAAGTGGCTTCGATGTACAATTTTACTCTGACTTATACGCAGGGAAGCAGTGATTACAGTGATATAAAGCGGGTATTGGAAGCAGTACAAAAGTGGTATGTAAAGAATCTTGATAAAAATACCACGGCTACGAAATATCTGCTGGATAGGGGTGTTTCACATGCCTCCATCGAGGCGTTTGGGATAGGCTATGTTCCAAGTTCAGCCGAAGTGATGCATTTTTTACAAAGCAGTATGCTCCCTTTGCCCAAAGCTGAAGAAGCCGGTATCATTGCCAAGGCTGAACAGGGCAGAATGTATGCGAGGCTGGTCGAGAGGATCACCTTTCCGATCTACTCGCCAAGCGGTATGCTGGTAGGATTTGGTGGGCGTACGATCACCAACCATCCTGCCAAGTATATTAACTCGCCCCAGACCAAACTTTTTAACAAATCCAAGCTTCTGTATGGATACCATTTGGCCAAGGATGCCATTTATAAACATAAAAAGTTGATCGTGTGCGAAGGGTACCTTGATGTCGTGATGTTTCATCAGGCAGGCTTTAAGGTAGCAGTGGCAACTTTGGGTACCGCATTGACCGCTGAACACTTGCCGCTCCTTCGCAAGGGAGAACCAAAGATCTTTCTTGCCTATGACGGTGACAAGGCAGGAGTGGCAGCTGCGCTTAAGGCAGCACAGATGCTGAGTATTGCAGGATTTGACGGTGGAGTTGTGTTATTCCCGGATGGACAGGACCCTGCAGATATGATCGCCAAAGGGGAGAGTGAAAGTGTCGCCAATCTGCTTCGATCGCCAAAGCCACTGATCCCGTTTGTACTTGAAAAGACCATTGAAGGGTATGATCTGTATGATCCGCGCGCCAAAGAGGCGGCATTTGGTGCGATGAAGCAGTATCTGGAGAGTCTCAGTCGAATCGTCAAAGAGGCTTATATACCGATGGCAGCCACTCTTTTAGGTGTTGCGCCCGGTATGTTTGGTGACGGGACACAACAGCGGGTGCAGCCTAGAGAGCGTTTTGCGCAACGCAGGGATGATATCGCACAACTGGGTATTCTTAAAACATTGCTTGAAAATCCAGGGCTTATCGATGATGTGCTGAATGTTGCGGATACTTCGATGTTCGCCCCTTACGGGAAGCTTTTTGATATGCTTGTCAAAGGCGAAATGGATCATCCCTTATTGATGGGCCTTTTAGTGAATGAAAGTGTGCCTGTTAAAAATGAATTGGAGTTTAGAAACGACCTATGCAATCTGATCGCCCGTCATTATGAGAATAAGCTCAAAAAGATCGTTGCGGATAACGCGATCCCTTTTACAAAAAAGAGTTTTTTGATACGTAAAATAAAAACCGATATAATACCGAGATTAAAACGGGGGGAGTTGGTAGCTTATGAAGGCGATATCTCTATTTAGCGGCGGGCTTGACAGTATGCTTGCCATCAAACTGATCACCGATCAGGGCATCGATGTGACAGCGGTGCATATCAAAACAGGATTTGGCGGGACCAAGGATGTGACCGATGTTCTAAGCCAGCGGGCCAGAATGGCGGGTGCGGACTTTAGGATCGTGGATGTGCGTGAAGAGTACATTCAAAAGGTACTTTTTACACCTAAATACGGTTACGGGAAGAATTTCAATCCCTGCATCGACTGTCACGGGTATATGTTCCGAATTGGCAAGGCAGTGATGGAAGAACTGGGCGCTTCGTTCATCTTCTCCGGGGAAGTGATCGGACAGCGTCCGATGAGCCAGCGTCATGATGCGATGAAACAGGTAAGTGCTTTGGCTGAGGATAAAGATGAAAAGCTGATCTTGCGCCCCTTGTGTGCCAAACTGATGGAACCGACGACTCCTGAACTTGAAGGTTGGGTAGACCGTGAAAAACTGTTGGATATCTCCGGTAGAAGCAGGGAGCGACAGCTAGAGTTGGCCGCATCTTACGGATGGGAAGATTATGAAAGCCCAGGTGGCGGATGTCTGCTTACGGAAGCCCATTACAGTGACCGTATCCGTGAGTTCATCAAGTATGATGAGTTCACGGTTGCCGATATCGATCTGCTCAAATTCGGTCGGCAGTTCAGGCTTCCCGATGGCGCCAAACTGGCAGTAGGAAGAGACCAGGATGATAATGCCGGATTGCAAGCGATACAGAGTGATAAATATATCCCGGTTCGATTGCCAATAGCAGGCCCTTTTTCGCTGTTAAGTGCCCATGCAAGCCAGTCGGATAAAGCTTTGGCAGCAAAACTGGCTATCACGTATGCCAGAAGCAATCCTGCCGAAGAGTATGCTGTGACGGTAGGGGATGAGATGATCACGGTTTCTCCTTTTGCGAAAAAAGAAGAAGCGCAGCACTATTTTTTCAATGCAAAGCAATAAAAGACAAAGGAAGTCAATATGAAAACGGCAAGTGCAAGACATATTTTAGTATCGGATGAAGCATTCTGCAGAGAACTCAAAGAGAAGATCAACTCCGGGGAGATCAGTTTTGAAGAGGCGGCAAGAGACTATTCGACCTGTCCTTCTGGAATCAGAGGCGGAGAGCTTGGTACGTTTAAACAGGGACAGATGGTGCCTGAGTTCGACAAAGTGGTATTTAACGATGAGGTCGGTGTGGTTCATGGGCCCGTAAAAACACAGTTTGGCTATCATCTTTTGGAAATTACAAGCCGTTCATGAAATTTTGAAAAATGTAGTGCATTTTTAACTATTTTTTGGTAAAATGCGCTTACTTTTTTCGATGGGGCATTAGCTCAGCTGGGAGAGCGCTTCGCTGGCAGCGAAGAGGTCAGCGGTTCGAACCCGCTATGCTCCACCATCCTCCAATTTAATCTACTCTAATAAAATGTTAAATATATCCCGAAAAATAGACTTTGGACGACATCTGCACCTTTTTGCATCAAGAGTTTAGCTTCTTCAAATGTTTCTGATTCGATGACGATCTTTTTTTCGGGAGCTTTGGCCTTGAATATAGCGATAGTATCATAAAAGGCTTCATTTGAAGGGTAGATGACCCTGTGATGCGGAAAGAAAAGGATCGTTTCACTCAGCCCCAGGCGATGGGGTAGTGCCCCTCCATTGATGATCGATCGGATACAAAAGCTTTTGGCAAAAGGGAAGTTCTTCCGTGTTGTCAACAGTTCACAGTGTGGATTGACACTGTGGATCGCTTCTTTCATCTGATGGGTATAGGTCGCAATCTTGCAGCTGTACTCAAGGATGTTCTGGACACTTCGCCATATCTGATGTACCGTTGCGTATGGTCCGATCAGCGAGAGAATTGTTTCGCCTCTGTTCGCTTTTTGTGTTGATGGAATGAAGTGTGTGGTTTCACACCCAAGCAACTTGGCAAGCCTTTTTGCCTCTTCCGAGCAGGAGACGATCACATCTTCTCTTGTGAAGATTTCCAGTTTTACATTTGTCTTTGGAATTTCCTGAAGTGAAGTTGTCAAATCTAGGTAGGGGACATCTTCTTTAAAGTATTCCATTAGGGTATAGTCATTAATCATAAACAAGTTCTATCCTTTATAGCAGAGATTTTTTATTTTGTAAAAAGTGTAAAATGATAAAAAAAAGCAATGAAATCATCATCAAAATGCCGCTTAGCACCAATGCCAGATCGTACTCTCCGTCAAATACGGCATTATAGATCGCCAAAGAGACAGTATCGGTTTTACCGATAATGTTTCCACCGAGCATTAATGTGATACCCACTTCACCCAAAGCTCTTGCCGATGAGAGCAGCAAGCCGGCGAAAAGAGAACTTTTGATGTTTGGCAGAACGATCCAAATCAGTGTTTGAAGATCACTTTTGCCTGACATGTAAGCTGCTTCTTTGATCTCTTTTGGAAAAAGCTTGATAGCTGCTTCCAATGGTTTGACCATAAGGGGAATTCCTGCAATAAATCCTGCGATCACCAACCCATAAAAACTGAAAATAAACGTGATCCCAAGGTTTGCAAAGAACTTTCCTATCCATCCGTTTTCTCCCAGGAGCAATAATAAAAAGAAGCCAACGGCTATAGGAGGAAACACAAGAGGAAGTGTAACCAAGGTATCTAAAATCCAGCGAAATTTTAGCTCTTTTTTTGAAAGAAGATAGGATAGGGGAATGCCCAAGATCAAAAACAGTACACTGCTGCAGCCAACCGTTTTCAGGCTAAGAAGCAGTGGAGTTGCGATCTGTTCAAAGTGCATATAGGTTATAGTCCGTATTTTGTAAAGAGTTCTTGTGCCGTTTGTGATGAAAGAAACGTCAGGAAGTCTTCACATGCATGACTTTGGCACTTTGATAGTTTAGCCGCGGTGATCTCAATAGGCGAATAGCTTTTTTCATCGATCAAGATATATCCGCCGAGTTTATCTTTATTGGCCAGTGCAGCAGTCAGATTGATGATTCCTGCTTGAACTTCACCGGTAGTTAGATAGGCAACAACTTGGGGAACGGTGGAAACAATGTATAGTTTATTTTCGATCTCGCTATAGAGATTCGTATTGCGTAAGAACTCTTCTCCCGCCGTTCCATAAATAGCCTTTTTGGGTTGGGGCATAGCGATTTTGGAAATATCCTCTTTTTTGAGATCACTAATACCGAACAATGACGTTTTTTTTGCATAGGCTAGTACGACTTTGCCTTTTCCTATGGATTGGTAAGTAATGATAGAAAGAGGACTCTTTTCTAAAAATGCTTTATCTCCTATGATGATCTCTATGGCACCATTTTGGGCTTGATGTATGATCTGTTGCATATTGCCAAAAAGAGATTCTGTTTGATATCCTTTTTTTTCAAATGCTTTGATTACTTCCATAACCGGTTTTTTATAACCGGCAACAGAAGCAATTTTGACCGTCTCAGCCTGAGCAAATAGTGTCAAACCTGTTAAAAGCAAAAGTTTTTTTATCATGGGTACCTTCCGTTGTTTTTTATATGACGATTTTTGATCGTTTTAATGGCTTTCTTTTAAAATCGGAGCAAACGCTTTGGTGCTGAGCGTGACTTTCTGGCCTATGGTTAGATTGGCAGCTTCTTCCTGACTTAGTACGACTTCTACAAGCTGTTGGCCTATGGAGACGATAGCGATCATGATGACATCGACTTTGATAATGTCAAGCAGTTCTCCTTCAAAGGAAAATTTTTGGCTTCCGCTTGTTTTTAGCAGTACATTTTTTGGCGTCCCATCCTGTATAATTCTGCCTTGATCGAGCACTACAACACGGTTGGCAAGCCTATAGATCTCACTTGGATCGTGGCTGACCATGATCGTGGTCGTACCAAACTCTTTGTGGAGAGAGAGGATTTCTTGCTGTAGCTTCGTACGCATCTGTGGATCAAGAGCAGAAAGCGGCTCATCCATCAGCAGTATCTTGGGACGGTTCATCATTGCCCGGCAGAGACTGACTCTCTGTTTCTGTCCTCCACTGAGTGTAAAGGGGAAACGATTTTTTAGTTCGCTCAGGCCCGTAATTTCAAGCAAATGATCTGCAAGGGCTTTGTCTTTCTGTACAAAGAGGAGGTTCTCCAAAATGGTCATATTGGGAAACAGGGCATAGTCCTGAAATACAAATCCGATCTTACGTTTTTGGGGAGGCAGAGATTTTTTAGCATCCATCCATACTTCATTTTCGACGCGTAGGATACCCTTAGCCTCTTCAAGACCCGCAATAATACGAAGCAGGGTTGTTTTCCCGCTTCCGCTTTGGCCTGCCAGTGCTATGAAATCGCCCTCCTGGATATTTAGATCGACCATGAGCTCCATCTCCCCGATACTGCCATGAAGTGTTTTGCAAATATCGATATGTATCATGAAATACCGCCTAGTTTCTTGCTTTGTTTACGGTTGAAGATATAAACACCCAGCAGGACCATGAAGCTGATGATGACCATGATGGCACTGTAAATATGTGCAGTGGTATAATCCATGATCTCCACCATTTCATAGATCGCTACCGAAGCGACCTTGGTCTCCTCGGGGATACTTCCTCCCACCATCAGTACGACTCCGAACTCTCCTACGGTATGAGCAAAGGTAACGATAATGGCTGTCATAAGGGCCGGTTTAATGTTGGGAAGTGCCACTTTTATCATAGTCATCCATTTGCTTTTACCGCTGATGTAGGCTGCTTCAAGCATATTATTGTTCAGGCTTTCAAATCCACTCTGTAATGGCTGTACCATGAAAGGAAGGCTGTAAAAACAGCTGGCGATCACCAACCCCGTGAAATTGAAGACCAGTTTGATCCCGAAGGTCTCTTCAAAAAAAGAACCGATAGGCGAATTGTAAGAAAGCGCCCAGAGGATATAGAACCCTAGTACCGAAGGTGGCAATACAATCGGCAACGCGGTGAACGCTTCTAAAAACGGTTTGAGCTTTGATCTGGTCTGTGATAGATACCACGCAAGCGGCAAAGCGATTGCAAACAAGATCAAAGTGGTGATGCCTGCCAGTTTAAAGGAAAGAAAGAAAGGACCGAATTCGATAGTGGAAAAGAGTTGGTTCATGGGAGCACCTCTACGATAGAGAGTTCGGTAGCCTTGATCAAAGCGATAACCTTTCCTCCTATTTCAAGAGCCAATCTTTTAGACGAAGAAACCGTAATGAGAGACTCGACGCGATTGCCTGAGATGTCCAAAGTGATACGTGAAAGCAACTCTCCATTCTCTATAGCAATGATTCTTGCCGAAAGCTGATTGGAGTAACTGAGCATCCCTGAAAAATCCTTGCCGATAGCAACATGGGACGGGTTGACACTGAGTATGCAGCGTGACCCTATATTGACATTTTCGTCCAGATCCAGGCTGACCATCGAAAGTTTTTGACCGTTCAGATCAAAGCTGATAATGCAAAGACCTTGTATACAGTTAACCTGATCGATCCTAGCTGTGAGTCTACTCATGCACCAAATATCCGTAAGCTTTGAAGATTGCTTTGGCTTCTTTACTCATGATAAAGTCATAGAAAGCTTTTGCTTCAGAATTGTTTTCACCGTGTTTAAGCATCACGACCCCTTGATCGATTGGAGTATAAAGCGAAGGATCTACGTCAACATAGGCTTTACCTTCTTCATACTTTATCATATCTTTGCTTTTCATGGAAGATTTTGCCACGAAACCGATTTCAGCAGCCGTGATGGTATATTGTACCGCCTGAGTGATGCTTTCACCGTAAACGAATTTGCCTTCTACCTTTTCAAGCAGTCCTGTTTTGGTGAGGGCTTCGATAGCCGCTTTCCCGTACGGTGCACTTTTTGGATTGGCGATAGCGATTTTGTTAATGCCGGCATCCGTCACGACACTGATCCCTTTGGAAAGATCGAATCCTTTGATACTAAACAAGGCAAGTGCACCCTGGGCATAGACCTGTGGTTCATTCATGGCGATCTTTTTCTCATAGAGCGAGTGGGGGAATGTCATATCCGCGCTCATGAATACATCAAAGGGTGCGCCGTTAGCGATCTGGGCGGTGAGCTTTCCGCTGCTTCCAAGCAGTACGGTAACCTTGGTATCCGGATGGGTCTTGGCAAATTCCTGCTGCAAAGCTTCCATGGCCGCAGTGACGTTGGCCGCAACGGCGATTTTGATCTCTCCCGCATAAAGGTTTGCTGCGAGGAAGAGTAGTGATAAAAGCAGTTTTTTCATCGGTTTGTCCTTTTAGTTTAGTTTTTGGCGATCATGATATCGGTTGATTTGATAATAGCAACGGCTTTTTGCCCTGGGATAAGGCCAAGTTCTTTTGCCGATTCATTGGTGATGATAGAAATGATGTGTTCCCCCCCTTCCAGCAGTAAGGTTACTTCGGTATTGACCGCACCTTTGGTTACCTTTTCAATCATTCCCTCGAGTTGGTTGCGCGCACTGATCCCGTCAATGTGTCCTGTTGCGATCATGACATGGGATGCTTTAAAAAATGCCATGACGTCATCTCCTTTGAGAAGATTCATGGATTCGGCACTTGTATGTGTTATGACTGAAGTGAGTTTTGCTCCTTTGGATGTCATAAGCGAAATTCTGACGTTGACGATACCTGTATCGATCGCTGAGATGGTTGCTGTCAGTTGGTTTCTTGCACTGATTTTCACAAAATACTCCTTTGTTTAGATTAAAACAGATAGTTGACTTCGAATCTTAGATCCGTATAAGACGGATCGGCCTTGATGCCTCCGCCTGTGGTGACGGTATCGTCATCCCCGTTGACAAATCCCATACGGATCTTGGCATAAAGATTCGGTATGGATTTGTAGCTCTTGATCAGGTCGATCGTAAAGGCGTTGCTGTCTGCCTGAACACCGGGTTTGGCATCATCGAAGTTCTGGATGGCATACCCAACCTTGGTTTGAAGTCCTTCGACCAGTCCGGCCTTGCCCAGATCATATCCGCCGTATACCGCAGCGGTTTTAGTGTTAGCATTCCAGTTGTACTGTCCCATCATCCGGGTGTATCCGGCTGTCGGGAACCCTCTCCAAGGAGCGATCAGGTCGCCCTCGTCAAATACTTTCGTATAGCCTATCCCTGCCATCCAGATACCTTGTGCAAGTTCGACCTTTGCACCGAAAAGTCCTCCATCCAAATTGCTAGGGTCATTATATCCTACAGTGTTAACTGCAAGGTTGGCACCACCGATGGTACCTGCACCATCATCCATCTGGTGCATATAGCGTAGACCTGGGGTCAGGGTCATGCCCCCAGGAAGGCTGAAGGCATAGGCTGCGTCAATCGTAGCCGAAGAGATAAGATCGGGAACGGCAGTATAGTTGAGCATCACTGTGAGGTCTTTGATCGAGGTATTGGTCGCTTCAAGGATTACCAGACGGTCATTGATCCCCGCTGCACGCAATTTGGAAAGGGTCAGCCCTTTGTGCATGGCCCCGTCATCGTTCTCATCCCAGCTTCCGTGAGGATCGCTTAGAGTATCTTCCCCATAGGCAAGCAGATGGGAAAAGGTCTCATGGTCTCTGAGCTTCTCTTTGGTCAGGAATGCAGCCTTGAACTGAGTATTCGGTAAGAAAGAAGACTCAAGTGCGGCACCTTCAAAGGTGTTGGGGATCATCTTGGTGTCATTGCTTGCAGTTAAAAAGCTTTCGACTATCTGTCGGCCTGCTTTGAAAGAAAGAGCTTCGTTTCTGTACTCAAGATAGGCCTGCGCAAGAGAGAGCATTTCAAACCCGTCGCCATTAGCTACCTTATAGCGTGAGAAAACATCCTTGCCCGCTTTGGCAAATCCTACATCTTCTGCATCCATATGCCACGGGTTGTAAGAGCTGTAAAGTCCCGCCGTAAACCCAAAGCCGCTCAAGTAGGCGCTTTTATAGAGCATGCTCATCCCGATCGCGCTCGCCCAGTTATCCTGGTTTTTAGCGGTTTGGGTTCCCCAGATATGTTTGAAACTATTGAAACGGAGACGCCCGTAGAACTCTCCCTTTTCAAACATTTCTGCAAAATTTTCTGCAGAGCCCGGAGTGACATTGAACACTTCGGTACTGTTTGCCTTCAATGTACGCTTTGGCGCAGCACTATCCCCCGCATTGGCCTGTGACACAAGAAGCATCGCTGATGCGATCAGACCGGTTCTTAAAAACTTCATCGTATTCCTTTATATACTTTTATATATAACGCATTATGTAATGAATAATCTATTCCTCATTTGAGAAGGGAATTATATCGTTATATAACTTAAAATATAACGAAAAAATACATTATGAAACAATTTTGTCACGGTAATGAAACAACTTATACTGCGAGCAGTGCACTGGAGGTATCGAACAATGCCCAAATGTTTTGGCCCACTGTTAGTTTTTTGTCAAAGAGCTCTTTTGTCGGAACGGAGACAACCAGTTTGTGTGTTTTCCCGACCGCTACGGTTACTTCGCTTCGGAGGGCTTCTTCGTTGACCTCAAGAATGGTCCCTTCGAGAATATTTTGGGTTTCAACTTTATCGGGTTTGGTAGAGTATAGAGATACCCAACTGGCTTTCAGCAGGATATAGATGGCATTTCCTTTTTGGATATTCATCTCTCTGAGGCTTTGTAAAGTGATGGTAACGACAACATCAATACCCGGTTCAACGGATAGTATGACATTGGCCTGACTGTCATCGAGCCGTATCTCATTTACCGTACCAAGAATCTGGTTTCTGGCGCTGGTACGCAAGGTCAATTTGGAAATAAAAGCAGAGAGTTTTTTCGGGTCGTCGGTATAGTGTTCAAGGGCTTCAAAAAAGATATTTTGTGCCTGTTCAATTTCCTTATAAAGAGTAATGTATTCCAGACCTTTTGGAGTAAGTTTTGTTCCGCCACCGCCTTTACCGCCGGTAGAACGTGTTACAAGGGGCTCTTCGGATAGTGTATTGATCGCATCGATGGTATCCCAAGCAGCTTTATAACTCATTTTCATGGTTTTTGCCGCACCAGAGATAGAGCCTGTATGATGGATCTGTTCAAGGAGTTCAATACGGCCTTTTCCCAAAAAGTTCTGTTTTGCTTTGCTGATCCAAAGTCTGCCGTCGATGTGGTTATGCATTGAAGTCCCTCCTACAATTTAATGCTAAGCGTATGCAATATAATAAGATAGGATTTGAAATGAATTAAAATGAAAATAATCTATCTTTGTGATTTTGTAAAAGTATATCGAAAAAAAGGGGATTTTTACTGAGGTTGTTGGTGACCCCAAGGAGACTCGAACTCCTGTAACCAGGATGAAAACCTGGGATCCTTACCGCTAGACGATGGGGCCAACAAAACTTATAAGAAAAAACAAGCTAAAATGGTGACCCCAAGGAGACTCGAACTCCTGTAACCAGGATGAAAACCTGGGATCCTTACCGCTAGACGATGGGGCCATTCATAACTTGTGGACGGAATTATATAAGTTAAATGCTTAAAAAAAAATTAAATTAATAGAAAAACAAGAAAGGAATAGGAATAAGAATGAAGTATTTTTTAGTTTTTTTATCGGTGGCTGTATGGCTTTTGAGTGCCTGTGCACCAAAGCAGTATCAAGTCCAGCAGCCTGCGATGATCGTATTTAAGACCCCTACATTGCGGTATGCGGACCTTGGCTTTATCTATGAAAGTGACACAGAGGTAAAAGTGGAGATATACAGTAATGCCCAGCCGTTGATGGCGTTACAGATTTCGGGTACAAATATTTGCATGAGTAGCTTGGCATGTATGTCCAAAGCGCAATTCAACCAAAAAATACTTTCCCAATATTATCCGGCTGAACTGCTTGAACAGATTTTTAAAGGCCGGCCGATATTTGAAGGAGTACAAATGGAAAAAAACCGTAACGGCTTTACACAGAAGATCACTGCTGATGGCAAATATGGGATCGAATACAGTGTTTTCAATAAAGAAATACTTTTCCGTGATACAATCAACGATATACTTATCAAAGTCAAAAAACAAGGATAATCATAATGAAATTTGTCGGGGCACATGTCAGTGCAAGCGGCGGAGTGGAAAATGCGCCTTTAAATGCGATGGCTATTGGAGCAAAGGCCTTTGCACTCTTTACAAAGAACCAAAGACAATGGATTGCTAAACCTTTAGAGGCAAGCAGTATTGATGCATTTCATAAAAATATGGAGCTTTCAGGGATATTGCCAAAACATGTATTGCCGCATGACAGTTATCTGATCAACCTGGGGCACCCGGAAGTTGACAAGCTGGAAAAATCGCGGGAAGCCTTCATTGATGAGATAGAGCGTTGTCGTGTTCTAGGACTTGACAAACTCAACTTTCATCCCGGATCCCATTTAGCAAAAATTGCGAAAAAAGAGCCTCATTATGATGATCTGCTAATGGAAGCAGAACTGCAGTGTCTGGATGTGATCGCAGAATCAATGAACAGAGCCATTGAAGCGACCAAAGACTCTAGCGTCAAACTGGTCATCGAAAATACCGCAGGACAGGGAAGTAACCTGGGATATAGATTTGAACAGCTTGGCTATCTCATCGAAAGAATAGAGGATAAGAGCAGGGTGGGGATCTGTCTGGATACCTGCCATATGTTTACTTCAGGATATGACATCCGCACAAAAGAAGCCTATGAAGAGACGATGGATGCATTTGGTCGAATCGTAGGGTTTAAGTATCTTGGCGGTATGCATATCAATGATTCCAAGCCCAAACTCGGCTCAAAAGTGGACCGCCATGATTCTTTGGGTAAAGGGGAGATCGGCTGGGATGCTTTTGGGTTCATTATGAACGATCCGAGGATGGATGATATCCCCTTGATACTTGAGACGATCGATGAATCGATATGGGCAGAGGAGATCAAGGCGCTATATGCGTTGGTAAAGTAGCATAGGACGTTGTTCCTATGGATTTGTTTGAGTATCCTGTAGTGGGTATTCAAATAAGTTCATGGAGAGCATGGACATTCATCGAGGAGGAAGAAGATGAAAAAAATCATGGCTGGGATGATAATGGGGTCATTGCTCTTTTTTGCAGGATGCGGTGATCTCCATCAGCCGGTGAACGAGCAGGTTGACGGTGGAGAGGTTGTTGTCGATCTTGACGGCAACACGATCAAGCAGTCGTTACTGGCTGCAAGTTTCCCGGGGGTTGACGAAAATACAACGGTTTGTGGCTATAAGGCGTTTAAGATCCCATATATTACTACCGATGAAGAGGGCAATGAAGTAGCAGTATCGGGGTTGATGGCCATTCCGACAGGGATATGTGAAGCATTCAATACAATCGGGTTTTCAGTTGTCAGTGATGATCACGGGACGATCTTTAAAAATGCGGAAGCACCCGTGGTCGATGCAGAGACAAACAATGCCCCTTCAGGTGCGGCGATCATCATGACTTCATTGTCGGCTTTTGTGACGTTGGAGCCGGATTATATCGGTTTTGGGGATTCGAATGACCACTACCATCCTTTTGTACTGAAAAAATCGCTGGCTAATGCAACGGTTGATTTTATTGTGGCGGCACGTGAATTTGCGTTGAAAAACAATATCCGCCTAAACGGTCAGCTTTACTTGACCGGTTACAGCGAAGGGGGATTTGCAGCCATGGCAACCTTGCAGAAGATTGAAATGGAACATTTGGATATAAACGTAACGCTTGCAGCACCGATGGCGGGCCCTTATGATATGAATACCAGTGCTTTTGGCGTTTTGAGCCAACCAACCTTGGTTGTTCCATCGTTCGTTGCAGATATCGGGTATGCGTATGCAAAAGCCTCTCATCAGCCCCTTGATTCGGTGTTCAATGAACCGTATGGTTCCAAGCTCGATAGTTTGTTTGACGGTTCACTGGATCGTACCGAGATCGATCCGCAGTTGACAACAAAGACAACAGGGGATGATGGGCTCTTTAGGCAAGATTTTCATGATAACTTCTTTATAGATCCGAATCAATGGTTCAGGCAGGCCGTTGTTGAAAACAGTGTACATGCCTGGGCTCCTCAAACGCGGGTACGGTTGATCCATTGCAGAGGAGACGAGGTGATCCCTTATACTATGTCACTGTGGACACGGGGAACCATGAAAACAATCAAACCAACCGCAGATGTGGAAGTGGTACCTGTAGAAGATTTTCTGGGAATACCTTATGATGTAGGGCATGCCGATTGCGGTCCGATCGCTTACGGCGTAGCTGCACAGATCTTTGCAGCTGAAAGAAATGCAACTATTGGATATTAGGAGAAAAAGATGAAAAAAATCATTACACTGAGTATGATGGCTTCTGTCTGTCTGATGGCAGGGGGCTATAAGATCCCCGAACAATCACTCAATTCGATGGCTTTGGGAGCGGCGTATGTTGCACATACGACTGAAGCTGATACGGCATATTTCAACCCTGCCAACATGAGTTTTCTGGAAGAATCGCAATATGTGGAAGGAGGTGTGACATTGGCACATCTACCTTCCAATGTCTACAGTCTTGTCGATCCGTATTCAGGCGAATCCAAAACAGAGAATATCCTGATTCCTGATTTCCATTATGTATCTGCACCGATGGGTGATGTGCGATGGGGGGTCAGCCTGATTGCACCAGCAGGTCTAACCAAACGATGGGATACCTCTTATCAAAAGCTGTATGCCGAAGAATTTACGCTTAAAAATCTGGAGCTTAATCCTTCACTTGCATACCGTGTAAATGATCAGTTTAGCGTGGCAGCCGGAGTTCGTATGGTTTACAGTGAAGGGATCGTTAACAGTGACGGAAATGATGCCGGGATTCCTGTTAAAAGGGAGATGAAGGGGGATACGGTAGAGTTTGGCTACAATCTTGCAATGACCTATAAACCGACTTCGGATATCAATCTTGCAGTGACCTATCGATCAAAGATAGATCTTAATGAAGAGGGACAGGCCAATCTTTACTTTGGAGGTGTCGGTCAGCAGTATGATGCGGAGGTTTCCGTACCGTTGCCGGCTGCTTTGAATATCGCAGTGAGCAAAACCTGGCAGGATAGGTTTACGTTGGAATTTGATTATGAAAAAACCTACTGGTCAAGTTATCAAAACCTGGATTTCAATTATGATCGGCCTATCCAGGCACCGCTACAGCCGATCTTTGACTTCCCTTTGGCAAGAGACTGGAAAGATACCGATACGTTCAGGATCGGTGCAACGGCGAAGATGGACAATCGGCTAACGGCTATGTTCGGCTTCGCGATCGATGAGACGCCAGTACCTGATGAAACGATAGGTTTTGAACTGCCTGACAGTGATGCCAAGATCTTCTCCATGGGATTTAGATATCAGCAGACCAAACAACTCTCATGGGGAGCGGCAATGTTATATGACAGTAAAGAAAGCCGGACTTTAACTCCAGGAGTTGCCGAAAATGATGTATTGGCGAATGGAGGTACGTTTGATGAAGGCGGGGCATTCCTGACAACGATAGGTATAGCATACGAGTTCTAAGATGGCCTATCCGTTTACAAATTTTTATGAAATGATCACTTCTTGGGCAAAAGAGAGTGGAAAAAAAACAGCGCTTTTTGTCGATGATGAGAAGATACGCTATCGTGACATTCTTGAAAGAGCAGATCGTTTGGCAGATTTTTTGGAGCAAAAAGGGATAGGTAAAGGAGACAGGGTAGCTTTGTTTCTTCGTAATAGCCCCGAGTTTGTCTACAGTATCTTTGCTGCTTCCAAGCTGGGCGCCATAGTCGTACCGATCAATACCTTTTTAAAAGAGGAAGAACTCTCTTATATTTTGGAAGATTCGGGGGCAAAATATCTGATAGCCTCAGGCATCTATGAAAAAACGGTAAAAGCAAGCAGGGCCTATGCGCTTTGTAACGGTGTTCTATGGGAAGGAGAGTTTGCTGCTGTTGATGAGGTAAATGACCGATTTGGCGATGCACTTTCTTCGGTATCTGTTGCCCCTCATATCCAAACAGGATTGGATGATACCGCAGTGATCATCTATACATCCGGAACGACCGGAAAACCAAAGGGTGCGATGCTCAGCCACAGGAACATTTTTTCCAATGCGGTTTCTGGTTCGATGACGATCAATGTGACCTCAAAAGACCGTGCGATCGTCTTTTTGCCGATGTTCCACTCCTTTACTTTTTCTATAGGGGTGATACTCCCTCTTCATGGAGGTGCGAGTATCGTTATCATCAAATCGATACAGCCGTTTTCAAATATCTTTAAACAGGTATTACTTAAACGCGTTAGTATCTTTTTTGGTGTACCTGATGTCTATAATGCACTCTCAAAAGCAAAACTTCCATGGTATTTTATGTGGTTTAATAATATCCGAGCCTTTATCTCCGGTGCAGCAGCACTTCAGCCTAAAACCTTGGAAGCGATGGCAAAAAAATTTAAAAGGGCTACGCTGCTTGAAGGGTACGGACTCAGTGAAGCTGCACCGGCTGTGAGCATGAATACGTTTGAAAAACAAAAAGCAGGGTCTGTTGGAACAGCCCTTAGCGGCTATGAGATCAAGATCGTGGATGAAAATCTTGTCGAAGTTCCAACTGGCGTTATAGGTGATATCATTATAAAAGGTGACAATGTCATGCAGGGATACCTTGGACGTCCCGAATCCACTGCAGAGACAATTATCAACGGATGGCTGTTGACCGGAGATATGGGATATCTCGACGAAGAGGGATTTTTGTTTATTGTAGATAGAAAAAAAGATTTGATTATTTCCAAAGGGATCAATATCTATCCCCGTGAGATCGAAGAGATGATAGACAGTTTCGAGGGAATCGGTTCTTCAGCTGTCATAGGGATAGAAGATGAGAAGAATGGAGAGATCCCTGTAGCCTATCTTGAACTTGAAGAGGGTGTGACACAGATCGATGAGGTCGGATTAAAGGCTTATCTGCGTAAACAACTCGCAAATTACAAGATACCTAAACAAATTCATATCATAGAATCTTTGCCTAAAAATGCAACCGGAAAAGTACTCAAGCGTCTGCTTAAAGACCGTTTGAGGGATGAAGCATTGGCGGCTGAATGAGACTGAAAATGAGAGCGATCATTAATGCAAACATGGTAGCAGACAAAGAGATTTTGGAAGGCAAAGTACTGCTGTTTGATGAAAAGATCATTGATATTGTGGATCGGTGCCCAAATGATGCAGAGGTTATTGATGCCAATGGGGCTTATGTAAGTGCAGGGTTTATCGATCTGCATATTCACGGCAGCGGGGGAGCAGATGTCATGGATGCAACGCCTAAGGCGCTTGAGATGATCTCTTCGGCTCTTGTACAAACAGGTACAACCGCTTTTTTGGCTACAACAATGACAATGTCAACACAAAACATTCTTCAAGCGTTGGAAAATGTAAAAACTTCCAAAAAGTCACTTGCTGGTGCTACTGTTTTAGGGGTACATATGGAAGGACCTTTTATCAATGTCCAAAAACACGGTGCCCAGGATAGGGCTTATGTGCAGACACCGACACTAGAATGGATCGAAGCCTATATAGATGAGATCAAAATGATTACGCTTGCACCGGAAGTTGAAGAAGCCCAGACCTTTATCAAAACGATGCAAAAGAAGTATCCCCATGTCATTTTGAGTATCGGGCATAGTGATGCTGACTATGAAATATGTAAACAAAGCTTTGAATGGGGGATCTCACATGCAACACATCTATTTAATGCAATGAATCCCTATCATCATAGAAAGCCGGGAATTGTGGGGGCAGTATTCGATAGTCCTGTGACCTGCGATATCATCGCTGATCTGGTGCATACGCACCCCTCTACCTTGGATTTGACCTACCGTATCAAAAAAGACCAATTGATTTTAATAACCGATTCGATGAGGGCTGGATGTATGAAAAATGGTATCTATGATCTAGGAGGACAAAAGGTTGAAGTAAGGGAAGGAAAAGCATCATTGGAAGATGGTACGCTTGCTGGAAGTGTGTTAAAACTCAATGATGCACTCAAAAATATGATTTTGCACACTTCCATGACATTGCCAGAAGCTGTTTATAGTGTAACCGGTTTGCCTGCACAGAAACTGGGGATCAAAAAAGGTGCTCTCAAAAGCGGGTATGATGCGGATATAGTGATCTTTGATGAAGATTTCAGTATCATATCAACAATCATCAATGGAGAGATCAGGTATCAAAGGAACTAAATGTTTGGATTTTTTAAACGGAAAATACGTGAAATTAAATCACCGGTGGATGGTGAAGTCATAGCGATAGAGAGTATCAACGATGATGTGTTCTCTCAAAAAATGGTAGGGGATGGAGTAGCCGTCATACCGATGTCGGATATCTTTTCAGCCCCTATCGACGGTGTCATATCTAAAATATTTCCAACCAACCATGCCTATACTGTGACATCTGACAAAGATATGACTGTGATGGTCCATATTGGGTTGGATACGGTTGCGTTGGAAGGAAAAGGATTTGAACGTCTTGCAAACGAAGGTGACCGTGTTTCAAGTGGTGATCCGGTCATAAAGGTGGATCTGGCTTATTTGCGGGAGCATGCCAAAGATATTGTTACCCCTATTGTCATCTCTTCAGACAGTGATGTTAAACAGATCGAGAAAAAAAACAAGATCGTCAAAAGCGGGGATCTTATTATGGAGGTTTCCTGATGGAATCACAGGTTGACAGCTATTATCACTACATTGTCTATATTGTTATTTTGGTTGCTTTGTTTATAGTCCTCAAAGCACCCAAAAAGAAGGATTAGCTTCCAATAATTTCTTTGATCTTTTGGGCGATTTTTTCCGCTTCTGCTCCAAGTACGATCTGGATAGAGTGTTTATCCGGTCGTATGACGCCTTTTGCTCCCAGTTTTGTAAAGACTGTGTCATCAAGATGTTGATTCTCTTTGACGCTCATTCTCAGCCTGGTAATACAAGCATCGGTATGGACGATATTGTCAGCCCCACCCAGCGCCTTGATAAAGGCATTGGTTCGATCGTCGCCCTTGACTGTGTCCGGCTCGATTGTTTCTGCGAAAAGATCAAGTTTAAGATACCTGATCAGATAATAACTAAGAGTGAAGTAGGCCACTCCGAAAACAAGGCCCAATGGAAGCAACAGCAGCGGGTTTGTCGCCAATTTGTAGTTGATCAGATAATCGATCAAGCCTGCCGAAAATCCAAATCCCGCATGGATATCGAGCATCTGGGCGACTGCCAGCGCCAATCCTGTCAACAGTGCATGGATGACAAAGAGCAGAGGCGCTTCAAATAAAAAGAGAAATTCGATCGGTTCGGTGATCCCGGTTAGAAATGAGGTGAATGCGACCCCTGCCAGAATGGCACCGGCTTTTTTACGGTTGCTTTTAGCTGTATTGAAATAGAGAGCCAATGCCATTGCGGGGAGACCGAACATCATGACAATGTAAAACCCGGACATATAAACCCCGGCACTTTGATCACCTGCAAAAAAACGATGAAGGTCACCATGTGCAACGATCGCTTGACCGGCTTTGATATACTCATAATCACCAAGCTGGAACCAAAAAACAGAATTGAGGATATGGTGCAACCCGATTGGGATAAGAAGCCGGTTAAGTGTACCGTAAATGAAGGTACCCCATTCTTGCAAGCCAATGATGGCGTTGGAAAAGGCATCGATCCCGCTTTGGGCATAATGCCAGAAATACCCTGCAAGTGTTCCAATCAGGATGGCACTCAGCGCAGTGATGATCGGGACAAAACGTTTTCCCCCAAAAAAACCAAGGTATTCAGGCAGTTTGATATCCCAAAAACGGTTATAGAGCAATCCTGCTGTCACACCGATGATGATCCCGATGAAAACACCCATGTTGACATTGCTGTCAATTGCAGTGTAAACTGCCTTGGCAATGAGTACCCCCAATGCTCCTGAAAGTGCTGCGGCACCGTCCTGATTTTTGGAAAGGCCGTAAGCGATCCCGATACCAAAGAGTAGATCAAGGTTGGCAAAGACGGCATCCCCTGCACTTTTGAGGATCATTGCTGTAGGACCGTCAAAAATGTCTCCAAAGCCAAAACGCAAGAACAAGGCGGCAACAGGCAACACCGCGATAGGTGTCATCAAGGCCTTTCCTATTCGCTGAAGTAGACTAAACATGTCGGATCTCCTCTTTGATCAGGCTGATATGTTTAGCCGAAACACTTAGCGTATCGATACCTAATGCAAGCAATTTAGGCAATGCCTCTTTGTCAGATGCAAGCTCTCCGCAGATGCTGACCGGTTTGGTTGCTTCGGTTGTGATTTTTGAGAGTGCCTCATAAAGAGCCGTAGGATCTTCATCCGATTTTAGGGTAGGATGTGTACGTTCGATGGCGAAGAGGTATTGGCTAAGATCATTGGTTCCGATCGAATAGAAATCGACTACATCATTAAAGCGGTCCAGCATGAAAAGGACTGAAGGGACTTCTATCATGATACCAAATTGAATATTTGAAATGTCAAGCGAATATTTTTTTGCAACGTTTTGGGCGAAATCTTTGGCTTCGGTGAACTCTTGCACATAGGCTACCATCGGGAACATGATCTTGACAGGCTTGTTTTTGGCAGCTATGAAAATAGCATGCAGTTGCTCTTCGAGGATCTGTGGATGGGTTTGGAAAAGCCTCACCCCGCGTATCCCCAAAAAAGGATTGGTTTCATGCGGAAGCTGAATATACGGCAGAGCTTTATCCCCGCCCACATCTAAAGTACGTACGGTGACAAGGTCAAACAGGTCAAATATTTCCCTATAGGTATCGATTTGAGTCTGTAAAGCCGGTCTGTCGGTTGTAAACAAAAATTCTGTACGTAAAAGCCCGATACCCTCAGCCCCTTCTTCTTTGGCCTCTTTGGCACTTGCGGTATCGGAGACGTTTGCAAGCAGGTGGATCGGTTTGCCTTGTGGCGTAAAAGCTTTTTCGAACCGTTTGTTTCTTGCTTCTTTTTTGTATTTTTCATTCTGTTGAGAACGCTCTTTGGCGTGTTGAATATCCTGTTGGTTTGGTGTGTGGATGAGAACACCCGCAAAGGTATCAAGTATCATGTTTTTGCCCGGTAATGTTTTTTCCTCTTCCTGAGAAAATTTCACAATAAGTGAAGGAATGCCTGAGGCACGAAGCAGGATTGCTGTATGGGAACGCAGGGTTGTTTCCTGAAGAATAACACCTTTTACCGGACTTTTAGAAAGTATTTCTACTTGTCCCGGCAGTAGATCGTCTGCAAGCAAAATGAAAGGGGTATCGGGAAGTATGATCTTCTCTTCCCTGCCCATATGTTTTTTAACCCGTTCAAGAAGATCATGATAATCACTGATTTTTGCTTCCAGGGTACCACCTTTTAGCGATAGAATGATATTGTTTACGGCTGACTCTAAGCTCTCAAAGTTATGGTGTTTAGGAGCCAATGCCGCTAAAAGTTCTTTTTGGGCAAAAAAGATCTCCCCGTCAATACGGGTTTGATAGGTTTTATAGAGAGAATTCAACTCGTTAATACTCTCTTTGATCGCCTGGTGAAAGTCCAGAGCAGAAATTGCCTCTACATTTTTTGTCTGGTAAGTATAAAGCGGTGCGATGGCGATACCTTCACAAATGATCTCACCCTCCAAGCTATTGCCCCTATAGGTGTTTTTTTCTTTCTTGACCGTATGTACGACTAGGTCGTTTTTCATCAAAGTTGAAAATGCTGTGCTTAACGCCTCAAGTGCCTCTTGTGATTTTCTTCCTTGTGTGATCAGGGTAAAACAGTCCTGGGTATTGAGTGACAGCGAAAGTACGGCATTGATACTTTTGGCATCAACGGTGCGGTGATTGAAAGAGAGCATGATACGGCAGGAGAACTGTTTTGCAGTATTGACAAAAGCGGCAACAGGCCTAAGGTGAAAACCGTTCGGAGAGGTTACGCAAAGCTGCTTTTGTCTGGAACGGTAAAAAAAAGAAGGATCAAAAAATTTCAAAGGGTTCACCTGTATCTATCATCTTGGATGTTTGTTATCTGTATCGACTTTATTCAAAACATTTGATTGGTTGGTTTTGCAATCAAAGCATTTTTTAAATCCTCTCTTTTGCCTTTCATCGTATTTGTTGTTCAAGCAATTGTAGAGGGATAGTATCTATACTTTTTGTCGGGCCAAAAATTTCTTAGTCAAAGTATAGCAAATCTTTGTTATACTCAAAGAAAAAGTAGGAATTTTATTGAAATATCTGATTGATTTTATCGAAACAAAAGATGTGACCAAGGCATTGATATACGAGCATCTTAAATGTACCAAAGAAGAAGCCGAACTGATCCGTTACGTATGCAAACGCTATGTGAAAGGGATGGAAGAGATTTCTGTTTTGGAAATGCTCCAGGAGATCTTTTCGGAAAAAGACTATGCTTATCTTAAAAAACTGGCGTTGGTGAAAAATCTTTTGGATCTTGGATGGATCGTGCAGATCAGTTTTGGCCAGGTCAAAGCGCATGAGACGGCTCAACTGGAGCTTTTAAGCGTTTCGGTCTCACCTAGTATCTCACTTTTGCGTTTGTTGGAAGAGGGTTCTCTGGAGATTTTCCTCCCTGAGGTTAAACCTTATACCGATCATCTCGAGTATCTTCAGGACCAGTTTGATATGGTGACCCTGCTGCACAAGATTGCAACATTCAAACAGGGGTTTGCAGACAACTCTCTAAGTATCGGACGCTTGAAGAACAAGTTGACATTGTTGAGTGCACGTATCGAAGAGCGTGTCAAAATGACACAGACCCCGATCGTTGTAGAAGAGTTTTTTAAAGAAAAAGGTCTCGATGAAAAGGAAAAACGTATTTTTCTTGCCTTGCTCAAAGAAGAGTACAGTGGGGGCGAAGGACACTTCAGGGACATGAACACGCTGATCGAACTGATCAGTTTTGATGAGTATGAGAAGATCAAGAACCGGGCATTGCTTGAGGATGGATCCAAGCTGATCACCGAAGAGATTATTGATTATGAAGAGATTCTCAATATGTTCGGCGGTGTCAGCCGCTCTTTCTATCTTCAAGAAGAGGTCATGCAGCGGATCATTCATCCTACCAAGAACAAGAAGGTCAATAAACTTAAACTTGATGCTTTGGTTCAGGAACAGGAGATCTTTGAATATCTCAAACCGACTACGACCTTGGATGATGTCGTTCTTCATCCTAAAACCAGAGAAACGCTGAATACACTTATCAAACAAGTTGACAAAGAGGTTTTCAAAAAGCTTAAAGAGTGGGGAATTAAGGATAAGCGTAAAGGGATTGATGCGCGTATCATCTTTTACGGAGCGGCTGGAACGGGTAAGACCATGACGGCAATGAGTTTGGCCAAGACATTGAAAAAACCGATTCTCTCTTTTGATTGTTCAAAGATACTTTCGATGTATGTGGGAGAGAGCGAAAAAAACGTACGAAGGATATTTGATGACTTTAAGGAGCTAAGCCTCAAGGCAAAGGTAGAACCGATTTTGCTGCTCAATGAGGCAGACCAGTTCCTTGGCGCAAGAAGTGAAGGAGCCGGTAGCAGTGCAGATAAGATGCATAACCAAATGCAAAATATCTTTCTTGAACAGATCGAACGGTTTGATGGGATATTGATCGCAACGACAAACCTGCTGGGCAATATCGATAAAGCCTTTTCAAGACGGTTTAACTATAAAATCGAATTTAAAAAACCGGGAAAACGGGAACGGATAAGGCTATGGCAGTTCATGCTGCCTGAAAATGCCGATTACGAAGAGGGGTTTGATGTGAATTCCCTGGCAGTCTATGATCTAACGGGAGGCCAGATCAACCTGATTTTGAAGAATACGGCTTATAAAGTTGCAGTCAGGGATGAGAGTGTCTTTACGCTGCAGGATTTCCTTGAAGAGATACAAAAAGAAACCGGTTCAAGTTTTGACAGTGAGAAGAGTATGGGATTCAAAATCTGAACGATTGAAGAGGCTGCTCAGTTTTTTTGATAAAGTACATTTTTTTTGATCTTAAATTAGAAATTTATCAATAAAATTAATATAAAATTGTTGAATTAGCATCAAAATTTAAAATAATTTGATATGATTTGGGCTATAATCCCACATTATTACTAAAAAGGAAGAAACAGCACATGCAAAGAAGAGATTTTTTAAAAGCTTCGGTTGTGGCATCTGCGGCGATCATGGGTACTTCTGCTACTGCAGACGTTACCAGGCAGCCTGTTGACAATCGTAAGATCTCAGATATCCCGTTCCCTGAGAAACAGCCGTTGATCACTTATTCGGATAGGCCACCTTTGTTAGAATCTCCAAGAAATGTATTCACCAATTCTATTACGCCAAATGACCAGTTTTTTGTTAGATGGCATATGCCGGATATTCCGACAAAGATCGATCCGGATACCTATACGATCAAGATTGACGGTTTGGTTGAAAGAGAGTTGACGATCACGCTGAATCAGCTTAAAACTGAGTTTGAACAGGTTGAGGTAACCGCGGTATTGCAATGCGGTGGAAACAGCCGTTCAGCATTCGTTCCTGTTGCCGGAGGAATCCAGTGGGGAAGCGGCGCAATGGGATGTGCCAAATGGAAAGGCGTAAGGTTAAGCGATCTGCTTAACAAGGCCGGTTTGAAAAAAGAGGCACATTGGCTCGGATTTAATGGGTTGGACAATGCGGTTTACTATAAAACACCGAACTTTGTGCGTGAATTGGAGCTGGAAGAACTGGATGACCATGTGATCGTAGCCTATGAGATGAACGGTGAAGATCTGCCGTATCTAAACGGTTATCCCTTGCGTCTTGTTATCCCCGGGTACTATTCGGACAGCTGGGTGAAGATGCTGAGCCATATTACCGTAACCGATAAATATAAATCGCTTTTCTTCATGGATGTTGCCTATCGTGTACCGGACAATGAATGTGAATGTGAAACACCTGATAAGAAGTTTGAAAAGACCAAACCGATCACAAAAATGAATGTTAAGTCGGTTATCGGATATCCGATCAACGGAGCAACGCTTTACCATAACTCACAAGTAGTGGTTCGCGGTGTGGCATTTGATGACGGTCATGGCATCAGAGACGTTATGATTTCAACCGATGAGGGTAAGACATGGAATCGGGCATTGCTTGAGAATAATGTAGACAGATATGCTTTCAGAAGTTTTAGATACGGATTCAAACCGTCCCAGCACGGTAAGTTGACCATTATGGCCAAAGCCATCAACTGGTTAGGCGAAGAGCAGCCTTTGGCTAAAGATATCGGCTGGAATCATGGCGGGTACAGATATAACGGTATCGATACGGTTACAGTAGAAGTGATATAAGGAAATAAGATGAAAAAAATACTATTAATTGCCCTCTCGAGTATGACTATGCTGAGCGCACAAGTACAAGAGAATGTAGAAGTTCCTTATATCCCTTATGAGATCAAAATGGGAAAAGGTTTTGACACGGTTCAAGCAAACTGCTTGATGTGTCATTCGTTTGGATACATTATCAACCAAGGACCACAGTCAAGAGATTTCTGGGCTAAAAAAGTTGATAAAATGATCGTGCACTTCAAAGCGCCTATCACCAAAGAAGATGCCAAGACCGTCACCAACTATCTCTTTGAACAGTACGGAAACGGAAAAGAAAAATAATCAATAGTTTTTAAAAGGCTTTATGTTCTTTTGCAACAGGAAGCCCGGAGCGTATCCATTCTGTGATACCTCCGCCAAGATTGAGCGGAACAAATCCCTGTTTTTCTAGAATCCTCGATGCTGCAATGCTTCGATTGCCGCTATGGCAATAGACAATTACTTTCTTGTTTTTATCCCTGTTTAATTTGGTAAGATTCTCAGATAATACGCTTAACGGAATCAGTTTTGCTCCGCTGATATGGCCTTGAGTAAACTCCTGCTGTGTTCGGACATCAAGTAACGTTACGTTGTGATCATCTTGAAGCATTTGATAAGCCTGTTTGGGCGTGATGGTTTCAAAGTTTGCCAGTATCCATCCTTTGGTATAGGCAAAATAACCAAAAAGTACTGCTATCGCTACCCAATAAAGCCGATTAGTGTAGTGTTTCATAAATTTTCCTTTTACAAGGTATTCAAAAAGTTTGATGATATTCTAGCCATTATTTATAAACGAAAAGTATTTTTTCTCTGTTTCACATAGTTACATTCCTCAAAACTAATCTTTTAAAGCTTTCAAAGCACAAAAACACTTTAATACTCTTTTGGATAATATAAAGCTAATATTCTGGGAATACTCTCGTTACAACTCAGCCTTATGTCAGGTGCGAAAGAGCGGGAATAATCCGAGATAAGGCAAGGTTTTTTACCTGCTTTTATCTCCAAGAAGAATGACAAAAAAAGGGATTAAGAATGACTCATGTAATGACAGAACATCCGTATTTTGGGATATTTGTTCTATTTGCGTTGACCGCAGTTGCATTTCCTGCAACGCTTTTTTTAGCACGGTTTGTCAGTAGAAAGCTTGCAAGACTGGATACTGAAAAATTGAAACTTACGATCTATGAATGTGGACCTGAGGTAACGAAACAGCCCAATACGATCTCTGCGCAGTTTTATTTGATAGCGCTTTTGTTTATCTTGTTCGATGTTGAGATCATCTTTATGTTCCCATGGGCAATCGACTTTAAATTGCTTGGTTGGTTTGGTTTTGCAGAGATGATACTGTTTATTGTATTGCTTGCGATTGGTTTTGTATATGCATGGAAGAAAGGAGCACTTGAATGGCACAGCATCAAGTAAATTATGCCAGCTCTGCTGGATTGCCGATAGCATTGACTTCGGTAGACAAACTCGTAAACTGGGGAAGATCGAACTCTCTTTGGCCTTTGACATACGGTCTGGCATGTTGTGCGATCGAAATGATGGCATCGGGTGCGAGCCGTTATGACTTCGACCGTATGGGAACGATCTTTAGAGCTTCACCTAGACAGGCGGATGTAATGATCCTTGCAGGAACGCTTTCCAAAAAACATGCTGAATTTGCAAGAAGATTGTATGATCAGATGACTGAACCAAAATGGGTTATCTCGATGGGTTCATGTGCCAACACGGGGGGTATGTTCAATACCTATGCTACAGTACAGGGGGTTGACCGTATCGTTCCTGTTGATATCTATCTGCCAGGATGTGCCCCTAGACCTGAAACGCTTCAATATGCATTGATGATGCTTCAAAAGAAGATCCGTAAGGAATCTGCGAATATGAAAAAGAATGAAAAACAAAACTTGAGGTTAGTGTAATGAGAAAATATACGCCAAAAGACAATGTGCAGGCAAAAGCTTACTATACGGATAGATTTTGGGCAGCCCCGCGTGTTCCAAGGGAAGCAGTGGAAGAGGGTGGTCACTTTGAAAAAGTGGTTTCGGCTCTTGGAGAGTCTGTAAAAGAATCTTATATCGAAGTGGGACAGCTGGTTTTACATATCGCCTCTACCGACAATTTCGCAGTGATCAAAACACTCAAAGAGGTCTGCGGATACACCCAATGTTCTGAGCAGAGCGCAGTGGATTATCTGGCCCGAGATGGAGAATTCGAACTTTTCTATCAGCTTTTGAACGTTCATGAAGCAAAAAGAGTACGCGTTGTATGCCGCATCAAAAAGAATGAAGCGATCGAAAGTATCGTTCCTTTGTTCAACTCTGCGAACTTCGCAGAAAGAGAGATGTTCGATATGTTCGGTATCCAGGTCAATAACCATCCATTCCTCAAAAGGATCTTGATGCCGGATGACTGGGAAGGACATCCATTGCTCAAAACTTATCCGTTGCACGGTGATGAATTTGCATCCTGGTATGAAGTTGATAAGATCTTCGGGAAAGAGTACCGTGATGTTATCGGTCCTGAGAACAGAGACCCAGCACATATTGACAGATATGATACAAAGCGTTTTGCAAGAGTGGGATATGAAGTGCCGTTTGGTACAGATATCTCAGAGGGTGAAACAGAGCAGTCAATCGAGTATAGTGAAACATTTATGGTTAATTACAACAAGTCATCCAAACAATTGGATAAGAGAAAGTAGGGAGGGAAGATGCAACAGCCAAATAAATTAACCCCATTCTTTGAAAACCTCAATTTTGAGCGTGAAAACAATACAATGGTGATCAACTTCGGTCCTCAGCACCCTTCCGCACACGGACAGTTGAGATTGGTCCTTGAGCTTGACGGAGAGCTTGTAACGAAAGCATATCCGGATATCGGTTATCTTCACCGTGGTATCGAAAAAATGGCAGAGAATATGACCTATAATGAATTCTTGCCGACAACGGACAGGCTTGACTATATCGCATCTACAGCCAATAACTATGCGTATGCATTGGCGGTAGAGAAGCTTCTTGGCATTGAAGCACCAAGACGTGCGCAGGTGATCAGAACGATGCTGCTTGAGCTTAACCGTATCATCTCTCACCTCTTCTTCCTGGCAACCCATGCACTGGATGTCGGGGCAATGTCAGTATTCTTGTATGCATTCCGTGAACGTGAATTTGCAATGGATTTGATGGAAGATTATTGTGGTGCCCGTTTGACTCATTCTGCAGTGCGTATCGGCGGAGTGCCGTTAGATCTTCCTGAAGGTTGGGTAGAGAAATTAGCGGCTTACATCGCAAAATTGCCAGAAGAGATCCAAACTTATGAAGATCTTTTGACAGAAAACCGTATCTGGAAGATGCGTTTGGAAGATGTCGGTGTGATCTCTGCAGAAGATGCACTCAACTGGGGATGTACAGGTCCTATGTTGAGAGGTTCAGGCGTGAAATACGATATCAGAAAAGAAGAGCCGTATGAGCTTTATGCGGAGCTTGATTTTGATATTCCTGTCAGTGACAGATGTGATTCTTACGGACGTTATAGACTCTATATGGAAGAGATGAAAGAATCGATCAAGATACTCAAACAGTTGATCCCGATGTATGCTCAAACAGAGCCTCAGTTGATGGCGCATGCACCGCAATACATTTCTGCCCCAAAAGAAGAGATTATGACACAAAACTATGCTTTGATGCAGCATTTTGTATTGGTAACACAGGGTATGAGACCGCCAAAAGGTGAAGTGTATGTGCCGACAGAATCTCCAAAAGGAGAGCTTGGATTCTATATCAAATCAGAAGGTGAGCCGTATGCTTACAGACTCAAGTGTAGAGCACCGAGTTTCTTCCATACCGGTTTATTGCAAGAGATCTTGGTCGGAACTTATATTGCCGACGTTGTAACGATTATTGGTTCGACCAATATCGTATTCGGTGAAGTTGATCGTTAAGGAGTAAAGAAATGAAAAGATATGATTTAAGACATCTTCACGATGATTTTTACGACAGAATGGTCGAACTGATCGACAGGGGATTGAAAGTCGGGGAAGTGGGTATCTTCCTTTTTGAAGTAGGGGATTTCTCTTCTATTCAGAAAAGTGCCGATGTGATCAAAGCAACAGGGCATGATCTAATGAACTCGCTGAAATTCAATGAGGTTGATTGGACGATCGTTGTCAAAAAAGTTGCTCCCCAGATCCAAAAAGAGCGCCAAGAAAAACTCAAAGCTGTAGCAGTTGAAGCAACAGAAGAGCAAAATGAAGAAGAGAAGGCCCAATAATGTCAAAGCTTGTATTCTCTACTTGGAGGGGTGAATTTATCGATAACCGCGGTAAATCCCCGGATGAGTTGAGTGAATCTGCTTTTAAGCTTCCTGAGACCTACCATGGAGAGAAAGATTCAAAAGCATTTATCGGATGGGATGGCGTAGCCATTTTTGACGAGGATATCGATGCGATTGAATTGGCATCCCAGTATGCGGCACAATATCAGCAGTATTCAGAGGCATGCGGACGATGTGCTCCTGGAAGATGGGGTGGAAGGATCTTGTATGATTTGCTTGACAAGATAGCCAGAGGCGAAGGTTCGCATGACGATATCGCTCACCTCAAAGAGATCAGTCAGACGATGATGGCTACATCAAAATGTGAGATCGGGAAAACAGTACCAAAACCGATCCTTGATTTGATGGAGCATTATAAAGTGCAGTTTGACGAGGCGATCAATGGGCAAAAACCTTCCAAACATTACGGGAAAGATATCACCTACATCGCAAAAGTAACAGCACCGTGTACAGACATGTGTCCTGCCCACGTCGATATTCCTGCCTATATCGAAGGTGTCAGGGATATGATTTTTACCGATTCTTTGGCTGCGACAAGACAAACCATGCCGTTGGCGCATACCTGTGGCCGTGTATGTCCGCATCCATGTGAAGATGCTTGTCGAAGAGCGAACCTGGATGAGCCGATCTCCATTATGGAGCTTAAACGTCTGGGAGCTGATTATGAGACTGATCATGGATTGCCATGGCAGCACCCGCAAGAGCCTAAAGCGCTTAGAAATGACGGTAAGAAAGTAGCCATCGTTGGGGCTGGTCCTGCGGGGCTTACGGCAGCCTATTATCTTGCACTTGAGGGAATCAAAGTCGATATATTTGAAGAACTTCCGGTCCTTGGGGGTGAGGTGGCAGTAGGTGTGCCTCAGTATCGTATGCCGATTGAGAAATATAACAAAGATATTGAACTGGTTACATCAATGGAAGGGGTAGATGTCTATACCAACCACCGTGTCAATGCCGAGCGTCTTAAAGAGCTGGATGCCGAGTATGATGCAACACTGCTTGCATTTGGAACGCGTCTTTCCAAGAAGATCTATGCCAATAACGAAAATCAGAAGATGGGCGGATATTGGGGTGCGATCGCGATGCTTGATAAGGTCAACCTTTGGAGCAAATACGGTATCGGAAGCCCCGTGAGCAATGAACTCAAAGACAAAGTTGTTGTGTGTGTAGGGGGTGGATTTACCTCTATGGATGTGGTAAGATGTTCGATCCGTGAAGGGGCTAAAAAAGTGATCATGCTCTATCGCCGTGATGAGGCAACAATCATCCGCAATACGACTTATGAAGAGTATCATGAAGCCGTAGAGGAAGGTGTTGAATTTATCTTCCACTCAGCAGTAGAAGAGATCTTTGATGATGGTGAGAAGATCACCAAGCTCAAAGTCAACCGTTTTGAACTTGTCCCGGATCCTGAAGGCGGAAGGGCACAGCTTGTCAAGGTCGAAGGTGCTGATTTTGAGATCGAATGTGATTATCTTATCCCGGCAGTATCTCAAGCAGCTGATCTACAGTTATTACCCGAAGAGTGGGCTCTTGAGCTTACTTCATGGAACACGTTATTGACAAACGGGAAAGATTATATGACTTCAAGACCGGGTCTTTTTGCTGCAGGGGACTGTGAGTATGGTCCGATGACGATAGTCAATGCGGTCGGACAGGCAAAGAGGGCAGCTTCGGTCATATCACGATATATCTATGAGGGTAAAACAAGTTTGACAGATGATGAGATCATGGAAGATCATTTGGCAAAACTGAAAGTCTACGACAAAAAAGAAAAGATCACAGGATGGATGCCTGGATTGCCGCGTGCAGTGAGCGAGAAACTTGGCGTTGATGAGAGAAAAACGAACAACAAAGAGGTCAACCTTGGATTTACCGGGGAAGAGGCGATCGCTGAAGCAGAAAGATGTATGCGTTGTTATTATATTTCAATGGTGGCGGTGTAAGATGGCCCTACATAATTCGATTCAAAAAGGAAAAGAGATCACCATTACTATTGATGGTAAAGTATGTAAAAGTATTTTTGGTAAAACGATCTTGGAGATAGCCAGAGAAAACGGGATCTATATCCCGACAATGTGTTACCTGACGAAGGTTCAGCCGATCGCATCGTGCCGTATGTGTATGGTCAGGGTAGAGGGTGTGGATGGATTTATCCTTTCCTGTCAGGAAAAAGCAACGGACGGTGCTGTGATCCAAACGCAAAACAGTGAGCTCTATAAAGAACGTCAAAACATTATGAAGCTCTATAACGTCAACCACCCGTTAGAGTGTGGTGTTTGCGATAAAAGCGGCGAATGTGACCTCCAGAATAAAACGATGGAGTTTGATGTTGCAGGGCAAAACTTTACTGCAAGGGAGCAGTCTAGGCCGGTTGAGAACTGGGGACATGTTTCTTATGATCCGGCACTCTGTATCATGTGTGAAAAGTGTGTGCGTGTTTCTACGGAGATCACCGGGGATGAGGCGTTGCAGCTGAAGTTTGGTGGATACTCTTCAACAATCATCAATGTCAAAAAAGAGAAGAACTATACATCGCTTGGTGAAGCAGCCGCAGTTTGTCCGGTAGGTGCATTGGTAAGTACGGATTTTAAATATACTTCAAATGCATGGGAACTTGAAAAGATCCCGAGTGCCTGTCCTCATTGCGGCGGCGGATGCCAGATGTATTATGAGGTCAAGCGCGATGAGATCTATCGAGTGACCAACAATTATGAGTTCACAAGTATGTGTGGGGCAGGTAGATTCGGATTTGATTATGCCAATGAAGATGTAACAAAAGATGCAAATGCCTTTACAAAAGCCGTTGAAGCTTTCAAGGAGGCAAAATCGATCCGTTTTGCGAGTAGCATATCCAATGAAGAGGCTTTGATCCTCCAAAAGCTCAAAGGGAAATACGGCTATAAGCTTGTATCGCCTGAAGCAAGAGCGTATCAAAATTTTATGAACGCATATGCCTCTGTAACAGGGAAAACCCTTTATGCAGGAACGATGAAGGCACTTTCGCAGTCCAGAGGGATCATTATTGTGGGTTCACGGGTTAATAATGATGCTCCGATTGTGAAATATCATATCAACATGGCAAGTAAATGGCACAGGGCAAGGGTAGCTTATCTGCATCCAATGGAAGATAGCGAAATCCAAAATATCGTTACGCAGTATATCAAGTATGAAGCCGGAAGCGAAGAGGGTGTGATGGCACTGCTTGCTGATGCACTATTAAAAGAGAAAGAACTACCTGAATCCATCAAAGCATTTTTGGCTGATCTGGATATCGGTAATCTCAGTGCAGAAAGCAATGTGGGGGAAGAAGAGCTTGAAACACTCAAACATTCTTTGGATAAGAAATCAGGGTTCTCTTTGGTCGTGGGCGCAGACCTTTATGCGCATCCGCGTGCAGCTCAGATCGCAAAACTGGTTGCACTGTTTGAAAAATATGCAGGCTTTAATGTGATTTGCGTACCGCCTGCGGGCAATGCAATGGGTGTATCGTTGATCTGTGACTTGGATGATGGAGGCGAAGGATACACCATCGGTTATAATGCTCCGGGTGATTTTACGTTGAGTGCATTGGGTGAGGGCGATCTTGATATGCCGGCGATGAACCAGCAGGAAGGAACACTGACGACTTTTGACAAACGTGTTGTTCCCATGAATGTTGCGTTGCCATATGGCGGCTATGTGCTTAATGATATAGCCAATGCATTGGGCTTGAAGGCACAGTATACGATCAACTATACAAAAGAGTTGCCGGTATCAAAAGGATTCAAGGCTATCGAATTTGATGCATTGCCGGATTATTTTGATATCAACGGAAATGAAAATAGAGGATACCTGCTAGAGAGCGTATCAACACCGGTCAATGAAAGTCTTGAAGAAGTGGCTCAAATTGAGGAATTTGACGGTGCGGTGATCTATCAGTGCAATAGTGTCGATCAATTCTCGCCATTTACCGCAAAGTGTGATCTGCTTGATAAGGAAGCAGTGCTTTTAGGTTCACAGCAGTTTGCAATGGCAACCAAACTTCAAAATGGTGATCAGATCGTATTTGAAGTTGACGGTGTACGTTTTGAAAGGCTGTTTAAGATCGATACATCTATGAAAGGAACCATAGCACTTAACCCGACATTTGACAGGGGATTAAGTAGTGCTTTGCTATTCTCCTATAGATTTAGCAGGTTAGAATTTGAAAGAGTAGGAAGCTAAGATGAGCAAAGTAAAAACAGTAGATAACTTGATTACTATAACGATTGATGGGAAAGAGTATAAGGCAAAAGAGGGCGAATATATCCTCAATGCCGCACGTGCAAACGATGTTTTTATCCCTGCAATCTGTTATTTGACACGATGTTCGCCGACATTGGCTTGCCGTATCTGTCTTGTCGAAGCTGACGGGAAACAGGTTTATGCATGTAACGCAAAAGTGAAAGAAGGGATGGAGGTTGTTACGCAGACCCCAAACATTCTTGAAGAGCGCCGTGCAATTATGGAAGTATATGATGTCAACCACCCATTACAGTGCGGTGTGTGCGATAAGAGCGGTGAATGTGAATTACAGAACTATACATTGGAACTGGCTGTAGATTCCCAGAGCTATAGTATCCCGGACACTAAAAGAGAAACAGCAAACTGGAGTTCGGTATTGCATTATGATCCGGGTCTTTGTATCGTGTGTGAGAGATGTACGACCGTATGTAAGGATATGATCGGTGATGCTGCGATTACGACTGTTAAACGAGGTGGTGCAGAGCTTGACAAGTCTTACAAAGATACAATGCCAAAAGATGCCTATGCAATGTGGAACAAGCTTCAAAAGTCTGTTATCGCACCAAGCAACGGGACAGGTGAGACAAATTGTTCTGATTGTGGTGAATGTATTGCAGTATGTCCGGTTGGGGCATTGGTAAGTAGAGACTTTGTTTACACATCCAACGCATGGGATCTTAGACGTATTCCGGCTTTTTCAGCACATTCAAGTGACGGATTCCAGATCTATTATGAAGTAAAACCGACATCCATCGATGACAGAAGTGAAAGGATCTATCGTGTCACGAATGAATGGAACTATGTCTCTTTAGACGGATCGGCACGTTTTGGTTATGACTTTGAGAATAGGGATGTCGTAAAGGATGAAATAAGCTTTAATTTTGCGATCGAGGCGTTTAAAAAAGCTAGTACGGTACGTTTCAATGCGATGATCACGAATGAAGAGGCATTGATGTTGCAGACCCTCAAAGAAAAAACAGGTATGAGACTTTATAACCCAGAGGTAAGGGCATTCCAAAAGTTTCTTGGGTATTACAGTGAAGCAGCAGGACGATCTTTGTATAGTACAGATACCGATACGATCATGAAAAAAAACGATTTTGTTATCTGTGTTGGGTCAGCACTCAGAAACGATGCTCCGGGGATGAAATATGCCTTTAACAATGTGCAGAAGCTCAATAAAGGCGCAGGTCTCTATTTTCACCCGATCGGTGATACCTTGATTGCCAGTTTTGGCAAATCAGTGGAATGTGTGACGCATAAGGCTGGTTTGGAAGAGGCAGCGCTTTATCTGATCTTGGATCTTTTTGCCGACAAGTCAAAACTTCCTCAGGAAGTGGGTGAGTATATCCAAGGATTTAAACGGACCCAAAAGCAGACCATTAAAGAAAAAGTGATGAAAGAGGTCGTAGAAACCGTTACTGATGAAGAGACGGGTGAGACCAAGGAAGTTAAGAAAAAAGTTCCTGAAATGGTTGAAAAAGAGATAGAGGTTGAGCAGAACGGATTGGTTGAGCTTTTAGGGAAAGAGAGCGATGCATTTGCAGAGACATTTGCAAAAATGATCGCTAAGAAAGAGTCTTTTGCCTTAATGGTCGGAGAGGATTTCTATTATCATCCAAAAGCCCAAAACCTTGCTAAGCTGGTTGCGTTGATCGAAAAGGTATCTGACATCGAAGTCGTTATGGCACCGCCTAAATCAAATGCACTCGGTGTTGCGTTGATTTGTGATCTTGATGATGAAGCACAAGGATACACAATCGGGTATAATGAGAACGGGGATTTCAGACTCTCTGCGCTGGGTGATGGCGATCTGGATATGCCGGCTATGAACCAGCAGGAAGGAACTTTCACAAACCTTGCAAAAAGGGTCGTTCCGACCAATGCAGCACTTCCATATGGCGGGTATGAGCTCAATGATCTTATCAGAGAATTGATCGGTGCACCGAGGGAGACAATCGACTGGACAGTGAAGTTGCCTGTTGCAAAAGGTTTCAAAGCGGTTGAGTTTGATGCCTTGCCAAACGGCTATACCAATGAAGGTGTGGAAAACAGAGGATATCTTTTGGATATTCAAATCGAAGAGAAACCATTGCCAAGTGTTGAAAAGTTCGACGAAGCTACAGTCATGGAAGGCGAGATCGCTTATAGATGTAACCCTGCAAGACAGTTCAATGACTTTACGGATAAAGCGCATGAGATCTTTGAAGCATTTGCGCTCTATGCAAGCCCTGCAAAAGCAGAAAGCCTAGGCCAAAAGGTCGAAGTTGTATTTGCAAACGGTAGTATCGTACTGGATGTTGTCGCAGATGAAAAAATGGAAGGCGATATCGTCAAAGTGCCTGATTTCAAAAGTGCACAAAATGTCTATGAGCTTTTTGGTGACTCAAGATATCAAAATGTAACAATAAGAAAGGTGTAATGTGATGGAAGCAACAGCATTAGGTATAGTGATCAAAGCCATTATTATTTTGGCGATTATTTCGGCAATAGCCGGATTTGGTACCTACTTGGAAAGAAAGGTACTTGCATTTATGCAACGCCGTTTGGGACCTATGCACGTAGGTCCTTATGGATTATTGCAGATCTTGGCAGACGGGATCAAACTTTTTACAAAAGAGGATATTATCCCTCAAAATGCCAATAGACTGATTTTTGGAATTGCTCCGGCAATTACTGCTGCAACGGCATTCATCGCATTGGCCGGTGTACCGGTATTCCCGGATTTTACGATTCCTGAATTTATACCTTTGCTTGGTGGGACGTTCGTACCATCAGTCGCGGCAGATATTAACATCGGTATACTTTTTGTACTGGGGATGATGGCAGCAGGTCTTTACGGCCCATTATTGGCGGGTATGGCACAAGCCAACAAATGGGGGATCATCGGAGCAGCAAGAACAGCGATACAGTTCTTGAGTTATGAGGTTGTTACGGGGCTTTCTATCTTGGCACCCATCATGATCGTCGGATCACTTTCATTGGTAGATTTTAATAACTATAGTAGTGACCATGCATGGTTGATGTTTACGCAACCGGTTGCTTTTGTATTGTTCTTGATCGCCGGATTTGCGGAAACAAACAGAACACCGTTTGACCTTCTGGAGCATGAAGCTGAGGTTGTATCAGGATATGCGACAGAATACTCTGGAATGAGATGGGGTATGTTCTTTATCGGTGAATATGCGAATATGATAACCATTTCTATTTTGGCGGCAGTCGTATTTATGGGTGGGTACAATGATCTCTTCTTCCTTCCTGGTTGGTTAGCTGTATTGTTGAAGATTTCATTTGTATTCTTCTTCATGTTATGGGTAAGAGCAGCATGGCCGCATGTTAGACCGGATCAATTGATGTGGCTGTGTTGGAAAGTATTGATGCCGATCGCCGTGATCAATGTGGTCGTTACCGGTATCGTGATGATGGTGTAAGGAGAAGAGATGGGATTAGAACAATTTAAAAATAGAAATGTAGGAACACAGAACTACAGATTGCTTGATCTTGGTGAAACACCAAAGACCGGATTTGGTCAATTTAAGCAGGTAGCAAAGAGAACATTCAAAGGTGAGCTTTTTGTAGGTCTTTGGGTAACACTCAGAGAGATGATCAATGCCCTTTTCAGAGGAGAGATGCATACCGTCAAGTATCCGTTTGAAAAACTGCCGATCTCTCCAAGATACAGAGCGATCCATGATATGCTTCGTTTACTTGAAAGCGGTCATTACCGTTGTATTGGATGCGGACTTTGCGAGAAGATCTGTATCTCTAACTGTATTGCGATGGAGACACGCTATGATGAAAATCAGCGTAAAGAAGTAAGCGAATATACGATCAACTTCGGTAGATGTATTTTCTGCGGATATTGTGCAGAAGTTTGTCCGGAACTGGCGATTGTACATGGACCAAGATATGAGAATGCCAGTGAGCAGAGAGCAGGATTTTCACTTTTTGAAGACATGCTCACACCGATCGATAAGTTGAATCTTCAGCAAGAGTATGACGGATTTGGTGCTGTTACACCGTATGCTGACGAGAATATCAAAAAAACACCACTTGCATATTAAGGAGAGTACAGATGTATGAACAAATAGCATTTTATCTATTTTCGGTTTTAACGGTGACACTCTTTTTAATCACTGTCATGAGTAAGAATGTCTTGTATGCAATGACTTCATTGGCTGCAGGTATGGTATTGATCTCAGGATTTTTCTTTATATTGGGTGCTGATTTCCTTGGGGTTGTACAATTGATTGTGTATGTGGGTGCGGTGATGGCACTTTACTCATTTGCCATGATGTTCTTTGATGCAACAAGAAACATCAAAGAAAAAAGTACACATCCTGCACTTGTATTCGGGCTTGGCGGTATGAGCGCATTGGTGTTGGTTATGATGTTTGCCGCCCCACTTTATAGCGAGAAGATACAGGCATTCTATCCGATGCATCCTGAAGCAGGGAATGCACAGGATGTCGGTATCGTATTATTTACTAAATACCTTATCCCGTTTGAAGTCGCAGCGGTTATGCTTTTGGTTGCGATGATCGCAGGTATTATCCTCGCTGGTAAAAAGATGGATGTGAGCTTTACTCAGGATTTGAGTGTAGATGATGAAATCATGAAACAAAAGGATGCGAAATGATAGGACTTAGTCATTACCTTATCGTCTCTGCACTGATCTTTTCGATTGGATTGGTAGGAGTACTACGAAGAAGAAATCTATTGATGCTTTTCTTCGCAACGGAGGTTATGCTCAATGCGGTAAATATCGCATTTGCGGCTATCTCTCATTATTATAACGATCTAACCGGTCAAATGTTTGCATTCTTCGTGATTGCGATTGCAGCGAGTGAAGTTGCCGTAGGTCTTGGTATCCTGATCGTATTGTATAAAAAACAAGGAAGTCTTGATCTTGACGAGCTCACGACTATGAAAGGATAATGATGGAAAGTTTAGTATATATTGCACTGTTTGCACCGTTTGTCAGTTCATTGTTTGCAGCTTTGTTCGGGATGAGCCCGAGGAAGACGTTTGTTGGTGCGATCGCATCTCTTTTGCTTTTTGTTTCACTGAGCGCATCAATGATGTTGGCATATCATGTCTATCAGACAGGTGAGTCTGTACATATTACAATGATGGACTGGATCCATATGGGGGATCTTTATATCCCGTTTGGGTTTAATGTCGATCAGGTTTCAGTTACGATGATGAATGTGGTTACATTGGTTTCAACCGTTGTTCACATCTATTCGATCGGATATATGGATCACGATAAAAGTTTCAACAGATTTTTCTCTTACCTTTCGGCATTCGTATTTTCGATGATGGTTCTTGTTATGAGTGACAACTTTGCAGGTCTTTTCATCGGATGGGAAGGTGTTGGAGTTTGTTCATGGTTGCTTATTGGATTCTGGTATCATAAGCCCGATCTTACAAGAGAGGAAAACCCTTCTATCTCTCCTTCATGGGCAGCAAATGAAGCATTTATCATGAACAGAATTGCAGACCTTGGGATGTTGATCGGTCTTTTCATTATTTACTGGAATGTAGGTTCACTTCAGTATGATGCTGTTTTTGCAGCGATTCCTCACTTGACGGATGTAATCTTGAGTACTGCTGCGATCGCTCTCTTTATCGGGGCGATGGGTAAATCGGCGCAGTTCCCGCTACATACCTGGCTTACCGATGCGATGGAAGGTCCTACACCGGTTTCAGCATTGATCCACGCAGCGACGATGGTTACTGCAGGGGTTTTCTTGGTAATAAGAGTACATCCATTGTTCTCTGTAACACCGGAAGTCAGTTACTTCATTGCGGCTCTTGGTACATTTGTAGCATTCTTCGCTGCTTCTATGGCACTTGTGAACAGAGATCTAAAAAGAATCATTGCATTCTCTACACTCTCTCAGCTTGGTTACATGTTTGCAGCTGCTGGTTTGGGTGCGTATTGGATCGCACTGTTCCACTTGGCGGCACACGCATTCTTTAAAGCATTGCTCTTCTTGGGCGCTGGTAACGTAATGCATGCGATGCATGATGAGTTGGATATCTTTAAAATGGGTGGCTTGAAAAAATCGATGAAAGCAACCTATATCTATATGGGACTTGCATCGCTCGCATTGGCAGGTATCCCGCCATTGGCAGGTTTCTTTTCAAAAGATGCGATCATTGAGACGGCATTCAACGAAGGGACACTGATCCTATGGGTTATGCTGGTTGTTACAGCAGGGATGACGGCATTCTATAGCTTTAGACAGGTATTCTTGACGTTTGAAGGTGATGAGAGATACAAAGAGTTTGGCATTCATCCGCATGAAATGTACAAATTCGTACTTGTAGCGATGTCGCCGCTTGCTATATTGGCAGTCATCGCAGGTTTCTTTAGAGAATCTTTCAATGCTTTTGTAACACATTTGCTTCCTGGGTATGAAATGAGCGAACACACGCATCATTTGGCATTGATACTTGGTGCGATCGTATTTGCATTTGCGGTCGGTGGCATCTTGCTAGCGTATAAAAAATATGCTAAAGGTCTTAAAAGAAGTGAAAAAGTTGAAAACAGCTTTATCTATAGATTGCTTGCAAATCAGTACTATATTCCTAACCTCTATGAAGAGTTTATCTCTAAACCGTATGCGATGATCTCTGAAATGATGTGGAAAGGGGTAGATTTGAAAATCGTGGATACAACGGTCGATGGTATTGCCAAATTCTTGTATAGAAGCGGTGACGGCACAAGAAAGATGCAAACAGGTAACCTTTCGAACTATCTGAATTGGATGGCTATCGGCGGGGTCTTGCTCCTTGTGGTTGCGATGATTTCGGCGATGATAGGTTAAGGAGTAGGGTAATGGATAATATTTTAAGTGTTTTGGTGTTTTTCCCGGCGATCGCAGGAATGCTCGGGTTTGTGGTCAATAAGGATAGCGCAAGGGTTTACGGTATCACGGTAGCTGCGATAGAGTTTTTCCTCTCTTTATGGCTATGGTTTGCATTTGACGGGCATAACCCTGGTATGCAGTTTGTAGAGATGATCCCGATGATTCCTGATTTTGGTGTAAGCTATTATCTTGGGGTTGACGGTATCAGTCTTTTCATTATATTGATGACGACATTGATGACATTGATCGGTATCATGAGCATGAGTGTGACCGAAAATGTCAAGAATATGGTGATCACATTGCTCTTCCTTGAAATGACAATGGTTGGTGTATTCGTTTCATTGGATGCGATCATTTTTTATCTGTTCTGGGAGCTTTCTTTGGTTCCGATGCTTTATATCATCGGTGCATGGGGTGGTACGTTAAGAGTTTATGCTGCGATCAAATTCTTCCTCTATACATTTATGGGATCATTGATTATGTTGGTCGGTATGTTGTTCGTGGCTTACATCTATCATGATCTGACAGGGGTATGGAGTTTTGCATTGACCGATTGGTATGCATTGGTATTGCCGGTCAATTACCAACTATGGCTTTTTGCAGCTTTCTTTATCGGATTTGCGATCAAAGTTCCGATGTTTCCGTTCCACACCTGGTTGCCTTATGCACACGGGCAGGCACCAACGATCGGTTCGGTTATCCTTGCAGCCGTATTGCTTAAAATGGGTACGTACGGATTTGTTAGATTCTCATTGCCTATGTTCCCGGATGCTTCGGTGATCGCGATTACACCGATTGCCATGATCTCGATTATCATGATTATCTATACTGCGATGGTAGCCTATGCACAAAAAGATATGAAGCAGGTTGTTGCCTATTCATCTGTATCGCATATGGGTATCATCATGTTGGGTATTTTTGCGATGAACGCTGAAGGGATTGGGGGATCTGTATTTCAGATGCTTTCTCACGGTATCGTTTCTGGAGCACTGTTCATGCTTGTCGGTGTGATTTATGACAGAAGACATACGAAGATGATGGATGAGTTTGGAGGATTAGCATCGATCATGCCAAAATATGCAGTGATCTTCGGGATCATGTTGATGGCTTCTGTAGGATTGCCATTGACGATCGGATTTGTCGGTGAATTCCTTGTATTGATAGGCTTCTATCAGGTTTCTCCGATCATGACGATCTTGGCAGGTTCTTCGATCATCCTGGGGGCTGTATATATGCTTTCTGTCTATAAGAAAAGTTTCTTCGGCCCTGTAACGAAGGATGAAAACAAAACATTGAAGGATTTGGATATAAAAGAGACAGTTTCATTGGTACCTTTGGTATTGATCGTTATCTGGCTGGGTGTCTATCCAAAACCTATTTTGGAACCGATCGATAATTCCGTGAAAGCAATGTTGAGCTTTATGGATGAAAAAGCGATCACTCAAGAGGCGAAAGATATGATCCAAGTAGCCAAATCAACGAAGGAGATGAAATAATGTTAGAGCCTATAAAAGTAAGTTTAGAGAGTTTGAATCTCATTACGCTTGCGCCGATGCTCATAGCCATTGCCGGCGGTTTGATCATCCTGTGTATTGATTTGATTAAAGAAAATTTGGATAAGTCTCTTTATGTCATGTTGACGGTTTTGGTTCTATTTACAGATTTTATCTCTGTCATGGGTCTTAATGTGAATGAAAGAGGGTTTTTTGATGTTATGTTGATCGATGGGGTTTCCATCATTTCTCAATTGTTGATCGTAGCCGGTTCAATGCTGTTCATCCCGCTTGGTTTGACGTCAAGAAGATTCCACGAATATGAATATCCTGAATTCTTTGCTCTTTTCTTGTTCATGATCGCAGGATTCCAATTTATGGCAGCAAGTGACAACCTGATCTTGATCTTTGTTGGTATCGAGACGGCATCATTGGCACTTTATACTTTGATCGCATTACACAACAGAAGCGATTCATATGAAGCGGCTGTAAAATACTTTACCATGGGTGCGTTGGCAGCGGCATTCTATGCTATGGGTTCAGCGGTGATCTACGCATTGACAGGAAGTGTTGAGCTTTACCAGGTAGCAGAAGTCCTTTCTTCGAGATTGGATGAAGCAGGATTGATGATCGCAGTATTCGGAAGTTCTGTTCTATTATTGTCGGCTTTTGCGTTTAAACTTTCACTTTTCCCGTTCCATACATGGGCACCGGATGTGTACCAGGGAGCTACAGCACCATTAGCGGGATATATGTCGGTTGTTCCTAAGATCGCTGCATTTGTGGTTTCCATCAGACTGTTTGGGATGTATATAGAGCTGGGTGTTGAATGGGTAAGAATCATCATCTTGGTGATTGCTGTATTGACGATGACATTGGCGAATATCATGGCATTGGTACAAGAAGATGTTAAACGTATGCTGGCATACTCTTCTATCTCACATGCAGGTTTTGTCGTTGCAGCATTGGCACTTGATACAACAGATGGAAATACAAGTATCTTCCTATACTATGCATTGTTCATGTTCACTAACCTTGGAGCATTTGCAATGTTGTGGATCTCTCGCCATAAACAAAGAAGATTCGATGATCGTTATGATAACCCATACGAGAAGTTTGCAGGTTTGATCAACATTATGCCGGTAGGTGCTGTGATCATGGCACTTTTTATGCTTTCACTTGCTGGAGTCCCACCATTCTCTGTATTCTGGGGTAAGATTTATGTGATGCAGGCAGCTGTTAATGCAGGTTATGTATGGTTGGCTATCGTAATGGGTCTTAACTCAGCGATCGCAGCTTACTACTACTTGAAGCTTGTAGTCTACATGTTCCTCAAAGAGCCGGTTAAGAGCGTGGATGTGGTTTACTACAACCTTTCCAAACCTTTGATGGCCATAATCGGTTTTGCTACAGTAGCGACCGTAACAGCGATCTTCTATGTCCAACCGTTGATCTCGTATCTCTACTATATGATCAGTGCAAGCGGGTATTGATATGACCCGATGATACAGACAGGTATTCTGTCTGTATCGTTTTATCCTATCAAATTCTTTTCTAATTCAGCAATACTTCCTTTGATAACATTTTCAAATTGGGACTGATTGAATGTCGTCTGTCTTTTTGCCAGTCTCGCAGTATGGGTGATGATTTTCTCTTCGAGCATCTTTTTATCGTATATTCCATCCAGGTAAGCCAGTGTCTCTTTGATACCGATCGCTTTCATACAGTTTGGAGCTCTGGTATATTTGCGCTCAAGCATACATATCTCATCGATAAGACCATTTTGAATCATCTGTTTTGTACGAAGCGTAATACGTTCTCTTAAGATCGCTTTATCGATCATGATTTGGTAAATCGGCAACATACCGGCAATCGTAGGTGTCGGCGGAAATGCTTTAAAGTATTTGCTTGGGATCATGGATGTTTCAAAAAAGATATGTAACGCTTTTTCGATACGGTAGGTATCCGATGAAGCGATCTGGGACATATAATCAGGATCCAATGAATAGAGCCAACGATAGGTCTCTTCAAGTGTTCTGAGTTTTTCGTCGGTTTTTGCCAGTGTTTTTTTGCTCATTGTCGGCAAGGCGCTGATCCCGTCTATAAGCATTTTAAGATAAAAACTTGTTCCCCCGACAATGACCAGATTTTTTCCTTCTTCTAAAGCCTGCTCATAGGACTGATGGTAAAGTCTGATAAACGTAGTAACATCGAAATTTTCATTGGGAGAAAGGTGATCCATTCCAAAATGGTGAATGCCCTCTCTTTCTTCAACCGTCGGTTTTGCAGAAACGATATCGATCTCTTTATAGATCGAAAGTGAATCCAGTGAGAGAATATGGGCATTGAGTTTCTTGGCGATCTTAATTGACAATGCTGTTTTTCCTGATGCTGTAGGACCGATAAGGGCAATTTGTGTTAGTTTATCCATAGATGCAATCATAGCACAAGAAAAAGCAACACGCAATACACCAACCCAATAAACCCACTATAATCGCAATAAGGGTAAAATGAGGAAAATTTTTTTGGGGTTTCCATGTTTTTATTTGATAAAAACCACCGTTACAATATGGCCAATATGATCACATTTGGCAATATTGCATGTGGTGTGATTGCAATCTATTTTATCGTCAAGGGTGATTTTTTTACTGCGATCATTCTGGCATGGATCGCAGGTGCTTTGGACATTGCCGATGGGAAGGTTGCAAGAAAGCTGGGTCTCTCTACCGAGTTTGGTGTTCAGCTGGATAGTTTTGCCGATTTTTTGTCATTTGTTGTGATGCCTTCCTTTTTGCTTTTTTATGCTTTACAAAAAGGAATGAATGGAAGCGTTCAAGAGATCATCATTGGTTTGATTTTTATTTTCTATATTATCAGTGGACTCAGAAGACTGGTGGAATTCAATCTCAAAGTCGATGCCGGAGAGGTTTCAAAGTATTTTGAAGGAGTGCCGACACCGCTTGGTGCGATATTGTTATGGGTATTGTATCTCCTTTATAGTTATGAGATCATGCAGAATATCTATGTTGTTGCGATGTTGGTGATTGCGATTGCCTGGTCACTCAACAGCAAGCTCAAAATCCCACATCCCTAAAAAGAACAGTATGGATAATCAAGTAAACATTCAAAAAAAATGGCGGGAAAAACTGTCACATTTTTCTGAGCTGGTGATGTTCCAGCATTCAGTATTTTCTCTTCCTTTTATCTTTATTGCGATGTTGGTTGCAGCACAAGGATGGTTCGGTTGGAAATTGCTGTTTTTAGGTGCTTTGGCTGCCGTCAGTGCCAGAAATTTTGCAATGGGCGTCAACCGGTATCTGGATAGGGATATCGATATTTTAAATCCGAGAACAATGAACCGTCCCTCTGTTGACGGAAGAGTTTCTTCGGCAGAAATGGTTGGGTTTATTCTCATCAATGCAGTTGTTTTTATCAGTGTGGCGTATTTGATCAATACCTTGGCATTCAAACTCAGTTTCCCGATTTTGATCGTATTGGGCGCCTATACGTTTTTCAAACGTTTTTCGGCTGCAGCACATCTGATCTTGGGTGTCAGCCTAGGATTGGCACCGATCGCGGGAGTGGTAGCGGTCTTAAATGATGTGACGCTTTGGTCTGTTTATTTGGCAATGGGTGTGATGTTTTGGGTTGCAGGGTTTGACCTGCTTTATTCCCTGCAGGATATCGAATTTGACAAAGCACACGGGCTTCATTCTGCACCTTCTCGCTTTGGTGCACAAAATACCATGTATTTTGCCAAACTCTTTCATCTGCTAACGATTGTGTTGTGGGAGTTATTTGTTTTTAACGCGCAGTTGGGATTTTTTGCACAGGGAGCAGTGATCATTTCGGCATTGATGCTCATATATGAACATTGGATCGTACATAAAGATTTTACAAAGATCGATAAGGCCTTTTTTACCGTGAACGGATATCTTGGATTTGTCTTTTTGATCTTGATCATAATGGAGGTGATATAGATGGAAATGGGTGATATGGTGATACTGGGCCTTTTGTTGCTCTTTATTATTATTCTGTTGATTTTGCTTGATACAAATAGCAAACTCAAAGTTGAGAACAGCAAACTTCGCCAGATATTGGATGTCAAGGATCAAACGATTCAGAATTTCGAGGCTTCAAGGGTAGCTGTCAAAGATGTCATTGATAACTTTTCGATGCATGGAGAAGTGATGGAGTTGATTGAGACGGGTGAAAGTCAAGAGTCCATTGCACAGAAACTGGGAATTCCTGTCAATAAAGTGGAGTTGATCATCAAATTCGATGCGATTAGAAAAGAGAAACAGCGTGGCATTTGAGGGATGGGAATATATCCTACGTGAATCCTATCAAAAGCTGGATGAGGATTATAGGGATTTCTTGGAAAATGACCAAAATTATTTTCCTTCTAAAGAAAATTATTTTAATGCCTTTAAAACACTTCCAAAAGATGACGTCAAATATATCCTTTTCGGGCAGGACCCCTATCCAAGAGAAGAGAGCGCGATCGGATATGCCTTTATAGATGCCAAAGTTAAAAGTATTTTTGGCGAGACGGGGCTCAGTAAAGAGGTGAACCGTGCAACAAGTTTACGCAATTTCATCAAAATGGCCTTGGTAGCACGCGGGGATCTGCGCAATGATGACACCTCTCCCCAGACAATAGAAAGAATCGATAAAAGTGGTTTGATCGCCTCGATAGATGAATTGAAAGAGAATTTTGAAAAAAACGGGGTTTTGCTTTTGAATACCGCATTGATCTTCACTGATAAAAAAAGCTCAGCTTCTCATATCAAGTCATGGGCTCCGTTTATAGAACATCTTTTATTCTCTTTGGTAGAAGTATCACCTAAACTGATTCTGTTCGGAAATCATGCTAAAGATCTGAAGAAAAAATTTGATCTTTCAAAATTTGAAACGATTGAGATGGAGCATCCCTATAACCATACCTTCATTTCTAACGATAACGCGTTAAAATTATTCGGAAACATGAAACTACTTGAAAAATAAAAAAAATTTTGCTACAATCACGCTTCCTAAATACCGCTCTTTTATAAAAGTGCACTCATAGCTTAGCTGGATAGAGCATCGGTTTGCGGTACCGAAGGTCTCAGGTTCGAATCCTGATGGGTGTACCACTTCTTTCAAACCCCCTTAAAATCAAGACATAACCAAATTTATATTACAATAATACAAAACTCTTATGGAGCCGCTCTATGCATATCCTGCTTGTCAATACCAACCCGGTTGTTTCCCGACTGATCTCACTTTGTATGCGTCATCCGCAGATCATTTTTGAAGAAGTCGAACAGATCGATGAAGCCCAAAATAAAATGTATGATGTGGTGTTCATTGATGATGATTCCTATACAGAGGAATTAGAGAAAAAGATCGCTACATGGCAGATAGGGAAAAAGGTACTCTTTTCCCGAAAAAAAGAAGTCAATGATTTTTTTGATGAAGTGGTACAAAAACCGTTTCTTCCTTCACATATCATTCTTCTTCTTGAAAGATATCGATCTGAAGAAAAAAATAATATACAGAAGAAAGACCACGCCATTTTCCCTCTTACAACAGGGGAAGAGCAAAATGTGGATGCTTCTCGGTCAGAAGAGAATAAAACTCAGATTCTTGATGATCGGGAGATAAGGAAAATCAAAGAGTTATTGGAAATGGATGAGGATGCAGGTGAATGGTTCGATAGCGAAAATGTCGATGAAGAGAAAAAAATAGCTATTATTAAAGAACAGCTGATTAAAGACGGACTTGAAATTGTTGAGGAAGAAGAATTTTTTGATTTGTTAAGAAATGAAGCTAATGAGGCTAAACAAACTGTATTGCATGTAGATTCGGATAAGAAAGAAGAGAAGCCTCGCAGTACGTTTGAGGAAACGCTGCTTGAGGCGATCACCGGTATGAAGGTCAAAAAGATCAGAAAACTTTTACAGGGTGCCGAGGTAAGTATCACGATCCGTTTTAAGGATGATGCATAATGAAACCAGGATCGTCACAAGGAGCCATTTTAGTACTTTCGGGTCCAAGCGGTGCGGGTAAAAGTACTATCATTCAGGCAGCAAGCGAAGAGATAGGAGAGTATTATTTTTCCATTTCCACAACAACGCGGGCGCCAAGGGTAGGGGAAATACACGGGAAAGATTATTTTTTTGTCTCCAAAGAGTCATTCGAAGAAGATATCAAAGCAGGCCAATTTTTGGAATATGCCGAAGTTCACGGCAACTATTACGGTACATCGCTTAAGCCTGTAAGGGAAGCCTTGGATCAGGGGAAGCTCGTCATCTTTGATATCGATGTGCAAGGCCACCGGTTGGTCAGAGCAAAGATGGGCGATATCACGACTTCGGCATTTATCACGCCGCCTACGCTTAAAGAACTCAAAAAAAGGCTGAAAGAGAGATCAACCGACGATGAAGAGGTTATTGCAAAGCGTATCGAGAATGCAAAAAAAGAGATCCTTGCAGTCGGGGAATATGATTTTACGATCATCAATGATACGATTGAAGAGGCCGCAAAAGAGTTTGTGATAGTTGCACAGGCTGCCAGATTAAAGCAGAGTGCACAGGAGGAAGAACGGTTCATTGAGCATTGGTTGCATGAAGAATCGTGATTTGAAAATATAGAGGTGCTCTTAAACATTTTTGAGTATAATTGTTAAAATTTTATATCACACTCTATCATAGAGTAAAAAGGATAAATATGGGTATGCCAAGTATGCCGGAATTGTTGATTATTTTGGCGATCGTCGTATTGTTGTTCGGAGCAAAAAAGATTCCTGATCTTGCCAAAGGGATCGGTAAAGGAATCAAAGATTTCAAACAAGCAGTGAAAGAAGATGAGGAAGAAGAGAGAAAAGAGATCGCTTCCAAAGAAGAGCCTAAAGTAGAAGAGGCTGCAAAAGAGACAAAAAAAGAAAATGCTTAATCACTTTTTGCCAAGAGTGACATACTTGGCAAAAAGAAAAAAATTCCCCTAACTAACTTTTTGCTACACTTTTACATTACTTTTATCATTATAACGGAAATAAAATTTATGAAACTCAAAGAACAGATCAACCACCTTATACAAGATGCTTTTGTAAAAGCAGGAATTGATGAAAAGCCTATCAGTGTAACTGAAGCGACACAACCGCAATTTGGCGACTATCAGTTCAACGGTGCGATGGCTTTGGCTAAAAAACTTGGGATGAATCCAAGACAGATCGCACAAGAATTGGCAGGTCATATCGAATTAGGCGGAATCATTACAAAAACACAGATCGCAGGCCCAGGGTTTATCAATCTTTGGCTAAATCCTTCATGGATAGCAACGGCCTGTGAAGCAGCATTTCATGATACAAGACTTGGGATTTCAAAAAACGAAAATCCACTTAAGGTGGTTGTAGATTATTCGGGTCCGAATATGGCAAAACAGATGCATGTCGGGCATTTGCGTTCTACGATTATCGGTGATACTTTAGCCAACCTTCTGGAGTTTCTCGGAGATGAAGTGATACGTCAAAATCATATCGGTGACTGGGGAACACAGTTTGGTATGCTGATTGCTTATCTTGAAGAGACAGGGAATGAGGGCAGTGCCCAGTTGTGTGACCTTGAACAGTTCTATAAAGAGGCCAAAGCACGTTTTGATGCAGATGAGGCATTTGCCAACAAAGCAAGAGAATATGTTGTGAAGATACAGAGCGGGGATCAGCATTGTCTGAATCTTTGGCAAAAATTCATCGATAGCTCTTTGGGACACTGCGAAGAGGTCTACGGAAAACTTTGTGTGAAACTAACCAGAGAAGATGTCAAGGCTGAAAGCTTTTACAATGAAGACCTTCCGCAAGTGATCGAAGATCTTCTTGCACAGGGATTGCTAAAAGAGAGTGACGGGGCACAATGTGTCTTTTTGGAAGGAGAGGAGATCCCTGTCATTGTTCAAAAAGGGGGTGGCGGATATCTTTATGCGACTACCGATCTTGCAGCGCTTCGATATAGAGCCAATGTCCTGGGGGCAAAACGTATCTGTTATGTGGTAGATGCAAGACAGGGAGAACATTTCAAACAGGTATTCCAGGTTGCCAAAACATCGCATTTTGTTCCTGAAGATGTCAAACTTGAACATGTTGCGTTTGGGACGATGATGGACAGAAGCGGTAAACCGTTCAAAACACGTGACGGGGGAACGGTAAAACTGATCGACTTGCTCGAGGAAGCTGTTGTCAGGGCAAAAGAGAGCATTAAAAATAAAGAAGGGATGAGTTTAGAAGAGATCGATGAATTGGCAAAGATCATCGGGATCGGTGCAGTCAAATATGCTGACCTTTCGATCAACCGTGAATCAAATTATATTTTTGACTGGGATAAAATGCTGAGTCTGGAAGGGAATACTTCTCTTTATATGCAGTATGCTTATGCGAGAATTCAAAGTATCTTTAGACGTTTTGGCGGAGAGATAGAGGCGAATATTCAGATAAGTGATGAGTTGGAACATCGTTTGAGCGTAATGTTGCTGCGTTTTGAAGAAGTTCTTTTGAAAGCTGCACAGGATGCCGCTCCCAATCAGATCACGACTTATCTTTATGAGCTTGTAGGACTTTTCATGCGTTTTTATGAACAAAATCCGATACTCAAAGAAGATGTTTCCAAAGAACTTCAAATGAGTCGTTTGGCACTTTCTGCTTTGGTAGCAAGGACGATCAAGGAAGGTTTAGAGATCCTTGGTATAGAGGTTGTTAATAAAATTTAAAAAAGAGCCTATTGATGAAAGCATTACTCGTTTTTGCAATTCTTGCAACCTTTGCCGTTATGATCGTAAAATATAGAAAGAGCAGGGATGCCAAATCCTTGTTGATTGCGTTTGGAAGTTTTGTTTTTATCCTTGCATTGGCAATGATAGGGAATGTCACAAGATCAATCATCCCTCTTTTTTTAGCCCATATGGTTTTGATCATTTTTGCATGGACAGGTGTATTGATCTATCTTTTTAAAAATAGATATTATTGGTGGATGATAGTTTCGCCTCTTTTGACTATCGGTTTGTTTTTACTGTTGGAATTAATGGAAGGATCTGCACATGAGGAACTCCTCATGCATCAGGGGTGAATTTTATTGCTTTTTCTTTGCAGCAGTGGTAAGTTCGTTTAAAAAAGTTTCTAGCGAATAGCGTTGTCTATATTCCGGGATCATGATATGGATGAGGATATCCCCTAGATCAATAACTGCCCATTCATCGCTGATGTCGCTTGAAAGAAATGTTTCACCTTTTGGTTTGAGTTCTATCTTCAGATAATCAAAAAGTGCCTGGGTATGTTTTCCGTTGAGAGAATTGGCAATCACGACGCGTTTTGCGATATAATCTGCATTTTCAAGGTTGAATACCTCAATCTCTTCTGCTTTTTTTTCATCCAGCAATTTTACGATATTGTCTATACGTTCTTCGATTGTCATAAATTGTTGTCCTTGTAATAATTTTTCAACAGATGATGCGATCTTTTTATCAACATTTTTAAGCTGTCCCGTATTGCGAATATGGGAAGAGCTTATCGGAGTATCGATCTTTAGAATCTGCCATTTTTTGAGCATCTGCGTTTTTAAATGACTGCCTTGACGTGTTGCGATCACCCAAATGATCTCTTCATTGAGCCACTCAAATTCATGCCACTTTGTCAATGTTGACAAGTTGTCAGCGCCGATGATCAAGTACTTGACATCATACTGTTGTTTAAAATGTTTTACCGTCTGAGAGGTTTTGGTGCTTTTCCCTTGCGCGATCTCATAGTCATCCACTTCTACTTTCTCAATGTCGCCAAAGAGTGTATGACACCATTTGAGCCTGAGCCCAGCAGGGGCTAACGAAGAATCTTTAAAAGGGTTGAGATATGCCGGGATAACCAACAGCTTGTCTATATCAAGAGAATGTACGGCTTCTTCTACAATGGCCTGATGACCCATATGTGGTGGATCAAAACTCCCCCCGAAGATCGCAACAGTCGGCTTTCTCTCTTTAACCAAATAATAACCTCAATTAGTGTAAAATTGCATAATTTTAGCATAATAAGGTACAAAGATGGCTGTAAAAGTAGCGATTAATGGATTGGGTAGAATCGGCAGATGTGTGGCACGCATTATCGCCGATAGAGATGATATCGAACTGGTTGCAGTGAACGCAAGCGGTGCACCTGAAATGTTGGAATACAATGTCAAATACGACAGCGTGCACGGAACGCGCAAGGATGTGAGCGTATGCGAGGGATATTTGCATATCGGTAAAGATAAAGCCAAGATACTCTCAGAGCGTGATCCGGCAAAACTTGATTTTGCCGCATACGGGGCAGAGGCTGTTCTTGAGTGTACAGGAGCATTTTTGACACAGGAGAGTGTACAGGCTTATTTGGATAACGGTGTGAAGAAAGTGGTATTCTCAGCCCCCGCCAAGGATGATACCCCTACGTTTGTGATCGGTGCGAATGAGGCATCGTATGCAGGTGAGCCGATTGTTTCAAATGCAAGCTGTACCACCAATGGCCTTGCTCCGGTTGCAAAGGTACTTGATGATGCATTCGGGATCGAAAAAGGGTTGATGACAACGATCCACTCTTATACTTCATCTCAACCGATTTTGGATGCCAAGCACAAGAAAGATCCAAGAAAAGGGCGTGCGGGAGCGACCAACCTTGTCCCGACTACTACCGGAGCTGCAAAAGCCATTTCAAAAGTATTGCCAAATTTGGAAGGTAAACTCAACGGTCAGGCGATCCGTGTACCGACTGCCGATGTATCGATGGTTGACTTGACAGTAACATTAAATAAAAAAGTAACATTGGATGAGGTTAAAGCGGCATTTAAAGCAGCAAGTGAAGGATCCCACAAAGGTATACTCGGCGTAGATGAAGAGTATAGAGTTTCCCAGGACTTTGTCGGGGAGGAACTAAGCAGCGTTGTTCCTTTGGATACGATCCAGGTGATAGGGGACAATATGGTGAAAGTGCTTTCCTGGTATGACAATGAGTGGGGATACTCTTGTCGCCTGGTAGATATGGCAGTTCATGTGAGTAAAAAGTAGGGAGAAGCAAAAGTGAAAACGATTAAAGATCTCAAGATTGACGGGAAAAGAGTTTTTATACGATGTGATTTTAATGTGCCAAAAGATGAATTTGGCAATATTACCGATGACAGACGTATCCGTTCGGCACTTCAGACGATCCGTTACTGCATTGACAGAGACTGTAAGATCATCCTTGCATCGCATTATGAGCGTCCCCAACCGGGTCAATATGAAGAGAAATTCTCATTGGCACCAGTTGCAAAAAGACTGCATACGCTTTTGAAGATCAAGAATGAAATTTATATGGCCAACGATGTTGTAGGAACAGATGCCCAGGAAAAAGCTGCCAAAATGGGAGCTGGGGATATTCTTTTGCTTGAAAACCTTCGCTATGAGGCAGGTGAAACAAAAGATGACGAAGCATTTGCAAAACAGTTAGCCGATCTTGCCGACTTTTATGTGAATGATGCCTTCGGGGCCTGCCATAGAAAACATGCCTCTATCCATGCGATCACGAAGTTTTTTGATCAAGACCATAAAGCAGTCGGTTTCCTGATGGAAAAAGAGATCACATTCTTCTCAAAAGTGATCGAACATCCGATCAGGCCGTTTGTCGCTGTTGTAGGCGGAAGCAAAGTATCCGGTAAACTACAGGCGTTAACAAATCTGCTAAACAAAGTCGATAAAGTGATTATCGGTGGGGGAATGGCCTTTACGTTCCTTAAAGCACAAGGTTACGAAGTGGGCAACTCGTTGGTAGAGGACGATTTGATCGATGAAGCCAAAGAGATCATGGTAAAGGCCAAAGAGATGGATATCAAATTCTATCTACCTGTCGATGTTGTGGTTGCACCTGAATTTTCTGAAAATACGACCGTAAAATTCCTGCCTATCCAAGAGATTCCAAAAGGCTGGATGGGCCTTGATATAGGGCCGGCAAGTTCAAGATTGTTCCGCGAAGCGCTCAATGATGCTCAAACAATTATCTGGAACGGCCCTATGGGCGTCTACGAGATGGATCGTTTCTCCAAAGGAAGTATCGATATGTCACATCATATTGCACAATCGCATTCTACAACGATCGTTGGAGGCGGCGATACGGCGGATGTGGTCAATAAGGCTGGCGATGCGGATGAAATGACATTTGTCAGTACAGGCGGAGGTGCCAGCCTGAAATTGATCGAAGGAGAAGAACTCCCGGGACTTGAAGCATTAAGATAGGCTTGAAATCAGAATGTTACACAAAGGGGAGAGATGATCTTTGCAGCCAATTTTAAAACCAACCATACCAGAGCTTCTACCAGGTTGTATACCGAGAAGCTCCGGTCAGGTATAGCCGCAAAGCATGCAGATGACAAAATTTATATTTTCCCTCCTGCAACGGCCTTGGATCGTTTTGAAGGGGATTTTACCATTGGTGCTCAGAATGCCTATATGGCACAAAACGGTGCCTTTACGGGCGAGATTGGGCTCGAACAGTTGGCTGAATTTGATATCAGGACGATTTTAATCGGTCATAGTGAGAGAAGGGAATTTCTGGGAGAAGATCAGGAATTTATAGCAAAAAAATTTTCCTTTTTCCAATCTCAAGGTTTTGAGATTCTCTATTGTATCGGTGAACCGCTTGAGATCCGTGAACAGGGAGAACAGGCTGTTATAGAATTTTTGCTTTCCCAATTTGAAGGGATCGATATTTCCTATGATAAACTGATCATTGCATATGAGCCCATCTGGGCAATCGGAACCGGAAGGTCTGCAACAGTCAATGAAATAGCTACCACACATGAAGCACTTAAAAAAACCGTGCAAAAGCCTTTATTGTATGGCGGAAGCGTCAAGCTTGACAATATTAGAGAAATTATCCAGATACGCGGCGTGGATGGTGTATTGGTAGGAAGTGCTTCGCTGGATGTAGAGCAGTTTTCTAAAATGATTCTAAGTTGAACAGTGAGATATATTTTATCTTTTTAAGTAAAGCATCTTCAATGAGCAATACTGCTCATTGAATCAAGAGATTTATTTGAACAAGTCTGCCAAAGCACTTGTATCGGTTGTTTTTTCCGCTTCGTGATCTGCCCCGCTCTCTGGCTGTCTCTCTGCTATTCCGGCTACTTCATTCAGCTCGATATTATACCCTGTCAGCATCGATGCCAAACGGATATTGATACCGCTTTTCCCTATCGCTTTTGCTTTTTGGTCGGAGGTAATATTGATCATCGCTTTTTTGTTTGCTTGATCTACTTTAATGCTTTGAGTGATCGCAGGGCTAAGTGCACGTGTGATAAAGATCTCAGGGATTGGAGAGTATTCGATACAATCGATATTCTCCCCGTTGAGTTCATCGCTGACAGCATTGATCCGAACCCCTTTAACCCCTACCGCAGCACCGATAGGATCAACATTGCTTTGATCAGTTTTAAGCGCGATTTTGGCTCTTTCTCCAGGAATTCTTGCCGCACCTACGATCTCAACGACACCGTCAGCAATTTCAGGTACTTCTCTGGCCATCAGCTGTTCTAAAAATTTTGGAGAGGTTCTGGTTAGCTCAAGGAACAATCCGTGATGAGGGTCAACACTGACATAACGAAGCAAGGCTTTGATCGTATCTCCCCGTTTAAACTTCTCTCCTTTGATTCGGTTTCTGAGCGTTAGGATACCTTTAAGCTCACCGATCTCGACATAGGTATTGTCCTCTGCATCGATACGGTTGACGATCCCTATCATGATCGTTCCGATCTGTTCTTTGTATTTTTCGAAAAGGTCTTGTTCGATACGTCTTTGGACATGGTATTCAAGTTCTCTAAAAAGGTTTGCTGATGCCGTACGCCCGAACTGTTCAAGGATAAACTCTTCTTTAAGCTGGTCTCCCAGTTCGATAGAGTCATCGAAATCCTTCGCTTCGCTTAGTGAAATATAACTGTCAGGCATTTCGCTTAAACGCTCATCATCATCTTTAACAACAGTAATAACTTTATTGATACTATAGGTTCTTGAAGTCGGATTGATGACTACTTCAAAGGTACTGCTTTGGCTGGTAAGTTTTTTGGCCGTATTGATCAAAGCTTCTTGGAATGCTTCGATTGCATGCTCTTTGGTAATATTTTTTTCATGAGCTATAGCTTCTATAATGTCTACGATTTTTTCCATAGTAAAATCCCTTTTAATTATTTTCAATCTTACCGCTACAAGAGGTAACATAACACTGTTAAGAACATCTAGGAAGTGGTGATTTTTGTAGATTCTTATTATAGCTCATCCAACCTTTACAGAAAATAAAGTATAATAAGACCAAATCACATGCATGAAATTATAAAGAAGGAATATAGATGAAACTTAAACTTGCTAGAACCACCTTGAAAGCAAAACCTAAGATCATTGAGATAAGCAAAATAGAAGAAGAACTAGCAGATAAATCTATATTTTATTTTGATAAAGACAATACGCACAAAGAGCTTAAAGAATTGATCGAATATTTTGAAGAAAAAGGTTACAGCGTTTATATGCGTGAAGTAAAATACGGATTGGATGACAACGAGTATATCTATGAAGTGCACATTATCCAATAGGGATTAAATGAGTAAAAAATTATTTATAGAGACGCTCGGTTGCGCAATGAATGTGCGTGACAGCGAGCATATGATCGCACAGCTCAATCAAAAAGAACCTTACGAACTTACCGATAAGATCGAAGATGCCGATCTGATCATTATCAATACCTGTAGTGTCAGAGAAAAACCCGTTGCAAAACTTTTTTCAGAGATTGGTGTATTTAACAAGCAAAAAAAACCAACAGCAAAAATCGGTGTTGCAGGATGTACCGCTTCGCATTTGGGTGAAGAGATCATCAAACGTGCCCCGTCGGTTGATTTTGTCCTTGGGGCACGTAACGTTTCCAAGATCACTGAAGTGGTCGATAAAAAGCATGCTGTAGAGATTGATATCGATTATGATGAAAGTACCTATGCATTTGGCGAATACCGGACGAATCCTTTTAAAGCGATGGTCAACATCTCTATCGGATGTGATAAATCCTGCACCTTTTGTATCGTACCTGCAACCAGAGGAGATGAGATCTCGATTCCTTCACGTCTGATCGTTGGGGAGATCACCAAAGCGGTTTTAGGCGGAGCTAAGGAGGTGATGCTTCTGGGGCAGAACGTGAACCATTACGGCAGACGTTTCAGCGATGTTAACGAGGAAGCCTGTGATTTTACGGGGCTTTTGCAAAAGATATCCAAGATAGAGGGATTGGAGCGCATCCGTTTCACCTCTCCCCATCCTTTGCATATGGATGATGCGTTTTTGGAAGAGTTTGCATCCAATCCGAAGATTTGCAAGCAGATACATGTTCCGCTACAAAGCGGGTCAACGGCACTGCTTAAAGCAATGAAAAGAGGGTACTCCAAGGAGTGGTTCCTCAACCGTTGCGAAAAGATCCGTACGCTCTGCCCGGAAGCAACGATCTCAACAGATATTATCGTCGGTTTTCCAGGGGAGAGCGATGAAGATTTTGAAGATACGATGGATGTCCTTGAAAAGGTCAGATTCGACCAGGTCTTTTCTTTCAAATATTCACCAAGGCCCCATACCGAAGCGGCTACCTTTGAAAACCAGGTAGATGAGAAGATCGCATCCCAAAGACTGACCAGATTGCAGGATAGACATATGCAGATGCTTTCAGAGATGATGGATGAGCAGCTAGGGAAAGAGCATTGGGTTTATTTTGATGAGCTCAAGCCTAACGGTAGGGTTGCAGGGCGAAGTGATGACGGGAAACTGGTTTTTGTAAAGGGGAGTGAAGAGTTGCTTGGAAAGATCAAAAAAGTAAGGATCACCCATACTTCAAGAGCTGCATTGGACGGTGAGCTCGTTTAAACGATGAAGAAGGTTCTCAGAAGCATAGCCAAAGTCATCCTGCCCCCTTTGGGTTATGCTTTGATGCGATGTTTATGGTTCACTTCACGAAAATCGTTCCATATAGAAGGAGATATTATCCAGGATCAGTGCATAGTAGTCTGCTGGCATGGAGAATTGATGATGTCTCCACAGGCCTATCGCACTATCCATCGGACACAAAAAGCCTCCGGGATTATTTCCAGGCATTTTGACGGGGAGATGATCGCAAGGGTACTGGACTATTTTTCCGTCACTCCCTTGAGAGGATCAAGCAGTAAGGGGGCTACAAAGGTGCTGCTTGAAGCATTCAGGGCACTCAAAGAGGGTGATGATCTTCTGGTCACACCCGATGGCCCACGGGGTCCGCGTTACAAGATCGGTGACGGAGCACTTGCGTTGGCATTGAAAGCCGATATTCCTATCATGGCCATCAATTACCGTCCAAGTAGTTATTGGCAACTGGGTAGCTGGGATCGTTTTATCATTCCCAAACCTTTTTGTAAAATTGATTTTTATATTCAGTCACTCAGGGTTTCAGGAATGTCTATGGATGAAGCCAGGGCCTATCTTCAGGAACAAATGATGCGGTACGCATTACCTTAAGAGCTTTTTATTTCAGGATGCGATGAAGTATTCTGTGATATAGTGGACACATGATGCATTTAGATGAATATATCGAAAAATTTTTAGTCTATTTGGAAGATGTAAGGGGATACTCCCAAACATCAGTCTTAACTTATGAGACGGCACTGGCACAGATGCAGAAGGTCAGCCATTTTTATGAAGAAGATGGGGAGATGCTCCTTGATATCACGCCGTTTCGTTTTGCTATAGCCAAAAACCATAAAAAGACGATTGCCAAAAAACTCTCAGCCGTACGCTCTTTTGCCAAATATCTTAAAGACCAGGAAAAATTGTCTGTAAAATTGATAGCAGATGAATCGATTAAAGTGCCCCAAAGCCTTCCCAAGCCCATAGAAGAAAATTATATAGAAGAGGTATTGCAGAAAGCAACACTGGAAGAGAAACTGCTTGTCATGATACTGTATGGTTTGGGACTGCGTATCTCTGAACTTGCTTCTCTTAAACTGGCTGATATCGACCATGGATGGGTGCGAATCCATGGTAAAGGCAATAAAACAAGACAGCTGCCCATTTTGAATAGTATCCAAGTTCTTATCGATCGTTATACAGATCAGAAGATGCCTAAGAAATATCTGTTCGAAAAGGGTAATGCCCCTATGAACAGCGCACAGCTACGCTATAAGCTGACTGGTTTGTTCAAAGCGTCGGGTATCAAAGCCACACCCCATCAGCTTCGTCACTCGTTTGCAACACATCTGCTTAATCACGGTGCACGGATCGCTGATGTGAGTGAACTTTTGGGACATGCCACAATGGCGACAACACAGGTTTATACCAAGCTTGGCTCAGTGAAAAAAATGCAGGAGTACATGAAGGCACACCCTTTGGCGAAGAGTGAGGAATGAGGAATGAGGAATTAGGAATGAGGAATGATAGAGGAGGGGTTGATATTTGCCTCAAACAGATAGGCGCGTATCTTTGCAGGGATCTTTGCTAACCTGCAGGCTTCTTTGAACTTTTTTGGCATATCGGTTGTACTGTAGGGGGAGATGAACAGTAGATTATTGTGCAGTTCTACAGCCCATTCTCCTCCGATAACGAGAGAGGATTCTTTTTCTATTTCCTTGCGTTGGGCCGCTGAAAGAAGATAGCCCAGTTCCTTGAGAGCAATATCTGCTGCTTTGGCCTTGGCCCAGGAATGGTGAAGCTTGATGATTCTAAGTTTATCCTGTCGGTAAAGTGTTTCAAACCCCTCTTCAAGGATATGCTTGTCATCTTTTAGATAGGCAAAACTGCGTTTTATCCCTTCTTGAAATTCGGCTATTAAAGGATCTGAAAACTGTTTTCTGAATCTGTTCCTCTCAAACCGTTCGTCCAGGTTGCTTTCATCTATAAAATAAGGGTAGTGATGTGTTTCAAGGTAGTTTAGTAGTTCATCTTTTGCATAGGCAAGCAGGGGCCGTACCATCGTATAGCCCTCTTTTTGCACGATACTTTCCAAGCCTAGCAGCTCGCAAAGACCTGCTCCCTTACCCAGCCGCATCAGCAGCCACTCAAGTTGGTCATTAAGCTGATGGGCGGTAAGTAAGGTATCATAACGATGTTCCTCGATCAGTTTTTCAAAAAAACCATACCGAAATGTTCTGGCATGTTGTTCAAAATGGGTGTCAAATTTGGGTGCTTTGATCGTATGGCAGCGTAGACCATACTTTGTGGCAAGTGCTTTGGCATGAGCCTCTTCTTTGTCACTGTTTTTTCTAGTGCTGTAATTGACCAAAGCAATGTCAAACGGAATATGGTTTTCCACCAAAAGAAAGAAAAGTGCTGATGAATCAATCCCGGCTGAGAAAGCGAGGAGATTTTTCTTATTAATGAGAAATGAGAAATGAGAAATGAGAAATGATTTATCGAGCATGATTTGATTTAGCTGTTTTAGTACTTGATATCAGAAGTTTAATTAACTCTTCGATATCAGGAAGGATACTTTCAAACATGTGAGATTGGATAAAATCTGATTCAACTAGCAAGTAGAGCCAATATCTCGTCTCATTTGCTTCTTTTAGTGCGATTGATAATTTATTGATAAAATCTGCTTTAGATTGTGCAAAGTGGGACTCTTGTACCATTGCACCGATGGCTGTACCACTGCGTAGAATTTGTTTCGAGAGAATATATTCTTTATGATTTTCTTTTAAAAAAAGATAGAGTTTTATAATACGCAGTGAAAAAGTAAAACTTTTTTGACTTAGCGTGTCCCTGAAAATACCTTGCCCTAATTTTTCATTTTTCATTATTCATTACACATTTTTAATAATGTTGCTAACAATTGATCTCCTGCCAGTTCGGTAATATGTGCTTGGTACATTTTTCCATACACGATAGGCAGATCGGAAGTATCATTGATGAGGATCTCACCGTCGATATCTACTGCCCATTGCAGCGGTCTGGCACCCAGAAGATACTCATGTTCTTCACTTTCTCCATCCAGGACGACCGTAACCCTTTGCCCTACCATTTTTTGCAACGATGCAAGGGTAGTACGCTCGGCTATCTCTCCTAGAATTTTTGTTCTTTTTTCGATAACCTTTTGAGGGATCTGTTCCATCGTATAGGCTGAGGTTGTCTCTTCATTGGAATAGGCAAAAGTGTTGAAGCGGTCAAAGCCGAAATTTTCCATGAAATCACAGAGTTTTTCAAAAGCTTCTTCGCTCTCTCCAGGATGTCCTGCTATTACAGAAGTGCGGATAAAGGCACCCGGTTTGCTTTTCATGTATTCAAGCAGTTCGATCGTCTTTTGCTCGCCAAACCCTCTCTTCATGATCTTGAGCATTCCCTCATCGATATGCTGGATAGGCATATCGAAGTAGGTTTGGAAGATCTTCGAATCGGCGATCGCATCGATCAGTTTGAAGGTGGTCGTACTGGGGTAAAGATAGAGGATACGCGCTGACTTGACCCCATCGATGGCTTCAATAGTATGAATAAGGTCGATCAGCCCCTCTTTTAGCCCCATATCCCTTCCATAGCTGGAACTGTCCTGCGAAATGAAAGAAAAGTCGTAAAATCCCTGTGAAACAAGGTTGCTGACCTCTTTTTCGATGGATGAGAGCGTTCTGGAGTGCAGTTTGCCTTTGAAACTTGGGATAGCACAGAATGAACACTGCTGGTTGCATCCTTCGGCGATCTTGATATAGGCATGGTAGTTTGAGCCCGTGATGACCCTCTGGGCCGTTTCATTGGCAAGGTAGACTTCCGGAGAGAAGGTACTTTGTCTGGTTGCGATGAGCTGGTCTATCTTTTCATAGTCTCCCACACCCGTAAAGATATCGATCTCAGGCATCTGCTCTTGCAGTTCTTCTTTGTAGCGTTCACTCAGACAGCCGCTCATGACCAAAATAGAGTCTTTTTTGCGCC
>JACXUM010000042.1 GCA_014763895.1 Campylobacterales bacterium
GCAAACAACATCGAAGCCCTCGCCTTCAAGGGGCCTGCCCTCGCGCAGATGGCCTACGGCAATATCACGATGCGGCAGTTTGGGGATCTGGATGTGTTGATCAAAAAAGAGGATATCTACAGGGTGGATCGTCTGCTTCAGCCGGAGGGGTATGAGCGCCTGCTGGTGCTCACCCCGGTACAGGAGAAGATCTGGATCAGGTATGCCCATGATCTTGGGCTGGTTCATAGAGAGAAAGGGACGCATTTTGAGATGCACTGGTCATTGATGGATGAGGACTACCCGATGCAGCTCGATCTCGATAGCTACCGGGAAGAGAAACAGATGGTAGAGATCAACGGCAGGGAGATCCCCGCTTTTTCCACAGAGAACCTGCTGGTCTATCTCTCTATCCACGGATCCAAACATCTCTGGGAGAGGATCGAGTGGATCAAGGATATCGATCTTCTGATCAGGAGAGAGGAGATAAACTGGGAGAAGGTGATCAAGCTATCCGAAGGGACGGGATTTGAGAGGATGATCTATCTTGGGCTTTCATTGGGCAGTGAACTCTTCGGCTCCCCTCTTCCTGCCGATATCCGGACCCGGATCCGACGTACCCCGCAGATCGACACCCTCTCACGGTTCATACTGGAGAGCTGGCATACGCCCAAAAGCACGTTCGCCAAAACCGCGGCGATGCTCAGACTCTTCCCTGGCCTCAAAGAGCGGCTGCTCTACCTGCACAAGATCATCCTCAAACCCTCATTCAACGAATACTGGTTTATCGACCTCCCCAAAGGGATGTACTGGGCCTACTATCTTGTCAGGCCCTATCTGCTGCTCAAAAAATATCTTTCAAAAGAGGATCATCGCTCTTGAGCAATAGTTCTGAAAATTGCTATAATCAATGATCAAACCCAGAAGATAAAAAATACCGGATATCTGTGAACATTTACGAAAGAAGATCAAAGTACACCAAGAAGCGATCAAAGAGTTAAAAAAAGAACTAGAGCCATATATAGGCACACCGGATGCTCAGGAAGGCGACAGTGAAGAGATCAAACAGGAGATCGCCGAACACCGTGACGCCATCGAACAATTACGAATGGGGATGGAGAGTCAGGGGTGCTAGCGGAGTAGCATTAGCATCACCTGGCCCCGATACGCG
>JACXUM010000028.1 GCA_014763895.1 Campylobacterales bacterium
CACCCCCAGCAACGAATCCTTGAATAAAACGCTTCATATCGTGATGAAACCTCTGATTTTTTTTATAGACATCAATAACCTTTTATTATAGAGCTAACGTTTGAAATGAGCCGATGAATTGCCCGCAGGGTAATTTATTGGCTCCACTGATTTGTTAGCAGTTTTTTGACCATTCTTGATATATTTTTTGTACTTTTGTTGGAATGGTTGAGCTATCCAGTAAGCAAACTAGCTCTTGAAATTTCAAATTACATCGTTTGTAATTCTTAAGTCTTTTCTGAATGACATTGTCACTTAAAGTGCTTTCTAGCATTATTCTAGTTTCTTCAGGCGAAAAATTTTGTACCATTTTTTCGTAATGATTATATGCACTATGAGAAGTGCCATATTGATTGCCAATAGCACAACCTACTACGGTCATAACGTATTCATCTTTTGCTGTTTTAGGAATTGAGCCTTGGCTTGAGAGCTGTAATAGTCTTTCTGCAAAAGGTGGTTCATTATAAAAGTTATCTGTTGATTGATGAACACTCCATAATCTTTTACAGGCATTCGAGATTAATGCATGATGCTCCGACTCACCTAATAGCTCAAGCAAACCTAGTTTTTCAAAAAATATTTGTGAAGCAGTATGCTTGTCTGTTTTTCCTTGAGCAATATAGTCTTGATGTTGATCTATTAAATTTGATTTAATGGTTGGCGAGAGCTTCTCTTTAAATACATCAATTATTTTTAAGGCATTTACTCTTGTTTCTTCTGAGCTTTGAGGATCACAAAACATTCCATGCATTGTTCCAAACAATAATTCTCTTTGTGCCTCGTGAGTTTTTTCTAATCGTCCAGCCCATGTATCAAGTTGGTCATCAGTAAATTTTGATAATTTGAGTGCATTGATAAGTTCTTTAACATTTACACCAATAGGGTTTTGTTCATTTCCAAGTGCATATTTTGCACATCGATTTGCATAACTAATAAATTCGTGATTATCGATATCACCAATTGTCGGATGAGCAGCAGAAAAATTATTTCTTATGTCTCTACATTGGTCTAAGAAAAAATATCCATCCTCTGTAATTAAATTCAATTGCAAGCAGAGGTCTAGCAGCTCTGAGTCTTTTAGATCATTTAATTTATTTTCATCAAAATCTTTTCTTGTTGTAACTTGTCCAACAATATTTAAACCAAACCTTTTGACTTTATTTCTCAACTCTATAACTGAGGCATTCCAAATATAATTAATAGCACTATCAAAAAGTCCTGATGCTACAGATATGCACATTCTCGCTAAACCTTTAGACATTAGCTCAGGAGGTATTTTTCTCATAACACTAGGTAAACTTGTCCAAGCTTCAGCGATTTCTTCATCACTTGCTACTATATCTCTTGAAATGCCAAGTGCCTTTGTAATTTCAAGTAATGACGAAGTTGAATCATCAACAATTTCAGGTAAGTATATTTTATTCACTTGCTGTCCTTTTTTCATATGCTAACGCCTCACATCAGCCGACCGAAAAACGCGCAGCGTTTTTGGGGTCGGCTGGATGTGATTGTTATGTGCCTTTTTGTTCATTGGTTAAAAGCCTCTTACTTATGAGAAGCAAGAACAAGCCGGAACAGAAATCAATAACCGCCCAAAGCTCTTTCGGAAAATGTATTTTGATTAGCGGGTTAAACACGACTGCCAGAATACCGAACACCCACGGCAGAACCTCTTCATTTTTTTCATATGTGATAAATGCTGCCCAAGCAAATACACCACATGCAACGAACCTTAGCAGCATGTAATAACCATATGGCAATGGCAACACACCTATAAAAAGCATTCCGGCAGCAATGAATATGACAACTCTTGGCATTGTTATTTTTTTACGCCTTCAATTATTGACAGGATTACACCAGGAATTATGAACGCCAAGCCGGGTGCAGCAAACAGCGCGGCTAGTGCCCAGTGCCAATGCCAGACATCCATTGCACCAAAGAACGCTCCAATCGTGATTGGCAATGTGAACCGGAACATAAATGCAGCGAAGATTGCGACACCAGCCCAAACAGCCCCGAAGTGAAAATCTATACCAACATATCCCGCTACAATCTGGGCTATGCCGTAAACAATAAAAAGAATGAATCCAATGATTGGCATTTTTTTGCTCCTTACGTGGTGCTTATCAGCACATAACTATTTATTCAACGAACATTATATACAAAACAGCTTGATATACCAAAATAAAAGAACACGAAAAATGTTTATTTAAATGATAAAAATATGACAAAATGATACGAAATTAGATTTACTAACCCCTTGGATATGCTATAATCTTCGCATGAATATCCAAGAAATTTTCCAAAATGCCAAACAACTGTTACAGAAAGCCGATGTGGTCTTCATCCCTCCTGCAGGAGGGATAGGCATGGATGGATTGGCTTGTTTTCGTATTAGGGGCGCACTTGAAGCACTGTATGATATTTTATAATATGGTTTAGATATGCGTTGTTTTTCCTGTACTAAATTAAGCCTCAACATCCTCTGTCAAAAGTGTCAGGATACTCTTTTTATCCCGACAGTCACGAAGCGGACGGTCGGTACGCTGGAAGTGGTCAGTTTTTTTAGCTACAGCGCCGTAGAATCCCTGCTTCACACCAAGCATAAACCCGAAGGATACCGCATCTACAAGGCGTTGGCCAAAATGACGATGTGTCCGTTTATCGAAAAGTTTATGGAAACAGATGATCGCAGGTTGGCGATCATAGGGGTGGATGAACGCATCAAGAACGGATACTCGCATGTCGCGCTGCTTACCCATGCGATGAAATACCCCAATGCAGTGCCTTTGCACGCTTCGCTGATGGCCAAGAATGGGGTGAGTTACTCAGGCAAAAGCCTTCAGTACCGCTTGGAGCATCCAAGGGAATTTGTCTATCATGGCCCTTGGGGAGTCGATGCGATACTGGTCGATGATATCATCACAACGGGTATCACGCTGCAAGAGGCCCAAAAAGTGCTTCTGGAAAATGGTGTCAATGTACTTTTTGCCTTGACTTTGGCCGATGCACAAGAGAAATAGATAAAATAGGATAAATTAACTCCTATTTAAAACCCGACATGCTATACTAAGAAAAAACAAAGAGACCAAATGGCAAATGCTAAACCTGCACTGGATGCATTGTTGAGAGAGTCAGAGGGCGGGAAGATCCTTTTTCTGGGGAGAGAAGGGGTTTTTACCAAAGCTGAGACCGAGCGTTATCTCAAACGGTACGGCATTACCAGAACCGAAAACCTCGATAAGGGGGTTGTCGGCGTAGTGGAACACCATAGCCTCAATCCCGTCGAAGAGGAGATCTCGTATCAGGCCTATGATCAGGGAATTCCTCTTTATAAACTCGGGGAGTTCGAACAACGGCTCTCTGGAGAGATCAATGATGATGAACTGCTGATGGCGGTCAAGCTGGGCAATGACCAGGAACGCATCGTACGTTTGATCAAAAATCCCGATTTAAGCGATCTGCTCTTTGTGAAGCTTTTGGAGATGTACGGATGGCATCATGACGAGGAGGACAATGTCGATGACCGTGAGGTGATCATGGCGACGCTGCGCCGTTATATCAAGATCAAGCCCAATGAAGAGGATCTGCTCTATTCGCCTTTGACACTGAAGCGTCTCTCAACCGAAGCGACCGATCCGGGACTGCTCTATGCACTCATAGGCTTTCCCGATATCAGTTTTTTGCAAAAGGGCAAACAGAAGATCACCCTGCGCGAAAATATCGCGGCCAACAGGCATATCGACCCAAGGGTCATCAAACGGCTGCTTGGTTTGCGCCAAGAGGGTGTGGATATGTATCTGGCTGCCAATGAAAATGTCGATCGGCCGCTCCTGGAGTCATTTGCAAAGCGGGGCAGCCAGAAGATCAATGCGGCACTTGCTTCGAATGGGGCTATCGATGATGTGTTGTTCCATTCGCTGCTTTCAACAACAACCGATACGGTTGCCGTGCTGCTATGGTACCAGCCTATCTCGCTTCAGCGGTACGAATGGATCAAAGAGGAGATCTCTGATTGGCAACTGTTTGCTATACTGGGTGAGAATAGCCGTTTGGATCAAGAGGTGATAGTAGCGCTTGCCAAAGAGGATAATCTAGCGCTTTTGGTGCGTTTATGCAAGAATGAAACGGTATCCGGTGAAGTGCTAAGATCGATCTATGGAAGAGAAATCGTGCAAACGCACCCTTCCTTGGCACGAAATCCGATGACGCCTGCGGATATCCTTGAAGTGCTTTATCAAAACGAGGGAAATGAGCCGCAGATAGCCCGGGCATTGGCCTATAATGCTGCAACGCCCGAATGGATACTGCGTACATTGTATGAAAGAGATATTTTTGAGATCAATGAAGGGCTGGCAAGCAATCCGTCCACACCGATGGAACTGCTTCACATCTTCAAGATCGATACGCGTCTGCGTAATGCTTTGACGACCAATGAAACCTTTGTGGCAAGCATCACCCGTTCATTGGGGTTATAATGAAAATAAATATTTTTACTACTTTTTTAAAAAAAATAGAGCAAAAAGCGTCATGGTTCTCGAAACGCGACGTATTATTTACAGGTGTGCAAATAATACTGCTTTCAAGGTCGTTCGCCATGACAAAATTTATTAGGGAGATGGATATATGAAAGCATCGGATATCACGAAAGTCGTCAGTCACCTGATCGATAAAAAACTGCCGGTATTTGTATGGGGAGCACCCGGTATCGGTAAATCTTCGATCGTTAAGCAGATCGCTTCTGCAAAAGGGATGGAGTTTTTGGATCTTCGTCTATCGCTTCTTGATCCGACCGATTTGAAGGGCATTCCTTTTTTCAATGCCGATACCAAAGAGGGGGTATGGGCAAAACCGAGCTTCCTGCCTTCAGTGCCTGAAAGCAGGGGGATACTCTTCCTTGATGAGATCAACACAGCGCCACCGGCTGTACAGGCTTCAGCATACCAGTTGATACTGGATCGTAAAGTGGGGGAGTATGCACTTCCCCAAGGATGGAGCATCGTAGCGGCAGGGAACAGGGAAAACGACAGGGGGGTGGTTTACAAGATGCCGCCGCCGCTTGCGAACCGTTTTGTGCATTTTGAAATGGAGCCGGACTTCAATGACTGGAAGGCATGGGCTTTCAAAGCCGGGATAGAAAGTTCGCTTATTGCCTATCTGGCATACGACAAGTCGATGCTCTTTACGTTCGATCCTTTGAGCAATGAAAAGAGTTTTGCTACGCCAAGGTCGTGGGAATATGTGGATGGTATCCTCAAAGCAGGGATCGAAGAGGATTTGATATTAGATAGTATTAGCGGTGCTGTAGGGCGTGAAGCGGCAGTAGGATACCTCAGTTTCAAAAAAGTGATGCGTTCTTTGCCCGATCTGGCATCGATACTGGATGGAGTGCTCCCAGCGCTTGAGGAAGAAGATCCCAAAGTGATGATGGGCCTTGCTATCGGGCTGGTGAATGCGTTGTTGGATAACAAGCGTGATGAAGCGATCACCAATGTTTTGAAGTTCTCACTTTCCATGCCCGGAGAGTTTGCCATCATGCTGGTCAAAGACATGCAACAAAACGGCCTGGATGTGGAAGGCAGCCAATCCTGGAGTGACTGGGTCAGAAAATTTGCCTATCTTTTGAGTTAAATCCTCTTGGGAATAATTCCCCGACCCTTGGGTCGTAACCTTCTGATATAATTTAAACTTGGAGTTATGAAGATACCTCGCACCCTTGGGTCGAGGAGCTTCATTCTCCTCCTCTGGGCGTAATCGCAAGAAATTTGCAATGTTGTTTTTGGATCTGGACCATTTTAAAGAGATCAATGATACGCTTGGCCATGATGCAGGGGATATACTTTTACAAAAGGTTGTCCAACGGATCAGGCCGAATATTCGAAATGAAGATATTTTTGCCCGTATCGGTGGGGATGAGTTTATTATTGTATTGACAGATATCGAGGAGACAGATCTGATCGTTACGATCCATAAAATCATCGATCTCATACACCAGCCCTGGAGTATCAAGGAGTTTGAACTTAACATATCCGCAAGTATCGGTGTTTCTTTGTACCCTCAAGATGGCACAACAGCCATTGAACTCATGAAGAATGCAGATATGGCGATGTATCGGTCAAAAGGGCTTGGCCGTGATAATTTTAGCTTTTTTACCAACGATCTTGACAATCGTATCCATCAAGAGATGCAGCTTGAACAAGAGATGGTATCTGCATTACATGAAAATCAGTTTGAACTCTACTTTCAACCCAAAGTGAGACTTGCCAATAATGAAATGGTTGGTGCAGAAGCTTTGGTAAGATGGAATCATCCTACAAAAGGGATCATTTATCCTGAGCAATTTATTTCGCTGGCTGAGAGTACAGGTTCTATTTTAAAGCTTGGTAGCTGGGTCATTGAAGAGGGATGTCGTGCGATTGCAAAATTCAATACTTTGTACTCAAAAAAATTGTTTCTCTCTGTGAACGTCTCGATACGTCAATTTCAGCAGGGTGATATTTATAGCGTTATCAAAACGGCGTTAGAAAAAAATGGTGTTGATCCGGAACAATTTTCCATTGAAATCACTGAGAATATCATGATAGAAAACAATGAGAAGATGATCAAAAAACTTAATGCCATTAAGTCATTGGGTGTTTCTGTTTGTGTTGATGATTTTGGTACAGGGTATTCATCGCTTTCTTATTTGCATCGTTTTCCGATAGATGCTATAAAAATAGATAAAAGTTTTGTAGATCAGATTAGCCAAGATGACGATAATAGGGTTGTTCTGCTAGATGCAATTATTGCAATGGGTAAATCACTGAACAAGTTTGTCATTGCTGAAGGGGTTGAGCATGAGTATCAACGTCAATATCTTCTCAAAAACGGACTTGAATTTTATCAGGGTTTTCTTTTTGCAAAGCCGCTTGATGAAAATGCATTCATCAAAATGATTTCATAGGGGCTCAAGAGCTTTGCACGCTTAGCGGATGGGTTGAAGTTATGTTGTATCAGACCAATCCAAATAGTGCCGCCAACAAAACAGGCGGCGTGATGACAAGTCCTACTTTCATATACTCTCCCCAGCCTATCTTTACACCTTTTTGTGCCAATACATGCAGCCAAAGCAGAGTGGCAAGCGAACCGATAGGGGTCATTTTAGGACCGAGGTTGCTTCCCAAGATATTGGCATAGACCAGTGCTTCATTTCCAGCATAACCCACATGGTCGATAGCGATATCCATGATCATGATCGTTGGCATATTATTCATCACGGAGCTGATGAATGCTGATAAAAACCCTGTTCCAATGACCGCTATAGCACTGCCATGTGTACTGAGTTGTGTGATTTGCGAGGCGATTACCTCGGTCAGGCCCGCATTTTTTAATCCATAGACTACTACATAGAGTCCGATACTAAACCAAACAACTTGCCAAGGTGCAGCTTTGATGGTCATGATCGGTTTGACAGCTTTAAAGTGATTTGCGATAGCTAAAAAGATCAGTGCCCCGCCAAGTGCAAACACTGAAACCGGAAGGTTATAGGCATCACCGATAAAATAACCGATCATTAACAGTGCCAAAAAAAACCATGAGAGTCTGAACATAGTTTGGTTCTTAATAACAGAAGAAGCTTCCGGTAAAGTAGTTACATCAACTTTTAAGGGAATATCTTTACGGAAATAGATCCACAGTACTGTAATGGAAGCGAAAATAGACAAGAGGTTTGGTAAAAACATGTTTTTTGCATACTCAACAAAACCGATATCAAAGTATCCAACAGTGACGATATTGGTCAGGTTTGAGATCACCAGAGGGTTGGATGCGCTATCCCCGATGAATCCTCCTGCCATTAAAAATGCAAAGATCGCCAATGGATTCATTTTCAAATACTTCATCTTTGCAAGCAGGATAGGCGTGAGGATGAGTGCTGCACCGTCATTGGCAAAGAATGCAGCGACTATCGCTCCCAAAAGCAGGATATAAACAAACATTCTGTTTCCGCTTCCACGGCTGAGTTTCGCCATTTTTATAGCTGCCCACTCAAAAAAACCTATCTCATCAAGCACCATGGAAAGAATGATAATCCCGATAAATGCCAACGTTGCATCCCATACAATATCAATAACCGTAAAAACATCCGTATAACTTACTACACCGACAAGCAGTGCAATGATGGCACCTATGAGTGCTGTTGTACCTATCTGCAGCCCTTTAGGCTGCCAGATGACAAAGAGCAGGGTGATGAGGAAAAGGCTTAATGCTAACAGCATGTGTCACCCAAAACCTTTGATTTTTCAAGTGCAGCTTCGATCTCTTCTTTGCTCACTTCTCCGGAAAGTTCGATATTTACATTACCGTCATTGCCGCTGACCTGCATATCGCTGATCTTTTTTTTAGTTTCATCGCTCATGCATTCGCATTGGCCAGTTTTACAGTTCTCGACCATTTGAATGATATTTTGTTTTTGGACATCTCCTGTAAAAGAGATCTTGACGCCGTTTGTGGTTTTAAAAACGTTTTTTTCCATTTTAATTTCCTTTTTTATTTGTTGAGTGCTTCTTTGACTTTGGGTAATAAAATCTCTTTGATCTCTTGGTAGGTTTCTTCAAATGCTTCATATCCTTTGCCATCCGGGTCTTCGAAACCTACATGGATCGTTTTGACCGGTTTTGGAAACATAGGGCAGCTCTCTTTGGCATGATCGCAGACGGTTACCACGAGGTCATAATCGTTGTCTATGACGGTGTCTAATGTTTTGGAATGGTATTCCTCTTTCCAGATGCCTTTGGACTCTAAAAGTTTTTGGGCGTTTGGATTGACTTTGCCAGAAGCCTTTACCCCTGAACTGTCGGCATGGATACCTTCCAGTTCGGCGTTGATGAGCGCTTCGGCGATGATCGACCGGCAGCTGTTGCCGGTACAGAGTATAAGAACTTTTTGATTCATCATTGGGCCTTTTTAATTTATTTGGATGAATAGTAGCATACTTTTCTTAATATATCAAGATATATTGATATATTAATGGATTTCATGCAACAATGACATCATATTGCGGTAGTGATCTCCATGCCAGTAGATACGTCCGCAGGTAGGGCACTGTTCGAAATACTCAAAATTTTTTTTGACCCCTTCAGGCAAAAGATGGATGATCTCCTCTTTGGCCACAGTGTGAATAGGAGTATTACAGATGGTACAACGCGGGAAAGCATGGGCTTTTTTACTGAGACTAAAATGAGTAAATAGTACTTGAAGCTGTTCGTGGATATCCGTAGATAAAAGATAAAATGCGTTGACTTTTTTACGCTTTGAAAGTTCCTTGTCTCTTGTTAGGATGATACGGTCCTCTTTATTGGAAAGTTCAATAAGATCATTGTCTTCAATGTGAGGAAAATATAACGTATCATATCCCAAAATACGCAGGTATTTGGCCAATCTTCCAAGATGGCAATCAGCGATGAATTTCAAAGAGCTTAAAGGCATGGTATGATCTATTTGCCGCATTCGCTTTTTAGAGATGGTAACTCTATATCCAGATAGGATAGTTCTTCAAGCACATTTTGCCTAAACCTGTCCAATGGTGAACGAATGGAGTAATATGCCCAGCGTCCTTTGCGTTCTACGCTCAGAAAGCCGGCATCTTTCAGTATTTTTAGATGCCTTGATATGCGTGACTGTATCATGTCAAACGAACTTTCAAGTTCACAGACACAGACAGCACCATGCAGGTCTATAAAACGCAATAATTTCAGTCTGGTGTCATCATTTAATGCACCGATCGTTTGTAAAAATATTTCCATGTTGTGAGTATAGCAAAATATATTGATAAATGTTTTAGGAGCGCCAAGCCTATGACATGGAGAATAGAACCACACCAAGCATCAGAATAAAGAGCAGGCTTCCGTAATCCAGCAATGTTCTGAAGGTATGTTTGGATGAAGCTTTTTGTCTGATTTTCATAGAGAGCCAAGCAGCTACAAAGATAACGAGACTCATGCCCAAACTCATGAACACTGCTGAGAGGAAACCTATCATATAGGCACCGAGGCTCAAGGAAAATACAAAGATCGTTATGGTTCCCGGACATGGCACAATACCGGCTGAAAGGATGATACCCAGGTCTGTTGTAGTGCTTTGGCAGGCACCGCAGCCGCAGTTTGAGCGATGTTCTGCAGGATCGGCCGCAGACCATAACGGCTGTTTGGGTTTTTTCTTCGGCAGCCTTTTGTAGAGCAAGTAAAGTGCGATCAGTATGATGATCACGGCAGAGCTCTTGATGGTCACTGATTCGAGGTCTGTAAAGTATTCATTCAGATAGGTATTCAGCAGATAGTAGACCACAAAGGTGAGCAGGAAAGCTGAAAAAGTATGTACGACACCGATCAGTGAAGCGATGCTGAAGGCTTTGAACACGGAGCGATTGTTCCCAAGGAAGTAGGCTGCTACCAGGCTTTTGCCATGCCCGGGACCAAGCGCATGGATGATGCCGTAAAGAAGGGAAAATCCAAGAAGCCAAAAATATGCACTGATGGAGCCTTTGGTTTTGATTTGTTCTGTGAGAGAAAAGATACTCTCCTTGGTTTCTTTCATTTTGCGCCCCAAAAATGCAAAGAAGCCTGTTGCATTTTGTTCAGCCGATTGTGTAGTATGCTGAAAAATCTCAAATGTTTTGGAAGTATTGAGTGTATCGGTGCGCAGTTGCGTGCTAAAAGGTATAAATGAAGCACTGCCTTCAGCGATCAAGGTCGAATTGTTTTCTTGAGATTCTTGAAGTTTGATGTTATGGATATTGAATCTAAAGAACTGTTGTTTGTCAAACAAAGTGATATAGATCTCGTATCCCTTTTGGGGTACAACAGGCAGGTGAATATGGTAACTAAACTGCATCGTATCACCCACAAAACGTGTTTTGGCATCGGATACCTTGAAGTTTAGATATTCTGCATTATCGTAAGCCTCTGCATTGGGTACGTATTTTATAAAAGTGAGGTAATTGTTTGGTGTGAGATAGTCTGTAAAACTTTTGGTGATCCCCCAAAGCTCTGCTGTACTTAGTTCTTTATTCCTGTCTTTGTCATAAGTAAGAAGGGTCTCGGCAGAGAATTCCTTATGAAAGCTCCATATGACATCAAATTCGATCTGTTGGGATGAATGTTTCTCTGTGATAGCGACATTTACCAGAGGAGTTTGAAGCTGGCAGAGTGCACAGCCAAAGCCATAAAGGCTCAATACAATCGATACAAGAAGAACTTTGAGAATGTTCATCAAGTGTTCTTTGTGTGATTGATCAGCAAGAAGAGGCCAAGGCAGAGTGCCGATACGATGATAATGGAAGCACCTGAGGTAAGATTGTAACTATAGGAAAACCAGAGCCCGATATAGGTAAAAAACATAGAAATAAGTCCGGCATAGAGCATCATTTTCCCAAGAGAAGTGGAAAGTTTTTCAGCGATATAGACGGGGATGGTCAGCATTGCGATGACCAAAATCAGTCCTACGACCTTGATGGCGATGACCACTGTCAATGCGGAGAGGACAAGAATGAAGGTGTAGAAAAACCTCACATTCACACCTCTTAGCGCAGCATACTCGCTGTCATAGGAGACTGCAAGGATATCTCGATACCAAAAGAACATTACAAAGAGTATGATGCCAAGCAATATGCCCATAAAATACAAATCTTCTGTACTTACGGCTAGAATCGAGCCGAAAAGGTAGCTCATCATATCGACATGATAGCCCGGGGTTATGTCTATGAAAATAACACCAATGGCCATCCCTACTGCCCAGATAAGACCGATGAACGTATCGATACGTTCGCGTTTTCGCAGGGTGAGTACCGAAATCAGCAGGGCAGAACCGACGGCAAAGAGCGAAGCACCCAGAAAGACGGGCAAGCCCAAAAAGATAGCCAATCCAATTCCTCCGTAGGATGCATGAGCAATCCCCCCCGCCAAAAAGACCATACGGTTAACAATGATAAGCGAACCGATGATACCTGCAGCGAGACTTACAAGCCCGCCGGCGATCAGGGCATGTTGTATAAATTCAAACGAGAGTGCTTCTATCACTTTTTGCTCCTCCATTTTGGAGTCTTTTCAATGTTGCAGCTTTGATAATCGTCACTGCCTAGCATCTGAAGCAGTTCGACTTCACAGAAGTGGCCTTTGGGGTGATGGGTATGGAAGGTTGCTTCTTTGTTGGAGATGTCATGATAAGAGAGGGTTCGGTTGATATGGGCTACTTTGTTGGCATATTCCAAAATCACAGAAATATCATGGCTTACCACGATGATCGTGATCTGTTTGGCAAGTGTTTTGAGCAGCTCATAGATGTCTCGCTGACCTGCAACGTCAATGCTGGAGGTTGGCTCATCCAGGATAAGGATGGAAGGGTGGGCACACAAAGCCCGTGCGATCATGACGCGTTGTCTTTGTCCGCCTGAGAGAGAACCGATTTTGTATTCTGCGTAAGCTTCCATACCTACCTGCGCAAGTGCCCCCATCGCACAGGCTTTTTCATCTTTTCCATACCCAAACAATGGACGTTTGCCGCCTACATGCCCCATCATCACCACTTCAATGACCTTGATGGGAAAGTCGATGTTGATGTTCGTATTTTGCGGTACGTAACCGATATGGGAGATCTCTTTGGAGGGTTCTTTACCCAATACTCTGACTGTACCTGATTTTGGCTTGTAGATACCGAGGATGAGTTTAAGAAGGGTGGATTTGCCTCCGCCGTTTGGTCCTATGATGGCGAGGAAATCATGCTTGCCGACTGCCAGATTGATATCTTCCAATATGAATTCTTTGTCATACGCAAAAGAGAGATGGGAGATATCTATGACATTCATCACTCTTTCCCTGCAATGGCTTTGGCCAGATCTATAAGGTTTTGTGACCAGTCTGCTGCAAGCGGTGAAACTTTGATCACCTTGATGCCAAGCTCTTCTGAGATTACTTTGGCCGTAGCATCGGAGAACTCAGGCTGGGTGAATATCGCTTTGACCTTGTGTTCTTTGGCTGTCTCAATAAGCTTTACCAGCTCTTTGGGTTTAGGTTCTTTTCCTTCTATCTCTACAGGAAGCTGCACAAGATCATAGGCTTTGGCAAAGTATCCCCATGCAGGATGGAAGACCATAAAGGTACTATGCGGTTTGATAGAGGTGAGGATCTCTTTGATCCTGCGGTCGGTCGCATCGATCTTTTCCAAAAATTTTGTAAGGTTTTGTGTATAGTATGCCTGGTTGTCAGGATCATATTCACTCAATGCCTTGTGTATATTTTTTGCGATGATTCTGACATTTTCAGGAGAGGTCCAGACATGCGGATCGAGCCCATCCTCATGTTCATGGTGATCATCTGCTTCATGTGCCTCATGATGCTCTTTCTCTTCGTGCTCGTCATGATGGTGATGTGCCATCATCGCTATTTTGGTGATATTCTCTGCGAGGTCAACCACATTCATTTTGGGATTGAGGTTTTTGAATTTGGGAAGCCACACGTTTTCAAATTCCACATCCATGGCCAAATAGAGTGCTGCTTTGGCAATCTCTTTCATCTGGGATGGTTTGGGTTCATAGGTATGCGGTGAGTCGCCCGGCTGTACCATGAGCGAGATATCGACCTTTTCCCCACCGATCTCCTGGACAAAGGTCTTTTGAGGGAGAATACTCACGACCACATTAATATTAGCGAATATAGTCGTTGTTGCCAAGGTTAAAAATAGAAGCAATTGCAACGTTTTTTTCATCTTACTTCCTAAGTTGTCTATAATTTTTGTGATGATAAACTAAACTATCTTTATTGCAACTTAGTTGCATTTATGGTATCATAATTTTTTTCGTAGAGAGAAAAGCAGGATTTGAAGATGGAGACATTGATCAAAGATAAAAACTTACGGTTGACATCTGCACGAGCAAGCCTCCTGAAGATATTGATAGATGCCAAAAAACCCTTGTGTTATGAAGAGCTAAAAGAGCGCATCGCTATGGACAAAACAACCTTTTATCGCAATATGAACATCTTTGAAGAGAAGGGTATTATCAGGAGTTTTGAATCCAGCGACAAAAAACGTTACCATGAGCTGACAAGTCCAATACATGCTCATTTCATCTGCTCGGTTTGCAATGGCATCGCATGTATAGAGAACTATCCTGTCCCAAAACATATCAAAGGTGCCCAGGTAGACACAGTGATCGTAAAAGGGACTTGTGCTTCTTGTTGTATGTCTTTTGATTAATCTCAAAAAACAGATAAAACACTTTCATATCCCGCTGCTTTTTTGATAGGGATATTATGGCGGAGGCCTAAGCAGCTTGGCTATGTGTCAGTCTGTTTAAAAGGGGTAAAAAGATCAGTTCTTTTTACCTGTAAGATAGATAAAGACCGATAAGGCAAAGATGATCAGCGAGATACCGCCCATCAGATAAAGTGCATTGATCATCTGACCGTCTTCATTCATTGCGATCTTGAAGACGACCATGAGTGTTTCTATGGCAAGAGCGATCAGAATGGTGAAAAGGAATTTTGTAAGCACCTTGACTTCGCCTTTTCCGTCTTTTTTATAGCTTTTGTAAAAGACCTCTTGTTCGAGTACGGTTTTAGCCAGATCGAAGATAGCCAGTCCCAAAGTAGCTGCAATGATCGGTTTAAATATCGTGCGGATAGAGATGTTCAAACTGATCATGCTTTCAAAGAAATTGATTCCGGCATAGAGTATCGCCGCAAAAGAGATGAGCATCATAAAGAAACCTACGATCGTGTAGTACATCTCCTGAAAACCGCTGAATGCAGCATTCTTTTCGATCAATCCCAAACGTTCAAGGAGTCGTGTGAGATTGAAATCCATTAAAAGGATATCATCGCCTTCCTGCTTGCTTACTGTGACACAAAGGTTCTGTGTTGCGCTGCTTTTATATGGTGTTGTAAATGAAAAACCGTTCTCTTTGTTTCTGAGACGGTTGATCAGATAACTTCTGTTGACATCTTTGGCTACTTCGTCTATTTTGTTCGGGAAGATGTTGGGTGATGTCTGAAGTTTGGTCTTGGCATTGACGACATAGACCAGTTCCAAAGATCTGAAAGTTTGGAACAGTTTGTCGTAATTGTCTTCTTGGAGTTCTGAAATGTGTCCGATATTGTTATGGAAGGTATCTTCTATGAAATCCTCAACTTTTTCTCTGTATTGGTGATAAATATCTATATATTCTCTCATCTTAAATCTCTTTGTTTTGATTTTGTACAAGTATGGCACAGTGCGGATAAAAAATACTGATACAGATTGTATAATTTTTCATCAAAGTTGGTTATAATCCACCCATGACTCATATAGAAAAGATAGCCAAAGCCAAAGCCAAACTGATGTTGGATCATCCCTATTTTGGAACAGTCGTATCGGCTTTGAAACTTGAACCCAGCGATAATGTCGAGGCTTTTTTATCTGACGGGATAAGGTTGCAGTACAATGACGAGTATTTTGATAATGCCGATGTGGAGGAGGTAGAATTTGCTCTGGCAAACGGTGCGATGCATACGGTGCTCGGGCATCATCAACGATCCAACGACCGGTATGACTGGCTCTGGCAGTTAGCAACCGATTATACGGTCAATGCCATGCTGGTGAGTAACGGTCTGCAGCTTCCCCAAAGGGCGAATTACCAGGAGCGCTTTAAAGGGATGTATGCCGAAGAGGTCTATGAGATGCTTCGCTCGGAGATCATCAATGAAGAGCTTAGCGCAGATGAGAGCCTCAAGGAACAGGCCCATGATGAGCAGGGCAAAAGCAATAACGACAGGGTTTCCCAAGAAGGTATCCAGGCTCCCGATGACTGGAACAAGGACGGTGACAGGCCTCGCCAGAGCGCACACTCAGACGGTACTAATAAGCAAAATGCTCCGCAGAACCAAAGGGCTGTTCAAAACCATACGCCTGATGAAAACGAGGAAGAGAGCTTCCAGAAAGATATCAATGCGTTGCGTCAAGAGCTTGAAGAGCAGTTCGAACAGATATTCCAAAAGCTCAACCGTCAGGGCTCTCTGCCCAAAGAGCTGGAATTTGTCGTTCCCAAATATTTTTCCCATAAGATCCATTGGAGAGAAAGACTCTACCGTTATATTGCTTCTTACGCCAAAAGCACCTATGCGTTTATGCCGCCCAATATGAAGTATCTCTACCGTGGGATCTATCTGCCGTCACTCAGTTCGGATCTGCTGCGTATCGTGATAGCAGTCGATACCTCGGGTTCTATAGATGAAAAGCTGTTAGGGACTTTTTTGGCTGAAGTAGAGTCGATCATGGAGAGCTATCCCAACTATGAGATCGATCTGATCACAGCAGATGCCAAAGTGCAGTCACATCGTATCTTCCTGCCCGGAGAAGGGCTTGATTATAAGATGAGCGGAAGAGGGGGAACAGACTTTAGTGCGGTATTTGACTATATCGATCAAACGATTGACAACCCGACGCTTCTGCTCTATTTTACAGACGGATACGGCACCTTTCCCAAAAACGAAGCCTCTTATGATGTCCTTTGGGTCATGCCGAAATCTCTTGAAGTACCGTTTGGTGAAGTCTTGGTCTTGGATTAAAAGCTAGAGATCTGGGATAACCAAAAACAGGCTTTCATTTGTTATCCGGCACCTTATAGCTTTTAATGCAACGCTCTTCATGCGGCAGCCGCAGCACTTTTTTCCCATCAGATTGCAATGTTTGAACATAGTTTGCAAAGCTCATCGCATAATCAAGATAAGTGTCCGTGCCTTTACCGCCTTTTTGCTGCACCTCCAGCAAGGTCGTATAGCCGTCTTTGCCGTCTGCAATATAGCTGTTGACGACGATGATATAATGTTTGGAATTCTCCAATGGCAGCCATTTGCCGTTTTTACGCTCTTTGATCTCAAGATTGGATACCCGGTCATTTTTTGCCCTGCTCATATCGATGTCATAGCGCAATCCATAGGCATAGGGAAATGAACCGTCAGATCCGTAGTTGTCATAGAAATTGATCAATGCCTCTTCAAGCAGTTGCTTTATCTGGGCACCGCTCATTTCTATCTCTATCAGCGTATTGGAAAACGGAAGCAGGGAGTAGACGTCCTGTATCGTGATCTGGCCTGCTTTAAGTCCTGAACGGACGCCGCCCGCATTTTGGATACATGCATCGGCTCTCAGGCTGGCCTGGTAAAACGCAGCGGCAATGACCGGGGCCAATTCGCTGCCATAGGGGAGGGAGGCACCATCAACCCCCTCATAGCTTTTCCCCGGAACCCTGATATGACGCAAATCTTCACCGATCGTGCCTATGACGGTGGCGGCTTTGCTTTTGATCTGTTCGGTATAGATTGATAGTTTTTTTGCTATGACAGGGTCTTCATCCAGGATAGAGACATTGCCGGTCCGATGAAAAACAGCCAACAGCCCCTCTTTGTTATATTTGTCAATATCAATTATTTTGTTTTGGCTGTCTTTGGCATAAAAACGGTCTCCTATGATGAGATGCGGTGTGCCGCTGCACTCTTTGAGATGTCCGTTTTGATCAAATGTGACATGCAGTTCGCCAACCACCTTGGAGTATTCCCATGCCTGGGCGATACAGACTCTATCTCCGCTTTTGGAGAGGAGTTGAGTCGGATACTCTCCAACACTGTTAAGCCCTATCTTTTCAAAATTTCCCAGCAAGGAATGGGAATCCCCGTCTATGATGACATCGATCCCGTCTATTTTTTTAGCCAGTTCCTGGTCATTTTCATAACCGAAATGGCTCAGAAGGATGATCTTGTCTATGCCTTTGGATTGCAGCTTATCCACATATTTTTTAACCCTGAAAAATTCATCATAGAAGGTGATATTACTGCTGGGCCTTGATGAAGCGCTTGTTTTTTGTGCCGTTTCCAGGCCGATGATCCCGACTTTTTGTCCCTCGATCTCTTTGATCAGGTAGGGTTTCCATTTTCCGTAGAGTACGGAACCTTTTGTTGCTTCGACATTTGAGGCGATAACAGGAAAATCGGCTTTTTCGATAAATTTTGCCAAAACTTCATCCCCTTCATCAAACTCATGGTTACCCAGCGTAAAGGCATCAAGCCCTATCTCGTTGAGCAATTCCACATCCGCTTGTCCTTTAAAAAGGGTAAAATAGAGCGTTCCGCTCATTGCATCCCCGGCATGGAGTGTTAAGCTGTTTTTGTATTTGGAACGAAGCGTTTTGATCTGGGTTGCTACTCTTGTCATCCCGCCTGCTTCTACAATGACAGGCTTGCCGCCAGCCTTTAGCTCCAGGGGTTCTGATGCCAGATGTGAATGATGGTCATTCAGATGGATGATCGTCAGGTCCAACGGTTTGGGTGTATCTCCAAAGCACTCGGTAAACCACATCATTGTGCAGGTTGCCAAAATATTTAATGCCGTATTTATTTTCATTTTGCTTCCTTTTTTTGAGGCTATAACCCAACGTTAGCATTTCATTTACACATTTTAAGTATAATTGCCTAAATTATAGCCTTTAGGATTGTGTATGTTTGAACTTGAAAATCGTCATGCCGGCAGTGGGTGCAGTGCCCAAATCGTTGTGCTGGTGCTTTTGCCCTTACTGTTTTTGATCGGCCTTGTACTGGGATATCTGGGAATGATACCATTAAAAGTGGAGATACATACGCTTCTCATCGTATCGTTCATCTTTGTTACATTCGTGCTCTTTGCTCGGCATAATGCCAATTATGCCGTGTGTCATATGAAAGGGTCTTTTGTTGCAATGGAACAGGCATTGCAGAGTGCCTTGCGTGCGAATGCATTGACCATTATGGATAAGACCAAATCGACGCTGAACGTCAGAGAGTTTATAGCCGAATATTATAAAGATATCCGCAATGACAACTTTGCACGTGTTGCCCCTACGGTATTTCCAATGCTTGGGATATTGGGGACCTTTATTGCGATCGCACTCTCCATGCCTGATTTTACCGTAAAGGATCTTGATGCGCTGGACCGTGAGATTTCCATACTGCTTTCAGGAATCGGAACGGCATTTTATGCATCCATTTACGGGATCATGCTTTCGCTGGTATGGATCTATTTTGAAAAGCGCGGAAATGCCAAGGCTGATAAGACGATCCGTGGTCTTGAAAAAATCTATAATTCAAAAGTATGGACCAAAAGCGAACTGATCAAACACGAGCATATGCAAAGCGAACTCAAAGACCAGCAGATAGTCCAGACACTCAAAGAGACGTTTAACCTTGATTTCATCAAGGAGCTGAATGAACAGTATCTGAAAAACTTTACAACAATCATCCATGAAACGACAAACGGTTTCAGCGAACTGACCAAAAATCTCCAATATGCAGCGACAGATCTTAGAATGACGCTTGATAAGGTTCAGAACCGTCAGGAGAGTATCAATGCCGTTTCGATGATTCAAGCCAATATCGAAGGTTTCAATATGAACGCCCAGGAACTTCAAAAAGCGATGGAACGTTTTGACGGGACAGTGGACCACACGTTTGACAAGATCGACAGCGAGATCGCTCGGATCGTAGAAAAACTGGGAGATTTTGCGGGTATCATTGCTGAGCAGAACAATGCAATACTAAAAAATATCAATAAAGAGAATAGGGAAACAAAATAGTGTTCAGGGGTAAAAGTACCGACGAAGGAAGCAATTTCTGGATATCGTATGCAGACTTGATGGCAGGTTTGCTATTTGTGTTTATCCTGTTGATTGGAGCCATCGTTTCTAAATCGATCATTTTGAAGACGGATCTTCATAAAAAGGAAGATACGCTAGCCAAGATGTCACAAACCCTCAAGAAGAAAGAGTATTCTCTTGTCAGTTTAAATGAAATGCTTAGCAAAAAACAGCAAGAGCTGAAGCTCAGGGCCGACGAGATCAAAAAACTCAATCAAATGTTATTGGAGGCCAATACCCAAAAAGACCTTTTGAGCAATAAGATCGTTATCGTTCAGAATCTGCTTAAAGAAAGCAATGAAACGGTACATCAACAAACCAAAAAGATTGAGGAATACGAAGGCAAAGTGCTGGTGCTTTCCAATGAATTGACCGAAGCGAACAATACCGTCAAACTTAAAGATGAAAAACTTCTCGAACTCCTCAATGCACTGGATGAGAAACAGACCAAATATGATGAACTTGTGGCCAACCTGCAGGCGCAAAAAGCCAAGATCAAAGCACTTACGGGTATCAAGCTCAAGGTGATCGCTGCATTGAAAGAACAACTCGGAGACAAGATCAATATTGATAAAGAAAGCGGTTCACTACGGCTTGCATCTAGCATCTTATTTGATAAAGGCAGCAGTGAACTCAAAGAGGAATCCAAAGCCAATCTGAAAAAGGCGTTCGAAGAGTATATCGGTGCACTTGTCAGTAATTCACAGATTAAACCCTATCTTGACAGGATCATCATCGAGGGCCATACTGATAGTGACGGAGGGTACCTGTACAATTTGGATCTTTCACAAAAACGTGCCTTGGCTGTGATGAACTTTTTACTTACACTTGATATTGCAAAGCAGGAAAATCTCAAGCCCCTTTTGATTGCGTCCGGACGTGCCTATTTGGATGCCATCAATGTAAATGGGGTGGAAGACAAAGAAGCTTCAAGACGTATCGAGATCAAATTCGGACTGAAAAACGAGGATGCAATGCATGAGATAGAAGAGGTGCTGGATGCGCAGTGATTTTGAACCTAAATCCCTCAAACGAGCCAATGAAATCCTCTCTCAGCATCTTAAGGTTGCGCAGATGTCCTTAGATGATACGAAACAAAAATTAAAATTAACTCAAAATAAGCCAAAACCTACCTTGTGGCAGAGTTTGAAAAGGTATGGGAGTATTTGCCGTAATTTAGGGTGCTATCCATTTGAAGTCTCATATTGGTTTTGAGTCTGTTTTGAATGACTGAAGAGATTGCAGGCATTTCGCTTATATTATTGCTCTCTTTTTGTATGATGGAAGCGATGATGCGTATTTCCTGTATCCTCGAAGCATTGGCATCTCTTAGATAAGTGTTTTAAAATCTTTCAAATGTTTCTTTAGAACGTTCAAAGAGATATTCCATCGTTGCTTTTTCATCGGCACTTCTTGCGAGCGTATAATGGTTTGCGATGATATCCCCTTCTTTGAACTGTGCATAGTTGTCATAGTAGCGCATCAGTTTCACGGGATCAAGCTTCATATCGTTTGCAAGCCTTTCAATGAGAGCCTCCTTGCTTTCGCCTGCAAAGATCACAACCTGCATGGTAGGGGCTTTCTGACGATAAAGAAATTCAAAGAAGGTCAAACGGCCGTGTTTCTCGGGTTCAACGCGGTACCATCCTTTGGTGGGAACACGAATGAGTTTGAGCATAGCAGAATCGATCCAGGTCACATCATAGCCATTTTTTTGCAGCGTTTTTTTAACTGTTTTAAAATCTGAGGAAGGGATATAAAACGTGGTAGCACCATGTATGGGAATAAAGTGATAGATGATGCCCAAAAGCAACAATCCTGCAAAAATCTCCACGTAGATTACAAAACGGCGATACTTATGGGAAATAATCTGTTTCATCATTGATGATCTATACCTTTTTTCATAGGGTTGATTATAGCATATTTGCATATCAGGCTTGTCTTTCTGTCATTTTGTCATACTTTGGGTTATAATTATTCATCTTAAACAGACAAGGAGATTATATGGTTATCTGTCATTGTCATATTCATATGGAACTGCCTTACGTTGCTTCTCTCAAAGGCCGCAGAAGTGTGCTGAACTCGCTGAAGGAGAAACTTAAAGCTTTCAATGTTTCGGTGTTGGATGTCAGCGGAGAGTATGCCAAAGAGGCTGATGTGGCTTTCGTATTTCTATCCCATGATTCCAAAAGTTTGGCACAGTATAAAGAGAAGATAGAACAGATGCTTGAGCGCAATTTTGGCGAGTATGTCTATGAGCTCGATTATGAAGAGATATAAAGTATTATTGCCTAAAATCTATGCAATAAATAGAATCAAAGAAAATCGGACTATGTTAGAATGAAAAAAGATGTTAAAAAACGGAGGTGGCCAAATGAAGATCAAAGGTCTTTTGTTGGATTTGGGCGGGGTATTGTTCGTTGGAGAGAAGCCAATTGAAGGTGCGATCGAAACACTGAAGGAACTGAGAAAACAATTCAAGATACGGTTTGTGACCAATACCTCACGCACCGTGCCAAAAACCGTTTATGATAAACTGCTCAAGATGGGGTTTGAATTAAAGGAAGAAGAGATATTCTCTGCATTGAGCGCTTCTAAGAGCTATCTTGAGGCGCATGGGGCAGGGGCATATATCTTGGCAACTAAAGAAGCTGATGTTTTTCTAGAAATGCCTGATACCCTGCCTCTAAAGTATGTGCTGGTCTCAGATGCCTATGACCGTTTTGACTACGAGAAACTGAACCATGCCTACCGTCTGCTACTTGACGGAGCGCAGCTTCTGGGTGTGGCCAAAAACTATCATTTCAAAGACAGTGATGAGAAGTTGAGTCTTGATTCAGGTGTATTTGTCGAGGCTTTGGAACATGCCTCCGGACAGAAAGCCCTCATTCTGGGTAAACCAAGCTGTGATTTTTTTGCCAGTGCGATCTCTTCTATGGGACTTTCAAAAGAAGAAGTATTGATGGTAGGAGATGATATCGTCAGCGATGTTGAAGGGGCGCAACGGTGCGGCATCAAGGCAGTACAGGTCAAAACAGGAAAGTTCCGCCCCGAAGATCTCCAAAAAGGCATTGAACCAGACTATATCATCGAAGATATCACGCAGCTGACAGATCTGGTACTGGATGAAATCAGTAACAAAAAAGTTAGATCGTCATCACTGCCCAGCTCTCATCTTTGAGGCAGTGTGTCAGCATCTCCCCGGTATGGGTGTTTTCTATGCCGAGTTCTTTTAAGGCCTCCGTAGCACCGTAATCATCGGTACATACAATACATGCGCTCATGGTTACGCCGGTAGCTTGTATCTGCTTTAGGCGCTCTTGTATCTCTGGATCCTGGGCTGCAAGTTTGATAGACGGCCCCCAGATCATCAGATGGGCTTCTTCCCAGTAGGCGCGCTCGAGGATGACCGAACCGTAAAGCAACGGGAGTTTCATGGCGACTTCCCTGTCCTGGCTTGACCAGACAATGAGCAGTTTGTTTTTTTTCATCTTATTCTCTTTAGGTATGGTATTTTACTCTTCTGGGAGTATCTGAGAGGGAAGGTCAGGGAAACGTTTTTTGAGTGTTCCAAAATAGCCGGGCTCTCCAAGGCATTCGGGATTTTCTATTTCCGTACAGGGAATCTCAACAATTTTCCATACGCCGTTTTCAACATGCAGCAGCGCCGAGATATCTTCATAGTGGTTTGTCCCGTCCGCTGATTGGGGAAGTGTATGCACCCATGCCCAGCCATCTTTGACTTTGAGGTAGCTAACGACAAATACAGCTTCAACCCCGTTCATCTTTTTAACCTCTTGTCTGAGGGTATCAAGGATCTGTATTCGAACGGGATCTCCTGGGGGCGGTGTAAAGGAAAAACTTGAACTCTGTTTTGTTGATTCAATATCTTTTGCAAGTGCAAAGGAGGTAGTCACACTTAGGGCCATCAAAACTATAAACAAAGAAAAAGAGTGAACTTTCATGGCAACTCCCCTGTATTTGGATCTATTTTAGCATAAATTTCAGAAGGATGACTAAAATCGTTTGATGTATGTTTGGTTAAAAAACGATGCAAGGCATTGGCAAAAGCATGGGCATCTTTTTGGCTGAAGGGTTTAGGCCCTTTTGTCATTTCCCCGCTGTTTCGTATCTCTTCCATGAGATTGCGCATAGCCAGGTACTGTTTGATATTCTCAACACTGTAAAGCTCACCTCTGTGGTCTATGGCATGGGCATCTTGGGAGATGATGCGGTCGGCCAGAGGGATGTCGGCAGTGATGACAAGATCACCTTTTTGGCAGTGTTGTACAATGGTATGATCTGCTTGGTCTGCTCCCTCGCCTACGATGAGATAGGTGATGTGCTCCGAGTTGCCTATAGAGATTTTTTTGTTGGAAACGACATAGGTTTTCATCCCCAGACGTTCGATGCTTCTAAGTACGATAGGCTTGAGCAGGTTAGGGAAAGCATCCCCGTCGATATAGAGCGTCACACTATCTCCTGGACTCTTCCGACTTCTCCCGTATTGAGCCGTACTTTGATCCCGTGGGGATGGGTAGGAGAGTTGGTGAGGATCTTTTGGACCTTTCCATAGGTCAGGCGTCCGGTTGCCTGATCTTCTTTGAGCACGACGGCAACATCGAGACCATACCTGATATTGGCGCGTATCCTGCCGTCTTTAGAGGGCATGTTCTGTCTTTGATTCGTAGTTGAGTACTTTTTTGACCGTCTCCACGGAACAAAAAAATAGCGCATCAAATACAGGGTTGAGCCGCGTGGTCTTTTCGTCTATGACTTCAAAAGGCTGGAAGAAAAAGCCGTTGCCGTCTTCTTTGCGTGCAGGTTTGACTATGAATACGATAGGTTTGAGGGTACGTACGAGGTTGAGTACCTTTTTATAGCCCTTGCCGGTTGTTTCGGGAAGAAGATTACCTCTTTGGCTTTCTCCCAGACGTGCTTTAAGAAGAAGTTGGAGTTTGTCGTTAAAAATGACCTTGTTCCACTTGACACTGCCTAGGGGCATAGTAAACTCATGGTTCCCGGCAGTAAGCGGATGGGGTTTTGTTTCACGGATGGCTTCTAAAAGCTGAAGAAAGAAATTCTTGCCCCCAAATGCATCGGCACAGCGTAAAAGTTTTTCGTGATAAGCCTGTTTTTGAGCCTCATCAAGGTTGTTAAAGTCGCACATGATGACTTTCCTTGTTTTAATTTATGCCATTATAGCGGAATTATTGCAAGCTCAAATATCTTTGTACTGATTCCAATATTTTCTGTTTATGACATGTTTTGCCAAAATCATTTTACATAAAATGTGCTACACTGTAAAAAACAGTAGTATGATCAACAAGGTTAAGATATGATAGTCGCTTATCCCCACCATTTGACGATAGAGACCATTGAAGGTGAACTTCATAGTTCAAAACTGGGATTGGATGATGCTGCCATCAGGGAACGTTTTGCGCTTTACGGTTCCAATGAGATCGAAGAGAAAAAAAAGAATCTTTTTCTGCTTTTTTTTTCTCAGTTTAAAAGCCCTTTGGTCAATGTACTGATCATTGCTTCACTTTTGTCTTTTTTTCTTAAAAATTATCATGAAGGGATCGTGATCCTTCTTATACTTCTGATCAATGCCTTGATCGGATTTTGGCAAGAGGTCAAGGCGCTAACCTCTATAGAAGCACTTAAAAAGCTGACACAGAACAAAACGATGGTTAGGAGGAATGGTCGGGTCATATCTATTGATTCGGCCAAGCTGGTACCTGGCGATGTCGTGCTTTTAAGTGAAGGGGATATCGTTCCGGCGGATATCCGGCTTCTTGAAACCAATGGATTGGTTGTGGATGAATCCATCCTTACCGGGGAATCTTTGCCGGTTATCAAGGATGCAAAACTGATCCTTCCCAAAGAAACACAGCCTTATGAACTTGACAATATGGCGCTTTCTGGGACTGTGGTGACCAAAGGGAATGCGGAAGGTTTTGTGGTTTATACAGGTACGGATAGCTATCTTGCTTCCATCGCACAAAAGGCTAAGGAGGCTTCGCCTGATTCACCTCTAGTCAAGGCATTAGAAGTGTTCATCAAGAAGCACATGAGCGTTTTGCTCGTTTTAATTCTTCTAACAGCGATTTTGGCATTATGGCAGGGAAGAGAATTTTTTGAGGTGGTCTATCTTGTCATTGCGGAGTTGGTTTCGGCTGTGCCGGAAGGACTGCCTATTGTGGTTACATTGGTTCTAACCATCGGTGCGATGAGCCTGAGCCTTCGAAAGGTCTATATCCGACATTTGCCTTCAGCACAGACATTGGGCAGTACAACGGTGATCGCTTCAGATAAAACCGGAACCATCACAGAGGGAAAACTAAAAGTAGAAAAGACCTTTTCTCTTGATGATGCCTTTATCCAAACGGTTTCATCCCTTGCAAACGAATATACCCAAGGCAAAGGTGATCCGATCGATATCGCACTTGCGTTTTGGGTTGGCAGAGCAACCTATGAAAAGATCCGCGAAGAATACCCCCGCGTGAATCTCTATCCGTTTGATACAGAGTATCGGCTGATGGGAAGTTCCCATATCCTTGAAGATGAACATAAACTTTTTGTTAAAGGTGCTTTTGAAACGCTAAAAGATATGGCTTTAAACAGGCAAGATATAGAAAAACTCCAAATGGAGCATGATCAGATGGCCCGTGAGGGGTTGCGTGTTATCGCTCTTGGAATGGGTGAGCACACGACCGATGATATTGAAAAGTGGCAAGTTAGGATCGTGGGGTTGGTAGGATTTATCGATCCGCCGAAAGCCGGTGTCATTGATGCGGTGAAGACTGCACAAAAAGCGGGGTTGAGAGTGATCATGATCACCGGTGACAATCCGTTGACAGCAACTGCGGTTGCAAGGTCAGTAGGGATCTATAACGAAGGTGATATGACACTTACCGGGCATGAGCTTTCAGAGATGGATGATGATACAGTCAAGTCAAAATTAGATAGGGTCAGTGTATTTTCTCGTGTATTGCCTGAGCACAAATACCGCATTGTACAACTGCTTCAGCAAATTGGAGAGGTCGTAGCCGTAACCGGTGATGGGGCGAATGATGTTCCGGCTTTGAAGGCAGCCGACCTTGGAATAGGAATGGGAAGCGGTACGGATGCTGCAAAATCAACTGCAAAAATGGTCTTGGCGGACAATAATCTCTCCGTTATAGTCGACGCTATCAGACAGGGGCGTACGATAGCGGGCAACATTAAAAAGGCGATCTATTTTTTGGTTTCCACCAGTCTGGATGAGGTTATTTTGATCACCGGAGCGATCTTGATAGCATTGCCTTTGCCGCTTTATCCTGTGCAGATATTGTGGATCAATCTTGTTTCTGACAGTGCTATGGACAAGACCTTCCCTTTTATGAAAGATGAGGAAGATGTCATGCGCAGACCTCCCATACGGCTTCACGAACAGTTTCTGAGCAAAACGCAGATCTTTCGGATACTCTATGCTGCTCTTGTGATCAGTCTGGGTGCATTGTTCATCTATGTGTGGATGCTTGAGCATAAAGGGCAGGAATATGCAGTCTCGACGGTGTTTAGCGGATTTGTCATTGCTACCTGGATGAATGGGCTGCAGTCTCTCAAAGAACATGAACCTTTTTTGAAAAATATCAAACGTTCTTTACAGATCAACCCCTATATATTTTACGGGATAGGAGTCGGGGTGGTGTTACAGCTTTCAGCCGTTACATGGTTACCCGAAGTTTTTCATACAGTACCATTGGATAAAGAATCCTTACTTATGGTTGGATTATTGGCTTTGTGGGTATTTGGTATGCTGGAGATACGCCAGTGGATCATATATCTTGTTAAAAAACATCAATAAATAGGATTATCCCGGCGTATTGTAAGCTCTGTCTCCGGCATCTCCAAGGCCTGGGATAATAAACATCTGGCCATTGAGCTTTTCATCGATCTGGGCGATATAGAGGTTGATATCGGGATGTTTTTGGTCCACAACAGCAAGCCCTTCAGGTGAACCGATGAGGTTAAGTGAAATGATGTTTGCAGGTGATTTTGTTTTGATCAGTGCGATGGCATCACTGAGCGATCCTCCAGTAGCGACCATTGGATCGACGATGATTACTGTTTTGCCATCACAAGGCGGGATACGATCATAATAAAGAACACTTTGATGGGTTTTCTCATCCCGTTTCATCGCCAAAAATCCGAATGATGCCAAAGGAAAGAGTGCCGAAAGCGACTCGATCATCGGAAGGCCTGCACGCAGAATCGCGACAAATACAAGATCTTCTTCTTTAAGGAAATCAAAAGTGGCTTCTTGTTGCCACGTAGTGATGGTTTGTTTTTGAGGTTGTTGGGATTGGAGTGCCTCATAGGCCAAAAAGCGTGCCAACTCCTGAACCGTATGCCGAAAACGAAGAGCGTCCGTTTTGGTTTCGCGGAGACGGTTCAGCAGATTTTTTACAACAATGTTGGAAAGTTCATGGATCATTAGGATCTCCTTTGGAGGATGGATTGATTGATTATATCTAAAAAATTAAGACCATGATAAAGTGAATGCATGAAATGGACATGGTTTTTACCGCTAAGTTCTTATCTTAATAAAATGTTATAATGATAGCTGATCAAAGTCTGAGAAGAAGAGGGATAAGAGTATGACCGGAAAAAAAGCAAAAGAGACTCCGAAGCTTCATCGATCTAAAATCGGATTTGATGATATAGTAGGGCATAAACAGATCAAAGAACGTCTCAAGTCAATTATCAATATTATCAAAAATCCCAGCAAACTAAGACGTTTTGATATTCTTCCTCCCAAAGGATTGCTCTTATATGGTCCCATCAGCGTGGGTAAAAGCATGCTTGCCAAAGCATTTGCCAAAGAAGCAGGTATGCCTTATTATGAGATATCTGGTTCGAAACTTTTTGAAATCACTTATATCAAAGAGGTCTATGATAAGGCTAAAAAACATGCTCCCTGTATTGTCCTACTTGAAGATATCGATGTCAAAGGGCTCTTGCAGGGTGCTATCGCAAATGTCTCTTTTTCAGATATTGCCAAAGTTCTTGAATCGATCGATGCAATGGTTTTTACGATTGCTACGGCTGAGAGTCTTGAGGATGTCGATCCTGTTTTAACTGCACCTCAGAAGCTTGATTTTTTACTTGAAGTATCCAAACTTGATAAAGATGCCAGAAAGTATTTTATAGAGAAGATCTTGCAAAAGCCGCATGATCCCAAGATCAATGTTGAACGTATTGTACGTTACATTACGGGAATGAGCGCGATGGAGCTGGAGCGGTTGGGAAGGATGGCAGCATTGAGCGTGATCGAACAAGACAAAAAAGAGATCACCGAAGAGATCCTCATCGAACAGATCAACATTATCAAATACGGGCATAAGATCGAAAAAGAGATGGTTAAAAACCTTGAAGAAGAGATGAAGATGACAGCCTATCATGAGGCAGCTCATGCAGTGCTTTCGTCTATCCTTGTACCCCAGATCAAAATCGAGCAGGTCACGATAGCCCCTAGAAGCAAAATGCTCGGTTTTGTTTCGTACAACGCAGAAGACCAGGTTTCAAACGTGACCAAAGAAGAGCTCTTTTTTGATGTCTGCATCCTTCTTTCGGGACGTCTTGCCAAGATCAAAAAAGCGGGGGAAGAGCAGATGGACAGCGGTGCGGTCAATGATCTTTCACAGGCTTCTTTGCAGGTATATGCAGCTATCTCCAATCTCGGGATGGACAAAGAACTCGGGTTTATCAACATTGAGTCTGTTACAGCGCTTGATAACTATTTTTTGAGTCAGCAGATAGAGAAACGCTTCTTGTTTTGGATCAATGAAGCCAAAGCCTATGCTGAAAAACTGGTTGATCATTATTGGAACAAGATCGAAGCAGTGGCCCAAAAACTGATCGAGCAGGAAATCGTTGAGAGTGATGAACTGATCAAGATCGTCGGGAAAAGAAAGAGAGCCCATAAGCTGCCGGAAGGAATCTAGGTTATGGATGTACATGATTTTTTCCTGATGCTTTTCTTTATCCTGGTGAGTGCCAGGATATTGGGAGAGCTCTTTGCAAGGATTGGCATCCCTTCCGTTCTTGGAGAGTTGAGTGCAGGAATTTTACTTGGCGTTTCCGGACTTGGTCTTATAGAAGTCAATGAGATACTCAAAGTACTTGCGGAGATCGGTATATTGTTGTTGCTTTTTGATGTTGGGCTCGATACTGATCTTCATAGGCTAAAAGAAGCCGGGATGAAAGCGGGAGTTGTAGCTATATTTGGGGTACTTCTTCCTTTCGGTGCGGCGGCAATAGTCTCTTATTTTATGTGCGGTTTGAATTTGGGTGTTTCCCTATTTATCGGTGGAACGCTTACCGCAACCAGTATCGGAATTACGATCAGGGTACTTAAAGACCTGCACAGGGATCAGAGCAATATCGCACAGATCGTCATCGGTGCGGCAGTGATCGATGATATTCTGGGTGTTATCATCCTTGTATTTATCTACGATTATACCGTAACAAAAGAGATCAGCCTTACCAATACTTTCAGTATCACAGGGTACATCTTTTTATTTTTACTGCTTGCACCGGTATTTGCCAATATCATGTCCGATCTTGTTAGAAAATTTGATGCGGTTACAAGGGTACCCGGATTTATCCCGACAACCATTGTTTCTATGATCGCGTTTTTTGCCTATCTTTCACATCTTGCCGGGGCACCTGAAATATTGGGTTCATTTGCTGCAGGTATCGCACTTTCAAGAAGGTTTATCCTCCCTTTTGGGCTAGGGCTCAACAAAGATGCACAATTCCTCGAAAATGTCAAAAATGCTATCCAGCCTATCTCACAGATCTTTACACCGATTTTTTTTGTCATGGTTGGGCTTTCAATGAACCTCAAAGTGATCGATTTTACTTCAGTGGATTTTTGGTGTCCGGCACTGGTTTTTTTGCTGATAGCGGTTCTTGGAAAGTTCCTTGGTGGTTTGATCTTATGGAGGATGCCTTTGCTGGAAAAAACTATGGTCGGTATTTCAATGGTTCCAAGGGGTGAGGTAGGTTTGATATTTGCAGAGATCGGAAGAACCAATGGCATTCTTGGAAATGAGATCTATGCGGTTTTGATCTTCGTGATCATAGTCACGACCGTACTCCCTCCTTTCTTACTCAAATGGCTTTTTAAGATCGAAAGTACGATGAGGGCAGAAGGAGAGATTTAAGTCTTTTACATTTAGGGCATCTTTTGCCACTTTTTTAAAACTCATTTTAGATAATCCTTTTCAAACCCGCATGGTAGCGTACTTTTAAAGGGATTTCAGCCTCTCGTTTTTTTCATTACGCCTCAAATTCATGCAATCCCGGAGCTTGTGGCAAATAATCCTAATCTTGAACTTTCACATGAAGCGAGTGTAGGGATGATATCACAGGAGATACTTGCCTACCTTATGACTGCAGGGATAAGTGAGGATGATGCCAAGAAACTTGTAGTAGAGGGATTTCTTGATCTAAAGATTCCGGGGCTTCCTGACTATCTTCAATACAAGATAGATGAGATGATAAAACAGTGTCAGGACGCAACAGCGATATAATTACTGTATAGATAAGATATTTTTAGAAACGTTAGTTAAAAACAACAGTACAAATAGCCTCTGCTGGGACCAAAGAGCACCAAATGTTACATTTATATGACGTTATAGATACGTTTTAAACCTGATAGTATCAAAACAGAAAAATCTTATATAGTCTCAATTATGAAATTGCCTTGATCAATTTCTCACAAAAAATTCTAAAATCAGGCAAATTCAACTTGCCTTCTCTCTGTTTGGCTCCCCACATCGGTTCTGGAAAATAACTGTCCTGCTCAAATCGTGCCATAATATGCCAATGCACATGGGGAAGATAGTTGCCAAAGCTTGCAATGTTGATCTTGGTAGGTCTATAATAGGCAAGCATTTCTCTCTCGATAATATCCAAAAGCGTATAGATCTCACATCTTAGATCAGCCGGCACGTCGCTCATCTCTTTATAGGGATATCGCGTAAAGATCTTCAGCCACGGGATCTCACTTTCATGGATCTCTATTTTAAGTTCTTGAGTTTCATAGATAACAGACATTAACGTATCCTTTTTAAAGTGTGTTCACCCAGTTTATATATCTTTGAAGCTTGTTTGGTCTCATGCAAGGGAGTGATGATGACATCGGCTGCCTCTTTTGCAAAGGTTTCATCGTATTCTTGGCCGCTGAGATTTGCCGAAGTGGTATAAGCCCATTTAAGACGGTCTAGGAGCAGTAGATGGTGCTTGTCTTGAATTACACGATAAGAGTGTCCATCCGGCATGATAAAGGTCGTTTTTTTAGCTCTTCTGACAAGGTTTTTATACAAAGGAGGGATGCGTGTAAAGCTCTGTAGTGTTGAAAGCGAATTGACTGCTTTGATGTAGTGCTTATGCGGCGGACGCTGTTTAATGGCTGTAAGTTTATCTGCATTTTGTGAGACAAAGCCTATAGTAGTATCGGTTTGTGTTAGAAAAACTTTGTCTTTTAACATATCTATATATCTTTGAAAAAATAATTTTAAAATATTATAGCGTAATGGATTTTATGAATATATGTTATCTTAGTGCATATATACTTGGTTTCTTCCGTTATTTTTCGCATGATAGAGTCTTTCATCGCTTGCTGGACAATCTTTTCGATCGTCTCAGAATCTTCATATTGCGCCACTCCGGTACTGATCGTTACAACTTGATCCAGCCCAAAGTCGTTGTTGAGGATATTGATACGGATCTTTTCTGCTATTGCGTATGCCTGTGCGATCTTGGTATTGGGTAAAAAAAGTATCAAAAACTCTTCGCCGCCCCATCTGCCGACTTCGTCAATACTCCGTACAGATTGAAGCAAGATACAAGAGAGTGCCCGGATCACCATATCTCCGGCATTATGACCGTATATATCATTGATTGATTTAAAACGGTCGATATCTATGAGTATGACAGAGAAAGTTTCACGATATCGTTTCGCTCTTTCCAGCTCAAGGTTACACAAAGACTCAATTTTCATGCGATTGTGAAGGCCGCTGAGTTGATCGATAGTTGCCATTTGTTCAAGTTGTTTAGTGTCTAAAAAGATACGTTTATTTATCTTATTGAGGATTGCTGCGTTAAAAACTCCAAAAGAGAATGCAGAGAAATATAATGGCCTGAAAAATCAAGACAATATAATGCTCTGATTTATTTCCACCTTTTGACCTTTAAATCATGCCACATTTTTAATAGATTCAAGATAAAG
>JACXUM010000043.1 GCA_014763895.1 Campylobacterales bacterium
GTGGATGGTGAAGTTTTTATCAGGCATGTGATTTTTGGCACTGAATGGATGGTGCACACGGAGACCCATATGGATAAACGAAAAACAAAAACCGCCAAATTGCAAAATGATATCGCAAAACAGTTCACATCGGAGATAAAACCTAAAATTCAGCCAATGGTAACTGAAATTTATAAACGTTTGGGGCTGGATTATTTTTGTATGGATTGTTTCATTGACAAAGAGATGAATCTATTGGTTTTTGAAATCAATGTAAACATTGTCTTTTTTGACCAAACAGCAGAAAATATTTTTTCTAAACATATAGAAAAAATTCGTGAAGCATTGATCAAAATGATAGACAGCAAGACATCTTTATAAGAGCATCAAGTATTTCTACTTGACACCCTTTTAAGATTAGAACTTATATGTTAAACCGACATTCACCGTATAAACATCATAATCATTAACATAATGCTCATACCAGCCGTCACCTTCTTCATAAAACTCTTGCGTACCTGATGCAAGATGGACATAGTCGGCAAATACTGAAAGATTTTCTGTGAGCGCATAGGAAGCTCCCGCACCCCAATGGAAATCGTTATCATCAAGCCAATCACCGTCCACATCACCGATCGTTACATTACCATACCCTAACAATCCGTATAGAGTCAGAGCATCGGTTACCGGATACATCGGTTTGACATAAATACCATAGGCAGTAAAGTCACCATCTTCAACGCTTCCGCTCTCGTTAAACGTGTAACTACCGTCATAGTCATAATATCTGCTTCCTTTTACCGACCGGTCACCATCTCCAATCGATGTCCAGAATCTACCTTCAATCGCGAAATATTTGTTGATCTGATATCCTGCTTGTATCATGAGAGCATTATAATCTTCATCATACTCTCCCGATTCGTCCCAATAATATCCATCATCATAGCCATCGCCAACAAAGTCAGCTGAATATTTTGCATAACTGTAAGCGCCACCGATATAAAATCCGCTATCACTTGCAGGTGCAGGAGCTTCTACTTCTACCATAGGCTCTACGGGCGCTATATCACCACCTGCTACCGCAAATGTACCCATTGCCAAAACGGCTGCCAAAGAAAGTGTAAATC
>JACXUM010000011.1 GCA_014763895.1 Campylobacterales bacterium
GACAGCACGCAACCATGGTATAAAGGTTGGAGTTTTGGTAAATATACCACAACTGGCGTAGGAGCATACACAAATGCTGGTGGGTCCGTTGAATTAAACATTGGAACCTCTCCAAATGATCACATTAATGATATTGGTGGAGCTGGTGTAACTACTGGTGGATCTGGTGGGCCTTGGAGGCTGGTAAGTGCGGGATCTGAAGTCACCTTTAGTTCAACTGCACGACCCTTGCAAAATTTTTCACTGGGCATTGGCACACCTAGCCTTATTCCATTTGAGACACATGCATTCAGAACAGACACTAATGTTCATGTATTTTGGGAAAATTAGATGGAGTTGATTTATTTAAGCGTACCAAGTATGTTGCCAGTTTATATTTTTTTTTGTTGGTCTATTCTTTCTTATGATTGTGGGCATGACTATCTCATGCCTTACCAGTGCGTACTGTAAAGATAAAAATATTCAAAAAATAAGCTTTGTAGTACTACTTGGCATAACGGCAATGATTTATTCAGAGATAAATGAACAATTTATTTTAAAGTCCAAAATAGACGATGGATTAAATGGGGTCATAAATAACAAGACAATAGAAGGCATTATGGAAGACTATCGTGTTTCACGTGGGATAGAATATTTTAGTGTCAATGGAGTGAAATTTAAATATTACAAGAGACACAATAGAAATCTTCTTGATACTTTTGTGCGTTACCATGCGATATACCCAAAGACAAATGCAAAGTTTAAATCTTTTCAGTCATTATATAAAAAATCAATTAACGAAGTAAAGCCATACATTAAGCTAGAATATTTAATAGAAGGGAAATATGAAACACTTATATTGAGAGCTTATATTTAACTTGTTTGTATCTCTCGATCTGGAAACACAGAAGGTTCAGGTGATGCTAATGTCATTATAAATTATAATGTCCCCCCACAGGCAGCTTAGAAAACAATAAATAGAACTTGACATATAGTCGTATATTTAACTATTATTAGAAAATATACTTCTTAATATATCAAGGATTTAAAGAAATATGATAAAAAAAATACTCCAAGAGCAAAACCTTCACTGGAACGGTATGCTTCAAATCTATGCCAATAGGGAACAGCTTGATACGCTGATACGTTATCTATCTTTGCGGCAGATCATCACTATTACAGGTATCAGGCGATGCGGCAAAAGCACACTTGCCAAAGCCGCCATCAACCATCTCATCGAAAACGGTGTAGAGGCAAAGAACATCCTCTTTGTCAACCTGGAGCAGCCTTACTTTCTGGAGTATCGTCACGACGCCGCGTATCTGGAGACGATCTTTGAAGAGTATCTCAAACTGCTTGACCCGCAGGGGAAACTTTATGTCATCTTTGATGAGATACAGTTTTTTGACAATTGGCAGGTGTATATCAAAAGCAAATACGAATCAAGCGATATAAAGTTCATTATCACCGGTTCCAACTCTTCCATGCTTTCCAGCGAGCTTGGCACACTGTTGACGGGAAGAAGTCTCAACATCCACCTTAACACTTTCTCTTTTATGGAATTCCTGGACTACAAGCAGATAGACTACAGCAATGAACTTGCGCGTATCACCAACAAAATTGCTATCGAAAGAGCCAAAGAGGAGTACCTCAAGTGGGGTGGTTTTTATGAAGTATTTGAGACGGAGGATGTGCTTGTGAAAAAAGAGCTTCTCACGAGCTATGCTAGAAATATCATATATCGCGACATCATTCCCCGCTATGGTATCCGCAACAGCGAAAGTGTCGAGAGGCTTTTTTTCTATCTTCTGGGCAATGCGGGGATGATCCTCAACTATACGACTCTAGCAGGGATATTTGAACTTAGCGATAAAACCGTCAAAGAGTATCTGCGCTATTTTGAAGAGACGTTTTTATTGCAGCGGCTTGACAGGTTTCATGCCAAGCCAAAAGAGAGGATCAAATCGATGAAAAAGGTGTATATCAAAGACAACGGGTTTTTGCAGATAGCGCCCAAACACTCTGACGATCTGGGAACGGCGCTGGAAAACAGTGTGTTCAATGTGTTAAGCGCCCACACAGAATCCCTTAGCTACCTCAAAGATACCTATGAGGTTGATTTTTATGCGGATAAAACACTCTATCAGGTCTCTTATGACATCAGTGAAGAGAAAACAAGAAAAAGAGAGCTTGGGGCATTTGGGTATTTTCAAAAGCCTCATGAGGCATGCAAGCTGATAACGTACGATACCAACGAGAGCGCTGATGAGGCAATGATCGTAAGTTTTGACAGGTTTGCACTTTCTTGATCACTGCATTTATACTAGGCAGTCATTTTGTCATATTTTCTTTTTTTTAGGGCAGTGACTTAATGCAAAAAATAGTACCTTAGGGCTATTGCATGAAGATTATGAAAATAGAGCTATTTACATATGATAACGATTGATGATAAATTTGAAATATCTTTGCTTTCTCCGGAAGATCTTATTATTTCCAAACTCATTCGTTTTGCACAAAATGATGAGGAAGATATAAAACACATCATTGAAACAGGAAAAGTTGATAAAGAGCTTCTTTACAATTTGGCAAAAGATGCCATTAGCGTAGGTGTAGGTTTTCAAAAGAGATTTGTGGAAAGTAATTTAGATCTTGTTATGGAAATGTTTTAAGCATCCGTTTCTTGTCAAAATAATGAAAAAAGACTCTAACCAATCGCTCTGTTTTTTTAGGTTGATCGGTTGTAAAAACCACTCTTTTTAGCAGTCTTTCTTGCTGACTATGTTAGCACCGTGCGTGACAACTGCTGATGCTTTAGGCGTTAAAATCATTGGTAGAGAAAAAATTATTTTAAAAATTTTTCTATTTCACCCATCACTTTGGATGGATTAAATCCGATCAGTTTATCTTTATAAAGTAGATGAGGTATTACCTCAAGAAGAATGTAAAGCAATCCTATCATCGGATAAAAAACATAATACTCTTTTTTAAAACTTTCAAAATTGTATCGTTCTATAAACCATCTTTTGGCGCTTTCTACTCCGTGATCAAAAAGCAGGATCTCGATCGCAAAGATAAACCCCCAGGTAAAGTAGGTCAACACACTGATTAATAAAGCTCCTTCTATCCCGAAAACCACCATGACGATACTGATAAAAAGTGCCAAAAAAAGTGAGAAGGATTTAAATCCGATACTGGCAAAGATAACCAGCATTGAAAAGATAAACAGCAAACTACCCAGAAGAAAGAATAGCTGCAAATAGGTTTGTTGTTCATCGAATGTAGGGCTTAAAATGGCACCCGTCAGGGTCAGTGCAAAAATTGCGATGATGGTGGCGATGAGATAGAGATGTTCTTTCATTTAATGTTCCTCAATAACGGGAGGCTGGATACCGTAAAGTTTGATCAGGCTTTGAACTTCAGGTGTTCTTCCCAGCCACATCTCATAGAGTTTGCTCATCTCTTCAGAACCCCCTTGGGAAAGGATACACTCTTTATAGCCTTCTGCACGGTGCTGGATAAATCCTCCCTCTTTATCCAAGCACTCATAGAATGCATCCGCACTCAGTACTTCGGCCCATTTATAGCTATAATATCCTGCTGCATATCCGCCTGCAAAGATATGTGAGAAACCATGCTGAAACTTGCTGTAACTCGGCGGTTTGAGCAGAGCAGTGGTCTCCCTGATGGTATCAAGCAGTTTTTGCACTTCGTCTCCCTCATGGAGCTTTTGATGCAGTTTAAAATCAAAGAGCGCAAATTCTACTTGTCTTAGCATACCAAGTGCAGCCTGATAATTTTTGGTCTCTTTGATTTTATATAGCAACGATTCATCGATAGGTTTTCCACTTTGGTAATGGAATGCAAACCGTTTGAGGATAGGCCCTTCATAGGCAAAGTTTTCCAAAAACTGTGAAGGGAATTCAACGACATCCCAGGCTACGGCATTGATACCCGAAACTGAACGCTCTTTGCTTTTGCCAAAAAGGTGGTGGATAGCATGTCCCATTTCATGGAAAAGAGTTACCACATCATCATGCCGAAGCAATGAAGGGGTTTCTTTGGAAGCGGGCGAAAAATTACACACGATAAAAGCAGATGGTAAATGTTGATTTCCTTTTGCATCGATATAGTGTGTTTCCCAGTCATTCATCCATGCACCGCCCTGTTTTTCTTTACGTGCTTCAAGGTCAAAGTAGATGCGTCCGGCCAAATCACCGTTTTCATAGATATCAAACGATTTGACACATTCATGCCATACAGGAACATTTATGTTTTTGAATTCGATATTAAAAAGTTCTGAAACGATATCAAGAAGTCCTTGAAGTACCCGGTTTTGTTCAAAATAAGGTTTGGTCATCGTATCGTCAAAATCAAACTTTTCTTTTTTAAGTTTTTCACTATAGTAGGCTACATCATAGCTTTCGAGTTTATCGATACCGTCTGTTTTTGAAGCAAACGCTTGCAGCTCCTCAAGCTCTTTTTGGGCATGGGGAATCGACTGCATTGCAAGGTCTTCCAAAAAGCCTATGACATCTTCCTGAGAAGAGGCATCCCGTTTTTCAAGGGCATATGCCGCATAGTTGTCAAATCCTAACAGTTGTGCTTTTTCGTTTTTGAGTTTTAGTATCTCATCGATCACTTCAGCATTTTGGGGTGCTCTGGTATTGTAAGCTTTATAAAGTGTTTCACGATAGGTACGGTTAGGGCCGTAGGTCATGTAGGCAATATAACTCGGTATCTGGAGTGAAAAGCAGTAGACGGTTTTATCGTCACGCATCTCTTCGGCCGTATCGATATCGCTTTGTGGCATCCCTTCAACATCCTTTTCATCTTCAATGATGAGCTCATAGGTTTTGGTGGCATTGAGCAGATTTTGGGAAAATTGATTGCCAAGTTCGCTGAGTTTCAGGCTGATCTCTTCCATTCTCTTTTTTTGATTTTCCGGGAGATTGACCCCTGAGAGTACAAAGTCTCTTATTTCATTTTTAATAACTTTTTGGGCTTCCTTATTATCGGTTTTTATCTGTTCTATCTTTTTGAAAAGTTCAACATTCTGTGCCATTTGCGAAGAGAATTTTGAAAGCATGGGGATACACTCTTCGTAGGCTTGTTGCGTTTGAGGCGAATTCATCACTGCATTGAGATGTGAAAGTGGTGTAAAAAAGATCTCCCGTTCCTCATCAAGGTCCTGAAGCGGCTTGAGAACTTTTTCATAACTTGTCTCATCACTTTTGGTGATCTCATCGATGATTTTTCGGTGTCGATCAAGCATGACTTCAAGTTCTTTTGGAAAGGTTTTTAGATTGTCAATTTTAAATTCTTGAAACATATGTGTATATCCGTTTGTTAAATTTTTTCGATTGTAGCATAAAAACTTTAGAGATGTTTTTGGAAAGGTTTTAAAAGAGTTCCCATCTTATCCATAGTAAAAATTCGATAAAATAGTATCACTCTATGCGTTAAAGGAAAGATGAATGAAAGTATTGCTTATTAAAGATGTCAAAACACTTGGGAAAGCAGGTGAAATTAAAGAAGTAAAAGACGGATACGGACAGAATTTTCTCATTGGAAAAGGTTTAGCAAAACTTGCAACCCCTCAAGTTGTGGAAGAATGGAAGATAGAACAGGAAAACGCAGCACGTCAGCTTAGAGATGAATTGGCCAGATTGGAAGCTGAAAAGATCACGCTTGAAGCGGCAACGATCAAGATAGAAAAACCATTGGCGCCGGTCGGAATCCAAGGATCTGTTGGAAATGGTGATATTTCTCAGGCGATACAGGATCAGTTCAATATCGAACTTGATAAAAAACATATCGGTTTGAAAAAAGCGATCAAATCAACCGGCATTCATGAAGTAGATGCGAAATTGGGCCATGGCATCCATGCTACGTTGAAAGTAGAAGTGGTAGGCGTATAAGATGTTTGAAGCAACCACCATACTCGGATACAGGGGGGACGGTAAAGCTGTGATCGGGGGTGACGGCCAGGTTACATTCGGCAATACGGTACTCAAAAGCAATGCAACGAAAATACGTGCATTGCATGATGGGAAGATCCTTGCAGGATTTGCCGGAAGTACAGCCGATGCATTCAACCTTTTTGATATGTTTGAAGGGATTCTTGCAGAGAAAAAAGGTGATCTTTTTAAATCAGTCATTGAATTTTCCAAGATGTGGAGAAAAGACAAGCATTTACGTCAGCTTGAAGCAATGATGATCGTACTCAATAAAGAACATATTTTTATCTTAAGCGGAACCGGCGATGTAGTCGAACCGGAAGACGGTAAGATAGCAGCTATTGGAAGCGGAGGAAACTATGCTATTTCGGCCGCACGTGCATTGGATAAACATGCCAACCTTGATCCAAGAACATTGGTACAGGAATCACTTGAAGTTGCCGGAGAGCTTTGTATCTATACCAATAAAAACATCAAAATATTAGAGCTTTAAGGAATAAAATTTGGAAAATTTAACACCTAAAGAGATCGTTTCTTATCTTGATAAATATGTCATCGGTCAGAATGAGGCCAAAAAGACGATAGCGGTTGCATTGCGAAACCGTTATCGACGTATGCTGCTTAGTCCTGAAATGCAGCATGACGTAATGCCGAAAAATATTTTGATGATCGGTAGTACAGGAGTCGGGAAAACAGAGATTGCCAGAAGACTTGCAAAGATGATGGAACTGCCATTTATTAAAGTTGAAGCGAGTAAATATACCGAAGTCGGGTTTGTAGGCCGTGATGTAGAGTCGATGATACGTGATCTGGTTTCTGTGGCGATGCAGCTTGTACGCCAGAGCGAGAATGAAAAGAACCATCAAAAGATCGAAAACTATATAGAAAACAAAATCATTGAAAAACTTTTGCCACCGCTTCCATCCGGGGCAAGCGAACAAAAGAAGCAGGAGTATGATGCTTCTTTTGCCAGGATGCAGGAAAAATTTGTAAAAGGTGAACTGGATCATCTCAAGATCAAAATTGAGATGCCAAATACGCCAAGTTTTTCTGATGAAGGATTGCCGCCTCAGATGATACAGGTGCAAGAATCGATCGTCAAAGTGCTTGGAGGTTACGGTAAAAAGGGACCACAAAAAGAAGTTACGGTCAAAGAGGCTAAAAAGATCCTTGAGTCAGAAGCAAGTGAAGCGCTATTGGATGAAGAACAGCTCAAGACATTGGCGCTTGAAAAAGTTGAAAAAGGCGGCATCGTCTTTTTGGATGAAATCGATAAGATAGCAGTTTCCTCATCCTCTCAAAGTAGACAGGATCCTAGCAAAGAAGGGGTACAAAGAGATCTACTGCCGATCGTAGAGGGTTCTACCGTACATACTAAAGTAGGTATGGTAAAAACGGATCATATTCTTTTTATTGCAGCTGGGGCGTTTCATCTCTCCAAGCCAAGTGATCTCATCCCCGAGCTCCAAGGAAGGTTCCCTTTACGGGTAGAGTTAAGCAGTTTGGATGAAGAAGCCCTTTATCGTATTTTGACGGAGCCTAAAAACTCTCTTTTGAAACAGTATCAAGCTTTAATGGCTGTTGAAAATGTCGATCTTCATTTTGAAGAGGAGGCCCTGAGAGCTATTGCCCATTATGCACTGGTAGCGAATGAAAAAACGGAGGATATCGGTGCAAGAAGGCTTCATACGGTTATTGAAAAAATACTTGAAGAGATCAGTTTCAGTGCCGATGAACATACTGGAGAGAAGATCGTTGTAGACAAAGGGCTTGTAGAAGAGAAGATCGGTAAAGTCGTTGAAGACGTGGATGCCACACGATATATTCTATAAAGATGAGCATGTTAAATAAGCAAAGTCTTTTTTACAATGTTAACACTGAGTTTGCTCAACAGCAGGCTCAAGCGACCAGTCGCTTTTTTAATCTATAAGGAAATAAAACATGTTTGATGAAAGTGTTGAAACAAAAGCCGGGTTTGTTGCAGTGATCGGTAGACCTAATGCAGGTAAAAGTACGTTATTGAACCATGTGGTAGGTGAAAAGCTTGCAATGGTCTCCAAAAAAGCGCAAGCAACCCGAAAGCGCATGAATATTATTGTGATGCATGAAAATGCACAGATCATATTTGTCGACACTCCGGGTATTCATCAAAAAGAGAAACTGCTTAACCAGTTTATGATGGATGAGGTTTTCAAAGCCATTGGAGATTGTGATCTTATCTTATTCTTGGCACCTATTACGGATAAATTGACAGAGTATGAAAAATTTTTAAATCTTGTCGAGTCAAAAGGGGTAAAACATATTGTCGTGCTGACAAAGATTGATCATGCAAAACAGGGTGATATTCTTAAAAAGCTAGGGGAGTATCAGAAGTACCAGGATCGATTTGAAGCTGTTATTCCTTTTTCGGTAAACAAAAAAGTAGGAAAAAAACAACTGCTAGATGAAATCACCAAACATTTGCCATATTCACCTTATTTATACGATCCGGAATTATTAACTACTCAAAACATCCGTGATATCTATAAAGAGCTGATACGGGAATCCATCTATGAAAATCTCAGCGACGAGATACCCTATGAGAGTGATGTGATCGTAGACCGAATAGAAGAAAGTGATGAAATGGATAGGGTCTTTGCAACGATCATTGTTGAAAAAGAGACGCAAAAGGGTATGATCGTCGGTCAGAAGGGTGCTGGTATCAAGCGTGTGGGTAAGTTTGCAAGAGAACAATTAGAACTCTTTTCCGGCAAAAAGATTTTTTTGGACCTTCATGTTGCCGTTAAGAAGGGATGGAGTAAAAATAAAGAAGGTTTGGAAGAATTCGGATATATAATCTAGTATTATTAAAATAAATCAAAAAAAATTAAAAATTAAAAAATTATTTTTTACCAAAACTTTTAATTTTTGTAAGATACTTTTAATATTATAACATATATAATTGGTTAAGACAGAAGGAAGGTAAGGATGTTTTTAAAGAAAAGTTCATCTCCATCGGATATTTCGAATATTGTTACAGTGAATGCTTATAACGGTAAGAGTTATATTTACAAAAATGATAAGTTCCAGCAATTAACTAAACTTAGCTACAATGCTTCTAATTTTATTACCTCATATATCAGTAATAAAGATATTATTACAACTACAGTCAACTTAAGCCGGGGTATCCCACAAGAAGATATAGCAGATATACTTGATATTAAAGCGTATGAGGAATTGGGGCTTGATCAGGCAAGTCGATATGTGATCAGTTCGATTGAGATTGAGAATGCAGGGGAAGAGCGGGAATTCCATATTTTTGTTGCAGAACCAAAATCACTGGAACATCTTTATTTGCCCATCAAAGAAGAGACTAAATATATTGACTTGGTTATTCCTGCCCCTCTCCTTTATAAAACACTTTATAAAAGAGAGATTTTACAGCCAAACGGTACGCATTGTTTTATCTATTTTACAAAGAGTGATGCCTTTGTAGCATTATATAGGAACGGGCAGTATCTCTATTCTAAATCAATAGATTTTTCTTTAGAGCAGATTTATGATAAGTATTGTGAAATCATTGGTGAAAAAATTGATGAAAAAGTCTTTATTTCACTTTTAGAGTCCGAAGGTTTAAAAACTGTTAACCCTGAATATCAAAAAAATCTTATGAAGATATTCGGGGAAGTCTTTATTCATATTAATGATATTATCATTTATGCAAAAAGGGCATTTCAGCTTGATACGATCGATCAGATGTATATTGGAACTGAAAATGGTCCTATCATAGGCTTAGATGAATATAGCCAGAATTATTTAGGTTTGCAATCGTTTGAATTGAATTTTAATTATTCTATTAATAATGATGAATGGTATATTGATCAATTGCAGTATTTAATGCTGTTAAATTCTTTTGATTATATGGAAGATGAAGAATCTGTTGTCAATCTTACATTATATCACCGTCCGCCTCCATTTATTCAAAGAGCAAGCGGTCAATTTATTATTTCCACAGCTGCAGCGATTTCAATCGGTTTGGCATACCCACTTGTGTATTTGATCGGTTCATATGTCAATGATGCAAGAATTTATGCTATGAACATTGAGAATCAAAAATTGAGTGCAGAAGTTACCAAATATAAACAGATACTTGGGGAGAAGAAAAAAGAGATTGACCAATTGGATAACAAAATTACAATGTTGTCTGATAAATATCATGCCAAGACACAGACATTAACTTCTATTTATGACAAAAAAGTGAATTATCGTTTGAAGTCAGGGATATTCCATACAGTTGCAGAGGAATTAAACCGATTTGGTGTGCATATAGATAATATTCAGACCAAAGAGAATACGGTATGGCTCTCTTTGGTTAGTTCAGATGATAGAAAATTGACTGAGCTGATCAAGTATGTATCAGACAACCATTTCAATGAGATCAATCAAATTGATATTGAGCTGATTGAAAAAGATTCTCAAAGTGAATACTATAGAGGGTTGTTGAAGGTGGATTTAAGATGAAGTACATAGAAGATAAATTAGAGGCTTTGGATGAATATTTCGCTCCCAAAAAAGAGAGCGAGAAGTGGATGATTATTCTTGGAATTGCAGCTGTCATCAGTTATTTGGCATATGCTTATTTACTTCCTTTTACAGAGAAAATGTATCAAAGGAGTGAAGCCAGTAAACAAAGCCTGCAGAAAGAAATAATAGACAATACAACATATTTGAATTCTATTACTGTGAATGGTGATCGTGATTATTACGTCAAAAAATTTGATAATGATATTGTTCTCAAGAAACAAGAGATTGTAAACCTAAATCATAAGATCAAATTTATTAATTCAAATTTAGACAAGTTGTCCGATATGCTCTTTAATCAGAAGAGTTGGTCAAGATTTCTTGATTCTATTACGAATAAAGCAGAAGTCCAAAATGTGGGTATCCAATATATTAAAAATGATTATGTGGATACAAACGGTAGTTTTGGTTATGTTTTGGAAGTAGGAATAGGGTGTGATGGAGATTATAAAGGAATTGTAAAATTCATGAATGAATTGGAACAAAATATTCTGGTAACGGATATTTATGGCTCCAATGTTTATATGGATACGAATACATCCAAAGTACATGCAGATATCAATATTTCAGTATGGGGGATTAATCACTAATGAAGAAAGTTGTCTTAATTGTTCCAGTATTACTGGCATCTGTATATGCTGATCTTTCTGTTAAACAAATTCAAGAAATGGTTATGAAAATTCATGAAAAGAGAGAAGGTGTGAAGCTTGAAACACTGGAAATGACCAAAGAACCATTTGTTAAACTGAGTAACGAAAATAATGTGACTACATTTATTGTACCTGAAAAAATAGATGATGCAAAATTATCTTTACATGCAATTATGAATGGCAAGGCATATATTAATGATTCGTGGATGAATGTCAATGATACCATTATGGGATATACATTGAAATATGTAGGTAAAAACGGTGTGGTATTGAGAAATGACGTTCAGATAAAAAAATTATTTTTGCATAAAACAGAAAATAATTTCATCAAGATAGAAGGAAGGTAAAGTGATGAAACGTGTACAAAAAATCAGACAGAAGTTTTTTGCTTCATTGGTTTTGTTTTTTGCGATATTTAATATTGCGAATGCAAATGAGTGTTCAACAAAACTCTTCAGTGTAACTGTTGACAGTAAATTAAGTATTGGAGATGTCATAGAGAACTTAGCCGATACGTGTGGATTGACTGTTATTGTAAAGGATGATGCTGCAAAAATGAGAATGAACAAAAAGCTGTATTATGTCAAGTTGAAAAATAGTACACTAGCTGGCTTTTTGAACACGATACTCAAAGATAACGATCTTCACTATATTTTGAGCGGCAACAAGTTGGAGATCTCATATTTGATTACTCGTACATTCCGTATTCATTATATTGCTGGACAAAGAACAGGCAAAAGTAATGCGAATGTAACGATTGCAAATCCTAATAATGCTTCGGGTAGTATGATGAGTGGCGGAGCAGGAGGTGGAACTGCAGATGCAGCTTCAAGAACAGGTATTTCAATTGAAAGTAATGATGAATTTGCATTCTGGCAGACTGTAGAAAAAGAGGTTCAGCGTATCTTGGTCAGTGCCGGAGATAATAGCACGCATTATACCAAAAGCGGGGATGGATGGACAGGACCTGACGGGCAGGTTTGGGAATATAACCCACTAGCCCCTATTATTAACCCAGAGGCAGGTATGGTTACAGTTACCGGAACGGATCAACAGATCAATCGGGTAGCACAATATATCCGTACACTGACACAACAATTAAAATCTCAGGTATTGATTGATGTCCGTATTTTGACCGTAACCTTTGATGACAGTAAAACAAGCGGTGTGGATTGGTCACAATTATATTCTTTACAGAATATGACAATCAATACATTGGCAATGGCACAAAGAAATGTAAGTTCATATACGTGGGATACGACGGACGGTATTACAGAGGCTGAGTTTGCACCGGATACGAGACCAAGAAGCGGACAAATTATCAATCTGACGGGCAAAAACGATGTCTCTGAAGTAATTAAGTTTTTAGGAACACAGGGTGATGTAAAATCAATTTCAAGTCCAAGAGTAATGACGCTCAACAATCAACCAGCATTGATCAGTGTTGGTAAAGAGCTTTTCTATAAGATAAAATCTGCAACAACGGCAGCAAGCGGTGGGGGTGCTACTTCAGCAGAAGGAGAGTTGATTGATTCGGTATTTGCAGGTATTTTGCTTGATATAACACCTGAAATTGATGGAAACGGTATGATCACACTTAAGATCAACCCTTCAATCTCCGACACTGTTGAAGCAGTTCAAAGTACAACAGGGGTAAGAACAATCCCGCCAGATTTGATCAGAAGACAAATTGCATCTGTGATAAAAGTTAAAGACGGTGAGCATGCAATTTTAGGTGGTTTGATCAATTCTAAATCTGGTGTTCAAGTGAGTAAAGTACCACTGCTTGGAGATATACCGTTGCTGGAATATGCATTTAAAAGTGAAAAACAGATCAATACTGTAGAAGAGTTAGTACTTATCATCACTCCCCATGTTGTGAAAAATGCTAAATCTGCCACTTTGAAAGATTTAGGATATTCAAAAGTTAATGAAAAGTAGATATGAAGCTGCTAAAAATGTATTCATCGATTCAATCGAGATCGATGATTACATAGAACTTGATTCCTCAGTTACTGCTTATAAACAGTTGCAACACAGTATTGAAAAACCATTAAAAATGATATTGCTTTTTGGTAAGCCAGGGACGGGTAAAAGTATTCTTTTAAATCGGATTTCTGAAAAACTGAAGCATCAAAAGGAGATCTATTATTTTGATACTCCTTCTGTTACAGAAAAAGAATTTTTCTATAAATTATTCAAAGTATTGACTAAACAGGATATGCCTCGCAATACTGAAGTAAATTTTTCTGCATTGGTTAATTTTTGTAAAAATTTAAGAGGAAAACGTGAAATTATCATTCTTCTAGATGAAGCACAAATGTATGGCCCTCAAATGATGGAACGTATCAGGTTGTTATCGGATAGCAGAAGTGTGAAATTTGTTGTCTCTTTGCATAAAACGGAAGATGAAGACTTGATAGCAAAAGAGCATTTTCAATCACGTATTTGGGAAGTAATAGAGCTTAAAAATGCTGCTCAGGCGGATCTTGCATCATATATCCATAAAAAGCTTCTTAAAAAGAACCTTTTTGAGATAGCCAACAGTATTAAAGAAAAAGATATGAAAATGATTCATAAATTTACCAAAGGCAATTATAGAGAATGCAATAAACTTTTGTTTACAATCTTTGAAATCTGTGAATATTATGATGAGAATGAACCTACAAAGATCAATTATACTCATTTGCCTCAAAGAATCATTGAAATGGCAGCTCTCAAATTAGGATACATTCATGTATGATATCAAACCTTTGGAAGAACAATGGAAACGATATAAACGCAAACAGCGTAAACCATGGTATCTCTTTTCTTTTACGGTTGTTATGTTGATAGCAGCTTCAACTATATTTTATTTTAACAAAACTTTTTTATTGGAAAAATTTTTGCAAAATGATCTGAATGAAAGTAAAAAAATTGAAAAAGTTATTACAAGAAAATCAGATGAAACGCTTGTTCCTTCCTCGATTTTTTTTGATAAAGCAATAACCCAACTGCAAACAGTTCCCAAAAATATTCCAACAGATGATAAAACAATAGTGAATCGTGAAGTATCACAACCTGTAGGACCTTATGAAAGTGCACAGGATGTATCGGTATTGGAAGAATCAATAGATTCTGATAAAAGCTATGGCACTCAGCCTGTGAAAGTGAAGGATAGGCCAAAGATTCATTTAGAAATTGTTGAGACGTCAAGTGTCAGTGCATATAAAGACGTTGAAAATCGGTTTTATCAATCCCATGATATTGATGATTCGCTTTTTTTGGCAAAAAGCTATTATCGTCAAGGGAAATATCAACAAGCTGAATTTTGGGCATTACAGACAAATAAGGTAAATCCAGCTATAGATGAGTCTTGGTTAATTTTTGTAAAAGCAAAATATAAATTAGGTCGTAAAAGTGAAGCCACGAATGTTTTGAAGACCTATATCAATAAATCAAATTCAAAGGAAGGAAAAAAACTTTTAGAAAAGTTTAATAATGACGGGTTTATAGATTAAAAAAATCAGTTTTAGCAGTTCAATATGTTATACTGCCTAAAGGTATAAGAGATTAGACAAAAAGAGGGGGGATTATGGTCAATATCATCGAAATGATGTTAGCAGAAAATGTGGTCACAAAAGATGCAATTTCACAATTGGTAAGGATGCGTCCCCCCAGAAAAATATCTATCGCCAATCTTATTAATGAAAGAATGGTTGATTTGCGCAGTGTGCAGATTTTCCTTGTCAAAAAGATACGGCAGGGTGCCATTACACTTGCTCATCTTGAATCGATAGACGGCATTGATTTGATTCCAATTATTGAGGAAGTTGCACAGGTTTTGCATGTTGAATTTGTTGATCTTGATGCTACTGAGATTGATATGCAGCTTTTTTCCAAAATTCCATATAAACAACTGCTCAGATATCATGCTATTCCGATAGAAGAAAACGATTTGAATGTGTTGGTGGTATTTGATGATCCCTTAGACATGGCAGCACAAGATGCGATACAAAGAATTTTCCCAAAAAAACCGATCAGAATAGGGATAGCCAAACCCCATGATATCCAAAAACATTTGCAGCGCCTTGAGATCAATGAAAGCATCAAAGGATTGGTTTCAGATATACGCAGGGATTTAAGCCAGGAAGGGATAAATGAGGAGAAGGATGAATCTCCTGCTGTTTTAAAACTTATTGATATTATTTTAAAATCTGCTATTTATATTACAGCGAGTGATATCCATATTGAAGCTACGGAAAAAAACTGTATCGTGAGAGAACGTGTGGATGGTTTGTTGCGACAAAGCTTTACGTTTGATAAAGATATTTTCCATCCTCTTGCTTCCCGTATGAAATTACTTTCTAATTTGGATATTGCAGAAAAGAGAAAGCCGCAGGATGGTAGATTTTCTGCATCTATAAATAAAAGAGATTTTGACTTCAGGGTTTCAACATTGCCTACGATTTATGGTGAGTCGATCGTTTTAAGGATTTTGGATAAATCCAAAGCAATGATCAGACTTGAAGATGCAGGAATGAGCAAATTTTGTTATGACCGTTTTGCGCAGGCGATTAAAGTCCCTTACGGTATCATTCTGGTAACGGGGCCTACAGGTTCAGGTAAAACGACTACACTTTATGGCGCACTAAATGCCATTAAAGACATAAAAGACAAAATTATTACCGTAGAAGATCCGGTAGAATATCAAATGACCGGTTTGCAGCAGGTACAAGTGCATCCCCAGGTAGGGCTTACGTTTTCGACAGCACTAAGATCCATATTAAGACAGGACCCTGATAAGATCATGATCGGTGAGATCCGGGATCAGGAAACACTGCGTATCGCAATACAGGCTGCTTTGACAGGACACCTTGTACTTTCTACACTGCATACCAATGATGCCATATCGGCGGTTACGCGTATTATCGATATGGGAATTGAAAGTTATTTGGTGAGTGGTGCTCTTATTGCTATTCAGGCTCAAAGGTTGGTAAGAAAGATTTGTCCTCATTGTAAGCATGAAACTACACTTCCTTCAAAGCTGTTGGAAGATATCAAAGAATATTTGCCGGAGAATCCTGTATTTTATAAAGGTGAAGGATGCAAGGAATGTGGACATAGCGGTTATGCGGGAAGGGAAATGATATCCGAAGTTTTAACCATCAGTGAAAAGTTTGCAAGGATGATTGCTGCAAATGCTTCTAAGGAAGAAATGACCAATCAAGCTATGGAAGAAGGATTCGTTACGATGTTTGAAGATGGAATCCGCAAAGCATTGGATGGTAAAACGACAATAGATGAAATCTACAGGGTAGCGAGGTTATAATGAAATATTTTATTATCACAATTATAGAAAAAGGTAGAAAACGCAAAGAGCAGGTAAAAGCCAATGATAAAATGTCTGCCATAAAAGTTGCCAAACAAAAGTTTCCAAATACTATAGTGATGAAAGCTGAAGAGACTGCACCTCCTTTGGAAGAAACAATGGGGAGTATTTTTAAAGGTTTAAAAAAAGCATTGAAAGGGAAGATCCCCGTCAATGACAAGATTTCTACTATCCGTCAGATTGCGGTAATGACAAATGCAGGTATCGCAATCACGGATACATTAGAAGATGTTGCCAGCAATACGCAGAACAAACAGTTAAAAGACATTTATACGAATATTTATAACGATATTAATGCCGGTAACAGTATAGCAACGGCAATGGAACCCTATCGTGATGAATTTGGACATGTTGCATTGGCTATGACAAAACTTGGAGAAAGAACGGGTAACCTTTCCGAGTCATATCATAAGTTGGCAGATATCTTGGAGAATATCAGAAATAATACGGCTAAATTTAAAAAAGCCATTAGGACACCTTTGATTACCCTGGCGGCAATGGCAATTGCATTTACGATTTTGATTATCGTCGTTGTCCCTAAATTTAAAGAGATATTTGCCAGATTTAAGACCGAACTCCCATTGCCAACCCAGATTCTTTTGTTTCTTGAAAATGCTTTTACACATTACGGCATATATATTTTGTTCGGTTTGATAGGAATTATTGTTACGATAAAATATATGTATAGCAATAATGTTAATTTTAGGTATCAGATGGACAAGTTAATGATTCATCCACGTTTTTATCTGATTAATAAAGCGATATTCCTTTCGACAATGCACAAGTACAATTTGGTATTCAGCGAACTTGTCAAGGCAGGTATCCCTGTATCTGAAGCTTTGACTACGGCAGTAGGAATGGTAGATAACCTGGCCATTAAAGAAAAATTGCTCAGTGTTAATTCGAATATCAGTAAAGGGATGAACCTTGCGGAAGCTTTTGAATTGACGGGTCTTTATGAGAATATGCTTTTGCAGATGATAAGGGCAGGTGAGTCCGGAGGTCAGCTTGATACAATGCTTGGCAAGGTAACAGAGTACTATGATATGCAATTCCAGGATTTGATCGATAACCTTGCAGCATATATAGAACCGATCATGTTGTTCTTCCTGGCCGGTTTAGTTTTGTTAATGGCGTTGGGAATCTTTATGCCAATGTGGGATCTTGGAAAAGCTGTTAAAAACGGTTAATAATAGACCAGAGTTTTCTCTGGTGCTGTGCAAGAACATCTTAGAGAAGATAGATGGAGATTAAAGTCTATGAAATCTGATGGCTTTCTCTAAATCTTCGGGTGTATCTATACCGAAACTTTTTGTTTCTACTTCGATCATCGCAACTTCATAACCATGGTAGAGTGCTCGCAGTTGTTCAAGTTTTTCTATATGCTCAAGAGGAGCAGGAGAAAGTGAACAGAATGCCTTCAATGATTCAACGCTAAATCCGTAAATGCCGAGATGCCCTTTATAATCATCAAAATGGTGGTCTCTTGGATACGGTATCTTGGCTCTTGAAAAATAGAGGGCAATATCGTCTCTATCTGTTACGACTTTGACGATATTGGGATCGTCTGCTTCAGGGTTGTTGATGCGTTTATAGCATGAGTTCATCAAGATCTTAGGGTTGCCATGATTTCTTTTCGTAAGGTCATAAATGGCTTTTACCACATCGGTTTCTATAAAAGGCTCATCCCCCTGTACATTGATGACAATTTCATTCTTGGATAGACCAAGCTGTTGTGCAGCCTCAAAGATCCTGTCAGTGCCGCTTTGATGTTCACTGGAGGTCATTACCGCCTTGATACCATGTTCTTTGGCGATTTGGATGACATCCAAAGAATCTGTAGCAATGGTCACATCATCGACATTTTGTACGGCCATTGCCGTACGTACAACCATAGGGATACCGCCAATGTCAGCCAAGACTTTGTTTGGAAATCGGCTTGAGCCGATACGTGCCGGAATAATAATCATAGGTTACCTTTATTTGTTAGTCTTAAAGTAATTTTACACTCTCTATGTTAAAATACACCACATTTACAAGGACGGCAATATGAAACAGGCACTATTACTTCTTAATATGGGTGGCCCTAACAATCTGGATGAAGTGAAGCTCTTTTTATACAATATGTTCAGTGATAAAAATATTGTACCCAATCCGCTAGTTCGTCCTCTGGTCCGAACGATTATCATTCAAAAAAGGCTCAATGAAGCCAAAGAGACCTATGAAGAGCTTGGGGGTAAGTCACCGCTTTATGACTTAACCACGCAACTTATAGATAAATTAAGTACTAAGGTCGATATGCCTATCTATCCGGCGATGCGTTATGTACCGCCTTTTGCATTACCTGCACTTAAAGCGTGTCAAGAAAACGGTGTTGAGGAGATACTGCTTTTCTCGCTTTATCCTCAGTATTCAACGACAACAACGCTTTCATCTTATGAAGATGTACTTAAGGCATGTGATGAGTTGGACTACCATCCTAAAATAACCTTTGTAAAAGAGCGCTATTATGATGACTTTGAATATATTAAAGCAAGTGCCCAAAAAATCGTTGAAGCGCTGGGCGATAAAAAGAGCAGGGAATATGATCTGATACTCTCAGCACATGGTCTTCCTGTGAGTATCATCAAAGCCGGAGATCCTTACCAAAGAGAGGTAGAGGCTAATGTAAGTGCACTTAAAACATATCTCGAGACTGAAGGTATACACTTTAAAGATGTCAAGCTTGTTTACCAGTCAAAAGTTGGCCCGCAACAGTGGCTGGAACCGGCTTTGGTAGATACTTTACGTAACCCACACAATCGAAAAGTACTCATCTATCCGTTAGCCTTTACGATTGATAACTCTGAAACGCTATTTGAGATTGACATAGAAGCACGCCAAATAGCTGAGAAGATCAAGTATGAAGATTTTATCGTAGCCAAATGTATGAACGATAGTGATGCTTTTGTCAAATTTATAGCCAAGAGCATAGAGGAGTATAATGCAGACACTGCAAAATAGTGTAGAATCTCTTACAGAGGTTAATAAGTCAAAATTCATTACCTGTCTTGTCCCGATCGATGAATTTGAGGGACTTCAGGACAAGCTTAAAGAACAAAATCCCAAAGCCAATCATGTTGTTTATGCACTCCGTTATCTTAATAAATACGATCAGGTCGTAGAGAATACCAATGATGACGGAGAACCGAAGGGTTGTGCGGGAGTCCCGGTCCTAAATGTATTGCGCGGTGAAGAGATGATCAATTGTGCAGTGTTGATCGTGCGCTACTTTGGCGGTATTAAGTTGGGGACTGGCGGAATGGCCAGAGCTTATGCCCAGGCGGTCAAAGATGTGCTGGAAGCTGCCGAACTCATACCCTATAAAAAACAGATAAGCTATACCTTTGAAACCAGTTACAGTGATGTGGACAAAACACTCTATCGTCTGAAGCAGCTTGATATCACCAGGATAGATAGAGTGTTTCATGCGGATGGTGTTTTGTGGACGATAGAGAGTGATGAAGAGAAGATAGAGCAGTTTGAGCACTGAAAGCTAAATGCTCAGTGCTTAGATGTTTATAGTGCCTCTTCGTCCTCTTCGTCTGTTCTGATGCGGATGGTTTTGGTGATATCGCTGACGAAAATCTTACCATCTCCGATCTTTCCTGTTTTGGCATTTTCTTTGATCGCTGTGATTGCTTTTTCCAGATAATAGTCATTGCTCACAACGATCTCGATTTTTACTTTTGGAATAAACTCAACAATGTATTCTGCACCTCTGTAGAGTTCAGAATGTCCTTGCTGTCTTCCGTATCCTTTTACTTCAGATACGGTCATCCCTTCAATACCTTCTTTGACCAGGGCATCTTTGACATCTTCAAGTTTAAATGGTTTAATAATCGCTTCAATTTTTTTCATAAGAGATTTCCTTAAATACTACGTTTAAATTCAGGATATGCTTCCATACCGCATTGACTGTCATCAAGCCCGACAAGCTGTTCTTCATCATCTGCACGAAGTCTTACCAGTTTGTTGATCACGTAAATGCTTATGTATGATACCACAAAAACAAACAAACCTACGACTAAAATACCTTTGGCTTGGGCTAAAAGTGATTTTTCTGTAAAGATTCCGACTGCCAGTGTCCCCCAGATACCGTTTACAAGATGTACAGAAAGTGCACCAACCGGATCGTCCAGTTTTAATCTGTCAAAGAACGGTACGGCAAATACAACTAAAGCCCCGCCAATTCCACCGATAAGGATCGGCGTATAGATAGGATAAAGATCAGGTCCGGCAGTAATCGCAACAAGTCCTCCCAGAGCACCGTTAAGGATCATCGTAATATCAAATTTTTTATATTCGATGTACATCATGACCCAGGCAACGATCGCACCGGCAAGTCCTGCAGTATTGGTATTCATGATCGTAAGTGCCACTGCATCGGCATTTTCTTTGCTTGAAATAGCACCGACACTTCCTCCGTTAAATCCGAACCATCCGATCCAAAGAAGCAATGCACCCAGTGTCACAAGCGGAATATTGGATGCGGGAATCACATGAATCTGATTATTTTTATAGCGGCCTCTTCTTGGACCCATGATCAAAATGGCAGCCAAAAGTGCCCAGCCGCCTGTGGAGTGGATAACTGTGGAACCTGCCAGGTCATACATGGAAGAGATGTCCAAGAATGTATCTTTAAACATATTGGCCCCCCATATCATGTTGACTATAGTCGGGTAGATACAAGCAGCCATTACCAAAGTAAAAAGCGTTAAGGGCATAATGCGTGAGCGCTCACTTACCCCACCGCTCATAATGTTGATCGTTTTTCCCACAAACGCCATTTGGAACATAAAGAATGCCCATTTACTGATACTGTCCTGGTGGTCCCACCCGCCAAAGGCATAGGTATATCCGATCAATAAAAAAGCCATTGAGGCAATCGCATAGATCATGACATTGACCGTCAGTACGGCTGTCACGTTCTTGGTTCGTACCAGGCCTGCTTCCAGCATTGCAAAACCGGGTACCATAAAGATGATCAGTGTCATCGCAAAAAGTGAAAAGAGTGTATCTATTACATACTGCATTTCCATAAGCAATCTCCTTGAAGTTTCTCATTGTAAGTGTAGCAGGTATCAAAAAATATGGAAAGTAGGAAATGGCGTGAATTTAATCACTTTAAACATCAAAAGGTATAAACCGGAAGTAAATTTGATTAAAAATTAATCAATGTAGGATTTTAGGGTTATGAACAAGGTAAATCCTTGTTCATATGGATTAAAGTGCATCAGCATCCTCTTCGTCTGTTCTGATACGGATGGTTTTGGTGATGTCGCTAACAAATATCTTACCGTCACCGATCTTGCCGGTTTTGGCATTTTCTTTGATGGCCGTGAGCGCTTTTTCAAGATAGTATTCGTTGCTTACAACGATCTCTATCTTGACTTTAGGGATAAACTCTACGACATATTCAGCTCCCCTGTAAAGCTCTGAGTGTCCTTGCTGTCTTCCGTATCCTTTTACCTCGGAGACTGTCATACCCTCGATTCCTTCTTTTACAAGGGCATCTTTTACATCTTCGAGTTTAAATGGTTTGATGATTGCTTCGATCTTTTTCATAAAATAACTCCTTTGTTATTTGTTATTGTGTTCATAAAGTTGCTTGACCAATACAGCAAATGCTGTATTGGCATAGACAATGCATGATTATGCATTCATTGCTTTTTCACCGTGGATACTCTCATCCAGACCGATCTCTTCAGTTTCTGCATCAACACGTGCACCGCCTGTCAATGCCGAAGCGATGAAGTAAACGATCACAGTACCTACCAATGTGTACAGACCTACTACGATAACTGATTCAAACTGTACGAAAAGCTGACCCATTCTGTCACCGCTCTCTTTAAGCGGACCATCCCATAGAAGATTTTTATCATCAAGAGCAAGAAGACCTGTTGCAATAGCACCCCATAGACCTGCCAAGAAGTGGATACCGAATGCATCAAGACTGTCATCATACTTAAACATTTTTTTCAATGATACAACACCGAAGAATCCGATCAGTGCACCAACGATACCTACAATGAATGCTCCACCAACACTAACAAAACCAGCAGCCGGTGTGATGGCAACAAGACCTGCAACGATACCGGATGCAATACCAAGCAATGTCGGTTTTTTGAAGATCATCCATTCAAGCAACATCCAAACCACACCAGCAGCAGCTGTTGCAACAGTAGTAGTCAATATTGCCAAACCAGCGATAGCATTTGCACCGAATGCAGAACCACCGTTAAATCCATACCATCCAAACCAAAGCAATGCTGCACCTGCAGCAGTCAATAGGATACTGTATGGTTTCATCGCAGTTTTTGGGTAACCAGCACGTTTACCTACCAATATAGCCAATACAAGTCCAGCCAAACCACCGTTCATATGTACAACAGTACCGCCGGCGAAGTCAAGAGCGCCCGCATCAAAAAGCAATGCACCGGCACCACCCCAAACCATGTGCGCAACAGGAGCATAAACGATTAGACCCCATAGTATAACAACGACCAACCAAGTAGAGAACTTCATACGTTCAATCACTGAGCCAGCTGCAATTGCTACAGTAATCGCAGCAAATGTTCCCTGGAATGCAACAAACACATATTGTGGATACGTTCCAAATCCATCAAGATCTGTCCATTTGATACCGTCAAGCATCAGATTTCCAAATCCACCCATTACATTTTGAAGCATTGCACTTTCATTTGTACCAAATGCGATTGAAAATCCTGCAATGATCCACACAACCATCGCCACTACGAATGCACCCATAACCATCGCAAAAGTATTGAGTGTGTTTTTACTTCTTGTCATACCGCTGTAAAATAGTGCCAAACCAGCCGGTGTCATGAGAAGTACAAGCGCTGTAGAGATCATCATCCATGCTGTGTTCCCAGAGTCCAGCTTACCGTCTGCAAAAGCAGCGATAGGCATGAGCGTTGCCAAAAGAGCTAAAAGTTTTAACTTCATCTGTTGTCCTTTAAAATTGATTTACAATACAATAGTAACACAGATACAAATGATTTTTATGCAGTTATTGATTAATTTTTAGGCAATAACTGCCTAATAAGGATTTTGAGCATGGAGCATTATAAAGCAATCAAAGATTAGAGTTACTGAATTAAAGGGATATCCAGTTTGATGCTACGCTCTTTGAGAGAACAGGCGATATGGGTATTTTCAGTCAGTGCCTTGATTTCATCGTCATGATCGACATAACGTCCGTTGGCCTCGATCCTCAGCTGTACCATCGATTCTCTTTTGCCTGCAATGATGATATGTTCACCGATGAGCATTCTTAATGAGATAGCAATAGAGTCAGATGCTCTGAAAGAATCCAAGGTTTTTCTCAAGAGTTTTGAAAAATTGTTCTGGTCTATTTTAAAACGCGGAATTTCCTGGTCGGTTAAAAGTGTCAGGCTATTTTGATTTTTTGTTTTAAAAAGCGCAATATTGGCTTCAAGCAGGATATTGATATCGGTTGTGATCAATTTGTCTTTTTGAATCGGTATATTTTGTCTAATACGAGGTTTGTTATAGAGCCTGATGGCTATTTGATCGTCATTTTCGTAGCCTACTGTGAGGGCATAAAAACTGAAAGCATCGTAGTTAAGTGAAACCGTTGTTGTCATAAAACCGAAATTTTGAGGGGCATAAGCCACAGCAATATCATAGATCTCTTTAGGTGTTACATGCCCAAAGAGGATCTCTGCAGCATTATTGAGATAGACGATTTTCCCTTGATGGTCAAAAAGGATAAACGGACTGTTATCCCATTCCACAAAAGGTTTAAAATCAATCGATATGGTGTTCATATATTTTTTTCCTCAATGTATTTCTATTGATACCCAAAACTTGGGAAAGTTGAAGTTGGGAGCCGAATTTTTTAAGTCCTGCTTCTATAAGTGGTTTTTCATAAAGTTCAAGATGTTCTTTATAGGCATTGTTACCATCCATATGTTTTAAAAGATAGGTGTAGATAGCCTCTTCTATCTCTTTGGCACCCATTGCATGATACATCACATGTTCATAGACTGACTTTTTAAGGCTTTTGGTGTTGGAAGACAGGTCGATAGGAAACTCTTGCGTGTTGATATCATTTTCATCAATCATAAGATTGGTGCAGGCTTCTTTGATGAAGATAGCTCTGATATATACGGCGTCCTCAATCCTCTCTTTTAACGATGGTAGGTTGTATATGAAGGCAAAAAGATTATCGATATTTTCTTGATTATTGATATGGTTGGCTGTTGCGATGATTCTTTTATTGTCAAATTTAAGCGCATTTGGATTGCTTAGTTTTTCAAAATCGGTCAAGATCAGTTCGTCATGATTTTCAAGTGCATTTTGAACCTCTTCCTGGTTATACCCAGAGACTACTACCGCATCCGGAAAAAGAGAACGTGCAAGAGTCTTTTTCCCACTTCCGGCTTCTCCTATAATGATAGAAGAGACAAAAAGTGTACGCGTAAGATTGAGTCCTTTGATAATATTTTGCACTTGAGGCGATTTGGTATAAAACTGCTCCATGTTGGCCTTTGAATTGTTTAATTATTAATCATATAGCAATTTGCCTAAAAGTATGTTAAAATAGCCCAAAGCAGAAAATATGATTATAAAAGGTATGTCATTAGAACGTCATTTAAAAGGTTTTATCAGGATTTTAGTTATCTTGGGTTGGAGCAGTCTTTAGATTATTTTGCAGTACTGGGTGGAATAGAAGAGAATATTGTTTTGGATTATTTTGATGATGTTTTTTCCATGGTGGAGTCGAATTTTGTCAAAAACTTTCGCCGTTTTGAGGCTCTTGTAAGACCCAGTTATCTTTTGGAGAGTCCCTATAAAGAGATCTTGATTGCAGCAGCTAGGGGAGATGGCAAATACTATAGCGTGCTACGTAAAGCGAGACTGAGCGAAACAGTAGGCGAACAGGTGATCGAAGCGTTGATAGATCTCAACATACTCAGAGTAGAGTATTCAAGAGAAACACCTCTCAAAAGCTATCCTAAACAGAAGATCAAAAAAGAACTCAGAAGTTATCGTATACAGGATAAACTCCGTTTTGTTCAGCCTTTTATGCGTTTTTGGTTTGGGTTTGTGGCCTTTTATGCTGATGAATTGAGAGCCGGAAAAAGTGAACGTTTTCTCAAAAATTTTATAGAACATTACGAGAGGCTGCGTTCTTTGATCTATGAACAGTTATGCGATGCATTGCTTGTCGAACATTTTTCTTCGCAAAATCCTTTAAAGAGCAGCGGAAGCTACTGGACCCAGCAAAATGAATTTGATATTTTGGCAGTCACCGATGATAAGAAAGTGATACTCGGTGAATGCAAGTATAAAGACAGGAAGGTTTGCAAGAATGAACTGACAAAACTCAAAGTTAAAGCAGTGCAGTCAGGTTTGAATGTAGATACCTATGCGTTATTTTCCAAAGACGGTTTTTCAAATGAACTACTGCAGACCAAAGATGAAGGGTTACTTTTATTTGATCTGAATGATCTAAAGAGTTTGCTCTAAAAAGCAGTTATTTACCTTTTTTAACCGTTTCAATATTCTTTCTATGTTCTTTAAAGGTCGAACTGAAGTCATGCAAATCCTGGGCATTTTTCATAAAATAGAGATAATCTGTCTGTGCCGGTTTGATCGCTGCTTTGATCGCATCCAGACTTACTGCTCCAATAGGTGAGTCTGGGATTCCTTTGTGTTTATAAGTATTGAAAGATGTATTATCTTCTCGAATGCGTTCAGGTGTGACTTTAATATGCGAATATGCACCATAGTTGAGGGTACCATCCATCTGGAGCATCATTCCTTTTTTTAAACGGTTATAAATGACCGAAGAGACCAGAGGCATCTCATGGGTATTGGCTGCTTCTTTTTGTATGATAGAAGCGATGATAAGCACTTTTTGCCATTGTTTTTTATCATAGGTGCCATAGATCTTTTCTGAAATTTCCTGATATTTTTTTTCAGATTCTTTTACCAAAAAATCGATCAGGTGTTTTTCCTGTATGCCGTAAGGGACATAGTAAGTATCTGCATAGATGCCTGCTTCAGGATAACTTGAGAACTCTTTGTAATATTCCATGAGTTTGACCTGGTTTAAGTGCATCGTCTGGGCAAGCATTTCAAAAAAAATAATGCTGGTTTCTCCCGGTATGAGTGTTACTTTTTCAAGACGTGCTTTGGCGCTGGTGAGTTTATAGAGAAAGTCGATGCGGTTGAGCTTTGTCTGGCCGATGTAAATCCATCCGCTTCGGGGTTTACCGATCATGGCAAGAAGATATTTGTCTATGGGGCTGAGTGCATACCCTTTTTTTGTCAGCTGTGTTATAATATGGCCGATAGAGCCTTGAGGCACTAGGAGCGTTGGTGTCGTTTGAATAGGTATCGTGGTGTAAAAGGCAAGAGTGATGATCAAAAGCAGTGCAATGGACTCAATCCATGTTATCCATGTATGGATACGTAACAGTTTGGGGTTATTGATCGTCATAGGCATTGCTCTTTTCTTTTGGTTTAGATCCGGAATTCATATAGAAGGTCTGAAGGTCGGACATTATCAGGTCAAAAAATTATACATTAAACTCGATAAAAAACTTACGCTTAAAGCCGATGATATCGTTATCCCCATAAGCAAACAAAAACCTTCGTTTGAAAATGTTGACAAGACCTTTGACCGTATCAAATCACTGTTGACCTATTTTGAATACCTGGAAATTCAAAACATTCATTTCAACGATAATACGTTGGGAGTTATCTTTGCCGATGATATTCTTTATATTACCACAAATGAGTACGAGATCGCGGGGAATATTCACAGAGCAGGGAAACGTTTTATCGCAAACATCGATCTGTTGTATCTTAAAAAAAATCATGCAACGTTGAATGGCAAAATGACCTATGATCTTAAAAAAGATACACTTGAAACAGAAGGAAGGTTTCATGCCTATCATATCAAGGGAGACTTTAAGGCCAGTAAAGAAAAGAGTCAGATCGATTTTTCCATTCGAAGCGATCAGTTTGCCGATTTGAAAACATTTATTGATACGTTGCCTCTTGGTAATGTGACCAAAAGCTGGATCGTTGAAAAGGTGCAGGCTACAAAGTATCGGCTCATCTCGTTTGAAGGAAAGGCTGATATCGGTAAAAAAGGCAACGTTAAAATCGATTTTGATGCACTCAAAGGGTTGATGCAATTGGATGATGTGAAGATCTTCTACAAGGAAGGCCTAGATCCGGTTCTTGCACAACAGGTCATGCTCAGTTATGCCGACGGTGCTTTACATTTTGATCTGCAAAAACCGCTTTATCATGATAGAATTTTGGATGGCAGCACGGTTGATATCGTTGATCTGACCGGTACCAAACCTACTCTTTTGAAATTAGATCTTCATTTTTTAACACCTTTTGATGAGGTCGTGCATCAGATACTTCATGCCTATGGTCTGAATATTCCTGTTTCCCAAAACAAAGGCAAAATGCAAGCGGTATTCAAAGCAGATATCGGGCTAAAAGACCATAACAGCAGTTTTAATGCCGATGTCATGCTAGGAGAGGGAGATGTCAACGTATCAGGTGTGAATCTCTCTGTTGTGAGTGGTGAGGTTCATTACCGAAAAGATACAGTGACCTTGGATAAAGTGGTTCTAAAAGAGCGTCGGTATGAAGGTGTCGTGGATGGAAAGATCAGACTAAACAAGAAAAACGCAGCACTGACCTTGAATGCCAAAACCATCAAAATAGGCGACGAGAAAGAACCTTTTTTGGTGCTTAAAAATGAAAAATTGCCTTTTGAACTTGATTTTAAGGGTCGGTTTAAAGCCGTTATTCCCAAATTGAAAGTCAGTCTGGAAAACAAGGCTGATAAAACTGTACTCCGTTTGGAAGATTTGTTAAAGATCAAACCTTACCTTCAGGATAAGGGGATCGTGGAGAACGGTGGTATGCTGGAGTTTCAAACGAAAGATTTTGATACCTATTCTTTTAAAGGTGAATTGAAAAGAGAGTCCTGTTTTTTTTACGATAATGACAATGTCTGCCACGTAAGAGTGCCTTGCAGCGGGGAAATAGGCAAAAACGGCATTGACATTTATGCGTTTGATAAGCGTTTTCATTATAACGAAGAAAAATCGCGCATCGATATATCTGATATTAATATTGATCTGAAAAAGTTTTTGGATTCGCGTTTGCAAAAGAACAAAGACAAGGTTGAAAAACTGGTGATAGTAGGCAAGCGAAGCAATTTCAGATATGATGTATATACCCTTTTGACAGACAGCTATGACATAGAGGTTAGACCAAACGGTTCTCTTAAAGCGATAGGAAGTTTGAATGGGGATATTGTCAAACTTGAAAAAGAGGGTAACAGTTTACGAATGGACGCATTTCGAATACAAGACAAAATGCTGCATCCTTTGATCCATTTTGACGGGCTCAAAGAGGGCAGATATACTCTCAGACACTGGGGTGATCCGGATAATCAGATGGAGGGGCGGATTATCATCGAAGGAGGGGTTATGAGCAATTTTAAAGCTTATAACAACACGCTTGCTTTTCTTAATACATTACCGGCATTGGCAACTTTGAATACTCCAGGTTTTTCAATCCAGGGATTTAAGATCAATGAGGGCGTTATCGAATATCATATCGTCAAAGATATCCTTTATTTTGATTCGGTTCTAATCAAGGGACAATCTGCAACGATAGCAGGGAAGGGTATGATCGATATGAAACAAAAAACGATTCAAATAGAACTTGCTATCCAGACTGCAAGGGAATTAGGGAAGATTCTCGAAAAGGTACCGTTGCTTGGATATATCTTAATGGGAAAAGATCAAAGTATGACAATAGGCCTTAAAATATCAGGCACCCTCGACGATCCCAAGATCAGAACGACGGCTACAGAGGATATCTTGATGATGCCGATACAGTTCCTTAAGCGGACGATCGAAGCACCCGTTGAAAGTATCAAAGCAAAATGATTTTACTCATTGCGTAAGACGGTAAGCGGATCGGTCTGAGAAGCTTTTTTTGCCGGATAAAGGGATGAGAGAAGAACGATAATGGTCGTTCCCAAAAGGATAAACCCAAAATCGTTCATTTGAAGATCTATGGGAAGCTTGCTTGTGCCGTAGACATCCTCAGGAACGGAGATGATATCAAATGTTGTAAGCAGCCAGATACCAAAACTCCCAAGAATGGTACCCGCAATGATACCTGCTGTTCCGATGATAACACCCAAGCGGAAGAATATAGAACGTATCTCTTTTTTTGTTGCACCCAATGTCCGCATGAGGGCAATTTCGCTTCGTCTGCTCATCACAGTCATCAAAAGCGATGAAATGATATTGAGCGAGGCAACGAGAATGATTAAAAGCAAGACGAGGAAGAGGGCTTTTTTTTCCATGGCCATCGCAGAGAAAAAGCCGCCGTTTTGTTCCCACCACCCTTCGATGATGACGTTGTTGGGAAGTGCTTTTTTGATCGATTCGATCTCATCCATAGGATTTTGGGTAAAAATATGCAACCCGTCATAGATACCTTTTGGACGGTCAAGCAATTTTTCAAAAGCCTCCAACGAGGTATACATGATCGCTTTGTCATAGGCTTTAAGTCCCGAATCAAATATACCGTCTACCGTAAAACGTTTTTGCAAAGGCATCGTACCAAACCCGACTGCCTGTTGTTCGGAAAAATAGAGCGTGACTTTATCATTCACTATCACATTCATCTCTTGTGCAAGCGCGTCGCCTATCACAACTTTAAAAGGTGATTCATTGGATCCTTTTGCTTTATCAAAGATCGGGTTAAGCGCACTCTCTTGCGCATAATCTATACCATAAAGCAGGCTTCCCTGCACGACCCCTTCATTTTTGGTAATTACCTGTGTTGTATAATAGGGACTAAATTGGAGATGAGGAAACTTGGTTTTTAAGGATTGGATGAGTTCATGGTTAATACCATGAGTTTCTATAGGAAGGACGGTCAGGGGATAGTTCATTACAAAAAGACGTTTTTTAAACTCTTCTTGTGTGCCGTTCATGATACCCATAGCGATCATCAGTACCATTACTCCTGCAGCTATACCCAAAAAAGCAAGCAAAGCAGAGATAAAAATAAAAGGATTTTCTTTATCGTACTTGAGATAGTGTTTGATAATGCTACGTACAAAGAGTCTGTTGATGGTTGATTTCATAAGAGATAATATCCTAAAAGTAATATCACTATTTTAGAGCGACTAGTCGCAACTGCTCTTGGCTGGGAAGACCCCGGCTTTGACGTAGCAATAAGGAGCCTTGCTTCCTATGCCTGATTTGACAATAAACCTTTTTTGGGTCCGCTCTGTCCACAGCAGTTTTTATATTTTTTGCCTGATCCGCAGGGGCAGGGGTCGTTTCTTTTTGGTTTTTTCCCTCCGAATGATTCAGGGGTAAGATCTTCTGCGATTACACCCTCTTCGTAAGACTGGTTCAGAGTGGTCTGGGAGATATCATGCTCCATCTCATCTTTCATATTCTCTATGGCTTCTTGTTCATCTTCAATGGATCTGAAATTGAACTGGACAAGCTGAAGGACTTTGACCGCTTCATATTTGATACGTTGCACCAAACCGGTAAAGAGTTTAAAGCTTTCCTGTTTGTATTCTGTTAAAGGGTCTTTTTGGTTGTATCCTCTCAGTCCGATACCGGTTTTGAGCACATCCATTTCATACAAATGATCTCTCCATTGAGGGTCAAGAACCTGTAGATAGAGAATGCGTTCGATCTCCTGTCTTTGGTCCGGATCGATCTGTGACATTTTAGCTTCATAAAGGCCAGTCATTTTTTCATTGATAGTTGTTGCGATCTCTTCGGCGCTTTTGCCTTTTAAAGCTTCTGTCGGAATATCGATCATTACTTCTTCTTTTAATAGTGCACGAAGTTTTTCCAGATCGTAATCTTCTTTTTGCATCCCTTCAAAGATCCCGCATTCTGAAAGCATATGATCGACAAATTCGACACGGTTCTCTGTAATCTTGGAGCGGATATCAAAATCAGGATCCAAAAGCTGGTTTCTAAAAGTATAGATCGCTTTTCTTTGATGGTTGGCTACATCATCATACTCAAGAATATGTTTTCTTGACTCATAATGCATATTCTCGACTTTTTTCTGTGCTTTTTCAACACTTCTGGTCACCAGTTTAGAGTCGATATATTCACCTTCACTGACTCCCAGGCGGTTCATGATATTTCTGATCTTCTCTCCACCGAAAATACGCAAAAGATTGTCATCAAGACTGAGGAAAAACTGGCTCTCTCCTGGATCTCCCTGACGTCCGGAACGTCCTCTCAGCTGGTTGTCGATACGGCGGCTTTCATGACGTTCTGTACCCAAAATGAGCAGTCCCCCAAGTTCCCGCACTGTATCATCAATCTTGATATCGACACCACGTCCAGCCATGTTGGTCGCTACCGTTACGGCAGCTTTTTGACCCGCATTGATAATGATCTGAGCCTCTTGTTCATGGTTTTTGGCATTGAGAACGTTATGCGGGATCTTTTCTTTTTTCAGTCTTTCATGGACCATCTCGGATTTCTCTATGGATGCCGTTCCGATGAGTATAGGTTGTCCTTTGGCATAAGCTTCTTTAATGCGTCTGACAACTGCATCGAGTTTTTCACGTTCAGTATTGTAGATCAAGTCGTTTTTGTCGATCCTTGCAACCGGCAGGTTGGTCGGAATGCTGATAACATCAAGATCATATATCTGCGCAAATTCTGTTGCTTCTGTCTGTGCAGTACCGGTCATTCCTGCGAGTTTTTCATAAAGCCTGAAGTAATTCTGGTAGGTTATTTCTGCTAGGGTTTGGGATTCTTCCTGTATTCTGACCTCTTCTTTGGCTTCTAGTGCCTGATGCAGTCCTTCAGAGTATCTTCTTCCTTCTGAGAGTCTTCCTGTGAATTCATCTACGATCACAATCTCATCCTCTCTTACGACATAATCAACATCTTTTTCAAAGAGATAATGCGCTTTAAGCGCTTGATCTAGGTAGTGTGAAAGTGCAGCATTTTCTAAACTGTAAAGGTTCTCGACTTCAAAAAGTTCTTGTGCTTTTTCAAGCCCTTGTTCTGTCATGATGATTACACGGTTTTTTTCATCTACGATAAAGTCTCCGGTCGTCTCTTCGGGTTCCCCCGGTTTGGTCTCTTTCTTTTCTCCGCGGATCATCATTTTTGCGATCTCATTGGCCTTGGCATAATGGCTTTGGTCTCTATGTGCAGGACCGGAGATAATCAACGGCGTACGTGCTTCGTCGATCAAAATAGAATCGACTTCATCGACGATGGCAAAATGATGTTCTCTTTGCACCTTTTCTTCGATTCTGACTTTCATATTATCTCTAAGATAGTCAAAACCGTATTCATTATTGGTTCCATAGGTGATATCAGCAGCATATTGCGCATTTCTGTCACTTTCATTATAGATGTCGGTTGTGATACATCCTACAGAATAACCTAAAAACCTATACAGTTCGCCCATTTGCGTGGAGTCTCTTTTGGCAAGGTAGTCATTGACTGTGACGACATGTACCCCTTTGCCTGTCATGGCATTCAGGATGACCGGTAGGGTTGCAACCAACGTTTTACCCTCACCGGTTTTCATTTCTGCTATATTGCCATCATGCAGCACCAATCCACCGATCATTTGCACATCAAAGTGTCTCATCCCTAACACACGTTTAGATGCTTCTCTGGTAATGGCAAAAGAGTCCGGTAAAACATCATCCAATGTTTTTGATCCGTTTACAACAGCATTTCTTAGTTCTGAAAATGCTGATTGAAGTGCTTCATCCGAAAGAGTTTCGTATTTTTCTTCAAGAGCATTGATGGATTTTACTTTTTTGAGGTAGGTTTTGACGATCCTGTCATTTCGTGTTCCAAAGATTTTGAGTACGCTTTTAATCATAATTTTGTGTGCCTAGTTTAGAAAATTAGGAATAATTCTATCCAAAAAAAAGTGTAAAAATGGTTAATCTTTCATAACAGAGTTTTTTGAGTGTGATATTTGGCCTATCATTTTTTCTCTATTTTCTTCACAATTTTATGACAATATGACAGATGTCATCCGCGAAAAAGATGATTTTAGGTATATTTTTAATGATAAAAAAGGAAAAAAATGAAACTGATATTTACTGTACTGGTATGGAGTTCAGTACTTTTTGCATCGATACAGGTCCCTGAAAATTTTCAGGCGGATTTTACGCAAAAAATTACCAATCCAAAGAAAAAAGTGATCACTTATACCGGGAAAATCTATTTTTCCAATAAAAACAGGCTGAAATGGGAATATCAATCTCCTACAAAAAAAGAGGTCTGTACTGACGGTGTAGAGGTCTTGGTAGTGGATCATGACCTTGAGCAGGTTTCCAATTATCTGATCAATAAAGGATTTGATCTTGCCAAGATCCTTGAGACGGCCAAACCTTACAAAGACAAAAAAAGTGTTTTTATCGCAAAACATGAAGGGAAAGAATATACGATACAGCTAGATGCCAAAGGGAAACTTAGCCGGGTTGCGTACTATGACGACTTGGACAATACGATCTTGATTATATTTGAAAAGATGCGTTATGGGAAGGGAGATCTGCCTTTGAAAGATATCAGATGCAATTTTCCTGAAAACTATGATGTCATAAGGGAATAGAGGTATGAATAATTTGTTTGACAGGCTTCAAGAGGATTCGACATTTTTATTGATCGTAGGGATCAGCCTCGTTGTTTTATTGATTATTGTATTGGTTGTAGTGGTTTTTTCAACCAAAAGCAAAACATTGGCTGAGCGTGTTGCTGAGCTTAAAGAGACTCTTGTGGAAAAAGAGAAGAAGATCGAACTTCTTGAACTGGAGCTTAAAACCCTCAATATCAAAAATGCCAGTAATGAAAGAGAATTACAGCAGTTTGCAGAAACCAAAGGCATATTGGGATCCAAAGAAGAACTGCTTGCAAGTATTCAGGCAAAATATAATGAACTTGAGATAGTCCAGAGCGAAACGAAAACAAAACTTGAAAGCCTGCAAACAGCACATGAAAAACTGTTAATAGAACATGCCGCATTGCAGGAGCGCAGTGAGATTTTACAAGAAGACAATAATAAGCAGAAGACTAATCTTGCCAGATTATTGACCAAACTGGAATCGGATACTAGACATCATGCTGCGAAAGTTGAAATGATGCAGGCAAATAGAGAACAACTCAAAGAGGAATTTGAAGCACTGGCCAGAAAAGTATTTGAAGGTAATTCTGCAAAATTTGCTGAGTTTTCAAAACAGAATATTGACAATATGATCAAACCGCTTCAAACCCAGATCGATGAATTTAAAAAACAAGTCTCACAAACCTACGATATTGAAAGCCAGGATAGAGCGGTTTTAAAAAATGAGATCAACACACTCAAAGAGCTTAACCAGAAGATAAGCCAGGATGCTATCAATTTGACGAATGCTCTTAAAGGAAAAAACAAACAGCAGGGTGTCTGGGGAGAGATGGTACTTGAACGTGTTCTTGAAGCATCTGGACTGCGAAAAGGTTTCGAGTTTGAACGAGAGGTATCTTTGCAAACCGATGATGGGAATACACTAAGGCCGGACGTGATCGTGCATCTTCCCGACAAGCGGGATCTGATCATTGATGCAAAGACCTCCCTTGTCGCCTATGAGCGATATGTCAATGCACATGAAGATGAAAAAGCGTATTATCTTGGTCTTCATCTTGAATCGATCCGAAGCCATATCGATGGATTGGCACAGAAGAATTATGAACGGCTCAGAGAGATCAATACTTTGGATTTTATCTTTATGTTTATGCCGATTGAAGGCGCATTGGCCGTTGCATTGGAGCATGACAACAGTATCTATGACAATGCGTTCAAAAAAAAGATCCTGCTCGTAGGCCCGACCACTTTGCTTGTAGCCATGCGTGCGGTAGAGAATATATGGAAATATGAACGTCAGAACCAAAATGCCAAAGAGATCGCAAGGAGAGCGGGTGCCATGTATGACAAATTTGTCGGCTTCTCAGAAGATCTGATCAAGATATCCAAACAGATTGACACCCTTCAAAACAGCTTTCATACCGCTAAAAACAGATTAAGCGAGGGGAAAGGGAATTTGGTAAAGCAAGTACAGCAGCTTAAAGAGCTGGGTGCACAAACAAGCAAAGAGATACCCAAGGAACTTGAAGGTGAAAAGTCATGATTTTACAAAGCGTCTGTTATTCAGAAGAGTTGCCAGAATATACTGTTCATTCTTCCAAAGTTTTCAACGGAAACGGGAAGATAAGAGGCAAATTTTATGAGAAAGAAGCTTTAAAGCTTCAATATGAATTGGTCAAACTGCAAAAATGGGTGATAGACAACCAAAAAAGGCTTCTTGTCATTATAGAAGGGATGGACGGAGCAGGTAAAAGTACTACCATCAAAGAGTTTACAATGAATCTGAATCCGAGGGAAGCACGTACCGTCGCACTTCCAAAGCCGGATTCGAGAGAGGCGGGACAGTGGTATTTTGAACGTCATATGAAGCAGTTGCCTAATGCAGGAGAGATCGTTTTTTTCGATCGAAGCTGGTATAACCGCGCCGGGATAGAGCAGGTTTTCGGGTTTTGTACGCCTCAGCAGCATAAGCATTTTTATAACCAGGTCAACAAAGTAGAAGAGATGCTGGTGGACGACGGGATCATGCTGTTCAAGTTTTATCTCAATATCTCCTATGAGACACAGAGCCGTCGTCTCAAAGACAGAGAAAAAGATCCGTTAAAAAACTGGAAACTGAGTGAACTTGACTATAAATCTCATGAAGCATACGGGGAGTATGTGGTTTTGAGAGACAAGATGTTTGCCAAAAGCGGTACTGCATTTGCACCATGGTGTGAAGTTAATGCCGATGATAAAAAGAGAGCAAGGTTAAATGCCGTGAAATATTTACTTTGCAATATTGATTATGAAGGTAAAGATAAAGATGCCATTTTAGGCATCGATAAAAAAATCGTGAAAATACATAACAAAGGGCAAAGTAATGAATAAAACGATCATTTGGCATAATCCACGCTGCAGTAAATCCAGAAATGCACTGGAACTTTTGGAAGAAAAAGGCGTTGAAACAGAAGTGGTAAAATATCTGGACACCCCTCCTGCCAAAGAGGAGATCAGAGAAGTTTTGAAGTTATTGCATATTTCGGCGAGGGAATTGATGAGAACAAAAGAAGATATTTATAAGGAACTTGACCTGAAAAACGAAACGGACGAAGACAAACTGATCGATGCCATGATAGAGAACCCAAAATTGATCGAGCGTCCGGTTGTCATCAAAGACGGAAAAGCGGTGATCGGACGTCCTATAGAGAAGGTTCTTAAACTTTTGGCTTAAAAGTTAAAAGTGACTCCCAATCCGATATTGTACCCGTCAAAATTATTCCCTTTTGTATAGCTTGTATCCACTGTGATTTGATCGATCCATCGGATAGGCAATGGGCTTTTGAGGTAAAATTTGTTTCCGACGGTGGTAAAATGTTCTATACCCGTAATATCCCTCATATCATCGGCAATATCCGCATAGGATGTATAGAGTTCGGTATAGAGCGGATAATCTCCTACGATTGCCAATGTCGGTGTAAAGACTCCTGCTCGGACTTTGAAAATGACTGTGTTGATGTGCGATAACGTATCAGATACGGCATCTGTATCAGTATACAAATAACTCAAACCACCTTTGATATAAGGTTTATACCCGTTGATTTGGGGATGATATCCGATCCGTGTGGAGAGTTTCAAAGAGTGAAAGATATGATCGTCGTTTAGCAGGGTATCGATCAGTCTGTCTTCCGCAGATGTGCTTAATGGATTTGAGGTATTGTATCCACAGTCAATATAGGCGTATAGATAGGAAGTCTCTATGGAAAGGTCGGCATCTTTGGCAATATCAAAACGTGCACCCGCACCAAGCTTGAAAGTATGGTTTTTCATTTCAGATCCATCGATCGAGCCGCGTCCGAAATCAAGACCTTTATGATCATATCTTTCAAAGCCTATTGCACCGGTTAAAAAATAATGCAGTGTTTCATTTGGACTGTAGATATCTTTGCTAAAAGGAAAAATATAGGTATCGATCTTTGTCTGGTCGTTACCGAAGGTGTAATAACCCCCGTTCAACGTCTCATCCATGCTGAAAAGAAGCGATGTACCTATACCCTCAAGATAGCTTTCCTCAATAGCTCCTGCATTTACACAGGTCGATAGAAGCATTACCGAAGCCCATTGAATGATCATAGAATTTTTCATGGAAACTCCCCTGAATGTTTCGATGTTCAATTATAATATGTTTTTACTTTCATATAGTTTCAGTACATTATGTTAAAATGCCAAAATTATTTAGACAGAAGGAAAAGATGTGTTAAGTACGGTTAACCTCACACAACGATATGGAAAGCGTGTGCTTTTTGATAAGATCAATATTACTCTGGATGTAGGAAAAAGATATGGTTTGATCGGTGCCAACGGCGCAGGTAAATCAACATTCCTCAAGATCCTATCAGGGGAGATTGAACAGAGCGACGGTGAAGTACATCTTCAGCCAGGTTTGAAAATGGGCGTTTTGGGACAGAACCAGTATGCATTTGAGAACTTTACGCTCAAAGATGCAGTACTCTATGGCAATAAAAAACTCTATGATGCACAAAAAGAGAAAGAAAAACTTTACATGGAAGGGGATTTTGAAAGCGACGAGGTCAATAACCGCCTTGCCGAACTTGAGATGATCTGTGCGGATGAAGATCCGACCTATGAGAGCGATGTGAAGATCGAAAAGCTTCTTGAAGCATTGGGATTCCCTGCCAGCCAGCATGATGACCTGATGAGCTCTTTGACTGGAGGGGACAAGTTCAAGATCCTTCTTGCACAGGTACTCTTCCTTAAACCGGACGTATTGCTTTTGGATGAGCCTACGAACAACCTTGACATGGATACGATCGCATGGCTAGAAAATGAGCTTAAACGACATGAAGGGACAATGGTCGTTATTTCTCACGACAGGCATTTCCTTAACAATGTCGTAACGCATATCCTTGACCTTGATTTCCAAACGATCCGGGAATTTACAGGGAATTACGATGACTGGTATATTGCGGCAAACTTACTTTCCAAGCAGGCTGAAACAGATAGAAGCAAAGCATTGAAAGAGAAAGAAGAACTTGAGAAATTCATTGCAAGGTTCTCGGCAAACGCTTCCAAGGCAAGACAGGCAACCAGCCGCCAAAAACAGCTGGATAAACTCGAAATAGCCGATATCAAACTCTCAAGCAGAAGAGATCCTTCGATCATGTTTAAGCCTCACAGGGAGATCGGAAACGAGGTTTTGGAAGTTAAGGATTTATGTAAAAGCTACGGTGATGAAAAAGTACTTGATCATATCTCTTTTAGAGTTAAATCCGGTGATAAAATAGCATTGATAGGGTCAAACGGTGTGGGTAAAACAACACTGCTTGAGATTTTGATGGAAAAACTTCCGGCTGATAGCGGAACTTTCTCATGGGGCCAGACGATCACCACGAGCTATTTCCCGCAAAATACGACCGATGTTGTGAAGGGTGACATAGAGCTGTCTCAGTGGATTCAAGGGTTTGATCCTAAATGGCATATCGATGATATTCGCAAAACACTTGGACGGATGCTTTTCACCGGTGAAGAGCAGAAGAAAAAAGTCGATGCCTGTTCAGGTGGAGAGAAACACCGTGTTATGATGAGTAAGATGATGATGGACAGTGCAAACTTCCTTGTGATGGATGAACCAAACAACCACCTTGACCTTGAAGCGATCGTTGCACTAGGTGAAGCATTGCATGCCTATCAGGGCGGTGTGATCTGTGTTTCCCATGACAGGGAACTTATCGATGCTTTTGCCAACAGGATCATCAAACTCAACGAAGACGGAACGATGATCGACTTTGAAGGAGATTATGAATCTTTCGTGGAAATGCACTCCCATTAAACTATTCCCAAGGCTTATCCCATTTCTTCTATGAGGATAGGATAAGCGCATTTATAAACTTTTTTATATTTCATCCCAATAGATCAAATTCAAAATTCAGAGCAATCATCAAGTCCCAGATTGTTATCTCATAGCTGAGTGCATTTGTCAAACTATCATCAGTGTCTACGGTTTTGATGAAACCGATAGGATAGGAATGGTCAGCCTTTGTATGGATCTATGCTTTAAGCCGGTTTGTTCTTAATGATATTGTTAAGATGGCCGTATTTAAGGTATTATCATACAAATAGAGGAAATAGGGGTATGATATGAAAGTCAAGCAGTACAAAAAAAATCTATATGATCTGCAAGTTGAACTGGTTAAGTTTCAAAAACATGTGATTGAAAAACGCCTCAAAGTGTGTATCATCATTGAAGGAAGGGATGCAGCAGGGAAAGACGGTACGATCAAACGTTTCGTAGAGCACCTAAGTCCAAGAGAAGCACGTGTTGTGGCTTTGGGTAAACCGTCTGACAGGGAAAATGGTTTATGGTATTTTCAGCGTTATGTTGCCCATTTGCCTGCCGAAGCAGAGATTGTATTCTTTAACCGAAGCTGGTACAACCGTGCAGGGGTAGAACGTGTAATGAAATTTTGTACGCAAAAAGAATATAAGATTTTTATGGATGAAGTGGGAAATTTCGAACATCTGTTGACTCATTCTGGAATGCTTTTTTTTAAATATTATCTGGATATCACCAAAAAAGAGCAAAAACGCCGGCTTGAAGACCGGAAACATGATCCGTTAACCCAATGGAAACTAAGCCCCATCGATATGCAGGCTCAGGAGCGCTGGGATGACTATTCAAAGGCACGTGATGACATGTTTGCCAAAACAAGTTTTGATTTTGCTCCGTGGTATATCGTTCATGATGACACTAAAAAAAGTGCCCGTATCCATATCATCAGACATTTTTTAAGTGAAGTGGACTATCCAGGCAAAGATCATTCATTGTTTGAGCGTATCACAAACGGAGTGTTTATCTACAGTGAACATTGTCATAGACAGGGCCTGATCGCCCCTTAAGGAGGTTTTATGCACGTTAATGCCGACTTGATTCATTTTATTTTAACTGCTGTTTTGAGTTTTATCATGGGATTGGAGCTGAAAACCTATCGTATCCAGTCACACCCAGATGGTGTTAAAATCTATTATTACTAGAGGTCATATCGTCATTGAGGTGTTTTGTTATCACGTAAATTTCAATCTGTCATCAAGTTTTTTAGAAGATGATTTACTTTCAGTTTACCCATGCATCCTATAATCCCATCCATGAAAACAGCAGGTATCATTATTTTAGTACTGTTATTGTCATTGTTCACATTTAGCACTGCAAAGAATTCCTTTGGTCAGATGGAAAAACCATTCAAAGTGCTGATTGTCGATTGCGAGGAAAAGTCTCCGGTTGATGATATTGAAGACAAGAAGATGTACACCTCGTTGTTGTATGCACCTTTTTCTTTTTTCAGCGACAGGATCGAGAACAATGAGAACATATATTTTCAATATGCCGCTTTTTCTCTTTTTAAGCCTCCTAAAACACTTTTTGCATAATTCAAAACTTCTGAAATAAACCTTCTAAACTTGATTCAAAGTCTAAAGGAAGTCTATATTGGCGTCATTATTCAGAGGATTCAATCAAAAAACAAACCATTTTCAACTTATAAGAAAATTTTTAATGCAAAAAAGTACACTGCTTTATAATAAGATCAAGGTGGAGACCGTAGAGTTTCGCTATCCGACATCGTAAGTTGCGCCTTTAAGTTTCAACAGGGAGCGTTTGCCATTGCGTACAGGTTAATAGAACACTATTTTTTTCCCTAAACATGCCCGATTATTCGGGCATGTTCTTCTCGTGTTGGAACATTCTAACCATTTTTATCGTACCATTGTTAAAAAATGAAGGTTAAAATCATGTTGATTGATTTCAAAGACCAAACGCTTATGCAGCGCTATCGTTTGATGGCACAGACGGTGATCCCGCGTCCCATAGCGTGGATCGTAACTGAAGATGAAGTGGTAAACATTGCCCCTTTTTCTTACTTTATGGCTCTCTCTTCCCAGCCTCCAACCTTGATCGTCTCGATAGGACAGCGTGATGACGGAACCCCAAAAGATACCTTACGCAATCTCAGAAATACCGGCAAGTGCGTCATCTGCATGGTGGGCGAGAAACATTTTGAAGCCATGCATTTGAGTTCGAAAGAGCTTGAATCTCATCGGAGCGAAGCCGAAGTTTTCGGTATCCGTACAAAAAAGATCCTGGAAGGGTATCCGCCGATGGCAGAAGGTGTACAAGCGGCATTTTTCTGCGACTACCTTCAAGAGGTCGATCTTGAGGGAAGCGAAACAATTCCTGTTATTGTGGAAATCAAACAGCTTTATATCGATGATCATATCATCAATGATCCCAAGAAGTTAAGTTTGAAGTTGGATGCGATTGCGAGAATTGGAAAAAGTTATGCAAAAATAGGAGAGGAGATCACACCTCCACCGATACCCTGAAGATTATTCGATATTGGTATAGACGTGCTGTACGTCTTCATCATCTTCAAGTTTATCGATAAGAACGTCGATCTCTTCCATCTGCTCATCTGTCAATTCTATAGGAGTGTTGGCAATGTACTCAAGCGTTGCTTTACTTACAGTGATGCCTCTTTCTTCAAGGGCTTTACTCAGCTCACCGAATGAGGTATATTCTCCATAGATTCTGATAATCGCTTTGTCATCAGCATTTTCCTGCGGTTCAACATCCTCTTCTATCTCTTCCAATCCATAGTCGATGAGCTCTAGTTCAAGTTCTTCAATATCCATATCAGGCGTTTTGTCGCATACAAAAACCGCTTTTCTGGTAAACATGAAATTCAGTGAACCCGAAGTCAGCATCTCTCCACCGTTTCTATTGAGGATCGCTTTAACATTTGCCACCGTACGTGTATTGTTATCCGTTGCACATTCGATGATTATCTGTACGCCGTATTTTGCCTTCACATCATAAGTGATCTCTTTAATATCGGCAGCATCTTTGGCAAAAGCTCTTTTGATCGCGGCTTCGATATTGTCTTTTGGCATGTTCTGTGCTTTGGCATTGAGGATCGCCGTACGAAGTTTGGAGTTCATCTCAGGATCAGGAGATCCTCCCTCTTTGGCTGCCATGGTGATAGTTTTACCCAGTTTAGGGAAAAGCCGGGACATTGTCCCCCATCTTTTCATTTTTGCTGCTTTACGGTACTCAAACGCTCTACCCATCTTGTCTATCCTTGAATATTATAGTTCTATGGAGCGCATTATACCCCTCTTTGACTTAAGTCTTTTCAAAGCAGTGCTATGTAGAATACATCCTATGAAATTAAAAGACATACAAGTGACCAATCCTTATCTGAATTTGCCGGAGCTCTGTTATGACAGAGTCAAACCTTCACCGCTGGTTGATGCATATCTGATCCATGCCAATCTATCTATGGCCCAGCAGCTTGGTATAGATAAAGAGGAACTGGACACCAGGCATTTTGTAAACTTTGTGAATGGTGCAATGGAGCTTGAGGGAAGCGATCCGTTTGCGATGTGTTATGCCGGGCATCAGTTTGGTTTTTTTGTTGAACGTCTTGGGGATGGCAGGGCGATCAATATCGGATCGATCACAACTCCAATAGGAAACCAGCATCTTCAGCTAAAAGGTGCTGGATTAACGAAATATTCACGTGACGGAGACGGCAGGGCTGTATTGCGCTCTTCTGTACGAGAATATCTGATGAGCGAAGCGATGCACGGGCTGGGCATTCCAACTACGAGGGCTTTGGCATTGATCGGTTCTGCACACTCTGTTTACAGAGGAAAGTGGGAAAAAGGTGCGATAGTGCTTCGTGTCTCACCTTCCTGGGTGCGTTTTGGTACTTTTGAATACTTTGCACACCACAAAAAGTATGAAGAGCTCAAAGCACTGGCAGACTATGCCATCGCAGAATCGTATCCTCATCTGTTGGATGAAGCGGACAAATATCTGCATTTTTTTACAGAAGTGGTAGGCCAAACAGCGATCCTTATGGCTCATTGGCAGGCAGTCGGGTTTAACCACGGGGTGATGAACACCGATAATATGTCAATCGCGGGTTTGACGATCGATTATGGACCGTACGCTTTTTTGGATGACTATGACTTTGGCTATATCTGCAACCATACAGATCAGTTCGGTCGTTACAGTTTCGGAAGCCAGCCTGCCATTGGAGAATGGAACCTAAAGGCACTGATGCAAGCTCTCTCCCCGCTGGTAGAGACAGAAAAAATGGAGAAGGTTCTATCCCATTACAGCAGACTTTACAATGAACGTTATCTCTATTTGTTGGGTAAAAAGCTGGGCTTGGATAGACTGGAAGAAGACGATCTGGAACTTTTCCGCCATCTTTTGGGTATGATGCAGGGACTGCGTGTGGACTATACTCTCTTTTTTAGAACATTGAGTCATTATGATGGGGATCGCACAGCACTGCTCAAGGTAGGGTTATATCATAAGCCGATGCATGACTGGCTGGATAGCTATGACGAACGGTTGAAAAAAAACAGTTCGTCAACAGAAGAAAGACATGCCAAGATGCTTATGATAAATCCCAAGTACGTTCTAAAAAATTATATGCTTCAAGAAGCCATAGAAGCTGCAGGAAAAGGTGATTATACTTTGGTGGATAGTTTGTTTAAAATTGCACAGCATCCCTATGATGAGCATCTGGAGTTTGAACGATGGGCAGGTTCAACACCGGATGAGCTTAAAAACAAAAAATTGAGTTGTTCGTCGTAAGAGTAATGTTGATTAAGAGAAAGTACAGAAATTAAGATTCATCAGCCGATGGGTGTGGTAGATGAAGAGGATAGTAATCCTTGAGATTGACAAAAAGGGAAGGATGCTCTTTTTTGATATCGGCAATAAGTTGATCCAAATTAATGCTGACAGGTTTGTTTCCCTTATGGTTTTGAATCGTTTTTTTAATCTGGTCCATTGCAACAACCCAAACATCTTCAAAATCTACAGGCACATATCGCCAGATCGTTTTTTCAAGTTTTAGGTTGAAGTTCTCCTCTTTTGAAGTACGAAGCGCATTGAGTAACTGAGCAAAGTTTTCAGAAGGTATAAAGACATAGGCTTTTTGGATATTTTCTGTATCGAAAGCAAACATCGGTTTGTCATCGTCCCATCTTCCGCTTTGAAGTATGAGCTGTTTGATATTTGGATCATCCGTTGACTTGATCTCAAAGATCGTTTTTTCTCCATCGGCATATCCCATATTCTCTGAGAGAGTCTTGATCTTGTCTAGAAGTTCTATATCGTTTGAAGTTCCATTGCTCATCATGTTTCTCCTCTTTATGGTGCTGATATGATGAATGATAACAGATATCCCCTGAATACTTGTCAATGAAGTTAGAAAAAACAACTTATTGGGTATGATGTTATTGATTGTTTATAAAGTCAAAATTAAGAATGAAAAGGGAATCAATGACATTGGAAGAATTACAGAACATCATTAGATCAGAAGTTGGTGTAATGCTCTATTTTTCAGGGGAACACTGCAATGTCTGTCATGCGCTCAGACCAAAGTTCAAAGAGGTTTTTGACGAACATTTCCCTCTTCTTAAGCAGATCTATCTGGATGCACATGAAAATCTTGAGATCTCTGCACATTTTGGTGTTTTTTCAGTCCCTACGATGATCGTTTTTATGGATGGAAGAGAGTTTACCAGGGAAGGGAGGGCCGTGAGTTTGCATCAACTGACGCAAAAACTCCAAAGACCTTACGAGATGATGACCTCGGAGTAATCATTTCGTGGTGATGATGGAGATATTCTCAAACCCTTTTGTTTTGAGGATGTCGATGATATCGACAAATTTTTGAAATTGTGTTTCTTTGTCGGTATGCAAAGAGATCAGATCTTTCTTGGGATCCAGTTTAAGCAGTTTCTCCTTGATCGCCTCAAAGCTTAGCGGTTCTTTATCATAAAAATATTCTCCTGCTTTGTTGATGGCGATATGAATACTTTTTTGTTCTTCATTTTTTTTCGAACTGGCGGTTGGCAGATCCACTTTGATGGTTTGGTTGGTCACAAAGGTCGCAGTTGCCAAAACGATTACCAGCAACACAAGAACAATATCGATGAACGGAACGACGTTCATCTTGTCAAAACGTTCGCGTCTCATCTATCGCTTTGACCCATTTGATCTTGGTATATCTCCCAGAGCGCCAATATCCTATCGATCTTTGCAAGCAGGGCATTGTAGATAACGGTTGCAGGGATCGCAACCACAAGTCCGGCAGCTGTTGCTTTGAGCGCCAAAGCAAGATGTTTCATGATCTCACCGGGATTGATCGTAGCTTGCTGCTCCCCGATGATATAAAAGGTAAGAATGATCGCTAGAACAGTACCCAGAAGCCCGATATACGGAGCATTTGAACCGATACTTGCAATGGTGGCCAAATGCTTTGAAAGATCAAGTTCAAGTGCTATTTTATTGGAATATGATTTGATGTTGACGGAGCGGAAAAAAAGTACTCTTTCAATCGCAAATGCAAAGGTAATGAAACTCAGAAAAACAAGCAGACCGATGATTCCGTAGTCAACGATATGTTTTATCTCTTCAATGGGCATAATATTGGATCCTGATTTGATTAAATAAGAAGGCATTATAGTCCAATAAAGTTAAAAATGTGTTAAATCCCATTTTTCAGTATTCGTCCGACCCAAGAAAGTCGGTTGTTTAAGTAAATTTGCTGCAACACTAAGATATAATATTTCCAATTTTTTTGCAAAAAAGTATGAGGAAGTTGAATGAGTGATTTGTTTGAAGATCAAAGCAAAATTGAAGAGGTGCTGATAGAGGATAGTATCAAGACAAGTTATCTTGACTATTCGATGAGCGTTATCATTGGTAGGGCATTGCCCGATGCCAGAGACGGGCTTAAGCCTGTTCACCGAAGAATACTTTATGCGATGAATGAACTCAATCTCTCTCATAGAAGCCCTTATAAAAAATCTGCGCGTATCGTCGGGGACGTGATCGGTAAGTATCACCCTCATGGTGATACGGCAGTTTATGATGCCTTGGTACGTATGGCACAAGACTTCTCCATGCAGGCACCTTTGATCGACGGACAGGGAAACTTCGGTTCGGTTGATGGGGATAATGCTGCAGCGATGAGGTATACTGAAGCGCGTATGACAAAGATCGCAGAGGATCTTTTAAGCGATTTGGATAAGGATACCGTTGATTTTGTAGCGAACTATGATGATTCACTCAGTGAACCGGATGTTTTGCCTTCACGTATACCAAATCTGCTTTTGAACGGAAGTTCAGGTATCGCCGTAGGTATGGCTACCAATATCCCTCCCCATCGCTTGGATGAATTGATTGAAGCACTGGTGCTTCGCATCGATGATCCAAACTCTACGGTTGAAGATATGATGTCCAAGGTACAAGGTCCTGATTTTCCAACAGGCGGTATCATCTTTGGGCGAAAAGGGATCACTGATGCCTATATGACTGGGCGTGGGCGCATCAAAGTACGTGCCAAGACGCATATGGAAGAAAAAGGTAGCAAAGAGATTATTATTATAGATGAGCTTCCATACCAGGTCAATAAAGCTAGACTCATCGAAAATATCGCTCAATTGGTAAGAGAAAAACATATTGAAGGTATCTCAGAGATCAGGGATGAGTCTGACAGGGAAGGTATACGTGTTGTTCTGGAACTCAAACGTGATGCAATGAGTGAGATCGTACTGAACAACCTCTTCAAGAGTACACAGATGCAGGTGACGTTTGGTATCATCATGCTTGCAATCCAAAACAAAGAGCCTAAGGTCTTTAATCTTCTTGAACTTTTCGATCTCTTCTTGAAGCATAGAAAAACAGTGGTGATCAGAAGAACGATCTTTGATCTTGAAAAAGCCAGAGCCAGAGCCCATATCCTCGAAGGTCTGAAAATCGCTGTAGATAATATCGACGAGGTTATCAAGATTATCCGTGCAAGCAACGATGATAACGAGGCTAAAGATAGCCTGATGGCTCGTTTTGAACTCTCAGAGATCCAGGCCAAAGCGATCCTGGAGATGAGACTCAGACGTTTGACGGGTCTTGAAATCGAGAAGATCGAAAATGAATTGGCAGAACTTAGAAAACTCATCGAAGAGCTTGAAAGTATTCTTAAAAGTGAAGCGAAGATCAGTCAGATCATCAGAGATGAATTGCTTGAGATCGGCGAGAAGTATACAACAGAACGCCGCACAGAGATCGTAGATGATTATGATGATATCGATATCGAAGACCTGATCGCTGATGAGCCGATGGTCGTTACGATCACACACCGCGGATATATCAAGCGCGTACCGGTCAAATCGTATGAGAAGCAAAACCGTGGTGGTAAAGGCAAGATCGCCGTGACCACACACGATGATGACTTTATCGAACGGTTCTTTATCTCCAATACCCATGATACACTCATGTTCGTAACCGACAAAGGGCAGCTTTACTGGCTTAAAGTTTATAGACTTCCTGAAGGAAGCCGTACGGCAAAAGGTAAAGCAGTGGTTAACCTGATCAACCTTGAACAAGATGAGAAGATCATGGCGATCATTCCAACGACGGATTTTGAATCAGACAAGAGTTTGGTCTTCTTTACGAAAAACGGTATTGTAAAGCGTACGAACCTTTCTGAATATTCAAATATCAGAAGCAACGGGGTCAGAGCGATCAACCTGGATGGAGATGATGAATTGGTAGAAGCCAAGATCGTGAGACCTGAGACAAAATGGCTATTTGTCGCAACGAAAAAAGGTCTATGTATCAGATTTAAAGTTGAAGATGTCAGAGAGATCGGAAGGGTTGCAAGAGGTGTAACCGCGATCAAGTTCAAAATCGGCGGTGATTATGTCTGCGGCGCAACGACGATCGAAAATGAAGAAGATGAATTGCTTATGATCAGTGAAAAAGGTTTAGGTAAACGTACAACTGCAAGCGAATACCGTGAGCAGAATAGAGCCGGTAAAGGGGTTATCTCCATGAAGCTCACGCCAAAAACCGGTGATGTGGTAGGCGTTGTATTTGTAGAAGAGGACAAGGACCTCATGTGTCTGACAAGCGCAGGTAAAATGATTCGTCTGGATATGGAGACGATCCGAAAAGCCGGACGTAATACTTCAGGCGTTAAGATCGTAAACGTGGAAAGAGAAGACAAGGTTGTCAGTATTGCAAAATGTCCTAGAGAAGATGAGATAGACAACGACAATGATCAGTCAGAAGATACATCAAACAATAATACATTGGGGTTATAAAATTGAAAAAATATAATATTGCTGTAGTCGGTGCATCAGGTGCCGTTGGTGAAGAAATCTTTAGGGTGTTGGAAGAAGTGAACTTTCCGATCAATTCGGTTTTGCCTTTAGCAAGTGCAAGAAGTGCCGGTGAAGAGATAGAGTGTCAAGGGAAAGCTTACGAAATAGAAGAGCTAACACCTGAAGTCTTTGAAGGTAGAGATATCGATATCGCGTTCTTTTCCGCAGGCGGAAGCATCTCTGCCAAATATGCACAATATGCTGTTGAAGCAGGTGCTGTGGTGATAGACAATACGTCACATTTCAGAATGGATGCAAAAGTACCTTTGGTTGTGCCTGAGGTTAATCCAGAAGACATTCAGCTTTGGAAAGAGACAGGTATCATTGCCAACCCGAACTGCTCTACGATCCAGATGGTTCATCTGCTTAAACCGCTTCATGATCTTTACGGCATTAAAAGGGTAGATGTCAGTACCTATCAGGCGGTAAGCGGTGCAGGTAAAAAAGGGATGGAAGAGCTGGTTAGGCAAATGCAGGATTTTTTTGCATTCAAGCTTAATGAGAGTGAAGTAAAGGCTTTTGCTCACAGAATCGCACTCAATGTCATTCCTCATATCGATACGCCGCAAGAGAACGGATATACCAAAGAAGAGATGAAGATGGTCAAGGAGACCAACAAGATCATGCACACAGATTTTGCCGTATCGGCAACATGTGTGCGTGTACCTGTTCTTAGAAGCCATAGTGAGTCGATCACGATCACTTTTAATGACAATGTAGATGTGGATGTGGAAAAGGCAAGAGCAGCGTTGGCAGCATTTGAAAATGTTGTGGTGGTCGATAATCTTGAAAAAGCAGAATATCCGATGCCGATGACGGCTACCGATACGGATGAGACGTATGTCGGGCGTATCAGAAAAGACCTGTTTGCCAAAAATATGCTTCACCTTTGGGGTGTTGCAGATCAGGTGAGAGTCGGCGCAGCGACCAATGCGGTAAGAATTGCACAGAAATGGATCAAATTGGAGAAATAATGGGTTTTATCGAACAACTTTTTGAAAAAATATTATGGAATAGTAGGTTTTTTGTACTTTTGGCTGTAATCTTCAGTATGCTTGGCGGTATTACATTGTTCATCGTAGCAAGTATGGATGTATGGGGAGTAGTTATAAGTGTCGTGGATACCTATATCAACCATCTGCATCCTGAACATTTTCACGAAGAGATCGTTGGCGGTATTATCGGTGCAGTGGATCTCTATCTTATGGCGATCGTAATGTTTATTTTCGGTTTTGGTTTGTATGAACTTTTCATCTCCGAGATTGACGTGGCTAAAGAGAGCAGTGCTTCACGAATCCTTGAGATACACTCTCTTGATGAACTCAAAGACAAACTTGCCAAAGTGATCGTTATGGTATTGGTCGTAAGTTTTTTCCAAAGAGTACTCCATACGCAATACAGTGGGGCTTTAGAAATGCTTTATTTCTCTCTTTCGATTTTAGGATTGGCAGTCGGACTCTATTTTTTACATAAAGGCGGTAATCATTAATGGCTAAAATATTTGTGGATGCCTGTTTGGGAAAAGAAACTCCTTATACACCTGTGTGGATGATGAGACAGGCAGGTCGTTATCTTCCGGAGTATAAAGCAGTCAGAGCTCAGGCAGGAAACTTTCTAAATCTTTGCCATGATCCGGCAAAAGCGTGTGAAGTGACATTGCAGCCGGTGGATATCCTAGGGGTGGATGCAGCGATCCTTTTTTCTGATATTCTTGTCGTTCCGAATGAAATGGGAATGAAGTTGGATTTTGTTGCAGGTGAAGGGCCGGTTTTTGAAAAACCGGTTAGAACACAGGAAGAAGTCGATGCTTTGATGGGCGGAGAAGCAGCAGCGGATAAACTGACCTATGTCTATGAAACGATCCGTTTGATCAAAGAGCAATTGGCTGATGATAAAGCATTGATCGGGTTTACAGGGGCACCATGGACCTTGGCAACATATATGATCGAAGGACAGGGGACAAAGACCTATAATATCTGTAAAAAGATGATGTATTCTGCCCCTGAGCTGCTTCATGAGATCCTTCAAAAAGTCACTGAAGTCGTAAAATACTATTTGGAAAAACAGATTCTCTCAGGTGTAGATGTCGTTCAGATCTTTGACAGTTGGGCAGCGGCGATCGAGCCATCCAAGTATGATGAATTCTCATGGAAGTATATGGTAGAGATTGCTGATTATATCAAAGGTAAGTATCCCCATATCCCGATAATCATGTTCCCTAAAGGTATTGCAGCCTTTATCGAGCGTGGATGGGTTTATGGGAACTTTGATGTATTCGGTGTGGATTGGGGAACACCGATGGCATTGGCAAAAGAGAAGCTCAGTGATAGATATGTACTTCAGGGTAATATGGAGCCGTGCCGTCTTTACTCCAAGGAGCAAACCACTATATGTGTAGAAGCACTTCAGGACATTATGGGCGGTAAAAGACATATCTTCAATCTTGGTCATGGTATCCTCCCTGATGTGCCGGTGGAGAATGCAAAACACTTTATCGATGAATGCCATAGAGTAAGTAAGCAAAAATAAAACAATTAGCGCTTGTATGAACATTAAACGTTATGACTCTTTAGTTGAAGAGTGTGAAATGGGGATCGTTGGGCATAAGGTTTTTGTCCGGCTCAAAGATATCCCGATGTATCTTTCTAAAAAAACCCGAGACAGCATCCGAAACCGTTACAGTCATTCTGTAGAGGTGGGGCTCAGTACGGAATATATGATCAACCATATCAGCCGCCGTCTGGGTGATGATGTTGATCTTAACTTCTTTAAAGTCGCCAAGATCGTAGGTTTGCTTCATGATATCGGACATACCGCCTATAGCCATGATGGTGAAGTGATCCTGGACCAGATGCTCCAGAAAGCATCGTCTAGCTTTGAAAAACCGCTTCGTTTTAACGCAAATCTAAACAATTTCCGTCGTATCGAAAAGTATGGGCTTTATGATATTTTGCCTCAGGATATTAAAGAGTATGCCCTTGCCTCATTGCTCAAACGTTCAAAAGAGCTTAAAGAGTATCCGGAGTACATTTTCCTGAAGACATATCAGGAGAATGCAATGAAACTTGAAGAAGAGTATCTATCTTCAAAAGGTTTCAAGATAAGCAATCAAACAGGCAAGACTATCCTGTGTCAAGCGATGGATCTGGCCGATGAGAACCGTTATAGGGTAACCGACATTATCGATGCACTCAATATCTATTCTAAAGGGAAACTCAGAGAGATACTTTTTAGGATGATCAAAAGCGAAGTAAGAATCAAAGAACTGCGCAAACTTGTAAACATCAAAACGATAGAGTTTGATGATATGGATATCGTACACTTTGAAAAATTGAAAATCAGAGACCTGCTTCTTTTGCTCCTTGAACGTTCCAGTAATGCCAAAACAGAGTTTCAAAATGTGATGAACAGTATCTCGATGGCCTTTAACAGGAACTTTAAGCTTGAAGAAGACGGCAGATTGGTAGCTGTAGATCAGGGGATAGAAGCGCTGCGCAATGACTTTCAGCGCCTTGCTGCCAAGTATATCTGGGGATCGAAAAAAGTCGAAAAGATCAAAGAACCCTATAAACACTACTTTAGCACAGTGGCTGATTATTTTATCCATCATAAGTTTGATATGGATTTGATCGACAGTAATTCTTACAAACAGTCACTCATTGCTTTGAGACAAGAAGATGTCGATACCGAAGATGTCAGGAAAGAAGAGTTGATATTGATACGTAATTTTCTGGGAGGGCTCACGAATTTGAAGATCATCGAGCTTTACAAAAAAATCATGCTTGTGAAATTTGAAGCAAAATTAGGGTACAAATTAGATAAACGTGATACACTTATCGAAAAGAATTCTGTCAAAACATTGAAACAGAAACTGGACAAATATCACAAGAAGTTGATAAAAAAAGGTTAAAAGATGGCATCGATACTATTTGGTCCGGTAAATTCCAGACGTTTTGGAAAGTCTCTTGGAATCGATCTAAGCCCTTATAAAAAACAGTGTAACTTTGATTGCCTCTATTGTGAGCTTGAACCTGCTAAAACGATGGATCATTATGAAGATGTGATCAGTGTTGATGAGATCATTGAAGCTTTGCAAAAAGGGATTAAAGAGCATCCGGATATCGATGTTATTACATTGACGGCGAATGGTGAACCTACACTTTATCCTTATCTTGGAGAACTTATCGACCGTATCAATCAAATCAAAGGGGAAAAACAGACCTTGATACTCAGTAACGGCAGTACGATTGCCGATCCATCAGTCCAGAATGCGCTTTTGAAACTTGACCGTGTAAAGCTTTCGCTTGATTGCGGAACCGATACCTGTTTGAAGAGACTCGACAGGGCGCATAAAGGCATTACGATCGGGGAAATTATGTCCGGAATGCTCGAATTTAGATCGAAATACGACAAACCGCTTATTATAGAGATATTGATCGTCAGGACACTGAATGATAAACCTGAAGAGATCAGCAAGCTCAATGAATTTTTGTTAAAACTAAGACCGACACGCATTGATATGGGGACAATCGATAGGCCCCCGGCCTATGACGTAAAGCCGGTAAGCTATGAAGAACTGCTTGCGATTTCCCATCAGTTTGATGCCTCACTGCCACTTTATATCGTTTCGCGTCATAAATCGGCGGTTCGTGCTTCAAGCTATAGCGATGAAGAGATCGTGCATACGCTTGCCAACAGACCGCTGACTTTGGAAGATATAGAGAGCCTTTTTGATGAAGCCAGTAAAAAAAGGTTTGAAATTTTGTTAAAAGACGGAAAACTCAAAATGATTCAGTCAAACGGGGTAGAATTTTATAAAAAAGCCTAATGTCTGCTTGACAATAAAGCTAAAAATGACTATAATCTCACCCACCAAAAAAGTGAAGCATTTTTGATTATTCCGGATTAGCTCAGCGGTAGAGTAGGCGACTGTTAATCGCTTGGTCACTGGTTCGAATCCAGTATCCGGAGCCACTTAAAAGTATAGCACTTTTTTAGTTTTTATCTATCTATTCCGGATTAGCTCAGCGGTAGAGTAGGCGACTGTTAATCGCTTGGTCACTGGTTCGAATCCAGTATCCGGAGCCACTTCTTTACAAGCAACCAATAAAATTTACATCTCACAATTTTTATTCCGAATAAATTATTCGATCTTAATGAAAAATGGTTAAAAAATAAGCATTTTAAACGTTATATACTAATATATATTACGTTAGCATGTTACTGTAATCAAAATAGATAGTGCCCTTAAAAGTTCGCAATTTCAAAACACCTTTTATGTATCAGGCTGCATCCTGCAGCAACTCTTCACGCTTAATCATTACCAGTTCGAGCT
>JACXUM010000044.1 GCA_014763895.1 Campylobacterales bacterium
TTTGTGGACGCGTATTATAGCACCAACCACCACACTTGTCAAGTGTTTCCTGGCTTTTTTTTAATATTTTTCTCTTTTTTTGTCTATGCTTACATTAATATATAAAAAATACCTTTAAAATAGACTAAATCATAATCTAAAGCGAAAAATATGCTTATTGTCGAATTATTACTCCGCCGGCAAAATATATTAAGAAATATTCGTCATCCCGAACTTGATAAAGGATCTCTGATACCCTCAACAAGAAAATTTCGGATCAAGTCCGTAAGGATCAAATGGTAAGATGTTTAATTGGTGCCGTTATAAAATATCAATCAACAAAAAAAGAAGTATTTAAAAGATTGTATAGGAAATTAAAATGAGAAAAAAAGATAGATAAAATGGAGCGAGGATATGGCCAGAGCCATATCCCTATTTTCATAAAATGGCTTTTATGCCATGTCACCTTGAACATAGAAAGATTCTATTTTTTCAGCTACCTGAACATCATAAAGAATATCATCCATTGGATGTCTGTACATAGGCATAGCAAGTCTTTTCTCATCAAGTACGTGACCGATAAATCCGATCGTTCTACCTGCGATGAAGAATGCATTCAATGTTCCTGAAGAGATGAATTCATTGATCTCTTCTTCAGAGTAACCAAGTGCTCTCCACATATCTACCATCAAGATACCGATCGTACCATCAACGTTAAGGATCAGGTTGTCTTTTTTGCTTGTTGTTAATTGCTCAACTGTCAATGCATAATCCAAAAGCGGTGTGCTTGGGAAATGCTCAGCTGCAAATTTTTTAAGACCGACAACTCTTAGATCCGGATTTCTAAGTGACTTGATTCTGTGTCCGATACCTGGAATCGGAATACCGAGTTTTTTCATATGGTTCAAGAACTCTGCCGGAGTCAGCTTATTGTCGTCTGCATATTTGAAATGCTCTGCAGCACCATCGATCGCTCCACCAAATCTTGGGCCGATTGTCAAAAGACCAGTTACGAGTGATTCAACAACAGACTTCCCTGCTCTTGCAGTTACTTTTGCATTGTGTGCACCAGATACTGCAGGTCCATGGTCTGCAACGGTTTTAATCACTGTCTCG
>JACXUM010000012.1 GCA_014763895.1 Campylobacterales bacterium
AAGGGTCGGGGAATTATTCCCAAGAGGATTAAAACAATTAGAGTTTAATTTTGAATTTTCAAGAGGATTCTAATAGGTTACTGAACACTGCTTGTATAGTTGTTTTGCAATTGCAAAACAACGCTTTTTTGCGCTACTTTTTTAAAAAAAGTAGCAAAGGAAAATTCAAATTTACTACTCAACTAAGATTTAGTAAGAGAATTTATATCCTCTGCGACGTACTGTATGAATGACCTGGAATCCCAAGATCTGCTTCAAACGTTTTCTGATCTGATTGATCGCTACTTCCACCGTATTATCGCTGACGTATTCTGGCTCTTCCCACAATGCATTAATGATCTCATCTTTTGAAAAGACCCTTTGCTTTCGAAGCGCCAGATAAGCCAGGATATCAAATGTCTTGCCATTAAGCGATACAATCTTCTCATCGTACTCTATCTTCTTGTTTGCAATATCAATCACCAGTTTGCCAACATCGACTTTTGTGCCAAAAAGATGTCTCATATTCGCAAGTACCCTTGCTGCCACAAGATCAGCATGTTCAGTGTGCTGATAGATCACATCGTCCACACCTAACGCAAAAAATCCGGCTTGTTGACGATAATTGTTCGTCAGGATGATGATCTTTGTTTCGCTCTTTTTCTTTTTCACTTCATTAACATAACGTTCAAGCGAAAACTTCACACCTTCATCTACGATGACAACCAACTCATAATGCCTAAAATCTGTAAAATTCGTTGCATCATACATATCTTTTGCATTGTCAACGATACAAATAAAATATTTGTCTAATTCCATTTCAAGGTGTTTGACATACTCTTCATCAAACCCTACTGTTAGTATTCTCATATACTATCCTACATACCAAAGAAAAATATTTAAACCTTAAACTTAAGGCGGATCCCTTTTTTAAATGCATATTTATAGCAGAATCTACCTTATTTAAAAATAAAACTAAATTTCAGCTTATTTTAGTTATTTTATTATTTTGTTGCCTTGATGTATACTCTCTTGGGTGCTGGGTATCCCTCAACGGTCTTATTTGGATCATTAGGATCGAGAAAATCCTCAAGACTTTGTGTATCGATCCATTCAGTTTTGCGTTGTTCATGTGGCTCTGTTTTCATGATCGAAAGCACTTCTATCTCCTCAAAACCTGCCCGATAACACCAGTTTTTAAGAGCATTGACCGTCGGTATAAAATAGATATTAGGTATTTTTGAGTATCTTTCCTTCGGCGTTAGGCAAATTTCATCCTCTCCGTCGATCATAAATGTATCAAGTATCAACTCTCCGCCTTTGTTCAAGCCTTTATATAGAGATTTGAGCATAGCGATAGGATCGCTCCTATGATAGAGTACGCCCAGGCAGAACAACACATCAAATTTGTGTTCATAATACTCTACATGTTCCACGCCCAATAGCTCATATACAATATCACTCTTGACAAAATGGTTGATAAATTCAAATTGTGTATAATAGAGTGCAGAAGGATCAAAACCGATCAGTTTTTGAGGCTTTTGTGAAAGCATACGGAAAAGGTAATACCCATTATTGCAACCGATATCACCCACTATCTTTCCATCAAGATCAAAATGCGGTTCCAAAAGATTATACTTGATAAAGCTCTGCCATTCCGTATCGATAAACAAAGAACCGATCTCAAACGGGCCTTTGCGCCACGGTTTCATCATAAGAGCCGTCTCTTTGATCTGCTCTTCCTGCTGTGGGGTGATTGAATCGAATGTAACTTTGATACGGTCGCCTAATGTCACCTTCCCTTCCAATGAAGGGAGATGATGGATTGCCTCTTGAAGCGGTGCTATATTTTTCCACGTCAGCCATTTGCGACGCTCTTGACGTATTAAATTAATATCCATCAATTTATTTGAGATAGGCTTTTTTGATCACTTGATCGAATAGAGGCTTGTTATTTCCAGAAGATACCGAAACATTTTCGATCTTTTGAACAACATCCTGACCTTTGATCACCTCTCCAAAGATCGTATACCCGCCATTGAGCCAATCTGTCGGTGCTACCGTGATAAAGAACTGGCTGCCATTGGTATTTGGTCCTCTATTGGCCATTGCAAGCAAAAACGGTCTGTCAAAAACCACATTTGGAGCATACTCGTTCTTGAACTCTTTTTTCCAGATCGACTCTCCCCCCATACCTGTACCGGTAGGATCTCCTCCCTGGATCATAAACCCTTTGATGACCCTATGAAAGATAATACCGTTATAATAACCGTTTTTCACATGTGTCGTAAAATTTTCAACTGCCAACGGCGCAATCTTAGGATAGAGTTTTAATTCGATATTTCCCACATTTGTTTCAAGAACCACAACAGGTGTTTTTTGTGGTTCTTCAGCGCTATAACCAAATATCGACAAAAATGCTATGGTTAAAAAAACTTGTAATAACTTTTTCATTATACGCCCGTCTCACATTTATCGATATTCAATTTTTTCAGAACCCTGTTGAAAAAATCCCCGCCTTCTCTATGTACATCATCATGGAACTCCACACAAATGGACTGAATTTCAGGAGTTTCTGTTGCTACCCTGTCATAGATAAGAGGTGAATGGCCCGTCTCTTGTTTGGCTTCTTCAATAGCCTCTAAAATCTCTTTTTTTAAACCGGCATTATCTCCAAACACAAGACTGAGAAACCCATAACGCTCCTCCATTTTGACGTGTGCCTTGATTTCTTTACATCGATCCATTTAACTACCTTTTTTTCTTGATTTCACGCCATCCCAAGCCACTTCCTTTTATTTTGCATATTCTGTAGCTCTTGTTTCTCTGATAACATTGACTTTGATCTCTCCGGGATATTGTACCCTATCTTCTATCTCTTTTGCAATCTCTTTACTGAGCAATACCGCTTCATTGTCGCCCATCTTTTGTGCATTCACAAAAACACGTATCTCTCTACCGGCATTGATCGCATAGGCATTTTCAACAAACTCTTTGCTCAAAGCGATCTGTTCTATCTCTTTAACCCTTTTGGTAAAATTCTCCAAAACTTCCCTTCTTGCTCCCGGCCTAGCAGCTGAAAGGGCATCAGCTGCACAGACAACAGCACTTTCGATACTATCGGGTTCTTCATGCCCATGGTGCGCATAGATCGCATTGATCACAGTTGGATGTTCATTATGTTTTCGGCACAATTCCACACCGATCTCTACATGCGATCCGCCCATATCCTGAGTCAATGCCTTCCCGATATCATGAAGCAGTCCCGCACGCATCGCCAATTTTTCATCTCCTCCCAGTTCTGCGGCCATAATACGTGCAAGTTTTACCACTTCCAGGGTATGCGCCAGTGCATTCTGACCGTAACTGGCACGGTATTTCAACTTTCCGATCAAACGGATAAGCTCCTCATGCATCGGAAAGAGTCCCAGATCGATCAGGATGTTCTCACCCTCTTCATAAGTTTTTTGTTCAAACTCTTTTTCTACTTTTTCATGGACCTCTTCGATGCGCCCCGGATGGATACGCCCGTCTTCAATAAGGATATCGATCACCCTGGTTGCGATCGCTCTTCGATAAAGATTGAAACTGCTGACAATGATCACGCCCGGCGTTTCATCTATGATAATATCAACACCCAAAAGCATTTCAAGTGTCTTGATATTACGCCCTTCTTTACCGATAATACGCCCCTTATGTTCATCGCTTGGAAGTGTGATGATATTGATCAACCTCTCCCCGGCGAAATCACCGGCATACCTCGTTGCAGCCTGAGCCAAAATATAGTTGGCTTTACGCTCACCCTCTTCTTTTGCCATTTGTTCATATTTTCTCACAATCTGCGCAACCTCTGAACGGCTCTGCTCTTCTACTTTATCTAGTATATATGCCTTTGCCTCTTCCTTAGTAAATGAGGCAGCATGTTCCATTTTTTCAACGGCTTCTGTGATCTGAACCTGTTTTTTTGTTTCGAGTTTGTCCAGATAGGTCTCTTTTTTTCGTATACTCTGCTCCATCTTGTCGAGCTTTTCTTCTTTGGAGAGAAGTTCCTTTCTTTGCAGGATAAGATCACGCTCCCGTTCATCAAGTTCACCAAGCCGTTTTTGAAACAGACGTTCTTGTTCTATCTCGTTTTCTTTGATCTTGACTCTTGCTTCCTGCAACAAAAGTTCCGCTTCATTCTCTATCGCTTTTGCTTTTGCCTTGACCTCCAGCCCAATATGGGAAAAACTCTCCTTCATACTGTTTCTAAGCCAGAGGTAACATCCACCAACCCCAACTGCTGCACCGATAATACCTGATGCTCCAATTACTCCTAACATTGTTTTTTTCCTTTATTCTCAAGAAAGAAAAAGCTAAAAATCCATATATTGCGGCGTGACAATGTAGTCAGCCTTTACGTCATAATCATCTGTAATTGTCGTTTTGCTGTAACACCATTCGCGTGCCACAAATACGGTTTTATTAATATTTTTAATCTCTTTTTCGTAAAATCTATCGTACATACCTTTTCCAAATCCCACGCGTCTGCGTGTACTGTCAGTCCCCACTATCGGTACGATAGCCAAATCTATTTGCTTCTTTTTAAACTGTTTTGAATCCTTGGGTTCTTTGATCCCAAAGCATTTCTTTTCGAGGGGTAATCTATATTTTACCAACCTAAAACTTTTACCTTCCATAAACGGTGCATAAAGCTCTTTTTTTTCACGTCGAAGACGTTTGATAAGAGGGTTAAGATCAACTTCCGTTCCCAAAGGGATGTAGAGCATAATCCTCTGCGCTTTGGTTTGGAAGATCAATCGATACAAAGCATTCAATACCATCTTATCTTTTTTATATGCTCCGTTTTTACTTGCTTCTCTCAACCGTTTCAAACATACGCTTCTAAATCTCTGTTTGTCCATCATATCCCTAAGTGCTCTTTCGTTATAATTTATCCTATTATACCAAAGGAAGATTTTGAAAAAATTAGTTACATTGGTCTGTATGGTCACTATCCTTTTGTTGAACGGATGCAATGACAAAGAAAAAGAAGGCAAGGGAACCGAAGATGAACTGATGATGCAGGGTGATAAAACATCTGGAGTACATAATGATGAGCCAAGCTACCATTTTTCGTTAAAGGATCTCAACCAAAAAAGTTATGTTGCTACCCTGAAAGGCAAAGATTTTATGCTTGAGGATACCAATGCGTCTTTGGTCATGATCCATTTTTTTGCGACATGGTGTCCGCCTTGTACAGGAGAGATCGCCTACCTGAATGACTTGCAGGAAAAATATCCCCAAGAGCTTTTCATCACAGGTATCCTGATCAACGATACATCAACAACCCGGGCTTTAGAGCAATATATACAAAAAAATGGGATCAGGTACTATGTTTCAGCCGTCAAAGACAACAACATCCTTGCAAAAAAACTGGTGCAAAATTTAAATATGGATGAAAACTTTTCTCTTCCATTGACCGTTCTTTACCAAAACGGCAAATATCTGGTACACTATGAAGGGGCCGTACCGATAGAAATGCTTGATCACGATATACAAGAAGCCCTGAAAAACAATACCTACGAATAAAGGATTCGCTTATATGTTCAATCTATTTAAAAAGGTGCTCGGGAAAACAAACGAGGCCATCAAAGAAGTTGCACCAATAAAAAAGAAAGAGATTTCCAAAGAGGAGTTTGAAGAGATTCTGCTTGAAGCCGATGTCAACTATGAACTGATTGACAGGCTTCTGGAGTCTCTGCCATCTACCATTAACAGGATCCAGGCATTTAACTCTCTGATTTCTGTTTTTCAGTATAAAGCCGATTTTAAAGAGAACGATGCCAAACCGTATGTCGAGATGATCATCGGCGTAAACGGGGCAGGGAAAACAACCACTATATCCAAACTTGCTTATCGTTATAAAGAAGCTGGCAAAAGCGTTATTCTGGGCGCCGGTGATACATTCAGGGCAGCGGCAATCGAGCAGTTAAGCAGATGGGCTGCAAAACTGGATATTCCTATCGTTGCGACCAAACAGGGCCATGATCCTTCAGCAGTAGTCTATGACACGATCGAATCGGCCAAAGCCAAAGGAATTGATCATGTGATTATCGACACAGCCGGAAGATTGCATACTCAGACTAATCTTGCCGAAGAGCTTAAAAAAATGATAAGAGTTGCCCAAAAAGCCTTACCGGGAGCACCGCATCGCAAAATGCTTATTTTGGATGGAACACAGGGAAGTTCTTCTATCAACCAGGCCAAAGCATTCAATGAAATGATCGGTATTGACGGTATCATCATAACAAAACTTGACGGAACGGCAAAAGGAGGATCAGTTCTTTCGATAGCCGATGAACTTCAGATGCCTATCTTTTATATAGGAACTGGTGAACAGCCAAAAGATCTTATCCGGTTTAAAGCGAATGATTATGTCAATACGATTTTGGACGGTATATTCAGTTAAAGGATCATCAATGAATCTCAAATCCTCTATCAATCTCTTTTTCTTATTGTTGGTTCCTACGGCAGTGCTTGTGGCTATTTGTACCTTGGTCTATTTTATGGTTACAAACGATTTTGAATTTTCAAAATCCCTGAAACTCAGTATTCTTTTAGGAACTATCTTTGGAATCGGACTTTCTCTTTTGGTCACATTGGTTTTATTTATAATCGATCAGATTAAAACAGTGTTTTTAATCAAAGGCCACACAAAATCATCTGAATTTCATGAGAACAGTTCTTTAGTTAAGAACAAATCTCTAGATCATAAATTCTTGCTAACGATGGATCCTGATCTTGCATTTGAAGTTTGTTTATATGCAATCACTGATCAGAAGATTGGGAAGATCAAAAAACATACTAAAACAACCAAAGAGAGAAATATCGAAATTCAATCGGAAGATGAAGATATCAGGATCACTATTGCTCCATTGACAAAACACACATCACGGCTAACTCTTCATACATATATAAACAGTCTCAATGCAAAACGAATTATCTCCTATGTCAAACAACAAGAATATTCTCTTATGCAATATTAAATCGCTGCTTATAAAGTGTCTCCAAATCTGTCTTATCCTTATAGTCGATCAAATCGCCTATCACGATCGTGATTTGGCGTTTTTTCGTATTGTCATCAAGTGCCTCACTCAGGACTTCTCTTGCATTGTCTTTAATGTAAACAGGCAAAATGGGCAACCTGTTTTTCAAAGCGATAAGCCTGGAGCCCTCTTTAAAGGTTGAAACAGGTTTATCGGTTGTATTGCGCGTCCCTTCCGGAAAGATAAAAACAGAATCACCCTCTTTTATCCCGGCTTTCACATCAGCAAAAAAGCCGCTCATCTGACTTTTTTTTCTATCGATAAGTATCGATCCGGCATTGCGGACAAAAAGTCCAAAAAACGCAGAATTATAAAGCTCTTTTTTGGCGATCCAAAGTCCAAACAGTTTGGTATGTTCCAATGCTACTTCAATGATCGGTGGATCGATAATCGTTCTATGGTTACTAACGAGAAGATATTGCCCTTCATAAGGCAATTTTTCAGGATGTTCGACCTTGATATCAATGTTCAGTGAGGAAAGCTGTGCTTTGGAATAGGCAAGTCTCAGTTTTTTCTTTTCCTGCGGGTCCTGTGTTCTTTTCAGTTTCCAACCGTACTTATTGGTTAGATAAAGCGCATGTGCCAACTGTTTGAGTCTTGTGAAAAATCGCAAATTCTATCCTTCAAAAATATTTGTAATTATAACCAAAACCATTACGAAATAACTCCTGTTCAAAAAATTACAATTTGACATATTTTATTTCTACCGATTATTTTATAGATTATAATACCTTCAAATAAAAAGAGTACAAGGTTATGTAATGGCAAAGAAAAAAACTCTGTTTGAGTGTCAGGCATGCGGATTTCAATCTCCAAGATGGATGGGGAAATGCACCTCCTGTGATCAATGGGATACCATGATCGAGCTCAGTACCGATCAGATCAAATTTTTACAAGAGACCTCTAAAGCTATCTCTTCAAGTCCGATAGGCAAAGCCAAACCTATAACACAGATCGAGGAAGATAATATTGTTCGATTTTCTTCCGGAAGCACAGAACTTGATCTCGTGCTTGGCGGAGGTATCGTACCTGCTTCATTGACCCTCATCGGAGGAAGCCCCGGTATTGGCAAATCCACACTCTTGCTGAAAATTGCAGGAAACCTAGCCAGAGAGGGGCAAAAAGTACTTTATGTATCGGGTGAAGAGTCTGCCGGGCAGATCAAACTAAGAGCAAACCGCCTCAAAGCCAATCATGAAAACCTTTTTTTATTGCCTGAGATTAGTCTATCCTCTGTCCTATCTGAAATAACTCATAAAGACTTCTCCTTTATCGTGATTGATTCTATTCAAACGCTTTACAGTGATGATACACCTTCTGCTCCCGGATCTGTCACGCAGGTGCGTACTATCACATTCGAACTGATGCGTATCGCCAAGAGTATGCATATTCCGGTCTTCATTATTGGACATATCACCAAAGATGGCTCCATTGCGGGACCCCGCGTGCTCGAACACATGGTCGATACAGTACTCTATTTTGAAGGAGACAGCAATTCGGAACTCAGATTGCTTAGAGGATTTAAAAACCGTTTTGGATCAACCAATGAAGTGGGTATCTTTGAGATGAACAAAGAAGGGCTCAATGACGCCAAAAGCATGGCAGGCAAATTCTTTAATAAAAAAAAGCTCCAGTCCGGCTCGGCACTGACCGTTATCATGGAAGGAAGCCGCCCTATCATCATCGAAGTTCAAGCCCTTGTCAGTGAAGCCTACGGCCATCCCAAAAGAAGCTCAACAGGGTTTGACAATAACCGTCTAACCATGCTTTTAGCACTTTTAGAAAAAAAACTGGATCTTCCGCTGGGAACCTACGATGTATTCATCAATATCAGCGGCGGGATCAAAATCAATGAACCTTCAGCCGACCTGGCGATCATTGCAGCGATCTTGAGCAGTTACCGGGACCGGGAGCTCAGTACTGAAACACTTTTCCTAGGTGAAGTAAGTCTGACCGGAGAGATCAGAGAAGTATCCTCCCTAACGCAGCGCCTCAAAGAGATGCATACCCAAGGGTTTAAAAAAGCAATTATTCCCAATAAGCCTTTGGAAGAGACACCCATCAAATGTTTTATCGCCGACGAAGTTTCCAAAGTCGTGGAATGGATGTGAGACTCGTTAAGCACACATGAACAATGATGGCCGTTTACAACCATTTGGGGATTGGCAAACTTGTCTACAGATGAGTGCTTCATCTTGTTTGATGTTTTAAGAATAGCATGGAAGATGGGTAGGTAAATCGTGATTGTTTATGTAGATTACATAGTGGCAAATGATGGCTAAAAGTTTTTTCTTAGGGTAAAATCTGCTACAATCCCCAAAATGGAGCGTTAAAATGAAAATTACCAAAGACATACTCGTCTGTATCGAGTATCGCATAACCGATGAAGAGGGCACACTCCTCAATGAGGACGATAGTGAACTAATCTATCTGCACGGTGGCTATAACCATGTATTTGCGGCGTTGGAAGAATGCCTGGAGGGCAAAAAGGAAGGGGATTTTTTCAAGGCTACTTTTGCGCCCCATGAAGCATTTGGCATTTATCGGGATGAGTTAGCCATTCAAGAGTCTTTAAGCGAACTGCCTGAAGATATTTTTGTGGGTATGGAACTTGAAGGCGAAGACGAAGAAAACCAAAAACATCTCTATGTGGTAACGCAGATTCAAGAGGATTATGCCATCTTGGATGCAAACCACCCGTATGCAGGCCTAACGCTTACTTTCGAAGGAGAAATTACTGAACTTCAAGTACTGAACGCTGAAGCGATCAAAGAAATTCTCGCACATGACCATGACCATGACCATTAAACCAAACCATACTTATGTTAAACTTTTCTCATGAAAATAGGTACAGATATTATTCAGATACAACGTATCAAGATCCTTGTGGAAAAATACGGAATGAAATTCCAAGAGCGCTTTCTTTCACCAGACGAGATAGCAATAGTACGCAGGGTCGAAACCCTTGCAGGATTTTGGGCAGCCAAAGAAGCGATAGCCAAAGCCCTTGGATCCGGTATCGGTAGCCAATTGTCTTTTCACGATATTATTATCGCAAAAGACCCCAAAGGTGCTCCTTACTTCACACTCTCTCATGAGGCCCAAAAAGTACATAGAGTTAAATCAAGCTCCCTCTCCATCAGCCATGACGGAGGATTTGCTATCGCAGTGGTAGCCATCTTCCAAGAATAAATTTTCTCATCCTCCGCCGACAAAATGGAGCAGTTCCAATTTATCGCCTTCTTTGATCTGGTGAGTATCCCACGCTTCTTTTTTTACAATCTCCATATTAACAGCAGCCGCCATCACCTTTACTTTAATTCCCAGCGTCTCTATCAGTTCTGAGATCGTACAATGATCGGCTACATTTCTTGTCTCGCCGTTAATGATGATCTGCATTTACACTCCTTTATCCTGACCTTTGTTGGTCATAGCATATTGAATTTTGTCTTAGTTTGTATTACAATAGCGTAGAAAGATAAAAAAAAGGACAAAAAATGAAATATACGATTATTTTTTTAACTGCGTCACTTTTTATAGCAGGATGTGCAACCCAAAATACTGTCCAACCTCAAATAAAAACGATGCAGACCACTTATGCTGTCTCACCCCAAACCCATACAACTCAAGAAAAAATTGCCAAAAAAGTTCCACAAAGACCCAAGAGAGTCTTTCAACCCAAAAAAGTAGAAGATGATAATTTCAGTCCAGAATATATGTATCCGGACAATAAACCAAATCAAAAAGTCGCTGTAACAGCAAGCCCTGAAGAAGAAAAACCAAAACCTGAAGCCCCTGGACCGATCATTACCAAAGAAGAGTGTATTGCTATGATCAGTCAAGAGAAGTTTGATAAATACACTGAAATGTTCGGGAATGAAGAAGCTTCCATCAAACGCTGTGCTATGATCAGACAGGTTCAGCAGTAACTATTTTTGAAAATGGATCATTTTAAATCTATCCCCCATCATGGTCGGGGATAGCAATGTTTTGATCTTGTCTGCCTCTCTTGCATACACAGATTGTGTTGTATTTTTTACGAACCGTTCCAAGATTTCTATGATGCCAAAACGAACAAGTGCCCTAGCCTGTGTTTCATAACCGGCCTCTTTGAAACCTGCTGCTTTGAAGGCATCAGAAACATGTGCGAAATTGACATCATAAGTAATATCATCTTTTTGAAAACTATCAGCTAAATTCAAACTCTGATCAAACAGCGGAAAGGTCTCATGTTTTTTATAAACACGGATGGAAAAATCATTTCTTACATATTTTTCTCCATAATCAAACGAAACAAAATCACAATGCTCTATCCCCTCAGCCATCGCTTTTGCAAAAGCTTCATATCCTACCGCAATCTCACCCTGTGTTAGATAATGCTTTTTTGCCCATTTTAGTGTCTCTTTTGGCGCTTCTTCCCAAGAGATGTGATGATCTTCAATAACCGCTATTTTCTCACCCTTAAGCAGTTCGCATGGGAATGCATCAAATATCTCATTGGCTACGACAAACGCATACGGTACTTTGACCTCATCGATATCGTTAAAATGAGTGATTGTCACATCGTCCCCGAAACGTTCTTTGATATAAACGTTTTGTGCATCTCTTAGGGTCGGCTGTCGTTCAACGATACCAAAATGCAAGGTCTCTATCAATGTCGGATCACAAGTATAGAGCCATTGGATCATATCGCAGATCAGGTATCCCTGGTGAGCGCCAACTTCGATGAGCCAACCGTTACGATCCGCTTTACCCTCAGTGATCAATCTATAAAAATAATTTGCAACGCTTGCACCAAAAAAACGGCTGGTACTCACAGCCGTATAAAAATCGCCGCTTTTCCCTATGGCCTTGAAGTTTTTATAATATCCATTTTCTCCATAAAGCCACTCATTCATATAGCTGCTAAAGAGCATCCGCCACCTTTGTGTACAGCTTTAACAGCTCAATCTGCTTATCAATCATATAGATCTTTTGATCAAGCCTTTTGATCTCCAGGGAATTCTGCATCATTGCCGTATCATACGTTGTTTTCTCACCGGCTTTTTGCAAATTTTTTGTCACACGATAAAGATTTTGATAGAGTTTTTCATCTTTTTGCGCCAGCTGTATCTTTTTATCGATAATGTTAAGGTTTTGATTCACAAGCCTATACTCTTCATCGACCGTATCCTGGCGATCGATCACCTCGGTAGCAGCTTTAAGATGCGCCACCTTGCTTGCTTCGATATCACTGAGAGAATTGATATCGATCGGCATCGAGATGGTAAATCCATAGGTAGAATACTGCTCTTTAAGCAAAGGATTTTGAAAAAGAGGATTGAGATCGCCATCGGTATATCGCCCCTGTAAAGAAACTGTAGGAAGGTATTTTGTCCATGTCATTTTGGCATTATAATTGGCTTCCTTCGCACGCAATCTTTCTCTTGCCAGTTCAAGATTCGATCCTTGGTACTCTTTTGCAGAAATCAGTCTCAGTGTAGGAAGCTTCAAAGTTTCAGGGTCCTTGTCACTAAGTAGAGTAAAGTTCTGTCTGGCTTGGGCTAAAGAGACCTCCATTTCCAAAAGAGAGGTCTCGTCTAAGTTCTTTTGTAGCAAAGCCTGATCTAAAAAGCTGCTATCCAAAAGACCCGCATCATAACTCTCCTGCTTAAGTTTGATATCGATCGCATCGTTTTTGATCAGATACTTTAACTTCTGCTGTTGAAGTTTAAGTTTTTTCATCGTAAAAAGCAGATTCACCGCATTGCCTATCATCTGGCGTTTTTGCAGCAGTATATCGGCTTCGTTAGCATCGTGAAAGGCTTTGGCATACTTGATCGCAAAATAGATACCGCCGGATTTAAAGATAGGCTGGTCGATCCCGATCGTGAAACTGCCTGTCCCTATCCGCCCGCTTTTAAATTGTTCCGTATAGGTCTTGCTATATTGAACCGTGACCGGATTGATCCAGCTTTTACTCAGCTTATCATACTCCAGGTCATTGCTCTGAAACTGATAGTCAAATATGGCTGTTTTGTTATTGGAGAGAATATCGCTCAACTCATCTGCAAACAGCCATGACGCTGCTGATAGACTACAAAGAAGCAAGAACTTTTTCAAAACGTTTAAACCCTTCATCGATTTCATCTTTTGTTATAGTAAGGCTTGGTAAAAAGCGTACCGTATTCCTTCCTGCTTTTAATACTACTAAACCTTCTTTCATACTTTGCTTAATAACTTGGGATTGCACCTCTGCACTTTTTGCACGAAGACCCCTCATCAATCCCAAACCGACCTCTTTTTCAAAAAGAACCCCATAACGCCCAACTACATCCTGCAGTTTTTGTTCAAAATAAATCAATGTTTCGGCAAGCTGGCCTTTATCATAGATCTCTTCAAGTATCTCAAGCACGGCCAAACCTGCCGTAGTACTCAGATAATTACCCCCGAATGTACTTCCATGGTCACCGGCTTTGAGCACATCTTTATGTTTAGTCATCACAGCACCGATTGGTACACCACCTCCAAGTCCTTTTGCCAGTGTCACAATATCCGGTTCGATCTCATAAAGATTTGAAGCTAAAAACTCTCCTGTACGGTAAACACCAGTCTGTACTTCATCCACGATCAGCAAGATACCCTCTTTTTTGAGATGTGCGGCAAGCTGCTGGATTTCTGCCTTCTCAAAAGGCTGTACCCCGCCTTCACCCTGTACCAGTTCGATCAAAACCGCAACAGTTTCATCATCGATCGCATTGTAGACATCGGCAATAGACTTTTCATAAGAGAACCCTTCCGGATACGGAGAAAAACAAGGTACATGGAAATGCTCCTGACCCGTTGCCTTTACTGTCGTGATCGTACGGCCATGGAAAGAGTGCTCAAGCGTGATCACCTTATAACGTTTTTTCTCAAACTTCGTCTCTCCGTACTTACGTGCAATCTTGATCGCACCTTCATTGGCTTCTGCTCCGGAGTTCGCAAAAAAGACCCCCATATCATACCCGCTGAGCTTCACCATCTTCTCGGCAAGTTTAGCCTGAGGCTCTATCACTTGCAGATTGGAGATATGGATGATATTGCGAGCCTGTTCACAGATCGCATTGACCAGTTTTTCATTGCCATACCCCACTGAGTTGACCGCAATACCCGAACCAAAATCTATATACTCTTTTCCATTCTCATCATAAAGTTTTGACCCAACCCCTTTGACAAAATTAGTATAGTCTCTTGCATAGGTTTGCAGTACGTATTGTTTATCCAACGCTTCCAAATTCATTCTTCATCCTTGTTAATTATTACTTTTACTTCCTGGTAACAGGCGTTCTCTCCCTCTTCACTGACGATTGAAGGGGTCAGTTTATTCAAACCGAATGTGTTATTGGTGATCAGGACACAGTCACTGCGCACATCTTCATTCAAAGAGACAATGAACTCATGTGATCCGTATTCTGAAGAGAGTATCACCTTTTGGCCTTCTATATATCCAAGTTCAGGATGCAATTCTACCTTATTGCTTCTTGCAAATTGGGTATTGAGCGCTTTGGATGATTTGGGGCTAAGTAGCCAAAATGTCTCATCCTTTGGTTTATTCTTGCTCTCTTTGCGATACTTTCTAAATCTCTTCGTATTGATAAAGTCATCATCATACTCATCAATAAAAACAAACTCTTCACCACCTTCTTCGCCAAATCCTTCCTCATAAGGCAGTTCCTCATAAGCAGGACTTAGCAGATTGCCCTCTTCATCTTTTTTGCATTGGTCTAGCCAAAACTCCAGATAATGTTCTTTGCTGTGTAAGCCCTCAAATCCAAATGCTTCAAAAAGCCTCTGTGTCAACTCATATTCGCTGATCCCGATCGACGACTCCTGAATCTTATGCATCTCCTCCACATACTGATGCCCGTAACTCAGCCTTACATCCTCTTTCTCAAAGAAGTTTTTAGCCGGGATAACGATCTTGGCTCTTTTGGATGTTTCGTTTTCATAGAGTCCAAAATAGATCAGATTTTCAACTCTTTCAAGCTCTTCGCAGACATGCAGACTATCCGGCATCGATTCAGCTGGATTGCCTCCCTGAACCAAAACGGTATCAAACTTGGAAAACGGCGTGGTCACTTTGGAAACACGCGGGCATTTCACGGCAAAAGGATTGTCAAATCCTCCTTTTGAGTTCCCAAGATAGCTTACACCGCACCCTTCTTTTCCAAACAATCCAAGCGTTGCGGCCAATGAATCGATCGCATGAAGCACCGACGATCCTATCGAATATTTCTGCACTCCCGTTCCTACAATAAATACGACCTTCTGATCTCGCAGATAATCAAGCATACGGCCCATATCCCCGAGGCCAACTCCCATATACTCCAAAATCGCCTTGATGCGATGCTCCCTCGTATAATCGTAGAAATCAGCAAAATCCGGTGCAAACTCTTCCATCCATTCAATGTCTTCACTGCTCTCCATAAAAATGAATCTTGCAAGCATAATAGCCATGTAATAATCTGTCCGCGGCTTGATCTGTAAATGAAAGTCTGCTTTTTTGGCTATGGCTGTCCTGACAGGATCGATCACGACGATCTTCTTGCCTTCCAGATAAGGCATAAGATGGGCATTAGTGACCGTTATATTTCTCCCCCAGATCACAACGGTGTCGGCTTTTTTGATCTGTTCAAGCGGCAATGTCCTGTTGATCCCGCGACCCGCAAGGATACCTGCTTCCCCGGCACCGTCGCATAAGCTCCCTTTGGTAAGCGTACCACCGATCTTTTCAATAAAAAGATCGGTCACACTTTGCATCACGCCAACATTACCAGAACCTCTCCACAGTAAAGAACGTTCACATTTGAAAGCTTCAACCACCGCTGCAATGGCTTCATCCATACTGACTTCTTGCCCATTTATCCGTGGGGTTTCTATCCGAGTCGCTTCATGGATTGCTTTGTTAAGCAAAGCACACAAGGCTCCGTTTCCGGCAGGATGGCTTTTATCCCCATGGATTTTAAAAGGCGAAGTACTTTCTGCCACAATGCGACATGCATCATAACAGTCTAAACCGCAAGCGCTATGCATTATTTGATCTCAACTTTCATCAGTTTTGAGAAGATCGTTTGAGGCGCCTTAATATAGATCTCTGCACGATAGGAAGAGATAAATTTCTCATCTGCCACTTTCCAAACCTTATCAAGCTTATAATCGGTTTTTTGATCATCCAAATAGATATTTTTTTGTTCAATACCTTCTATCTCTTCTGGTTCCAAGAAGATCACCAGTTTCGCTTTGCTTGCATTCTCTATCTGAGCCAATGGCGTTCCGGGTGAGACAAAATCACCTTTTCTAACTGACAGTTTATAAAGATATTGATTTTTCAATATGATCGATTTTTTGGCTATGCTGTCTCCAAGCTGCACTATTTTATACTGCATTTCAAGAATCTGTGCCTCAAGGCTTGCAACCTTCTCTTTGGTCCCAAGATACTGGGAATTCGCTGAAGCATAAGCACTATACGCATTGTCTTTTTGTACTTTTGAAGCAGTCGTGAGTACCCTGATTCGGTCATAGTACTCTTTTTGCCGCTTTACCGTACCGCCCAGGCTTTGTTCGATCTCTTTGTTGATTTCAAGCATTCTTTGAAGCAATACAAGATTCTCTTTGGAATTTTTAAGATTGATTTTATCGAGTGCATCATCCAGATGAATGACCCTTTCATTTTCCACCATCGTACCTTCAGCATCCAGATTGACTTCTGTGACCAAGGCACTAACAGCCGATTTCAATACAACACTGTCATACGGTTCTACTTTGGCATAATGTACTTTAGCAAAGATAAATAACGGTATTAAAAATAATAAAACAATTCTCATCAGCTATCTCTTTTTGGTTGATTATAGCAAAATAGCGTTAAGGCTGAAGTGTGTTAAGAAAATAAATAAGAAGATGTAGATTTAATGTAAATATTTTACATATAAAATTATAGGTGCAACGATAAGCCGGGTTCTGTCGTGGATAGTTATTTATCTAGGCGCATTGTTGCCAATACGCTCGAGCGAAGTATAAATGCCAATTCAATGGCTTGTGAGACTCATACCATATACTTCTTGCTACGAACAGGGTTTACCTGGCTACCCATGTTACCACAGGTACCGGTGGGCTCTTACCCCACCCTTTCACCTTCACCGATTGCTCGGCTGACTACTCTCTGTTGCACTTGCCCTCAGATTACTCTGGCCATCCGTTAGATGGAGTTCTGTCTCACTTGTAGCCCGGACTTTCCTCTCGCAGTAATACTACTGCCAGCAACTACCTGTCACACCTAAAAAGAATTATAGTGCAATTATAGATAAAAAGCAATGATAAGATAAGTTGATGGGAAAATATAGAATAAAAGAAGAAGGCAAATGGAATATCCATTTGCCTCAAAAACACAATTATGCGCTCATTTTTGCTTTTGCTTCGTCAGAATATTTATATCCCAACTCATAAGCTTTTAGATTCGCTTCATGAACTTTCTTAGGTACTTTGGAAAGCATGACCTCTTTAAGAACCTCTTTATCGATTGCGCTCATGAAGTTATTAGCGATAGCCAATGCAACAACTGATTGAGTAATTACATTTCCAACTTCTTCTTTAGCGATAGTAATGATAGGAATCTCAACGATGTTCCATTTTTTTCTATCTTCTTCAGTCGGGTGAACAAGGTTTGGATCTACAACGATCGTTCCACCTTCAGCCACACCGTTTTTGAAAAGGTTGTAGCTCACATTTGCAACAGAAAGCATAAAGTCGATCTGGCCATCGATTGCGTACGGATAGAAGATCTCATTATCGTCAAGCTGGATGTCAACCACAGTTGGCCCCCCTCTTACTTGAGAGGTATAGGTAGCTGTTTTTACCCCGTATCCACCAAGTTTGATTTTCGCTTCAGCAAAGATTTCTCCCGCGAGCAAAACACCCTGACCACCAACACCCGTAAATCGCATTACAATTCTACTCATGGTCGTACTCCTTATATCTTTTTCTTAAAGTCATCTTGCGTGATTACACCACGTTTACCTTGATGCACAGCTTTGATTTCCTCATACATATCACAGTACTCACGCACTTCAGTATCCTGCTTCAAGATCCCTGTAGGCAATAGGTTCAATTGCTCTTCAGGACTTAGTTTGTCATATTTTGCTTTTGAAATGGTAATACTGTCGATCCAGTCAAGGTTTTCCATCGCATTTGCCATTTTGTTTTTTCTACCGAGGTTGATATGGCAGTTTGATAACGCTTCCACATAAGAGAAACCTTTATGAGACATCGCTTCCACCAAAAGTTTTTCCAATTTCTTAGGAGCTGTAACATTCTCTCTACCAACGAATGAAGCACCTGCAGCGATAGCAAGCGCACACCCGTCAAATGTCGGGTCAATGTTTCCGGCTTTTTGGGAAACAGTCCACATACCTTGAGGTGTTGTCGGTGAAGTTTGAGAGTTTGTCAAACCATAGATAAAGTTTTGGACAACGATCAATGTCATATCGATGTTTCTTCTACAACCATGGATTGTATGGTTACCGCCGATTGCCAATGCATCACCATCACCCGCAACACAGATAACATGCTTATCCGGGTTGGCAAGTTTGATACCGGTTGCAAATGCTACCGTTCTACCGTGTGTAGTGTGTACCGTGTTGAAATCTACATAAGAAGAGAATCTTCCTGAACATCCGATCCCAGAAACGACACAGACATCATCTTTAGCCCATCCGAGCTTTTCAACAGCACGGATAAACGCTTTAAGGATGATACCATCCCCACATCCCCAACACCATAGTGTCGGCATCTTCTCCAATCTCAAATAACTATCGTAATTAAATGCCATCTTATAGCTCCTTCACTTTTTGAATAATGTCTGTAGGTGAGAACGGACGACCATTTGTTTTGGTCAATTTATGAATATCTTTCCTTCCCATTGCTCTTTGGATCTCTTCAAGGTATTGTCCCTGGTTAAGCTCAACTGATAGTACCTTGTCAAATTTCTGTCCAAGCTCATACATTCTCTTCTCAGGACTCGGCCAAAGTGTGATCGGTCTAAACATACCTACTTTGACACCTTCGGCTCTGAGCACATCTACAGCTTCTTTGATAGCGAGTGATGCTGAACCGTATCCGATCAAAAGGATCTCTGCGTCCTCAAGCTTATACTCTTCATTGTGTTCAAGTTCATCTGTGTGCTCTTCTACTTTTCTGAAAAGTCTGTCGATAAGTTTTCTACATGTTTCGATCTCTTCAGTCGGGAAACCTTTTGCATCATGGTGCAGACCTGTAAAGTGGTATCTATACCCTTTGAACATCTTGTTCAATACCGCCGGTTGATCCTGTGGTACATCATATGGTCTATAATCTTCAGGTGCTCCATCAAACGTTTTTCTAGGTACGATACCTTTTTTAACTTCTTCAGGAGTTGGAATGATCGCTTTTCCGTGCATGTGACCGATAGTCTCATCCAGAAGAACAAATACAGGCTGCATAAATCTATCCGCAAGGTTGAACGCTCTTACTGTTTCCGTATAACACTCAGCCAAGTTTCCAGCACAAAGCGTAATAGACTTATAATCACCGTGGCTTGGGTTTTTTGCCTGGGCAACATCCCCTTGTGCAACACGTGTCGGAAGACCAGTCGAAGGTCCACCACGCATAACGTTCACAACAACCAACGGAACTTCAGCCATTTGTGCCAATCCAAGGTTTTCAGCCTTAAGTGAGATACCAGGTCCTGAAGTTGCAGTCAAAGTTCTAACACCTGACATCCCTGCACCAATTGCTGCTGCAACACCTGCAATCTCATCTTCCATCTGGATCGCTGTACCGCCAACTGCCGGCAACAGGTCAGAAATAGTATGCATTATTTCACTCGAAGGGGTGATAGGATATCCCCCAAAAAATCTACATCCTGCATCAACTGCCGCGATAGCAGCCAAATCATTACCCGTAGATATAATCTCTCTCATTTCCATTAGTTAACCTCCTTGTAATCTGCAGGCAATCTAAATCCATTGTTTGCGATAGCCTCTTGTCTTGCTTTTGCACTGTCAGTCAATTTGGCAAATTTAAACTCATTTTTCTCTGCCACATAAATTGCGAAATCCGGGCATGAAAGTTCACACTCGTTACATCCTATACATGATTCAGGAGCAATAACGTCGATCATCGCACCCAATGTTGAACTTGCATCTGCTTTCATAGAAAGTACACCAGCCGGACATGCATCCACACAGATATCACATGCTTTGCATCTTGCTGTGTTTACCCATACCGGAGTATTTTCCGGAGCTTTCATCACTGCCATGGTTTCCCCTTTTAATTTTATAATTATTAAGTGAGATTTACTATTCACTAGAATTAGGATAGCTTACTTTTATTAAGGGTGATATGAATAAGATTGAATTATTGATACCATAAGTGCTGTTGTTACCTTTTGAAGCAAAAAAAACAAACAGCCTTTTGAAAATTTTTGAAGATGTAGTCAATTGAAACGAATCGAAAGAAAGAGAGGCAAGAAATCATCTTGCCCGCCCAAAAATTATTTAGATAAAACCTCTTTGACAGCTTTACCGATCTCAGCTGGAGAAACAACAACCTTAACACCCGCTGCTTGTAATGCTTCCATTTTCTCTTTTGCTGTACCGGCACCACCACTTACGATTGCACCCGCGTGACCCATTCTCTTGCCTTTTGGCGCTGTTTGGCCAGCAATGAACGCAACGACCGGCTTGGTAATATTCTCTTTAATGAAAGCAGCAGCCTGGATCTCAAGATCACCACCGATCTCACCGATCATAACGATCGCTTCAGTTTCAGGATCTGCTTCGAACATCGGGAGCAATTGCTTATAAGAAAGACCGATGATCGGATCTCCACCGATACCTACTGCCGTAGAGATACCAAAGCCTTCTTTACATACCTGGTTTGCACCTTCGTAAGTCAAAGTTCCAGATTTTGAGATAAGACCGACTTTCCCTTTTTTGAATATCATCCCAGGCATGATACCGATCTTACATTCTTCAGCCGTGATAATACCAGGACAGTTTGGGCCGATAGTTTTCATGCCATGCTTAACTGCATAAGCTTTAGCTGCTTGCATATCTCTAACCGGTGCACCTTCAGTAATGATAACGGCAAGTTCGATTCCTGCATCCGCTGCTTCCATCACTGCATCTGCAACAAATGCAGGCGGAACAAATACCATAGAAACGGTTGCACCAGTTGCTGCTACAGCTTCCTTAACCGTATTGAATACCGGTTTGCCAAGATGTTCTTGACCTCCTTTGTTTGGCGTCACACCACCTACGATGTTTGTACCGTAAGCCATACACTGCTCAGCATGGAATGTTCCCTCTCCACCTGTAAAACCTTGAACGATAACTTTTGTGTCTTTGTTTACTAGAATACTCATCTCTTACTCTCCTTTTGCCGCTGCTACTGCTTTTGCCGCACCATCTGCCAAATCCGTTGCCGCGATAACGTTTGCAATATTTGCATTTTTTAAAATCTCTGCTGCTTCAAGCGCATTCGTTCCATCAAGCCTTACAATGACGGGTACATGTACATCCACCATCTTTGTCGCTTCAAGAATACCGTTTGCAATACGGTCACATCGTACGATACCGCCAAAAATATTGACAAAGATCGCTTTTACTTTTGGATTTTTCAAGATGATCTCAAACCCTTTTGCAACTGTTTCAGCATTTGCTTTACCACCAACGTCAAGGAAGTTTGCAGGAGTTCCACCCATATAGTTGATCGTATCCATCGTACCCATAGCAAGACCTGCTCCATTAACCATACATCCGATCTCACCATCCAGCGCAACATAACTCAGTCCATATTGGCTAGCTTCTCTCTCATCTGGATCTTCTTCAGAGATATCTCTCATTTCTTCGATATCAGGATGTCTGTAAAGTGCAGAATCATCGAATCCCATTTTACCGTCAAGCGCAATGAAGTCACCGGCACCGGTCTTGATCAATGGGTTGATCTCGATAAGTTCAGCATCGTTTTCCATGTAAAGTTTGAAAAGTTTTGATGCAAAACTGATAAATTTCTTCTGCTCAGCCGGATCAGTGATGCCAAGACCGAAAACCAGCTCTCTTCCGTGAAAACCTTGGAATCCGATCGCAGGATCTACCGCTACTTTGATGATCTTTTCAGGAGTCTCTTCCGCTACCTTTTCAATCTCCATACCACCTTCGGTTGAAGCCATGATTACCGGCATCTCTTTTGCTCTATCCAAAACAACCCCCAGATAAAGCTCATCTTTGATATCTGCACCTTCTTCGATATAGACTTTTTGTACAAGCTTACCTTCAGGCCCCGTTTGGTGAGTTACCAACGTCATACCCAGGATCTGACCTGCGAGTTCTCTTACTTCTTCTGTAGATTTGGCAAGTTTAACACCACCGCCAAGACCTCTACCCCCTGCATGGATCTGTGCTTTTACAACCCAAATATTACCACCCAACTCTTGAGCAGCCTTCACCGCCTCAGCCGGTGTATTTGCCACAATACCTCTTGGTGTAGGTACGCCATATTTTTTGAATATTTGCTTCGCTTGATACTCATGAATATTCACGTGTACTCCTTTAAATTACAATAAGTAAAATATTATACGTCTAACTGAGATAATATTGCATTAATTCAATTATTAAGATGCATAATTTTAATAAAGTGGTAATTTTTTACACATGTTTGGATAATAAGAGACGAAGAAAGCAGAAAAAGTACTCCTGCTTTCCGGATAGTAATGAAGGGGTTAGGCTTTGGGGTGGATCATATCTTCGGCTCTGACATATTTGTCAAATTCTTCTGCCGTCAATAAACCTAAATTGATCGCTTCTTCTTTAAGTGTTGTTCCGTTTTTATGTGCTGTTTTAGCAATTTTTGCGGCATTTTCATAACCGATATATGGATTAAGGGCTGTTACCAACATCAACGAATCATTGAGGAATTTCGTAATATTTTCTCTGATCGGTTCGATCCCTACCGCACAATTTGTATCAAAACTTCTCATAGCATCTGCCAGTAATCTAGTTGATTGCAAGATATTGTAAGCAATAACCGGCTTGAATACGTTCAATTCAAAATTCCCCTGAGATGCCGCGATACCAACCGTTGCATCATTACCCATTACCTGTACTGCAACCATTGTCATGGCTTCAGATTGTGTTGGATTCACTTTACCAGGCATGATAGAAGAACCCGGCTCATTTTCTGGAATAGAAATTTCACCTATTCCGCATCGTGGACCGGAAGCCAACCATCTTACATCGTTTGCAATCTTCATCAGGTTGGCAGCCAATGCTTTGAGTGCACCGCTCAGTACCACTTCCGCATCATGACCGGTCAATGCATGGAATTTATTTGGCTGAGAAACAAATCCATAATCCTGACTCATAAATTTATTAAGCTGCGCTGCAACCCTTTGTGAAAATTCCGGATGGGAGTTAAGACCTGTCCCAACAGCGGTTCCACCTATAGCCAACTGTCGGCAATATACCAGTGCATCATTGATCTGTTGCAAATTGGTCTCAAGCATCGCCACATATCCGCTTAGCTCCTGTCCCAATGTCAACGGTGTAGCATCCTGCAAATGTGTTCTACCGATCTTTACGATATCTTCAAAAGCTTCAGACTTGTTTTGCAAGGTTGCTTTGAGCTGATTCAAGGCAGGGATGAGATTATCAGTCACTGCAACAACTTCAGCAATACGCATTGCTGTAGGATACGTGTCATTTGAACTTTGACCTTTGTTGACATCATCATTTGGGTGAACCAGTTTGTCTTTTGTAAAATCTCCACCCAAAAGCTCTGTTGCTTTATTGGCTACAACTTCATTGATATTCATGTTGGATTGTGTCCCTGAACCTGTCTGCCAAACTACCAAAGGGAAATTGTCATCCAACTCTCCGGCCGATACGGCATCACATGCCTTTGTAATCGCATCTGTTTTTTCATCATTCAGTCTTCCAAGTTCATGATTCACCAGTGCACACGCTTTTTTAAGGTTGGCAAAACCGTATACAACCTCCCTTGGCATCTTTTCTGTACCGATCTCAAAGTTCTGTACAGATCTTTGGGTTTGTGCTGCCCAATACTTATCTGCAGGAACCTGCATCTCACCCATTGTGTCTTTTTCTATTCTAAATTCCATTTTCTCTCCTTCGCTCATACACTTCAAATTCCCCAAAGAAGTGCATATAGATATATTTTTAATATAATTTAAAATTTTTTATTTATCAAAAAATTTTTTCTCTTTTAAAACGTCGATCATTGTTCTTACGGATTTCACACTCTTTGCAAATCTTTTTTTCTGCTCCTGTGTCAATGTCATTTCAAACAATTTTTCAACACCGCCTGCTCCCAATGCTACCGGTACGCCAGAGACAACATCGGTATACCCATAGTGTCCATCCAGATAAACAGCACACGGATGGATCTGTTTTGTATCTTTCAGCATCGCTTCAACCATGATGGCAGTCGATTTTGCAGGCGCATAATATGCTGAACCTGTTTTCAAATATCCAACGATCTCTGCTCCACCGTGTTTCGTACGTTCAACCACTTCATGGATCTCATCTTCTGTCAAAATGTCGGACAACGGAACCCCTGCCACAGTAGAAAATTTAGGAAGCGGAACCATGTCATCACCATGCCCGCCCATTACTGAAGCACGGATCTGTCCTGCTCCATATCCAAGCTTCTCATAAATAAAGTGGGCCATCCGTGCACTGTCCAAAACACCGGCCATCCCGACAACACGCTCTTTTGGGAAACCTGATTCTTTCAACGCTACATATGTCATAACATCCAATGGATTGGAAACCATAACAATGATCGAATCCGGCGCATATTTTTTTACATCCTGAACGACTTCTTTGGTAATCTCCGCATTGATCATCAATAGATCATCCCTGCTCATTCCCGGAAGTCTTGGGCTACCGGCGGTGATAACAACGATATCCGATCCAGCCATATCCTCAGGATTTTCTGCTACAGATACGATAGTGTGCATTCTAGCGGCATTGGCGGCTTGAGACATATCCAAAGCTTTTCCTTTGGCAACTTCATTGTTTCTGTCTCTCAGTACGACCTCATGACAGACACCATTCATTGCCAAAATATAAGCTACGGTCGCTCCAACGTTTCCCGCACCAATGATGGTTACTTTTTTACCTTTTTTCATTACAATCCTTTAAATTAGAATTATAGGGCGACTCTCCAGCAAAACATGAATCATAACGGACATTCTCATCCGTCATCAGCCATATTCTGCAATGCTATACGAAGTCATACTACCCTATATAAGAAGCTGTATCTTTAAGACTTGATACCAAGTGTGCACAGAGCCACAGCCCTGTGCAATTATATAACGCCAAAACTTAGATAGCGTCTATAATGCTGTTCAATGTTTGAGAAGGTCTCATTGCAGCTTCTGCTTTCGCATTATTTGGATGATAGTACCCACCGATATCTTGCGGTTTACCTTCTACTGCCATCAACTCTTCCATGATCTTCGCTTCGTTCTCTTCAAGTGCTTTGGCTACCGCTGCAAATTTAGCTGCAAGCTCTGCATTATCAGAAGCTGCAAGTGCTCTCGCCCAGTACTGTGCTACATAGAAGTGAGATGCTTTGTTGTCCGGTTCACCAGCGGCTCTTCCCGGTGCTTTGTTGTTATCGAGGTAAGCCTGATTGGCAACGTCAAGAGCAGCAGTTACAGCAGCAAGGTTTGCATTCGGATGTTTTTGCTCGATATATCTTAGTGATTCCGCTAGCGCCAAGAACTCACCTAGTGAATCCCATCTAAGATGACCCTCTGCAAGGAATTGATCTACGTGCTTAGGCGCTGATCCACCTGCACCTGTTTCGAACAATCCGCCGCCAGCAAGCAATGGAACGATAGAGAGCATTTTTGCTGATGTTCCAAGTTCAAGGATTGGGAAGAGGTCAGTGAGGTAATCTCTAAGAACGTTACCCGTTACAGAAATCGTATCTTCTCCAGCTCTTATTCTTTTGAGTGAGTATGCCATCGCATCTTCTGGCGCAAGGATCTCGATAGTTAAACCAGTTGTATCATGATCTTGTAGGTAAGTGTTTACTTTTTTGATCATCTGTGCATCGTGTGCTCTGTTTGCATCCAACCAGAATACTGCTGGAGTACCTGCAAGTCTAGCTCTTTCAACCGCAAGTCTAACCCAGTCTTTGATCGGAGTATCTTTTGTGCGAGACATTCTCCAGATATCACCTGCTTCAACATCAAAACTCATAAGCTCTGTACCATCTTGCGCTGTTACAGTTACTTTACCTGCTTCACTCATCTCAAATGTAGTTGGGTGTGAGCCGTATTCTTCTGCTTTTTGTGCCATAAGTCCAACGTTTGATACTGACCCCATAGTTGTCACATCAAATTGACCATTTTTAACACAGTCCTCAACGATCTCTTTATACATCGTTGCATAACATCTATCAGGAATAACAGAAACACACTCTTCTGCTTTTCCATCTTTGTTCCACATCTTACCACCATCTCTTACCACAACTGGCATAGAAGCATCGATGATAACATCATTTGAAGCGTGAAGGTTGGTAATACCTTTGTCTGAATCAACCATAGCGATATTTGGGTGACCGGCATCTACTACTGCTTTGATCGCTGCAAGGATCTCCTCTTTTTTGTCAGAGTTAGCAAGTTTTTTCTCAAGATCACTTAGACCCAAGTTAGGGTTCACGCCAAGTGCTTTAAACTCCTCTGCATATTTGTTAAATACATCTGCAAAGAATACTTCAACTGCGTGACCAAACATAATTGGATCAGAGACTTTCATCATCGTTGCCTTCAGGTGAATCGACCACAATACACCGTTTGCTTTTGCATCTTCGATTGATTTTTTAAGGAATGCTCTGAGTGCTTTAACAGACATAAATGTACCGTCAAGCACCTCTTTATCTTTTGCATCAATCTCTTTAAGTGTCTTACCATTAAGTGCGATTGTTACTTTTTGGTCGCCATTTACAACTACTGCTTGCTCATGTCCATAGAAGTCGCCATGATCCATGTGTGCAACATACGCTTTTGAGTTTTCATTAAATGCTCTAAGTTTATGCGGATGGGCTTTAGCAAAGTTTTTGACCGCAACTGCTGCCCTTCTATCTGAGTTACCCTCTCTAAGCACCGGGTTAACCGCTGAACCAAGACAAGTATTGTACTTCTCTCTGATCGCTTTTTCTTCATCAGTCTGCGGGTTTTCAGGAAAGTTAGGGATATCGTATCCTTGACCTTGAAGTTCTGCGATACACTCTTTAAGCTGACCAACAGATGCTGAAATATTTGGAAGTTTGATAATGTTGCCTTCAGGCTGAAGTACAACCTCTCCCAATTTAGCTAGTTCATCCTCAGCTTTGCCCATAGCTGCAAGTACACGTCCAGCCAGCGAGATGTCACTTTGTTCAAGTTCTACACCGCCGGCAGCACAGAATTTTGCTGCGATTGGAAAGAAAGAGTAAGTTGCCAAAGCTGGGGCTTCGTCAATTTTTGACCAAATAATTTTTGACATTTGAATTCCTTAGATTTTTTAATGCACATAGTGTAACATGCTTTCTGTATTTATGAAGCAAAAGTAGGAGTTATCAAAAAGTTATATTTTTTATTTGTTTCTTTATTACACAAAATCCTTTACGAAATATATCTAATTCGTGAATAAATGAATCAATTACTCATATGCCCGTTCAATATCTTGTTGGATTGCATCAGGAGTTGTAGCGATCTTCATAAAGTCTGTCATTTGCAATAACGGCAATGAAAGTGCCAGATAATATTTTGGAGCAAGAATATAGGCTTTATTCTCTTTGATAATTGATCCATAAGGCAGAATAAGCGCTTTATTCTCTACATGAATCGATGTTAGAAATTTGTTGGTTTCTTCGCTTAATCTATGCCCTACCAAGATCGAACCGTTAGGCAAACTCAATGTATAACTAATATATTTGGATGCTTTGTTTGATTTTATTTTTTCGAACAGATCCTTTCCTCTGGCAACATCGATCGTATTGTCAACATGAGGCATACCAAGCATAAAATGATACCCTGAAAGTTCATTCAAGTTCATCTTATCCTCAGTTTCATACATATCACCCAAACTTGCATGCAAAGCCATCAATGTGCCTTTAAATTGCCCATAACGATACTTTTCCTGCAAAAAAGCCGCACCAAAATAGGAAGGATTTTGTACCCGTATCTCCTTTGTCCCGTCTACCAAAATATGAAGTGCGGCAATAAAACTGTTGCTCTGTTTGAGTTCAGCATTGGTGACTGTGACAACCGTTTTATCTTTCAAAATCTCTTCAGTAGACAAAATTTCAAATCCATTTGCCTGTAATTTTATCTTTAAAATATCAATATTCTGGGGATTTGCAACATAATAAGCTGCCAAAGTTTTTGGTATGGCATCACTCATCACCATTTTTATGCCGTTAAACTCTTTTTTCATAAAAATCGATTGGTTTTCCTTCTCTGACATACCGGTAACATTATCTTTACCACTTTGGAACTCGGCTATCAATTCGGCATGAAGAAATGAAAAAGCCCACAAAAAAATCACAATAGCTGTAATCAAATTTCGTAGTTTCATTTTTTATCCTTCCAAAGCAATAAACTTGAGACATTCTAACAAATATTTTTACATTTGTAAAATTTATATTTATCTATCTGCAATCAAGCAAATTGTAAAAGAATCAAGAGAAGGAGAAGGAAGTACGATGTTACTGTGCTACAACCAACCTCTCTTCAACATAGACTCCTAATTCTCTGGCTTCTTCGATGATATTTTCACTCACTTTGATCTTCGATTCGATGATCACATCTGCAAGTTTGGATTTGATATGCAGCTCCAAAGGCCGTTTCCCAGGATATTTTTCAGCCAAACACATTAGCTCTTCTGCGATCTTTGGATCAGGCATCAGATTAATGGAAAGGATCAAAGGAGGCTGATCAGGTTCTTCCATATGCTTCTCCTCTTTTTTGACCTTGATCTTCTCTTTTTTAGCATCTTTAAGCGACTCTATCTTCAAAATGTTCAATCGCGTAAAATCACCGTCTTTGGTCACTCGCACTTTGAAAGCGATCGGTTTGGTGATGTCAAAATCCTCTTCCAGCTCCTTGAGCATCTTATCAAAAAGCGTCAATTCGATATTGCCGTGAAGGTCCATTACGTTGGCTATTCCGAACTTATGGCCTTTTTTACTGATCTTTTCTGTGATACCTTCGATCCTTCCTATCAGCAGTGCCTGTGAACCGTCTGCGAGGTCATTGATCTCTGAGCTAAGGGTATAATTGATCTCGTCCAATGTTTCACGGTATTTATCCAATGGATGTCCTGATACATAGAATCCCAACGACTCTTTTTCAAATGCCAGGATCTGCATCGCTTCGAACTCTTCCATCGGAGCGATCTCAAAGGATATGGATGTCATCTCTTCGGCTTCACCAAATAATGATCCTGTTGCCATCTTCTTGGCATGTGCAGCCTGCTGGGCAGCTGCTATAATATCTTCAACCTGGGTAAGCAATGCATTTCTTGAATGTCCAAAACTGTCAAATGCCCCTGCTTTTATCAGGGATTCGATGACCTTTTTGTTGACTTTTGTCGAGTCAATGCGAGAAATAAAATCGCTCAGATCCTTAAATTCTCCCTCTTCCCTGGCTTTTAGGATAGAATTGATCGCGATGTCACCGGCCCCTTTGATCGCACCCATACCGAACATAACAACCTCTTCGCCGTCAATGTTATCTGCCACAAATACAAGATCCGAACGGTTAATATCAGGAGGAAGCAGTTTGATGCCCATGCGTTTGAGCTCATCAACATACTTGACAACCTTGTCAGTATTGTTCTTTTCCAAGGTCAGGATAGCCGCCATAAATTCGGTCGGATAGTAGCGTTTGAGGAAAGCCGTATAAAAGGTCACCATTGCATAGGCAGCCGAATGTGACTTGTTAAACCCGTAACCGGCAAATTTTACGATCAAATCGAACAGCTCAGCGGATTTGGCACGGTCAAACCCTTTTTTCTGGGCTCCGTCTGCAAACTCCTCTTTGAGCTTGTCCATCTCCTCTTTGATCTTTTTCCCCATCGCTCTACGGACAAGGTCGGCACCCCCAAGGCTGAACCCGCCAATCGTCTGTACGATCTGCATAACCTGTTCCTGATAAACAATAACTCCATAGGTTGGCTTCAGGATCGATTCGAGTTCTGGGAACATATAGGTGATCTCTGCCCGACCGTGCTTACGTTCGACAAAGTCATCCAACATTCCCGATTCCATCGGTCCGGGACGATACAATGCCAGCATCGCGATAACATCTTCAAAACCGCTTGGTTTGAGCTTTTTGGCAAGATCCTGCATACCCGCCGATTCGATCTGGAAAAGCCCTAATGTCTCTCCGGTACTGATATACTCATAAACCCCTTTATCGTTGATGTCTTCTTCGATAAAATCGATCCGTTTGCCGTGACGTTTTTCAACGAGCTTGTTGGCCTCTTCGATCACTGTCAGCGTTTTAAGCCCCAGAAAGTCAAATTTGATCAGATCCACATCTTCAACATACTTCCCGTTATACTGCGTTGCCAATGCTTCCTGTCCGGATGGTTTGAAAAGCGGTGTTTTCAGCCAAAGCGGTTCGTTGGATATAACGACCCCTGCAGCATGCGTACCGGCATTACGGTTCAATCCTTCCAAAGCCAAGGCAAAATCCCACGTACGTTTAGCCAACGAATCACTCTCAAGCAATGCTTTGATCTTGGGCTCTTTTTCATAAGCGTTTTTTAGATCGATTCCCAACTCGTCAGGGATCAGTTTTGCCATTGCATCAGCTTTGGCATAAGGCATATCCAAAACCCTTGCAACATCCCGGATCACCCCTTTGGCAAGCAATTTACCAAAGGTAATGATCTGGGCTACGTTCACACGTCCGTACTTTTCAACCACATAATCGAGAATCTCCTGCCGTCTTGCCTGGCAAAAGTCCATATCAATATCGGGCATACTGACACGTTCCGGGTTCAAGAAACGCTCAAAGAGCAGCCCGTAAGGCATCGGATCGATATCGGTGATCCTAAGCGCATACGCCACCAGTGAACCAGCAGCCGATCCACGGCCGGGTCCTACCGGGATACCCATCTGTTTTGCCGCATCCACAAAATCCCAAACGATCAGCATATAACCCGGGAATTTCATCGTATTGATAATCTCGATCTCCACTTCCAGCCGGTCACGGTACTCCTGATGTTTATCCTCAGGAACGATCTTCAACCTCTCCTCAAGCCCTTTGCGCGACTCGTGGATAAAAAGAACCTTATCGTTTTCCAAAGAGTACTCGATGTCAGGCTCAGGCAAACTCAAACCGGCATCCTGTGCCCTTTGGCGTGTAAATTTGAAATTTGGAGGCGTGGGATTCCCCAGCTTGATCTCGAGATTGCATTTGTTCGCGATCTCCTGCGTATTCTCAAGAGATTCAGGGATATCGGCAAAAAGTTCTGCCATTTCCTCTGGCGACTTTACATAGAACTCATGTACCGAATGGCGCAGACGGTTAGGATCATCATAGAGTTTGTTCATCGCGATACACATAAACGCTTCATGGGCATCTGCATCTTTTTGTTCGGTATAATGGGTATCGTTTGTTGCGATGATCTTGATACCTGTCTCTTTGGAAAGTCGGATGATCTGTTTATCGATAGTGTATTGATCCCCGATCCCATGACGCATCATCTCAAGATAAAAATCTTCGGCAAAAAGCGCTTTGTATTTGAGTGCGACTTTTTTTGCTTCTTCATATCCCTTTGCACCGAACTTCACATTTCTATCTGAAAGATTGAGATGCCAGTTCACTTCCCCCTGAAGACAGGCACTCGAACAGATCAACCCTTCGCTATGCTCTTTAAGAAGATCCCAATTGATTCGAGGATAGTAGTAAAATCCATCGATATAGGCTTTGGAACTTAAAAACATCAGGTTTTTATACCCGACTTCATTCTTCGCATAAAGACAGAGATGGAAACGCTGTCTGATGCTTTTATCATCGATCTCTTTTTGATTGTGCAGATAGGCTTCCATACCAATAATCGGCTTGATGCCTTCAGATTTCATCGCTTTATAGAATTCGATCGCCCCGAACATATTGCCGTGATCGGTCATCGCGACAGAATTCATCCCCAGAGTCTTGACTTTTTGGGCCAATTTCTTGATCTTGTTAGCCCCATCCAGCAATGAATATTCTGTATGAAGATGCAAATGGGTAAATTGCGGATTTTTTCTAGGTTCTTCTGACATAAAGAGCTTACCTTACTTACTATATATTTGGTTTTTGATGATGATATAGTTTCTATTTTAATATAGCCAACTTTTGGTAAGAAATGATTGAAAGGCATCTTTAAAAGACCAAAAGATACCCTCCAAAAAGAGGAAGACTAACAAAATCCCAAAAGCATACCGTTTTTGATCGCCTGATAAGATTCGACACCAACTAGGCGCTTAACGATCTCAAGCCCAAAACAGAGCGCTGTCCCTGGCCCTTGTGAGGTAAGGATCTTACCGTCCTCCACTACTTTAAGATCACTCCTATAGCCAGGATGGTTGACCTCATCTTTTGAACCCGGATAACAGGTATAGTTATTTCCAAGCACACCTGCTTTCTTGAGTGCAAAAGGAGCGGCACAGATGGCACCTATACGTTTATCTTTTGCGTTAAACTCTTTAAGCAGTGTCTGCACCCGCTCATTTTCAGCCAAGGCATGAGTTCCTCCCCAACCGCCCGGTAGCACGATCATATCAAAATCATCAGTGATCACCTCATAAACAGAGTTATCTGCTTTAAGGGTAATACCGTTGGCACCCGTTACCAGATCATCGGCAGAATCCACATTTAGATGTCCCAATGTGACTTCTATCCCTCCTCTTCGCATGACATCGACCATTGCTACGGCTTCTACTTCTTCAAATCCTTCTGCCAAAGGAACCAATACGCTTGCCATTTTGTTCTCCTTTTAAACTGTTTTTTATCGTTGGATTATACCCTGTTTTCAAGAATGTGTTTGACTATCCTATAGCCGTGATTGAGCGCAATAGCGATACTTCCTCCGCTTTGAAACACGATATCGCCGGCAACATAAAGCCCTTTGGTATCGGTTTCATAGTATTCGTCAAAAATAGGTTCCCCCTTCTCATCCAAAGTAATACCGCAGCTTTTTAAAAAATCTTTCGGTGTGGTCCCGCCTATAGCATAGATGACCCTGTCGTACACCTCGCTGCCGTCTTCAAAATCTACCTTTACACTACCATGTTCAGCCTCGATTTCTTTGATATCCACACCAAGCTTCACTATAACATCACCATTCTGGGCATAAGATGCGATCATAGCCTGATTGGTCGGATTGGGCCTTGTCAAGGTCTCTTTGCGATAATTAAGCGTTACCTGATTGGTTTTACTTAGTTCACAGGCATATTCGACTGCACTGTCACCGCCGCCGACTACGAGTATCTTTTCATCGTTACCGCATTTATCAAGGTTAAAATTTACCTTTTGTTTCAAAGAAGGAGGAATTTTATAGGAAGGTTTATTGGGTTTTCCCATTCTTCCGATACTCACGATCACATTTTTGGCCTTATCGATCCCGCAAGAAGTAGTGACATGAAAGATATCCTCTATTTTTTCCACTTTATCTACCGTACAGTTGAACCTGGTATCAATCAGCTCATCATCCAGCAAACTGTCAAAATAATCCAGGGTACTCTCTTTAGTACCATCGATAAAAGCAATATTGCCTTCCAGTTCTACTGCCTGCCCCTGCCAGTCCTTATCGACACGTTTATTGTCTTTGTAGAATTTACGAATGGTATGGGAGTGGTTTTCGCTCTTTTCTATCATAAGAATCTTTGAAAGCCCGAGCATCTTTGCTTCTACGGCTGCTCCTATTCCTCCGGGCCCGCCGCCTACAATGATCAGATCATACAGTGTTTCCATCTATATCCTCCCTTTTTGCTATTCTTACACCTATTTTACTCTATTCTATACCAAATAACGAAGGATCTATCCTATTTTTATCATCAAATGCTATTTGTAATCGTTACTTTTTCAGACAATTACATCATTGATTCAATCAATTGATTAGCTTTTCTAAACACTTCGATGAATCAAATTGCTACAAATTGCGGCAAAACACCTAGTTATCGTATTGTATATAAATGAGAAGAAGACCCTCCCTGAGAGGGAGAGCTAAAAAGAAGATTATTTTGCTTTTTCGAGGTATTTACCTTCAACGGTATCCACTTTGATCAACTCGCCTTCCAAGATATGGAACGGTACTTGAACCACTGCGCCACTCTCAAGCGTTGCAGGTTTTTTACCACCTTGGGAATCCCCTTTAAAATTCGGCGGTGTTTCAACGACTTTCAGTACAACCGTTTGAGGAATCTCTACAGAGATAGCCTGTCCGTTATAAAAAAGCACATCTGCTTCCATACCGTCGATCATAAAATCAAATGTATCTTTCCCTACTTGTTCATGTGTAAGACCGATCTGCTCATACGTTTCCGTATCCATGAACTGAAGCATTTCGCCGTCATCATAAAGATACTGCATTGTCTTTTGCTCCAGTGCCGGTACCTCAAATTTGTCACCTGCATGCACTGTCTTTTCGATTACTTTACCTGTACCGAGATTTTTAATCTTCATACGCACAAATGCCGCACCTTTTCCCGGTTTTACGTGCTGAAATTCGATTACTTTGTACGGATTGCCGTCCATTTCAAGTCTGACACCTTTTTTGATGTCACCCATGCCGATTGTAGCCATCGTAGCTCCTCATATAAAATTATGCGTAATTATAGCAAATGGTTGATTAAAGCTTGAAAGCCAACATAGATACACACTTGAAACATGCCTAAAATCTGATAGAAACATAAAAACTCAGATTAAATTCATTATCTTCTGAAAGAAAGTTGTTTTTACGATAGATCGCATAGGAAGGCTTTGTCGTTGTTTCATACTCGCTTTGGGGAAGCCATTCATGATAGACCCAGTGGATGAATTTAAGTAAATCACCCTGCTTTCCTTTAAGGTCGAATTTGGCATAAACCCCGTCGGATATCTCAAATTTCGGCAGCCTATCGCTGGTTATCATCTCATTCTCCCCCGTAACCACGCAGGCGATATACTGACAGTCATCCAACGGTGTGATCGTCGGATTGTCATGAAACAAAGCGATCTGCTGATACTCGGTGATATCATTATTGAGTATCCATGCCTGGATCTTTTGCCATGTCTGTTTGATCGAAGCATTGTAACCTCGATGGCGCATATAGTAACTTTTGAATCTCGGCATTTTTACAATACTCGGTGCCATACCGCTAAAATCAGCGGTCGATTCCATCGCTTTAGGTGATTGCTGCAGAATTTTGCCGGAATACTCTTTATACCCGCCGCTCCTCCACTCTTTAGGCGTCATCTCAAATCGTTCTTTAAAGGCTTTGATAAAAGAGGAGTGGGAACTGTACCCGCACATATTGGCCACATTTGAGATCGTTGAGTATTTATTGGTCAAGAGCAGATTGGATGCTTTTTGGAGCCTGATCGATTTGATACTCTCATAGATATTCGTATCAAATGCCTCTTTAAATATCCTGTGCATATGAAATTTACTCACACCAAGATCATGGCTCAGTTCATCCAGATCGATATGGGTTTCAATATGTGTATAGATATAATACATGATATTATTGGCAATTTTGGTTCGTTTCTGCAAGGTCTCTTTTTTCATGCCCTTATTATAGCACCAATTAATCATAAATAAAACAATTTTAAAACAAATATTTAACAAAAATGAAATATTAAATAAGCACTAAATAACAATAATTTTAGCAAAAAATAAGAAGAATGATTTTTTAAAAAATTCTACAATTACGTTATCTTTAAAAAAGGAAAACTAAAATGAAAAAAATTTCAAAAATTCTGGTTGCAAACAGAGGTGAGATCGCCCTTCGGATCATCCGGGCCTGCAAAGAGCTTGGTATCAAAAGTGTTGCAATGTTCTCAGAAGTGGATGTGGAAGGAATCTGGGTGAGAAAAGCCGATGAGTGTTACCCTATCCTCGGAAACCCAATCGAAGCCTACCTTAACTATGATAAGATCATCTCTTTGGCACTCAAAGCCGGTTGTGATGCGATCCATCCCGGATACGGATTTTTGTCTGAAAATGCTGAATTTGCCGAGGCTTGTGAACAAAAAGGCATTATCTTCATCGGTCCAAAAGCAGAACACATTGCGCTATTTGGTGACAAAATGGCATCCAAAGTTGCGATGAAAAAGGTTGGCGTACCTGTATTGGAAGGTACGGATGAGCCGATCACCGATCTCAAAGAGGGTGCAAAAATAGCTAAAGAGATCGGATTCCCTGTCATTATCAAAGCAGCCTTCGGTGGAGGCGGTAGAGGTATGAGGATTGTCAGAAAAGAGAGTGAATTCAATGAACTCTTTGAAGCAGCTACAGCTGAAGCCAAAAAATATTTTGGAAAAGGCGATGCCTTTATAGAAAAATATGTCGAGAATCCAAGACATATCGAGATTCAGATCGTTGCAGACAAATACGGTAACGTTGTACATTTGGGAGAAAGAGACTGCTCTATCCAAAGACGCCACCAAAAAGTTATCGAGATCGCACCTTCGCCAAGACTCAATGAAGCTGTCAGAAGAGAGCTTTACAGGATCTCCACAAAAGCAATGTTCAGGCTTGGATATGAAAGTGTCGGTACAATTGAATTTTTGGTTGATGAAGACGACAACATCTATTTTATCGAAATGAACACCAGGGTTCAGGTAGAACATCCCGTAACAGAATTGGTTTCAGGTATCGATATCATCCAGAGAATGATCGAGATCGCAGCCGGTGATAAACTCAAATTCCTCCAGGAAGAGATCAAAATTAAAGGTTATGCAATCGAGTTCAGGATCAATGCCGAAGATCCGAAGAAAAACTTCTTCCCATCAGCCGGAAAGATCACCAACTATCTGACTCCTGGAGGACCGGGAGTACGTCTTGATACCAGCTTATATGCAGGTTATACTATTCCGTCAAACTATGATTCCATGATCGGAAAACTGATCGTCTGGGCATTGGATTGGGAAGGGGTAGTAAGAAGGGCCCGAAGAGCACTGGATGAATTCTATATTGAGGGTGTACCGACAAACATTCCGCTTCACAGACAGATCGTAAGAGACCAGGATTTTATAGACGGTATCTTCAATACCAGTTATCTGGATAAAAAACTGGAAGGATTCAACCTTGATGCGATCCATGATATCGAAGAAGAAGAAAAACGTATGGAACAAATTACCAAACTGATCAAGATGATCAAAAACAACAACATCGCCGTAAGACACTAATCGTCTCATAACTTCCTATTTACACTCCCGTCGGAACCGACGGGAGATATCAACAGATCACTATAAACTTTCAATACTTTTTCAAAAAGATCCATATCCCACCTTTTCTGGAGTGGGATAAGATTAAAAATGTAGATTTATTTGGTAATTGAAATATTATTGATATTGCAATGATCGGACGGTTTGAAATCCATTGCTTTTGCATTGTCCATCAAAACAGGTACAAAAAGCAATGAAACGAACACTGCAGCCACTGTTCCTGAGATCAACGCTACTCCCAGCCCCCCAAAAACAGGGTCGCTTGCAAGCAAAGCCGAGCCAAGGATGATCGCTACAGCTGTCAATGCGATCGGTTTAGCCCTTGTCGCTGTCGCCACTGCGATCGCCCGTCGTTTTGGCAAGCCGTGACACTCCATCAAGGCTTTGGCAAAATCAATCAAAAGAAGTGAGTTTCTCGAACTGATACCCATCAAGGCAATGAAACCGATCAAGGACGTTGCTGTCAGGAAAAATGTCTCCGAAGTAAACCAGTTGGCTACCCAGTGCCCGACAATAACCCCGATCAATGAGAGGAACGATCCCAAAAGAATGATCCCGCTAAGTACAAAGCTCTTATAGTACACAACCAAAAGCAGGAAGATGAGAAGCAACGCCGCAATGAAAGCACCACCAAGATCCCTAAAGGTATCCAACGTTACTTTCATCTCTCCATCCCATCTTAGAAGGAATTTCTCGCCCGTTTTTTTATCACTTAAATGCAGATCAAACATATAGGTTGACATTCCCGGTTCTTTTTCTACTTCATACTCTTTGGAGAAATACTCAATGATTTGGCTTCTTGCATCAAGCAGAGGATAGACTTGGGAAACCATATCCGTTTCTGCGATTACGTTAGCCATACGGCTAAGATCTTTATGCATAATCATCGGGCTGGAATCTGTTTTTCTGATCGTCACTACTTCACTTAGCGGCACAAGCATCCCCTCCATATTCATCAAGTTTAAAGAGGAAAGTTTGCTTTGAAGGACCTCTTGTTCACTTGATTTTAACTGTTTGCTCTCTTTATCTAAAGTCAAATATATAGGTATCTGATCAGGGAAATCTTTTGAATTTTTATGTGCAACGACCATCCCTTCGAATGCCAGATACAGGATATTATTCACCTGTTCCACACTCAAACCGCTTCTGGCGATTTTCTCTTTGTCCGGTACCAGTTCATATTTGCTGTAGATTTCATCCTGCATCACATCAACATCCACCAATCCCTCTGTTTTCGACAAAATGGCAGCTACTGCATTGGATAGCTCTCTGATCTTTGCAGAATCATTGCCATGCACTTCGACCACGATCGATGCCATTGTAGGAGGACCTGCAGGCTGCTCGATAAACTTGATACTCGTCCCGGACACAATATTGCTACAAGATTTTTGAACAATAGGTCTAAGACGCTTTGTCATCAAGAATGAGGGTTCATCCCTTTCATGTTTATCGGTCAAATTCACTGCGATCTCTGCAACATCTTCGGTACGTTTCATACTCGCACCTTTCACAAGCCCGGCATAGTCAAGCGGTATTCCCTGCCCTAAGAAAAGCTCGAGATTCATCACCTCTCTCTCTTTTTCAAGGAAACCGATCACACAATCACTGACTTGCTTGGTTTGTTCAATGGAACTGCCTGTCGGAGTATCGATATAGATAGAAAAGGTATTGTCACTTTTCCCGGGAAGCATTTTTGCCAAAACAAGCTGTGTTGGGAACATGAGCAATGAACCAAAAAATGCCAAAGCTGTCAGTAAAATCACCTTTTTCTTCTTAGCTTTGTTATCTAATATCTTATAGATAAATTCTTCCAGTCGTTTCATCAGTATTCCCCTTTTTGAACATCATGATGGTGATGATGTGGATGCTTCGGTTTTTTAAGGAGTTTCAAACTCAGATACGGTGTAAAGATATAGGCAACGACAAGAGATGCCAACAATGCAACCGGGACATTATACGGAATCGGCTGCATGAATGATCCCATCATCCCACCAACGAACGCCATAGGTACCATTGTCATGATGATCGCCAATGTTGCAACGTTTGTCGGCGCACCGATCTCATCGGTTGCTTCGACAAGCAGTTCATCCATCTCTTTGTTTTCCCCTCCATGGCTATGGAGATGCCTATGGATGTTTTCGATCACAATGATCGCCGCATCCACCAATAGACCTAAAGAGAGAAGAAAAGCAAAGAGCGTGATCCTATTGATCGTCTGGCCTGATAGATATGCCACAAAAAGCGTAATCGCCAAAATCGCCGGAACGGTAAAAGTAACAATGATAGACTCCCTCCAGCCCAGTGCAAACACAAGCATAAAGGCTATGATAAAGATCGTAATGATCAAGTGGCTCATCAGCTCATTAACCGCTTCGTTCGCACGATGTCCATAGTTCCTTGTCACCAGATACCCGATCCCTGCATCGGCAAACTCTTTTTCATGCGCTTTAAGCACTTTCATGACATCATCTGCAACAAAAACCGCATTCGTTCCTGCAAGTTTTGCCACCGTCAGCGTGATCTGTTTTGTCAGCGGAGACATTTTTGTCTGCTCTACATCGTTTTTATACTGGATCTGAGCATCCTGGAAATTTTGAATATCAATGCCATTGGTGACGGTTGCAACATCTTTGAGATAGATCGGTGATCCCATATATTGTGCCACGATCACATTGCCAACATCTTTAACACTTTCGATGGCATTCTCAACACCAAAGATAACCAATTTCTTATCCTGTGTTCTTCCTTTGACATCAGGAACATCCACCGCAACAGATTGTACCGCTTTCATAATCTGTCCCAAAGAGAGATTATACGCAGCAAGTTTTCCCATATCGACTTCTACATTATACTGAGCTTTATGGGCACCCTTGAGTGTAGTTTTCGCCACGTTGTCTATGGCATTGAGCTTTTGCTGGATTTCTCTAACTTTATTAAAGAGCATAACATCATTAACACTGGATCCCTCTTTTGGATAAAAAGCAACCGTAACGATAGGAATATCGATATCGATATCAAACGGCTTGATCAGAGGCTGCATCACACCTTTTGGCATCTCATCCATATTCTGCATCACTTTGTCATAGAGTTTGAGGTTCGAATCTTCCCTATTTTCACCAATATAGTACATCACATTGACAATCCCTACGTTATCCATTGCCATACCGTAAATATGCTCGATCCCTCTGACTTCTCTTAGTTTTCTTTCCAAAGGATTGATAATGATATTTTCGATCTCTTTGGGGGAAGCGCCGGGCATAGCGATAATCACAGCTCCTCCTGAAATTGCGATCTGCGGGTCTTCTTCTCTTGGCATCACATTCAGTGCCAGATACCCCATCATGAGTAAAAAAACACCCAATACCGCAGTTAAAGGATTACGTAAAAATCCTTTTGCCAATTTACCTGCCACATCGGTGACTTGATATTCGTTTTTTTTCTCCATCATTTATCCTAACTGTTGATGATCACTTTCGCATACATTCCTGGATAAACAGGTATATCCTGGTTGTCAAATGTCATCTTGATCGTAAATTTATGTGTCATCGGATTTGAACTTGGAATGATTGAACTGATCTTTCCTGTGGTTTTCAATCCTATCGAAGGAATTTCTATCGAAACTTCTTTGCCAATTTCTATGTTTTTCAGATCCGACTCACTGATCTCTGCAAGGATCTTCAGCCTGCTAAGATCGGTCAGTACCACTGCCGGCATACCCGGGATTGCCATTTCACCTTCATTGACTTTCTTTGCTACGATAACACCATCATTAGGCGCCTTAACTTTTAAGTAGTTGTATTGGTTCAGCACTTCTTCTTTTTTTGCCAATGCCTGATTGACCTGCTCTTTTGCGATATCGACCATGTCTTTGAGATTTTTTGCAGCAAGCTGCAGTGTTTCAAGCTCATATTTTGAAACCATTTTCTTTTGATAAAGACGTTCATGTCTTTGCAGATTGATCAGTACATTGTTGTATTGATTCATATTCATCTGCAAAGCCAATCGTGCCTGAGATATAGCAAGTTCTACCTGTCTTTCTGCCGCTTCTATCTCTTTAGAGTCGATCTCATAAAGCAGCTGGTCCTTATGAACGATATCTCCTTCTGCTACAGCCATGGTCTTAACATAACCCATATACCGGCTAGTGATCATTTTTTGATTGTCAGAGATCACACTCCCGCTTAGATTGATCTCCACTGCCCCTAAAGCTGTTGCCGCCAAGGCAAACGTTATTGCTACAATGCTTTTTTTCATACATTCCCTCCGTTATTTAAAATACTGTTCAACTCAAAGATTTTGGTATTTCGCTCATTTTCTACCGTCAAAAGTTTTAACAGCATTTCAAGCTCTTTTGACTGTTTGATCAAAAGATCCGAAATTGAAACCAATCCTTCCTTATAACGTTCATGGTAGTTTTCATATACTTTTTTTGCAAAAATCAATTGCTTTTTATAATTGTCAATATCGGCTGATTTGCTCAGAACTTCGGTTTGAAGTTTTTTCACCTGCAACGCAATCCCGTTTTTAGCAAGATCTACCTGATCATGCACTTTGAGGTAATTGACCTTTGCTCTTTCAAGATTTGCCGCATCAATACCGCCGTTAAAGATATTCCACTTAAACTGGATACCAAAAGTATAGGCATCTTTGTCCATGAACTCATTCCAAAGAACATTATCAGCACTTCCATACTCAGCAAACGCTCCGATAGTAGGCAGAAAATTTGCTTTTTCCACATTCACAGCCATTTCACTGATCTGAAGACCCAAAAGTGCTTTTTGGATATCAATGCTGTTAGCCATCAGCTCCTCTTTGTTCATTTGCGGCATCGGTGCCATCTCATCTACTTTTTGTATCGAGCTTACTTCTGTATTGAGCAGAAACGAAAGGAATTGATAGGCAAGTTCCCTGTTGAGTTTTGCCTGGTTGAGCATACTGTCAGCCTCAGCTTTACGCGCCTGGACTTCCAGCACATCGATATTTTGCGCATACCCTTCTTTTTTCATCGATTTAACGACTGATTCCAAACGATTGATGTTTTGCATAATCTTAGAAAGATTTGTGATATAGTTTTCCACCAAAGAGATATCATAGAATGCTTTTTTGGTTTGGAAAATCTTTTCATTCAAAAGTTTTTGTGTATCGTACTGGCTCATTTTATATAATGAATCAGTGATGTGCCCGTACTCGGTCAGCTTCCCTCCGGTATAGATAGGGAGCACATAGGATAATTTGGTGACATAATGATTTCTGGCTTCGGGATAATTAAGATCGCCAGGCTGTTTATTTAATAGTGTTCCATCTGTACAATATGAAGGCGGAGTTGGACTTTGACAAGCTAGGAAATCACTGAAACCAAAATCACCGAAGTCTGCTTCACGGCTTTGCAGTTTGAAACCAAATACATTCCCCGCATCATTGGAACGCATCCCGGTTACCGTCACGTCAAGCGACCCGAAATTGTGCCCTTTAGCCGCTTTGGCTTCATACATTTTCATCTGTTCTTCAAACTTTGCAATCTTGAGTTCAAGATTGTCTTTTTTCAGCATATCCAAGGCCTGCTGAAGACTCAAATGTTCCATTCCGGCAAAGAGCGGCAAGGCTATCAGAAACAATAAATATCTTTTCATCCGATACTCCCATCATTGATTAATTTTTATTATAGCTAAACAAAACTATTTTTTCACAAACATATTAAAAACACTGTTGTTAGATTAAGAGAGGAGATTATAGCGAAGAATATCTATTTTGTTAATTAAAAGTACTGATAATTATAAGTATAGTATATAGATGCAAGATAAACGGTTCATACCGTTCATCCTTACAGTGTTGCATGACTCACACTGATACACGCTTTGAGAGCTGCGAGTTCTTCCAAAACTTTTTTGCTGATCTTGCCATCAACTTTTACAACGGCAAGTGCCTGCTTCCTGGTATCACGGCCCAGTCTGAAGTCAGCGATGTTCAAATCATTTTCAGCCATGATCCTGCCTACATCACCGATCACGCCCGGAGTATCGGTATTTCTAAAGAAGATCATGGTACCTTTTGGCTCTACATCCAGATCGTACTCATCGATCTCTACGATACGCTGAACAGTCCCGTCAAATACAGTACCAGAGATACTGATCGTACTTTTATCTGTTGTCAGTTTGATCATGACAAGGTTCGTAAATCCGCTTGTATTCGGTTTAGCCTCTTTAGAGATAGTGATCCCTCTTTCAGCTGCAACGAATTCTGCATTCACATAATTGACCTGATCAGCCAACGATTCAGTCATCACTCCGACGGTAGCGAATGTACCAAGGGATTCAATGTATTCAGAGATTTCGCCCTTGGCGATCACCTTGATCGATTTAACTGCACTTTTCGTTACCTGCGCAGAAAGATGACCCATTTTTTGGATCAACTCAAGATACGGTCTGACATATTCAGGAAGCTCATTTTCTCTGATCGGCAGGTTCAAGGCATTTGGATAGGCGACCCCTTTTGCCGATGCAATGGCATTTTCTGCTGCCTGAATAGCAATATTCTCTTGAGATTCTTTCGTATTGGCACCCAAGTGAGGCGTAACCGTTACATTGTTCAGATCCAACAACGGATGATCGATGGCCGGTTCTTTGTTAAATACATCGATCCCCGCCATAGCGATCTTACCTGACTTGAGACCTTCCAGCAATGCAGTTTCATCATAGAGACCACCTCTTGCACAGTTGATCAGGATCACACCGTCTCTCATTTTAGCAATCTCATCTTTACCGATCATTCCAATCGTCTCTTCTGTTTTTGGAGTATGGATGGTAATGATATCGCAGGCAAGTATATCATTGAAATTTGTAGTATAGGCGATATCTTCATTCGTTGCTTTTGACGGATCGATATAAGGATCGTATGTAATGACATCCATCTCAAAAGCTTTTGCTCTTTTACCTACACGTGAGCCGATATTACCAAATCCGATAATACCAAGCTTCTTTCCTTTGAGTTCAGTTCCGTACCAATCTTGTCTTCGCCATACACGGTCAAGTTTTAGATTGTTATGGGCATACGGGAAAGTTCTTACACATGAAAGCATATGTGTCATAGTCAGCTCTACTGCAGCGATCGTGTTCGCCGTAGGAACGTTCATCACAACGATCCCTCTTTTACTGCATCCGTCAATGTCAACGTTATCTACACCGACACCTGCTCTCACTACTGCTTTTAGTTTCGTTGCATGAGTAAGGAAAAACTCATCTACATCCGTTGAAGAACGGGTGATCGCTACATCGGCATTTGGCAGGATATCTGTTACCAGTTTGTCTTTGGGCTCATCAGCCGCATTGATCATCACAATGTCGGCATCCGAGTTCAAAATATCCAATCCTTTTTGATGGATATGGTCACAAACAACTATAGTAATCTTTGACATTCTACCGCCTCTTATTTATTTAATTGATCTTTCAGTGCATCACCCAAAGTCATGCTGTCATCCTGGTCCATATTGAGTTGCTCTAATGCTTCTCTCTCTTGCTGACGCTCCAATCTTTTTACAGAAACTCTGATCTTGTCATTGTTCACATCGATAAAGCTGACCACACCCTTGATCTCCTGACCTTTTTCGATCTCCTCAAATTTAAGCGGAGCTAGATCTTCTGTTCTGATCAAAGCATCCACATTATCTCCGAGAGAAATGAAAACACCGAAATCTTTTTTATCTTTTACAATACCAGTTACAATTGATCCGTTTTTATGCGTTTCTGCAAATGCTTTAACCGGAGATGATTGCAATGCTTTTTTACTCAATGAGATCTTTCCGTTATCTTTGTCGATCTTAATGATCTTGACTTCGACTTCATCACCAACTTTAAGCGCCGATTTTGCGGTTTCCGCTTTATCCCAAGAGATCTCTTGGTTATGAAGCAGCCCTTCTACACTTCCGATCTTAACGAAAGCACCAAAATCTGTGACGGAAGTCACTTTACCTTTTACTACATCACCTACTTTATGCTCTGATGCGAATGTATCCATTGGCTTAGGAAGAAGGTTTTTCAAACTTACTCTCAGTCTTCTTCCCTCTTTATCGATCTCGATCACTTCAACATTGATCTCTTGACCATTGATCAGATAATCTTTAGGGTGTTTCACGTTTTTATCCCATGATATCTCTGAAACATGCAAGAATGCTTCAAGGTCTTCTCCAAGGTCAACAAATACTCCATACGGCTCAATATTGCTAACGGTAGCAGTTACCGTATCACCTACACCGATAATTGAATCAATATCTGCCCATGGATCAGGATTTGCGTCTTTGATAGAAAGTGAAAGATGTTTTTTCTTTTTATCATAATCCAATGCGATAACATGGACTTCATCACCCTCTTGGTAATATTTTGAAGGGTTTACCGGACCTTTATGAGAGATCTGTGAATAGTGTACAAGACCGTCCATTCCACCTACATCTACGAACATTCCGTAGCTTGTGATCTTTTTGATGGTTCCTACAACAGGCTCTTTACTTTCAAGTAAGGCAGCAACGATCTCGTCATTTTTGTTCTTGTCACGCTCGATCAACTCTTTTCTTGAAACAACGACAGAGCCTTTGTCTTTGTCCACTTTTACGATCATCGCTTTAATTTTTTTACCGATAGGATCAGTTTTTGAAGAAAGGTAAGAAAGTGTGCGGGGCATAAAGAATTCCAAACCATCACAATCTACAACATAGCCGCCTTTATTCTTCTTAGTTACCACACCCTCAATAATGTACTCTTTCGAATCATCGTATTCAGAGATAAATTCATTCAAAGCCAATCTGTTCTGCGCCATTGTATGAGAAACTTTACCTCTTCCCAATGTCACAACATCGATACTATCACCCTCTTTGAAGATAAGATTACCAGCTTTATCTTTCAATTCGTCAAGCGGAAGTGTTGCATCTCTTCCACCGCCGATATCTACGATAGCCTGCTCATCTTTTTCGTCTATTCTTACGATAGTACCTTTTACCAAATCACTTTTTGACTCTGACTTTTTAAACGACTCCTCAAGCATCGCTTCAAAATCAACATCTTCTATTTCGATATCTTCGAACTTCATACCTATCCTTATATATGCCTAATTTTGCGTTATTATACTATTTTTTATTTAAATTACTTAATTTTCTATTTTTTTCAGTGTTTTGATCTTATCAATGACATTCTGCACAATCCAGTCTGGTGTCGAAGCGCCCGCTGAAATGCCGCAGAGCTTTTTATTTTCAAACCATTTTGGGTCCAATTCTTTTTCATTTTCGATCAGATAACTATCCATACAGTAGGTCTTGCAGATAGAATGCAACTGCTTGGTGTTGGAAGAGTGTTTACCGCCGATTACGATCATGATATCTGCTTTTTTGGCAAGGTCTGCTGCTGCATCCTGGTTTTCAAATGTCGCATTGCATATCGTGTTAAATACCCTCACTTCCTTATGGTTAAGGATCAACGCATTGACGATCTTTAGAAAATCTTCCGGTTTTCTTGTTGTCTGTGAAACAACCGCGACTTTGCTCAATAAAGGCAGTTCTTCCAGTTCTTTTTCATCCAGTACGATGAAAGCCTGCTTTTGATCATGGGCATAACTGACAACCCCCTTGATCTCAGGATGGTTTTTATCCCCAAAGATTACAATGCTGTACCCCTCTTCACTCATCTTCTCTACGATATGCTGTGGTGTGGTCACATACGGACAGGTCGCATCGATGATGGTATTGTTCTGCTCTTTGAGCTGTGCCAGTTCATTTTTCGGGATTCCGTGTGTTCGTATGACCACGGCATCATCAGGGGCAATCTCGCTAAAATTTTCAGCAAGTCCGATATCAAACCCTTTTTTAAGACGGTCGATCTCATCTTTATTGTGGATCAGCGGTCCATAGGTTTTGCTTCCTACATGCTCTTCGGCGATCTTGATCGCCCTCTTGACCCCGAAACAAAAACCGTAACTGGAAGCCAACTGTATCTTCATAACTCTACCTTCGTAATCTGAGAAAGAATCTCAAAGAAATTCGGGAACGAGGTGTCTATACATGCAATGTCTTCGATCTTCATACCGTCTATCAACCCAGCGATCGCAAAACTCATCGCGATACGATGGTCTCCGTGCGAATCGATGACTGCTTGATGTATCATTCCGCCGATGATCTCATAGCCGTCTTCATGCTCAACCGTTTTGATGCTGCAGGCATTCAACCCATTCAGTACCGATGTGATACGGTCGCTCTCTTTAACCCTAAGCTCTGCGGCGTTTCTCACACTACTGGTACCCTCTGCCACCGCCATTGCGATGGAAAGTGCCGGAAGCTCGTCTATCAGCCAGGCGATACGGCTATCCACATCGACCGCTTTTAATTTCCCGTTGTAACTGATCTGGATATCCCCGATAGGTTCATAGACATCCTCTTTGAGCCTATACTCGATCTTTGCCCCCATTCTCTCTAACGCCTTATATGCTTCGATACGGGTAGGATTGAGCGTAACGTTCTTGATAATGACCGATGAGCCCGGAACAATGGCGGCGGCAACCGCAAAAAAGAATCCGCTGGAGGGATCTGCCGGTACGGTGATATCCAAAGGCTTAAGTGGTGCACCAAGCGGCGTGATCTCGATCCATCCATCCTCCAGCAATCTTACCTCTGCTCCCATTCCCTGAAGCATCCGCTCGGTATGGTCACGGCTGAGAAGCTCTTCTTTATAATAGCTCTTCCCATCTGCCTGCAGTGCTGCCAGGATCAAAGCCGATTTGACCTGCGCAGAATCGATCGGGGATTCATAACGGAACGCTTTGAGCATTCCACCACGTATACACAACGGTGCAAGGTTGCCGTTCTGCCTTCCATCTATTTTCGCACCGATCTCGCGTAATGGCTTAACAACCCGGTTCATCGGGCGATGGCGCAGATACTTGTCACCGGTGAGCACAAAACTTCCATCGATCCCTGCAAGCAATCCACAGTAAAGACGCATACCTGTTCCTGCATTTCCACAGTCAAGCACATCATCGGGTTCAGTAAGTTTGGCAGGAGGAGTGATCCAAACCTCGCTTCCTTCCCTTTTCACCTCAGCCCCCAGTTGTGATGCGATCTTCAAGGAGTTGAGCGTGTCTTCACCCAACAGAAAATTACGGATATGTGAAGGGTGGTCACTCAAAAGTGAGAACATGGCACATCGATGGGAGATCGATTTGTCCGCTGCGATATCCCCACAAATAAGGTCAAATTCTTTTGCTGCCGGGGCTATCTGTGCTGTTTTCATCTCAGTTCTGCCTTGCATGCAACTTTCAGCGTTTCCAATATCTCGCTCATCACCGTTTCGATATCGCCCTCTTCAAGCGTTTTTTCCATCGACTGGATAAAGAAACGGATCGTCAGACTTTTTTTATCTCCCAGCTTCTCGTCAACATAAATATCAACAGGATAGCTGTCTTTGAGCATCGGCAGATCCAATGTCCCAAGTGCTTTTGCCACTTCATAGTACGATATATTCTGATCAATCACGATACTAAGGTCTTTATAGACCCCCTGGTATCTGGAGATCGCTCTGGCATTGGTATGTTTTGGAAGCAGCGCATCCAGATCGACTTCCGCTACAAACGTATCGGGAATCCCGTAGCTTTGTTGAACTGTAGGATGCAATTTGCTTACAAAACCACAAACCTTTCCATCTACAAGGATGTCCGCTGACTGATACGGATGAAGCAGGCCGTTGTGAAATGTACAAGGAACCAACTCAAAAGCACCAACGACTGATCCTATCTTTTGTATGAATGCAGCAAAATCGATCAATTTGGGTTTTCCGCTGTTACTGACGTTTTCACTACCTGTATATCCAGTGAAAACAAACGAAATCACCTCTTTTTGCTGACGCTGGGCGTCAAATACCGCACCTATCTCAAAAAGCGGGATCAATTTTTTGGTATAGCTGACATTTCGTTTGACCGCTGCTAAAAGATTGACTAAAATGGTACTTCTGAGCGTATTGAGCTCTTCAACGATCGGGTTGGTCAGTTCGAGGCTTTCCTCAACGGTTATGAATCCGTAACGCTCCAACACAGACTTCTCAGAGAAGACATAAGAGACATTTTCAAAAAATCCAACACCCACTGCACGGTTTTTAAGCGTCTTCTTGTATTTGTAACGGTTTGTCGTATCATTCAAACGGTTTTTTTCAACAAATGCCAACGGTTTGGCTTTGATATGATTAATCCCGACAATACGGACGATCTCTTCGGCAATATCCTGGATATTGACGATATCATGTCTGAACATCGGGACGGCTGCAGTGATGACATGATCTCCGATTGCATTGATATCAAAACCAAGATGTTTTAAGATAGAGACTATTCTGTTGATCTCGATCTCCTGTCCTATGATGTCATTGATCTCATGAACATTGACACGAAGAATGTTCTTCTCTCTTTGAACATGCACATCCAAAGAACCCTCATAACAGTTGATCTGGGTATTTTTGTCCATTAGACAAGCCAGATATACAAGCCCAAAACTAAGGTCAGGGCTGCTACCTCTTGATGTTTTATAGTAAAGTTCATCTTTGTTCATATCACTTTGGTAAACCGCATCAACCAATCTCTCAGGATTGATATAGCTTGCCTCAAAGAGCACTTGTTTCGTATCATCATTCGCGATGGTTTCTTTTAGCTGGTTGACCCCCACGATACCGTATGAACTCTTATCGCCTCGCACCTCGATAATCCCTTTTCTTATTGCTGTAGGCCGTACGACGATCTTTCCTTCTTCATTGCGAAAACATTCACTATCGTATGCACGAAGTATCACACCGGTTGCATGGATCGCATAGGAGAGCATGCTTGAAAGGAGACCCTCAGTTTGGATATCCACCAAAGCCAGGCGCAGCGCAACGATAAAGCTGCTCTGCATTTCTTCAATGCTTGCCAGTTTGTATCTTAGGTCGGCCTCCATCTCGCCTGAAGTATGGATCTCAGCCTCCCTTGCGATACCCAGTTTCATCCTTTCTTCCTGCTTATAGTCAAAAGGTTTAATATCTTTTTCCAAAGCAACGCTCAGATCTCTGGCAATACCATAAATACTCAGACAGTCTCCTCTGTTGGCGGTCAGTTCGATCTCTATGATCGTATCGGCGATCTTTTCATACTCACCGAACTCTTTCCCGACTACCAATTCACCGATACTCTCATCAAGGATCATGATCCCTTCGCCCAACGGCGGCAATCCAAGCTCAGTTGCCGAACATACCATCCCCTCGCTCTCTACACCTCTGAGTTTGGCATGTTTAATCTCAAAATCACCCGGAAGTACTGCTCCTATCGTTGCCACGGCAACATACTCTGCATTCACAACATTTGCCGCACCGCACACGATCTGTCTTGTACCCGATCCCACATCGATCTGACAAACGTTCAGTTTGTCCGCATCGGGATGTTTTTCACAAGAGAGGATCTTCCCGATAACAACCTTTTGGGGAATCTCTATCGTTTTGATGCTGTCCACTTCCAACCCGATGGAGTTAAAGGTTTCATACAGCTTTTCGTTTGAGACATCGCTCAGATCGATAAATTCATTCAACCAACTTCTTGTTACTATCATCTAAACTGCTCCAACAAACGAATATCACCTTCAAAGAGGCTTCTTAGATCCGGTATTTTATGCATCAGCATCGCAAAACGCTCGACCCCGAGACCGAATGCATAGCCACTGACCTCTTCATATCCTACTGCCTTAAAGACGTTTGGATCGACGATACCGCAGCCAAGCACCTCGAGCCATCCTGTCCCGGAACACACACGGCACCCGTTACCTGCACAAAAGATACAGGAGATATCCACTTCCGCAGATGGTTCAGTGAAAGGAAAGAAACTCGGTCTGAAACGTACATCCACATTACCGAACATATATTGCAAAAAATCCGTTAGGATCGCCTTGAGATTGGCAAAGCTCACCTTGCCTTTCTCTTCTACGACAAGACCTTCTACCTGGTGGAACATCGGCGTATGTGTCAGGTCATAGTCTCTTCTAAATACTGTCCCGGGAGCAATCATACGAATTGGCGGTTTGGTCGTCATCATCGTCCTGATCTGTACCGGTGAAGTATGGGTACGAAGCAGGCTTCCGTCGTTAAAATAGAAGGTGTCCTGCATATCCCTTGCCGGGTGTGACTTTGGAAGATTCAGCGCTTCGAAGTTATGGAAGTCATCTTCCACCATCGGTCCGCTCTCCACTGCAAAATTCAATGCGACGAAATAATCAATGATCTTATCCATCGTCTCCATCACAGGATGCAGCGCACCTTTGGCAGCCAAAGTGCTGTAAAGCGACACATCGATCGCTTCGCTTTTGAGCATACTCTCGATCTCATTTGCCTTCAAGGCTTCATAACGCTCATCAAACGCCGCCTGAAGTTTCGCTTTGGTCTCATTCAAACCTTCAGCAAATGCTTTCTTCTCTGGGCCTGGTACATCTTTGAGCTTTGCAAACTCTACAGCCAGTAGCCCTTTCTTACCGAACAATTCAACCCGGACTTTTTCCAGTGCTTCAAGCGAATCAGCCTGAAGTATCTTCTCTTGTAAATTTTCCATTGAACCTCTGTCTTATCCCGAATTTGGGCTTATGTATTATCGTGATTTTATCGAAAACTAACTAATAATGGGATTTAAACACCCTATCTTAGATGCCATCGCAAACTATATAAACGGTTTTTGTGTTATAATCTAACCCGTATTAAAAGAAGATAAAAGGATTTTTGAATGTGTATATTTTGCAAGATCGTCAACAAAGAGATACAGGGTAACATCGTCCATGAAAGTGAACATTTTTTAGCATTTAACGACCTCTATCCCAAAGCACCGATCCATATCCTGATCATTCCAAAACAGCATGTAGACTGTTTCCAGGAGGTCGGCGCGGAGACGATGTCTGGTATGACGACATTCATCCAGGAAGTCGCTTCCAAGGTCGGCATCGACAATACCGGTTACCGTCTTGTTACCAATAACGGTGAAGACGGGGGACAGGAAGTTCGGCACCTTCATTTCCATCTGCTTGGGGGCGGAAAACTCATATGGGATCACTCCCATGAGGACGCACACAACTTTATCTAAAAGCTGCGGGCGCATTCGTTCTGCTCCTAAGAACAACAAGCCCCGCCAAAGCCGTCATCAAATCCCATAGCACTGCCTCCACCTGATGCAATGCTCTCTTTATCTGCGATCTTTTGACTGTTATGAATGATCGTATAGCTTACCTTTACCGAATCACGGATCGAATTGATCGTCGTACAGTAGCTCTCCAAAGAAGCCAAGATATAACGTCTTGCCTTCTGCGCATCAAAAGGACCTTCAAAATCATAAGTGATATGGATCGAGTTGAACTTCATCGGCGCAGAAGTGGTTCGCTCAATCTGGGCGCTCACCTTATAGTTGTTCACCGCATACCCGTCCTTTTCTGCCATCACCACGAGATCAATCCCAGTACATCCGATGATACCCGTCGCAAAATACTCCACCGGTGTGATCACTTTACAGTCCATAATGTAGGAAGATTTATTGGTTGTCGCTTCAAATTTTTTATCTCCAAGATACGCTAAAGACACGTTCATATTTATTCCTTTAGATAACATTTTTTTATGGATGGATGATAGCATAAAAGGGATAAACTTTTTACACTTTTAAAGTAAAAGTATAAAAAACAACCCCGTCCAAAATTACTTAGATACCTTTGTTGTTTCACACTTCATGTGCAGTTATGAAAGCGTGCATATTGCGAAGCATACGCTGAAAGTAACGTCCGCACAATTGTGAAACAACGTTTTTCTTTTTGGGGCTTGACTAGTTTAGAGATATTAAAGTGCTTTAGGAGTACGATAATACCGATGAAAAACAAGTATATAAAAGTTGCCCACATTTCAGAGACCAAAT
>JACXUM010000045.1 GCA_014763895.1 Campylobacterales bacterium
TATTGACAAAGCGTACGATATTAAGTACAATAGAAGAAATCTATTTAAAGGGTTGTTTATGACAAAAGTTATGACAGTAAGCCAAGTCAGAGCAGATATATACAATGTTATGGATGAAACAGCACTAACTCATGAGCCAGTGCTTATTACAGGAAAAAGGAACAATGTAGTGATGCTTTCACAAGAAGACTGGAACGCAATAGAAGAAACACTCTATTTAAATTCTATACCAAATATGGCTTCTTCGATTCAGGAATCAATGAATGCTAACGACGAAGAGTTTAGTGAAAATATAGAATGGTAGAGTATAAAATACTTTACAGTAAATTAGCACTAAAAGATGCTAAAAAATTAACAAGTGCCAATTTAGATAAAAAAGCTAAAGAGCTTATTGAAATCATAAGAAAGGATCCCTTTCAAAAACCACCACCTTATGAGAAATTGGTAGGAAACTTAAACGGTTCGTATTCAAGAAGAATAAATATACAACATAGACTGGTTTATGAAGTAAGAGAAGATGATAAAGTAGTGAGAGTTTCTAGAATGTGGTCACATTATGGAGAATAAGATAACAAATCAGAGGAGCCAATAAAGTGCCGTAGGCACTTTATTGGTGTATTCAACCGTTAGGATGCACAATGAAACAGATACACTCTCTGAATTCCATTACAGTACCCTTTTCAATTCAACAAATATGGAAGATTATTTCAGACATCACGTCTTATCCTCTTTGGTGGCCTTCAAGTATCAAAATCAAAGTGCTCAACTCCACGCAGGATATTATCGGCTCAAATGTGGAAGTGAGACCATACGGCGGTTTACCATTTTTTTGTGAATTCTCAGAATATGTTAACAATGATAAGCTTGTTATGAAATACTCGGGAATATATTCCGGTTTTGGAGTTTGGATATAATGTCCCGGAAAATTTCGACAGCGACTTAAGCATTTCTTATTCCTAAATGATACAATAAATGAGGAATTTAGGAAAGGAAAAAAGATGAGCAAA
>JACXUM010000013.1 GCA_014763895.1 Campylobacterales bacterium
CTACCATGACACTTTTAAACAGCTCTCGTTCATCAATTCTCATTTTACTCTCCGTTTCTTTCTTCTGAAAGGGTATCGTAAATGAAAATTGCGAACTTTGTTTTACACTATCAAATATTACCATTATATATTAAAATAATAATTGTGATAAAAAATTGTTATTACACTAACTATAAGAAGAAAGGGAGAATAAAAATGAATCATCCATATCCAAGCGGTAGGGAAATTAAGTTAAATCCAAAAGATATGATTGTTAGCAAAACTGATCCAAGAGGTGTTATAACATATGGAAACGATAAATTTATTGAGATATCCGGATATAAAGAAACAGAATTAATCGGATCTCCACATAATATCCTCAGACATCCAGAAATGCCGAGTGCCGTTTTTTATTTAATGTGGGATAGTATAAAAAATGGGAGAAATATTATGGCGGTAGTCAAAAATCTCGCAAAGAATGGAGATCATTATTGGGTGACTACGGATTTTGACATTAAAAGAGACATGGAAGGAAAAATACGCAATTATATTGCATTCAGGCAGGCTGCTCCAAAGCATGTGATTGAGGCAATTGAGCCTTTGTATACTAAAATGCTAGAAATTGAAAAAAAATCATGGGATGGATGCATCCCTAGAATATCTGCGAGGCTTTTTGGAAGAAAAACGAATGAGTTACAACCAGTATATCGAATATCTGGCTAAACCAAAAGGGATAGCAGCAGTATTGTTTGATCGAATGAAAAAAATTTTTGCTTGATATGAGGTAAATTTAACATTTATAAAAAAATCAAAAACAGTGTATTTAATCAAAGATAAACAGAAAGTGTGAGATATTATCATATTGATATTTTTATTAACAATATTTTCAATAAAAAGGGCTATGGTGTGATGAAATCTTTTTTGTTAATGTTGATAATTTTTTCTTCTTTGCTGTACTCTCAAGAGGGCAGTTCTAAAATATATGATCCTTGCGAACTTTTGACAACAGAAGATATTCAGACGATCTTCCCAAAATCAATTATAAAAAGAACGACACATGATTTGAAGCCCGCCAATCCATTGGGGATAAGACGTTGTTTTTGGGAAGCCGATGGGGAGGATATGAAATTTGTACAGCTCATTATTGCATCGGATGAAGAAGCAAGGATGAAAGTAGCTGATCAATTTGCCAATAACAAGGAATTTATTGAACATGTCGAGCCTGTAGAGGGTATAGGAGATGAGAGTTACTACGGAGGCAGTGGCCTAAAGGCAGGAGCAGGGCTTCATGTGTTGCTCAGATCAAAAGGTGTTTTGCTTGGTGTGATGGTTGGTCTTGGTTTTGGCAATTCTGATAAACAGAAACACATAGAGATAGAGAAATCTTTAGCGATAAAAGCAATTGAAAAAATAGAGAAGGAATAGTAATGTTTGAAAAATTGTTACGTGTGATGATAGTGGTTTTGATTTATGCTACTATGGGTTATGCGAAAGATATTCCTGGAAGTAAAGACCATCCTATGATATCCAGATACCAAGATTCTACGATTGTCGGCTATGATCATCAGAAATATGGAGAGCTTGTTTTGCCTCTTGGAAAAGCTGTCTTGAAGGACAAGGTGCAATACGATAAAGAAGAAAGGGTTGAGGGGAGATTGACGCGAATTTTGTATCTTGCACCAACAGAGCGTTCGACTTTAGAGATATATAAAAATTATGAAAATGAATTTCAAAAAGCAGGATTTGAAAAACGGTTTTCCTGTTTTGGAGATGATGAGTGCGGCAGACTGTTCCATCAGGTGATTTGGTCTTCACAGAGGGCTTTGAAAAACTCCCGTGATCTTCCAAATGTTTTTTCAATTCCTAATGATCAACGTTTAATGGTCGCCAAATTAAGCCGTGATGAAGGAGATATTTATGTTATTGTCTATATTGCCCTCAATGCACAAAGCGAACCGCAATGGGCATCGAAGAAAGTGACGATATTGATTGAGGTCTTGGAGACGGCCAAAATGGATGAAAACATGGTTACAGTTGATGCAGAGGCAATGTCCAAAGAGATACAGGTATCGGGCCATATTGCACTCTATGGCATCTATTTTGATGTGGACAAAGCAGATATTAAACCGGAGTCAAAGCCTGTTTTGGATGAAATTGCAAAATTATTGGATAATGACCCGTCTTTAACGCTTTATGTCGTCGGTCATACAGATAATACGGGTACATTACAGCATAACCAAAACCTTTCCCAAAAAAGAGCGCAGTCTGTCGTAAATTTTTTGATCAAAGAGGAGCATATTGATTCAAAACGTTTAAAAGGCTTCGGTGTCGGGCCGCTTGCACCGGTAGCATCCAACGATACTGAAGACGGAAAGGCAAAAAATAGAAGGGTGGAATTGATAAAACAGTGATGAAAATGAGAAAAGAATGAAGATAAAACGGGATTTTATCATTTTAAGTGTATTGATACAGACGATTATGCTTTGGGCAAATAAAGAGATCATTATCGATCTCTCGTCTCAGCATGCCTATGCATTGGAAGATGGCAATATCGTCTTTGACGGGCGTATTTCTTCGGGTAAAAAAGGGTTGGAGACGCCAAACGGTTCTTTTAGGATATTGGAGAAGCAACGTGATTATGTTTCAAATCTCTGGCCAAAGCCAAACGGCGGGGCCAAGATGCCTTATATGATGCGTTTAAGTAATGACGGTATCGCAATGCATTTAGGCTATGTCCCACACTGGCCTGATTCCCACGGATGTATCCGTTTACAAAACGGTTTTGCACAAAAAATGTATACTTGGGCCCAGATAGGTACCCCGGTTGTAATTGATGGCGATGCTGCAGATTATGCTACTTTACGCAAAGCGAAAAATAAAGTTGAGGACGAACGCTACGGCATCATCGATTTTCACGACTAATCACTGACGATACGCTGGAAACTTTTGAAGATCAATCCTATGACAATGATCTCAATGGCAATGAGCAGAAAATGAAGATCATACACCTGTGTTTGGTTGTCTGAAATATCAAAATGTGTCAAAATCTTATAAGAGAGATAGGAAACCCCCATTCCCAAAAGATAGCCCAACTGTTTGGCGGTATCGACTTGCGTTAAAAGAGTATCTTTTTCCAATAATAGTGTTTCTACCCTTAAAAGATAGTTCCCAAAAACAAATGTCATTTGATAACCGATATAAAGTAAAAGAGCCGTATGATAGGTATAAGGATCGATCAGAAAATAGCACATTGCCAAAAGCAGGATGATCTCCACTCCCAGAGAAATGATAAAAAACCATTTCGCATTTAGGATGGTATGGTAAAGACGTGCTACCAGAAGCGTACCGAGTGCCAGCATCACACCGCCCAATGAATAGACCGAAGGCTGGAGAGGCACATAGAGCGTAAAAATAGCTCCTACGCTAAGCCCCAAAAAAAGTGAATTGAAAAACTTGTACCGTATAAACCAGGATGGGATCAATGTTAACATGAGTTATTATACCTTATTTGCCAGGTTGAAAGATCAGATTAGGAACCGTTCGGTATTTCACCGTAACGGTATATACAATTAGAAACTGTATTTGATCCTTGCATAGACTGATCTGCCCTCAGTCGCATAGCCATAAACCGATTGGTACTCTTTATCAAAGATGTTTTTGGCATGGATAGAAAGATCGGTATCTTTCATGATCGGTGTACCGAAATTCAAATTCCAGAGGGTGTAATTACCTGTATCATGTCCAAATTCCTCTCTGTTTCCAATGTATTGGGCATCTATGCCATAATGTATTTGCGAATCGGTGTAATAGTCTACAGAAGCATTAAGTGTATCTTTAGGACGTCTGATGAGCGGTGTGCCATCCTCTTTTTCATACTTGAAAAGGTGCGTATAGTTGCCGGAGAAAACAAGGCCGATATCCGGCATTGTGTAGGTTGAAGCAAGTTCAAGACCTTTGAATTTGGATGTGCCGTCTACGTTGTAATATCCCCAGTTTGCCATATCATAATCAATGTTATCTTCTATCTTATTGTCAAAATAGGTTACACTGAACCACTCTTTGTAACGGGCATAAAGTTCATATCCATTTGTATAGCTAGGTTTGAGCAGCGTACCGAATACCGGATTGGCAAGCTGATAGGAGCTAGGAGTATCATAAGAGGTATAGTAGTTTGCACCGGTTGCAAAACCCGGCAGTGAGGGATGATCGTGTTTGATACCGATCTTATAGGTGGTTTTACTCTCAAATGCATCATAATGATCGTGTCTGAGATTGGTTTCAAGCAGTGTTGTTCCGCCTAAAAGATAGGTATTGGATAAAAATATCGCTTTATTGCGATAATCGGATTGACTGGCAGGATAGTCATTATATTGGTTGAAACCGTCGATATCTTTATACTCAAATCCCAAAACGGCTTTGCCGTTGGCATTATAGGTATAGGCATTGATGAAGCTGTACTCTTTAATCAGGGCATGATAGTGGTTGACGCCGTCTCCCCAATAGTCACTGGTTGTATAGTAGTTTCTATCATAGGTGCCTTTGCTTGCATGAAGTGTTGCTTCGTAGTTACCCTGACTATATCGGTAGTCGGCTGCAAGGTTTTGCTGGTCTGAATCGGCATGGCTATAGTCATCATTTGCGCCGTTGGCAGAATACTGGTCATCATACTTTGTTTTAGTTTTGATATGGTTATAGTTGATCATCAGCTTATTGTTTGCATCAAATGCATATCCAAGTTTGAGGTTGGCATTTTTGTTGGTATAGCCGTCATCCTCAGCATTTCTTGGTGCCAAAGCTGAAAATCCGTCTGTTTTCAGTAGTGCGCCTAGAAATTGTGCGGTAAATTTCTCATCTTTATATGCAATGTCTGCATCTAAGCCTCTGGTATTATAGGAACCGTATGTCGCAGCCAATGAGCCATGTATTCCCTCTTTGGGTGTTTTAGTGATGATATTGATGACTCCGGCACTTGCATTGGATCCCCAGATACTGCTTGAGCCTCCTTTAATGATTTCGATCTGCTGAATGGCATTGGTTGTAAAAGAGTCAAGCAGGGTACGTCCGTCAGTGGTACTAGGATCGTTCAAACGCATACCGTCTAAAAGAACGAGCACTTTTCCGGCATCTGCACCTCTAACAAAAAATGTAGTTTGCTGTCCAAGTCCTCCTGCATGTGTCACGCTGATACCTGCAATATGTTCGATCGCTTCTGCAACGCTTTGGTAGCCTCTTTCTTCTATCTCTTCGGCGGTGATCACTTCGACATTGGAAGTTGTGTTCTGGATGGATTGTTCAGTTTTGTTCGAAGAGACGACTGTAATAGGCTCAAGCGTTTCCTCTGCAAGAAGGTTGGTAGCGAAAAGTAATGCCGGGATGAGTGATAGTTTGATACTAGGTTGATTCATTATATTCCTTTTGTTTTATAGGTTCTAGTGTATTAAAGAATCGATATGAATAAATCGATTTAAACAGTCCGGGTTTAAAAGGTTGGAAGGGATAATGAATCGCTTGGAGGAGAGGTTTTGTACTCTTGATTTTTGTAGGCACTTTGATGGTACTGATGGTTGCTGTCAAGCGTACACAACTTGTGTAGGGTTGAGTACATCGCGATGATCGCTAATGAAAAATACCGTCTGGTATAGCCTTTAAGATGTTTCATGAGGCGGATTGTACACAAAGTGGGTTATAATTATTCTTAGTTTTAGAGGTTAAAAGATGGAATTAAGCATATAAAAGGAGTATCGTGACATATCTAAGCTGGTTCGAAGCACATGGCAAAAAACACCGTGCTATTATGGAGAAACTAAACCATTTAAGCAGGGATAAGGTCATTGCATATTTCAGGTTCGAGAATATGGTCAAAAAGGAGCCGGACTTTTGTTACTTATATCAAGAAAATAAAAAGTGCCATGAGATGGAAGAACTTAACTGCTATTTGTGCGGCTGTCCAAATTTTCGGTTTAATGATGAAGGCTTTTCTAACAAGAAGGGGAAAACACTTTTCAGCTACTGTTTTATCAACTCAAAAGATGGTGGAGTATTTGAAAGCAAGGATGCTTTGCATCAGGATTGCACCAATTGCACTATCCCGCATGAAGAGGCTTATATCAGGAAACATTTTAGGCGTGATTGGTTCGAGATGATGCGCGATGTCCATGAAATTTCAACCTAACAAAGTATAATACTCTCAAAATCATTGAGAAAACAGGAGACGATATGGCTATACATACAGTCGCATCAACAGATGAATTTAAAAAACTCGTTGCAGAGGTTACCTCACAAGCAAATTATAAAGAGCCGATGGCGTTTGGTATCGCCAGAGTGGACAGAGGACAAAAGAACGCTGAGAAGATCCTTCAGGCAAATTTCGGTTTGGTCAACTGGAAAGAGAATTTCGGCTCAGCTGCTATTTTTATCAAGGCATTGCAGGAAGCAAGATGCGAAGTGGATTTTTCAGGTTCTGAGTTCGTTGCTACAGTCAATGATGATTTTGTTAACAATGCAATGGCCGCATTTGCTCCTTATCTTGGGGAAGCAAACGGTGATGCACATAAAAATGTACAGGTTATCAAAGCATTGGCAGCGATGAAGGATATCGGTAAGAATTTTAGAATCGTATTTTTGTTCGAAGATACCAATCCTCAGAGTGTTGAAGCGGTTTATCTCAAACTTTATGCACTTTCACTTGGTAAAGCACCGCTAAGAGGCATCAACCTTAATGGGGCATTCGGGCTTTTGAACAATGTGGCATGGGTTGGCAATACGCCATATGAGCTTGAGTACTTAAGGGACCATGAGATAGAGATGAAACTTAACGGGACATTCCCTACAATCGATTCCGTCGACAAGTTCCCAAGATACCTGCAGCATATCATTCCGGCTGACAACACAAGAATCCTTGAAGCTTCAAAAGTTCGTATGGGTGCACAGCTTGCAGCAGGTACGACCGTGATGCCGGGAGCTTCCTACATCAACTTCAATGCAGGTACACTCGGACCGGTGATGGTGGAAGGGCGTATCTCAAGTTCAGCGATCGTCGGAGCAGGCTCTGATGTGGGTGGAGGTGCAAGTATCCTGGGTGTACTTTCAGGAACTGACGGTAATCCTATCAGCATCGGTGAAAATACATTGCTTGGTGCAAACTCCGTTACAGGTCTTCCCCTTGGTGATGCATGTATCGTAGATGCCGGTATCGCGATCTTGGCAGGTACAAAGATCAAAATCGCGCCAGAAGAACTTGAGAAGATCAAAGCAGCCAACCCGCAAGCAAAACTCGAAACAAAAACGACCTTTAAAGCTGAAGAACTGCAAGGACTTAACGGTATTCATTATAGACAAAATTCATTGACCGGTGAGATCATTGCCAGAAGAAGTACCAGAGAGGTCAAGCTGAACGCAGATCTTCATTAAAGATTTAGATTGCTAACGCTGCGTTTGCTTCGGCAGCACTCATGCGGCTATCCGCGATTTCTCTTCTTTTGGAAGAGAAGAATGAATGAAAAGGATGAGGTATGAACGAGGAGGAACTTCTCAAAAAGGTGACCTTGTTGGGCATCTTGAAAAAACAGCCTGATGAAACACTCAATGATGTCATGCTGATGCTTGTGGATACGGGAATGTATACCCTTAAAGAAGCCAAACGGGTATTTAAGGAGCTAAAGGCAGAGATGTATCTTTCAAACGGGCAGCTTACCCTCAAAGGGATTACGGCTGCCAAGGCCGCAGAAATGGAGTTCAAGCAATGAAAAACCGTCAAGCAAACAACAATTGCTTGTTGTTTGTAGGTTTGGAACCGGAACGGTTGGATTGAAACCGTGAAGGCAGATAAATTTAAGGAATAAATTTGAGAGTCGATAAGTGGTTGAGTGCTGTCAATGTCGTCAAACGTCGTACCGTTGCTACCGATATGCTAAAAAGCGGTGTTGTATCGGTAAACGGTATTGTCGCCAAAGCATCCAAGAATGTTGCGGTGGGGGATATCGTCACTATTGCATATCTTAAGGGCAGCAAATCCTACAAGGTACTTCAAATTCCGACAACCAAAACCGTTCCAAAAACACAAAAAGATGCTTTTGTAGAAGAACTAGATGGAGAATAAGATGAATACGAGAGTGCAATTTGAAAGACTGTTCAATAATGAAATGACTCAAAATGAAGCGCGTCAATTTCTAATAGATCTTTACGAAAAAGGTGAAAGTGCCGAAGACATTGCAGCAGCAGCTTCAGTGATGAGGGATCACTCCGTTAAACTGCCGCTTTCTCATGAACTCAGGGAAAAAGCTATCGATGTTGTCGGAACAGGTGGGGATAGAAGCGGTAGTTTCAATATCTCGACAACGGTTTCACTGTTGCTTGCATCATTGGGATGTACCGTTGCAAAGCATGGGAATAGAAGCATTACCAGCAATTCAGGTTCAGCCGATGTACTGGAAGCATTGGGGATCAATCTTAACCTTTCGGTGGGAAATCAGGTCAAGATGCTCGAAGAGACAGGATTTTGTTTTATCTTTGCGATGAACCATCATCCCGCTATGAAACATATCATGCCGATAAGAAAATCGATCGACCATCGTACGATTTTCAACATTTTGGGTCCCTTGACCAATCCTGCCGGAGCTAGAAAATACCTTTTGGGTGTCTTTGATCCAAGCTATATCAAGCGTATGGCGGATGCCCTTTTGGAACTCGATGCCAAAAGGGCATTTGTCGTCAGCAGCCATGACGGGATGGATGAGATCTCTCTTTCTGACAGAACATCCTTTGCCTATCTGGAAAACGGACGTATCAGTGAAGGTGAGATCAATCCTGAAGCATTCGGTTTTGCCTATGCGCCAAAAGTTGCGATATTAGGCGGTAATGCACATGTCAATGCACAGATCACCAGAGATATCTTTCTTGGTAATGAAGAGGGCCCTAAAAGAGATATCGTGATTTTAAATGCGGCGTTTGCTCTTTTTGCTGATGGCAACGTACGTGATATGCAAGAGGCTATTGCTATGGCAAGAGAGGGTATTGAAAGCAAAAAAGCTGCATTCCATTTGGAAGTGATGGCTCAAATAAGCCAGAAATTGTCAGGAAACTAACAGTGGAGAAAGCGATCAGGGCGGCATTGGGTGAACTTGATAAGGTAGTCACCTATCTGGAAACCAATCTACCTAAGAATTGCATCATCTTTTTAAGGGGTGATCTGGCTGCCGGTAAAACGACCCTGACTCAGGCGATCGCAAAAGGAAGAGGGGTGGAGGGTGAAGTGACTTCGCCTACTTTTTCTTTGCAGCACTGCTATGAAAAGGATCTCTATCATTATGACCTCTATCGTCTAGATCATGAAGAGTTTATGCAGATGGGATTGTTCGAAGAGTTTGAGAAAGAGGGCTGGCACATGGTAGAATGGGGAAGTGATGCATTATGGGAGTTTCTCAAAAATGCAGGCTATAATGTGGCAATGGTTACGATCGAACCGGTCGGCAATGAACGAGACTATAGGATAGAAAACTGATGCATACACTTCAGGCCAACCATCTTTCAAAAACGATCAAGAAAACAAAAATCGTACATGATATCTCTTTGGAAGTGAAAAGCAAAGAGGTCGTAGGACTGTTGGGGCCGAATGGAGCCGGTAAGACCACATCATTTTACATGGTATGCGGTTTGACAGGTGTAAGCGGCGGAGAAGTACTGCTTGATGGAAAAAATATCACAACTTTGCCGCTTAGCAGCAGGGCAAAATTGGGCATTGGGTATCTTCCACAAGAGTCAAGTATCTTTAAGGATCTTACGGTTGAAGAGAATCTGCTTATCGCTGCTGAAGCATTGAAGCTTCCAAAAGAGACTATCGCTCCACGGATCGAAAAACTTTTGGAGATCTTCAATATCGAACCGATCCGCAACCGCGAGGGGATACGTTTAAGCGGCGGTGAGAGAAGAAGGGTTGAGATCGCCAGAGCTTTGGTCGGGGAACCGAAATTTTTGTTGCTTGATGAACCGTTTGCCGGGGTCGATCCCATCGCAGTACTGGATATCCAGAACATTATCAAGCAGTTGGTCGATTTGGAGATGGGCATTTTGATCACTGATCATAATGTCCGTGAAACGTTAGGTATCTGTGACAGAGCCTACGTCATGCGAAGCGGTGAGATGCTAGCATCAGGAAGCAGCGATGAGATAGCAAAAGATGAAAATGTCCGCAAATATTATCTTGGCGAGCACTTTACTTTTTAATCTATTTTCTCATAATGAAACTATCCAAACTTAAAGCACTCCTGGATACCGAAGTGGCAAAGAGAAATACTCACTTTGAACTCTCCTATGAAAAACCTGATCCTCTCTTGATCGCTTCCCGCTACAGGGATGAATCCATCGCGCTTATCTGTGCCTTGTTCGCTTACGGAAATGCCCATCGCATCATCGCATTTCTGGATAGTTTGGATTTTGCTTTATTAGACGAAAATGAAAATACGATCCGATCTACTTTGCAAAAACACTATTACCGATTCCAAAAAAGGGAAGATGTCATAGCGCTATTCATTGCTTTAAAACGTCTTAAAGAACAGGATACTTTAGAGAATATTTTTTATCGGGGATATTCAAGAAGATCAGATATTTTGGATGGCTTATGGGAACTTATTTCAACGCTTAAAAGTTTTTATCCGCACGAGAGTTACGGGTATGATTTTTTGGTAGGGAATGTTCCTGAACGTATCGAAAAAGCGGGAACTTATAAACGCTACTTGATGTTTTTGCGTTGGATGGTCAGAGGGGATGCACTTGATATGGGACTGTGGCAGAAAATAGACAAAAAAGATCTTTTGGTGCCTTTGGATACCCATACTTTCAAGGTTTCCAGAAAATTGGGACTGCTAAAACGCAAAAGTTATGATATGAAAGCGGTACTTGAACTTACTGACACACTTAGAAAGTTTGATCCTGATGATCCTGTGAAATACGATTTTGCACTTTATCGGCTGGGACAGGAGGGGCTGGTTTGATTTTTGTTTCCTTATTATTTTTGGCACACATAAAGGAATTGTAATTTAAGATATGAGTGAATCCGAAGAACTTGAGTCTGTTTACATATACTGGCTTAGACTATGTTAAGGAGTTAAAATAATGATAGAAATAAAAAAAAGCACCTGTGGGAAGTCTTATTGCTTATTTTGGTGCAAACCCTGATGATTTTCCTTATGTTGAAACTACTATTTTTAAAGTAAAAAATGGTGGTTTTGACATTTGGGATGAAAAAGTACAAATGAGCATACTAAAAAGTTTAAATAAAGAGGAACTAAAATATTTAGTAAAAATGTGTAATCAGATATTTGAAGAAGAATGGGACGAGTTTAGTATTGTTACTGGATATACTTTAGATGAATTAAAACAGCTTAAAAATTTTATAAAATCTGAATTTTTATAAAATAAAACCAATCGATCGCTGAGTTGCAGCGTGTTCTTTTTCATGATATGGAGCTAGGTATTATGACCCTCGCACCTCTGTGTGGCAGAGTCCTGTTGTGTAATTCTAAGTATAAAAAGGGTATAATCCACAAAATATTATCTAAGAAGAGGATGTTCTATGGAAGGTGTATTTACCTATTTGGGTGCTATTTTCGGACATGGCGATGCCATGTTGATCGCACATTTAATCTTGGTAGCCGTGATCGTACTGTTTATCGCAAAAATGGCGTCAAAAAGTTTCAGAGCCGTGCCTACAGGTGCACAAAACGTGATGGAAGCGTATCTTGGCGGTGTTATTTCTATGGGGAAAGATGTTATCGGTGAAGAACTTGCCAGAAAATATCTACCGCTTGTAGCGACAGTCGGACTTTTCATTTTTGTTTCAAACGTGATCGGTATCATCCCTGGATTTGAATCTCCGACATCAAACATCAACGTAACATTGCCGTTGGCTCTCATGGTGTTTGTATACTACAATTTTGAAGGTATCAGAAAACAAGGTATCGTTCACTATATTGCTCACTTTGCAGGGCCTGTAAAATTGCTTGCCCCCTTGATGTTCCCTATCGAGATTGTTTCTCACATCTCTAGAATTGTTTCTCTTTCCTTCCGACTTTTCGGTAACATCAAGGGTGATGATCTTTTCTTGTGGGTACTTTTAATGTTGGTTCCGTGGATTGCTCCACTTCCGGCTTATCTCTTGCTTTCCTTCTCGGCATTATTGCAGACATTTGTATTTATGATCCTTATCTATGTGTACCTTGCCGGTGCTGTAGCGATCGATGAAGAACATGAAAAAGCGCCGAATCCGGTAGTAGATACGATCGGTGCAGTTTAATCTATAGAACTTTCCCATGAGACTGCAAAGCCATAAGCTTAACTTTGTGGTCAACTTTTTACTCGGTGTTGCATGGGCATTTGTGCTCATCGGCGCCGTTACTTCTTTTTTATCATTTTTTCAAACAGATTTTTTGTTCGCATTTGTCAGCGCGGTTATTGCTGCATTGCCAGGGTTGTTTGCGGTATTGCTGCTTGAACATTTTATCACGGTTCAGCAACAGGCTGAAGAGATGAAAAAGCAGACTAGATTGCTTGAAGAACTTCTTCAAAATCTGAAGCAAGAGATTCAATGATCTTTTATGCCGTCACCGATCCTTCAACATTGGATTTTAAGCATTTGGATGCCGATCTTGAACGTATCGCCCATAAAGCATCGATGATCGTTTATCGTGACAAGTATAATGCGGATTATGCCTCACAGGCTAAAACGTTTATAGACCATGCAAGAAAATTTGGATTTGACAAGGTAGTTCTTCATGGAGACGTAGAATTGGCAGAAAGATATAATGCGCATGGAGTGCATCTTCGAAGCGATCAGTTTGGTCAGATCAGCACGGCAAAATCGAAAGGTTTGTTTGTGATAGTCAGTACCCATTCAACCCAAGAAGCCAAAGAGGCTCAGGCTTTGGGTTCAGATATGGTCACCTTCAGCCCGATCTTTGAAACACCGAATAAGGGAAAGCCGGTTGGTTTAGAAGCTTTAAGGGAGGTAGTTCACAGTGTTTCGATACCGGTCATTGCATTGGGCGGTATTCTTAATGATGAACAGATCAAAGCCTGCAAAGAAGCAGGTGCATCAGGCATCGCGTCCATCCGCTATTTTGCATAAACCAACTCTCTAAAGTACAAGAGAAGAGACCAGTCCGATCAATCCGCCAAAAACTCCTCCCCAAAGCACAAGCCATCCCAAATGTTCATGGATCAGTTTTTGAATCAACTCTTTGACCATTTGGGGAGTAAGTTCATTCAGCCTCTGTGTTACGATCTTTTCGATAGCAGACATGAAATCATCACTCAAGGATGAATGTTGCAGATGTTGGTGCAGCTGCGTTTTGAACAGGTCTGAATCAACGATCGAGCTTACTGCTTTTTTAAGTTTATTGGAAAACGGTTCTCTGAGGGTTTCCAAAGTGCTTTGCCCTCCGAACATTGAAATCATTCCTCCGAACTTGGATTCCATCAAGGTTGCCAAAAGCGCATCGAAAGCAGGGCTGAAATCGGCAGATTCTACCAATGGGGCAAGATCGAGCTTTTGATCTTCCTTCTGGAAAAAAGCATCGATTTTTTCTTTGGTAAAAAACTGGTTCATGACAAGCGTACGAATCGCTGTTTTGAAGGTCTCAAAATTTTTTTCAATGACGCCCGAGCCATACAAACCGGGTACTTTTTCAAAGAGCATATGAATGGCGATCTGGTTTGTCAGTGCTCCAGATAGTGCAAAAAGTCCAGTATAAAGCAAGGCTGAATGATAGGTTTGAGGTACGATATAGGATGATCCGATCAGTAAGAGTGAAACGACGTTTGTCAGTGTGGATTTTGAAAGAGACATAAGCACTCCTTTTTTGAATGGTATCGTATCTAAAAAAGTTTCATCTGCCCTAAATAAGCAAAACGCTATAATAAGTTTAATTCTATTTAGTCATCTTTTAAAGGAAAATCATTATGTTTGAAACCGTTATCGGTCTTGAAGTTCACGTTCAGCTTAACACAAAGACAAAACTTTTCTGTGCCTGCCCGACCTCTTTTGCGGAGCATCAGAATATCAATACCTGTCCGACATGTTTGGCTTTGCCTGGAGCCCTTCCGGTAGTCAACAAAGAAGCGGCGATCAAAGCGATGCGTTTTGGATATGCGATCAATGCCGATGTCAACCACCGTTCTACATTTGACAGAAAGTCCTATTTTTATCCGGACAGCCCGATGGCCTATCAGATCACGCAGCTTCACAAAGCGATTGTTCAAAACGGTGAGCTTTTCATCGATCTTGAAGACGGTTCACAAAAACGTATCGGTATCACACAGGCGCACCTTGAAGCCGATGCAGGAAAAAACATGCATGAAGGGGCTATCTCAAAAGTCGATCTAAACCGTGCTGGTACGCCTCTTCTTGAGATCGTTTCACAGCCCGATATGCGAAGTGCCGATGAAGCGGTGGCTTACTTGAAAAAACTCCATGCGACTGTACGTTATCTTGACATTAGTGATGCCAACATGCAGGAAGGTTCATTTCGATGCGACGTGAACGTTTCGATCCGGCCAAAAGGCCAGGAGGCTTATGGAACAAGGGTTGAGATCAAAAACATCAACTCCTTTAGATTCGTAGCACAGGCGATCGCCTATGAGGTGCAAAGACAAACCGAAGCCTATGAGGATGGTGTATATGATCAGGAAGTATATCAGGAGACACGCTTATGGGATGTTGCCAAAGGGGTAACAAAGTCGATGCGAGGCAAGGAAGAAGCAGCAGATTACCGTTATTTCCCGGATCCTGACCTTAGGGCGCTTATCGTAACGGATGAGATGATAGATGAGGCCAAGAAGATGCCTGAACTGCCTGATGCTAAAGTCAAACGCTACATTGAAGAACTTGGTACTAAAAAAGAAGATGCATTGGTCATCACGGCAAATAAAGAAATGGCATACTATTTTGAAGAGATGCTCAAGCACGGTGCTACGCCAAAGACTGCTGTGACATGGCTGACTTCAGAACTTCTTGGACGTCTTAACAAAGCAAGTATTTCCATTGAGAACTCACCCGTGGATGCCAAAACATTAGGTGAATTGATCTCCAAAATCGAAGATGACACCATCTCTGGTAAAGGTGCCAAAGATGTGCTGGATTTCATGATGGAAAATGAAAGCAGGGATATCAATGCGATCATTGATCAGCTTGGTCTTGTACAGGTCAGTGATGATGGTGCTATCCTGGCGATCATCGATGAGATCCTTGCAAACAACCAGGAGAAAGTAGCCGAATATAAATCAGGGAAAGATAAATTGTTTGGATTCTTCGTCGGGCAGGTCATGAAAGTAAGTAAAGGATCTGCAAACCCAGGGAAGGTCAACGACCTGCTCAAGCAAAGACTTGATTGATTTTGAATTCATCTAAAAGGATAGAACGTGAATCAGCTTATTTTGAACATTGCTTTAGCTCTTTTGCGTTCCAAAAAGTATAAATCTGTCAAATCATTTGTCAGGGACATACTCAACAATCCTTTAAATCCCTACAAAAAATATCTCGATCTTACGATTGTTTTTTTAATTATCTCTTCTGTTCTTATTCTTATCTATGAAGTAAAAAACCCGGTACCAGAATGGATGTATGATTATGATTTTTATGTGGTATCACTCATTTTTCTGATCGAATATATTTTGCGAGTGTGGGTACATAACGATATGAGTCAATTGATAATCGATGCTCACAAAGAATCGGAATTTCTCGGAAAAGAGTTTCAAATAGCATCTGCAATTAAAACTGGGATGATGGAAAAAATACATTATATGTTGACACCTTCGGCGATCATCGATCTTCTTGCGATTTTTCCTGCATACAGACCACTGAGGGTGCTTCGTATCTTTGTACTTTTCAGGATGCTTAAACTCTTGCGTTATACCAAAAGCATTACACAGTTTACCGAGGTACTTTCAAGTAAACGTTTTGAACTTTTAACACTTTTGTTTATTCTGATTTTCATCGTGTTGACAGCCGGACTCGCAATCTATGTGATGGAAGAAGAGCATAATGCGCATATTAATTCGCTTTTTGACGGTATCTACTGGGCTTTGGTGACGATCTCGACAGTCGGATACGGCGATATCTCTCCGGTGACAGACGGAGGGCGTTCCATATCCATGATTGCGATCGTCAGTGGTATCGCTATGATCTCGTTTGCTACTTCGGTGATCGTTTCCGCATTTTCGGAGAAACTGGTAGAACTCAAAGAGAACCGTATCATTGAAAATGTCAACAAAAAAAAGGAATTTTTGATCGTATGCGGATACGGCCAGATGGCAAAAATGTTTATTGCACAAACAGATGGACAAAAATATAACTTTGTCATCCTGGAAAAAGATCCGCAAAAAGCTCAACAGGCACAAAAAGACGGTTATGATGTGATCCAGGAGGATGCCAGCCGTTACGAGACCTTAAGTAAATTTAATGCCGCACATGCAAAAATCACAGTACTTTGCCTTGCCAGCAGTGATGTGGAAAACATCTATATCACGCTTAATGCCAAAAGTATTTCTCGCAAGATTCAGGTCATCGCCAGAGCAAGTAGCGCTCAGATGATTAAAAAGTTTGAACTGGCAGGAGCGGACCATATCCTTCTTCCCAATATGGTGGCATATACGATGATACGTACTGCAATCGCCTATCCGACAATGTATAAAGCAGTGCATGCGATCCTGACAGGAAAAAATATTGCCCGTATCGATGAAGTAAGGGTTTACGAGCATGACGGCTTGCATGATAAACGGGTTGGTGAGATAGATTTTAAAACCTATAAGCTCCTTTTTATCGGTATTTATAGAGATAAGGAAGAGTTTATGTTCATTCCGTCCAAAGATGAAATACTACAGCTTGGAGATGTACTGCTTGTAATGGGAAGAGAGCTCAGTTTGAATTATTTCATGGAAAATTACCAGGGAGGGTTGAAATAAATATGAAACGTGCATTTCTCTTTGGTTACGGCAATCACGGCAAACCGATTGCCAAAGGATTGAGCGCAGACGGTTTTTATGTTGTGGTTATTGAGGGCGAAGAGAAAAAGCAGCAGCAAGCAGTCGAAGACGGATTTGCAGATACCTATTTGATCGATGTGACCAATGATGAACATCTAAAAAAGCTTGATATCCAAACACAGGATCAGCTTGTCTGTGTGATGGATGATGAACATTTGAACGTCTTTTTGACGCTTTCTCTCCGTTCATTATTTGAAACAAACACGATTTTGGCAATATCCGATTCGATTCACACAACCCGAAAGCTACAAATGGCAGGTGCAGACAAGGTGATAGACCTGTATGAAGTGAGTGCAAACCGTATCCACAATATTCTTAAACGTCCTGTCGCTACTAAACTTTTGGAAGGTTTTATTAATGATAAACACCAAATCGGGTTTAGGGAGATCATGATCCCCGAAGGGTCTTGTCTTGACGGGATGATGACGGATGAATACCGTTTTGAAGAGCATAAGGTTTTGTTGGTCGGGATGATCGATAGGGAGTTGAGCAACAATTTTATCTTTGTAACAACAGGGATCAACCATAAACTTGATAGCGGTGATACGATAGTGTGTATAGGGAATGAAGAGAACCTGGGTGCATTTGAAAAACATATATACAGTTCAACAAAGGATGCAAATTGAAAATAGCGATCATAGGTGCCGGTAAATGGGGGCAGGCACTTTATCATGCTTATAGTCAAAAAAATGATGTAGTGATCTATTCCCGTACACCAAAAGAGATAGAACATTTTGTTCCATTGGATGAGGCCTTAAGCAGAGAATATCTTATCATCGCGATTCCGGCACAAAGCGTACGTTCATGGATGCAGGAGAATTTTGTAGATAAGGGACAGAAAATATTGGTCGCAGCAAAAGGGATAGAGACGAGTACAGGAGCATTTTTGAATGATATCTATTCGGAATTTGTCTCTTCTGATAGATTGGCTTTTATCTCCGGCCCCTCTTTTGCGGCAGAAGTGCAGCAATCTCTTCCCACAGCACTGATCATCAGTTCGACCAATCTTGAACTGGCGCAGTTGTATGCGGATGTGCTTCCGGATTTTATCAAAGGATACATCAGCGATGACGTCATCGGTGCGGAAGTTGCAGGTGCCTATAAGAACGTCATCGCCATAGCAGGCGGTGTCTGCGACGGTCTTGGTCTTGGCAATAATGCAAGGGCGGCATTGATCTCAAGAGGCTTGGTTGAGATGACCCGTTTTGGTACTTTTTTTGGTGCAAAAACGGAAACTTTCCTGTCACTGGGCGGGGCGGGAGACCTTTTTTTGACAGCCAGCTCGACGCTTTCTAGGAACTACCGTGTTGGGATAGGGCTTGCCAAGGGTAAAAAGATAGAAAAGATATTAGAAGAGCTTGGAGAAGTTGCAGAAGGGGTTCCTACCGCAAAGGCATTGTATAAGATAGCCAAAGAGAAACAGATCTATCTTCCTATCGCAGCAGAGGTCTATGCTATGATCGAAGAGGGTAAAGACCCGCTTCAAAGCGTAAAAGATCTATTGCGATAAAATATCCAGTTTTTTATCATACACCTCTGTTTGGACATTGAATAAACCAAGCAGTGTAGAGAAAAGATTGTCATGGGTATACGTGTTGCCCGCTTTCTTTTCAAGAATCTTTTTATCGATAGGAAAATCTTTTCCAAACCACATGATAGCACCGATATGTTTCTGTTCATCGGGTGCCATGAAATAAGGCAACCCATGCAGATAAACACCATGTTCTCCCAATGACTCTCCGTGATCGGCCATATAGATCATCGCCGTATCAGCATTTTCTTGATAGTTTTTGAGAAGGGCAATGACTTTTGATAAAAAATAATCGGTATAAAGAATGGCATTGTCATAGGCATTCTGTATCGATTCCTGAGAACAGGTCTCCAATTGGCTGGTTTGGCATACGGGTGTATATTGTTCAAATGATTTTGGATAGCGTTTATAGTAAGCCGGACCATGGTTGCCCATCTGGTGCAGTACGATCAATAGATCATTGTTGTCTTGTCCGATCATTTTCTCCAAGCCGACCAGCATCCCCTCATCTCTGCATTCTCCTTCACACATGGTATTGGTTTGCGGTGTTTTATAGGAGATATAGTCTATCCTGTCTGCAACGCCTTTGGAATTTGAATTATTGTCTCTCCAGATGATATTGACACCCGCATGGGTGAGTATGTCAAGTACATTTTCGGTATAGAGCCCTTTATCTGTGTTGTAATTACTTCTGCCAAAGTAAGAGAACATACACGGTACGCTTTCGGCAGTACTGGTGCCGCAGGAATACATTTGCGGAAAGTTAATAATATCTTCTTGTTTGAGGAGCGGATTGGTCTCTCTTGCATATCCGTTCAATGAAAAGTGGTCCGCCCTTGCGGCTTCGCCAACGACCATTACGATAATCTTTCTTTTGGCGTGAGGTTCAATTTTTGCATCTCTGCCCAACGGTTTGACTGTTTTATCGATCGTCCATACTTGTTCATAGGTAAAGGCAACGACATTATAGATAGCGGTGATGGGGTTGGTATAAAGGCGCAGCTCTCTATGTTCTCTGAAAAAAGAAGCGTAAAATTTAGAAAAAGAAAAGAGTACGACAGCGATCAAAACAAGATGCAAAAGGAGCGTTTTGATCCTGGCTGAAAATTCCGTCTTCAAAGGACGGGATATGAGTGACGTCCTGTAAACCAGATAGGAAGGTACAAGTCCCAGTATAAAGAAATAGCCGAACAACTTGATACTCATCAGGTCTAATGTTTCAGCGCTATCCGTCTGCATGATATTGGCTATCATTGTTTTATCAATGACAATATTATAGCTTTGCATAAAATAGTTGATAAGCGATGAACTGATTAGTGCAAAGATAACCATCGGTTTAATGGTCATTTTAAATGAAACCATGCTAAGCATGATCACGGTCAAAGCATAGATGACGATACCCAAAGAGAATATGAAGCCGATATTTTCAATATTTAAAGGATAGGTTTTAAATACATTGTTAAAAAAAGAGAGATTGTCAAACAGCACTATAAAAAGCGATGCAAAGATAATCAGCCTGTTTTGAGTGATTTGCAATAGTTTTCCTTCAAGTCTAATAATGGCGTAATCATAGCAAAATAGTTTAACAAATCAAAAAATTTATCTTATTTAGTATCATTTAAATTAGATTCTTTTTGATAGAATCTATAAATGGAATGGATCAAACAATGCCTAATTTGAGAATATTTTTATTCATTATCATATTTATACAAACGCTTTATGCAGATGAGATAGAATTGCCTACTCATATGGTTGTTCTATCTGGCCAACAGGTATTTGATGAAGATGATGTTTTTGATGCTTTAGGTGTTGATCAGCCGAGCTTTTTCCAGTTTTGGAAAGACAAAACCCCGAAGATGAAAGATAAACTCCTCCCTTCTATTAAACCGACATTGAAAAGTTTTTATGACTCTGAAGGGTTTTATGATGCCAATTTTACGGTGAAAGAGACCAATAGTACGGTCTATATAGGTATCCAAGAGAATCTGCCCGTAATAGTAAATGATATCAATATCAGCAGCGATTACGATATCTCAAAGTTTGTTACGGTAAAGAAAGGCGAACGTTTCAGAGCCAAAAAATTCATTACGGTCAAACATGACATCATCGAAGCATTGCTTCAAGATGGGTATTGCAGTTACGATCTGGACACCAAGGCCTATGTAGATCTGGATACGCATCAAGTCGATCTGAGATACGTGCTTAAAAAAGGAGGCGTTTGTACTTTTGGAGAAACCAATGTAACAGGGCTTGAGAGCATTGATGAAAAAGTTGTGATTTCAAGGGTCTTTGCACGCGAAGGTGGACGTTTTGATACCAGAAAGATCAAACAGACCTATGCCAATCTTTATAGGCTTGATGCTTTTGATACCGTCATGGTCAATTTTGACCGTAAATTTTATAATGTTGTACCCGTAGATATCACAGTGACCGAAACAGGCAAGCCTTATCATCTGGAGGGCGGCGCAGGGTTTGATACCTATGTGGGAGCTCGCATAAAGGGTGAGGTGATCAAAAAGAATTTTTTTGGCAATGCACAAAAAGGAACGTTGCGGGCTGCCTGGTCACAACGGGAACAGTTGATACAGGCAGATTTTTTTAAACCGGCATGGTTTGATCTCTTTGGATACTATTTGGATTTTGGAGCGACACTGGGATATTCAAATCTTGAATATGAAGGTTTCATCGAAAAAAAAGCCTATTCCAGAGCTTATCTTGAACATGAACGCGAAAAATTCAGAATCCGTGCAGGACTTGCACTCGAAAATATCGATATTGCTTTAGTAGATAACCTGAAAAACAACCAAGCGCTTAAACAAGCGATCAATGACGGGACATTTCTGCTTTTCTATCCGTATGTAGAGTGCGTGTACGATGCAAGGGATTCAAAGCTCAACCCAAGATACGGTTATTACCTTTCTGGATATTTGGAATACGGTGTTCCATATAATGATGAGGCCAGTGCCTATACCAAAACACTTTTAGAAGGAAGGCTTATCCACTCGTTTGGAGAGCTAACCCTTGCGGCTGTTGCAAAAGCCGGAGTGATAGATGAGACTTCAAACGAGATACCCGAATCCAGACTATTTTTTGGAGGGGGATCCTTCAGTAACCGCGCTTACGGTTTTAGACAGATCGGTGTTATTGTCTCTCCAACAGAATACTCTATCGAAGGTGCTTTAAGCATGTTGAATCTTTCTTTTGAAGCGGATTATCCTGTGTGGGGAGATTTTTATGGTGCAGTATTTACGGATAACACGATGCTGACCTCTGAAAGTTATGATTTTTCGGGAGATATTATCACATCGGCCGGTGTGGGGGTGCGTTATATGACCCCTATCGGTCCTTTTAAACTGGATGTAGCGGTCAATGTCAACAAACCATCAGATTACAGTATTTCATTTCAGATAGGACAATCATTTTGAGAAGAGAAGTCATAGAAGATCACAGCAGTTGGTTAAAAAAAGTTTTGATCTATGCAATACTTTTTTTTGTAGCGCTTGGAAGTATCATTTATTTTATTGCAAATTCTTCTTGGGTTATCCAAAAAGCAGCACAGAAATTTGCTCATGAGTACCATATAACCTACACCGATATAAGCGGAAATGCATTTTCTGGAATCGAAATTGATGATCCGGCTTTTATGAAAAAACCGTTGGCAAAAAGGATAACGATAAAATGGAATCCCAATGCATTGCTTCAAAAAAAGATACTCATCACTAAGCTGGAGATTGAACGTGCGGATGTAGATACGATTAAAGCACTGATCGCATCATTCGATACGAACGGAAGTGAGAGTTCAGAACCGTTTGATTTTATGGTAGAGCTTAATGATGTATTAGTCAGTATCGATCCGTTTACCGAAAAAAATATCAATTTTTCTTTTATAAGGCTAAATGCAGACAGTATTGCTTATCGATATGATGGTTTTGAACTCATCAATGCTCAAATATTTGCTGATTCAAATTTGACAAAATTGATATTTGAAGGAAGTTTCACTGACAGGAATCTGGATATCATGCATCTTGAGTTGAATGATGTCAATACGACGGAAATTGTTAAAATGCTGCAAGGTACTCAGGAGAGCAATATCACATCTTCCAGTGATACATCAGAGTCTATCTTTCTCCCAAAACGTGTCTACATAGGTAAGTTGATCACCTCATTGCAACCTTATGAATATCAGCCTGTCAAACTGGAACAAACTGTTTTGAACGCAGATGACGTCATGTTTGATTTAGAAAAACTGTCGATGGAACGAGGCAATGTTGAACTGAATGTTACAACGAACCTGTCAAATGCTTTATATCGTGGTACTTTTAAAGACAATGCAATGATCGGAACCTTACATGTTGTTCCGACAAAGTATCTTTTTGAATATTACGATCTACCACTCAGAAAAGAGGCATTTGGAGAGATTCGTGTTGATTTCAATGCCTCTAAAGAACAGGTAGTTGCGAATCTTAAAGCAAATGCGACAGAAATATTGCAGGGCAAAAAAGATGATTTTAATATAGATATCAATGATCTGCGTTCCCATATTGTCTATCAGGTTGCCGATCATTCGATTCAGGCAGATTCTCATGCTTTGATTACAACTCCTTATGCCAAAGATATCAATATAAGCAATACATTCAGGAAGGATGAAAATATCACTTATGAAGGTGAGATCAAAGCAGCAAATATTATCGGGATGGATGCCAAATTGGCAAAACCGATCGGTCATCCGACTATTGCATACCATGGGGATAAGCAGAGTATCTATGCGAAACTGGATGCCGATAACGTGCAAGGTGATTTTAATTCCAGTGACCTCAAGAAAGGGTTTTTGCATCTTGAGACAAAAAGAGTGCTAAAACTTGCAGAGATGATCCAACTGCCCCAAGAGCTTCAAGAAGCCAATGGTACTTTAAAAGCGGATATACCGATTTCATTTGATGCCGATACAACGGTCGAAGGAACAATGAAGATCGGTTCCAATCTTGCTAATATCGATGCCCGTATAGTTTACGGCAAAACTATAGAGATCGAACTTTTAAACCGTATCCCTGATGATTCTTTAATGAGACCATTTTATAAAACAGTGAAATGGGATGCGTTCAACCCCACGAAAATAATGTTCACGATAGGTAAAGAAACGGTAGATGTCAGGGTTGAGAGTAGTGTATTGAAAGCATCGGCAGATTACAGGCTCAAGAGTTCTGAAATTAAAGGAAAACTTTCAGTCGGCGGTATGGATACGGATATTAAGGGTATTTTGAACAAGCAGTTCGGTCTGAATATCAAGGCACAATCTCTTCAGGCATTGATGAAAAATCTACAATCGGTTTATACTTTTGAGGAGATTCCAAAGATCGAGGGGAGTGCCGATATCCATGCAGATGTAAAAGGTCTTAAAAAAGCCGAGATCAGATTGACTTCGTCGAAATTGTACTATGAGGCTGACCGCAAAACGACCCATACCGTGAGCGATGTTTCACTGCAGGGCCATATAGAAGGTCAGACATTGACAGTGGAGAAGTATGCTTTTATCTATGATAAACAAAAATTCTTTGCTACAAGGTCATCGAATTTGACATTGGATGGTGATATCATAAAGATGGGTGAGTTTTGGGTCAATGATCAACTAAAAAATGAAGGAAGTTATAACCTCACAACACAAAAAGGCCGTTTTTCTTCTAAAGCGGAACGATTGCACATTGTACATGAAAGTGCCGAATTTGACAGCAAGATTGATCTTGAGACATCGCTTGATGGCAATCAAACGGATATCAAGGGTCAAATAGTGCTTCTAGGCGGTAATGTCTATTATGATGCCCAGCAAAAAAGTTTTGCCGGTGATGATGATATCATTATGGTTCAGGAGCTTAAAAAGAAAAAACAAAATTCTTTCATGGAAAATCTCAGTACCATGATACAGGTGAAAACCAAAGAGCCGCTTATTTATAAGCAGGGTGATATTGATGTACAGATCAGTGCGGATCTTGGCGTATATAAATCCGAGCATGCACCATTGACCGTCGTAGGGTCTGTTGAGATACCAGAAGGCGGAAGTTATCAGTTTGAAGATAAAAAATTTATTTTCAAAAAAAGCCATCTCTATTTTACTGGAAAACCCAGTAAACCGATCATTGACGCAACGCTCACCTATAAATCGCTCAATTATCTTATCACTATTGCTGCTTCAGGGACACCGGATGCACCGATCATCAATTTTTCTTCTTCTCCTAGTCTGACCAGGGAACAAATCCTGGCCGTTATCCTGTTTGATTCCGAAGAAGCTGCCGGAACCAACAATGGTGACGATATGATGAGGATGATGGGCGGAGCCATGGCTAAATCTGTATTGTCAAATGCAGGGTTGAAAATCGATCATTTGGTACTGGGTGCGGGGAATAGTGTGGAGGTAGGTAAAAAATTGACCGATGATATCACCATTATCTATGTGAACGGAGAGGTTGCCAGCGTGAAGCTCAAATACAGACACACCGAACATACGGAAAGCGTCATAGAAGCAAGCGAGGTTTCGCAATCCTATGACATTATCTATAAAAGAGATTTTTAAAATATGATTTCAAGTTGGAGATTCTAGGAAAGACGGTTCTTAAAATCCTCATACCCGAATTCTCTGACAATTTCTACTGACCCATCTTTTCTTTGGATGGCAATATCGGGTAGTTTGATCCCATTGAAAGTTGTGGCTTTTACCATTGTATAGTGCATTTGATCTTCAAAGATGATCTTGTCTCCGATTTGAAGCGGTTGATCAAAACTATAATCCCCCATGATATCGCCGGCAAGACAGGTATTCCCCCCTAGGCGGTAGGTATAGGCTTTGTCCCCGGCTTCTGCGGCATTACGCACTTCCGCACGGTAAGGCATGATAATGGTATCTGGCATATGTGCTTCTGCAGAAGTATCAAGGATGGCGATATCGACTCCGTTATGAACGATATCAAGGACAGTAGCGATCAGTGATCCTGTCTCCCATCCGATGGCTTCACCGGGTTCAAGATAGATCTCTACGTTGTATTTGGATTTGAACGTATTGATGAGGCGGATAAGTTTTTCGATATCATATCCTTGCCGTGTGATATGGTGGCCGCCTCCAAAGTTGATCCATTTCATTTTTGGAATATATGTTCCAAATTTTTCCTCAAAGTGCTCAAGTACTTTCTCGAGTGCTTCACTGCCTTGTTCGCAGAGTGCATGCAGATGGAGGCCGTCACATTCATCCAGAATGCTTTCATCAAAATTTGCCAATGTCGTCCCCAGCCTGGAATAGAGCCCGCATGGGTTATAGATCTCTTTTGGGGATTCACTGTATTCTGGGTTGACCCTCAATCCTAAGGAGAGGGAAGGATTGATCTCTTTGGCCCTTACTGCAAAACGTTTGAATTGAGCAGGAGAGTTAAATACCAAATGGTGTGAAATTTGTGCAATCTCATCGATATCCTCTTCTTTGAATGCGGGAGAGTAGGTATGAACTTCTTTCCTGAATGTTTCATGCGCAAGTTTTGCTTCATGCAGTCCGCTTGCACAGCATCCGTTCAGGTAAGGCCTGATGATGTCAAAACTTTTCCAAAGGGCGTAGCCTTTGAGCGCGAGGAGGACTTTTGCTCCGGTCTCCTTTTTGATATACGCTATTTTTTCAAGATTGGCGATAAGACGTTCTTCTTCAAGCAGCCAGAGCGGTGATGGTAAATGGTTCATTGTATTTTTTTTCATAGGTGACAGTATATCAACACTATACTAAATTTAATTTTGATATAATCAGTTATTCGGTGCCCATATAACATATCATAAGAAGGGGAAGGTATAAATGAAATTAGAGAAAAGAGCTAATAGAAATAATGTCCAATTCACAGAAAAAGAGATGAAACTGGCGACGAAGATCATTGAGGAAATCGAAAAGCCTGTGGAGATTTTATATTACTTATTGGAACGGCAGTCGGAACGTGCTTTCGTAATCATGCTGATATCCTCTGAAGATATTGATCTTTTACAATTGTTGAAGAAAGAAAAGCGTGATACCGACCTTCTTTATGAAATCGATAAAGAAAATGACCTTTATGCAATGGTCTGTCAAGAGACTCAAGTTGATGGAGGATTCCATTTTGCAGAACGTTTGATGAGAAATATTATCTTGGGTAATGGTCGCAATATCTATTGTGCGGAGTTGGAAATACGGACGACTAAATATTCGGTAAGAAATGTCATTATCAAATTGATTGACACTTACTTTGAAGCATATGCCAAAGATAAAAAAGACGAAATAATCTTTAGAAGTATTTATTAGTATTAGTATGATTTAAGGCGTATTAGGGTAAAATCGCGTCCATTATTGCCATGCGAATGCCTTGGCAAAATTTTATGAAGGATCATTTGGAATGAAAAGAACATATCAACCACACACAACACCGAGAAAAAGAACACACGGTTTTAGAGCAAGAATGAAAACCAAAAACGGTAGAAAAGTAATTGCTGCTAGAAGAGCTAAAGGTAGAAAAAGATTAGCTGTATAAAACATTTTACCAGGTTAAAAACCAGTAAAGAGTTTAATGGCGTATACAATCACGCCACTAAGATTTGGCATACCCCGTATTTTGTACTGTTTTATAAAAAAACGGCAGAGTACAGAGTAGGGTTTGTTGCCAGTAAAAAAATAGGGAATGCGGTTCAAAGAAACAGAGCCAAACGTTTACTTAGAGCACATTTCATTGAGAATAGCGAGATGCTGCCAGAAGGCAGTTATGTATTCGTTGCCAAACCGGCGATCATTGAAGCAGATTTTCAAGATGTACGAAAATCGTATTTACATGCCCTCAAAAAAGTTCTTAGTTAAAAACGGCGGTTTAAACAAACATTCATTAACGTATTCAAATTAGCTTAACATATTTCATACTATACTACCATACTCGAATTAGTATTAACAAAAGGTATTACTTTGGAACAACAAGATCTTCAAAAACGACTTCTTATCGCACTAGCACTCTCTTTTTTGGTTTTTATTGCTTTTACTTATTTCTTTCCGACACAAAACGTATCACAAACAGCTAATGGAAATGCAACGCAGAGTAGTACCATGAACCAGGCACCTGATGCCAATACCAAATCAGCCCCACAGACTGCAGGTACATCGGCTGCAGCGGCTGCACCTGTAACAGTATCGCAAAGTTTGGCTACGGTTACATCCAACCATTTTATCATGACGATTGACACCTATGGACGTATTGCTCAAATGGAACTTTTGGAAAGCAAGTATAAAGATGAGAACGGTAAAGCATTGAAGATTCTTGATCCCAATGAAGTAAAACCTTTGGAAATAAGATTTTCCGATGCTGCACTTAACGAAGAAGCCTTTAAGACCCCGTATACGATCGTAGGTTCAGATACGATTGATGTCACCACGGCATCAGGGACCCTTGTTCTGGAGCAGAGACTTTCTTCTCTTACCGTCACTAAAAAGATCACATTTCAGCCTACCGGCGCGTATGATATAGCGGTTACGACATCCTCGGAAGCTCCCTATTTTATCACGCCTGGTTATAGACCTGTAGCTGACCATTCAATGTATATGGTGGTTAGAGGTGCGTTGATCAAAACCAATGATGATATCATTAAAACGATTGAAGATGGTGATGCCAAAGGGGATGAGAGCTTTGCAGATGCGAAAATCGCTTCGGCACTCGACCGTTATTATGCCTCATTGTTCTATGATTTTGACAGAGGACTGGATGTTTCGGTTCTTAAAGAAAAAGATGACAATCCGCTTATTTTTGTTAAAGGAAACAGCAATATGAACCTTCATGGGTATCTTGGTCCAAAAGATCATCAAGTGCTCAAAGCGATCAATCCGGAGTTGACCGATGCGATCGAGTTCGGATGGTTCTCATTCCTTGCAATCCCATTTTTTAAAGTGTTATTGTGGATTCACAGTTATATCGGAAACTGGGGGTGGGCGATCATTATCTTCACGCTTTTGGTCAAAACGGTACTTTTCCCGCTTTCGTACAAGGGTATGATGTCGATGCAGAAGCTCAAAGACCTTGCGCCTAAAATGAAGGATCTTAGAGAAAAATATAAAGGTGACCCTGCGAAAATGAATATGCAGATGATGGAACTCTATAAAAAACATGGTGCCAACCCGATGGGCGGATGTTTGCCTATGCTGCTGCAGATCCCTGTTTTCTTTGCACTTTACCGTGTACTTTTGAATGCGGATGAATTGCAGGGTGCTTCATGGATGTTGTGGATCAATGACCTCTCTCGAATGGATCCATACTTTATCCTTCCTGTTTTGATGGGTCTTTCGATGTTCGTACAGCAGAAGATCACGCCGTCCAATTTCACTGATCCGTTGCAGGAGAAGATCTTTAGATGGTTCCCGGTTATGATGACGGTTTTCTTTGTTTACTTCCCGGCAGGACTTGTGCTTTACTGGTTGGTAAACAACATCTTTACAATCGCACAGCAATACTATATCAACCACATGTACGCCAAGCATAAAGAAGCCGCTATCGCATTGCATCATAAAGGAAAGGATGGCAAATGAAAAAAGTGCACGCACCTACTCTTGAAGAAGCCTATCAGAAGGCTGCGAAAGAATTAGCGTGTTCGATCACTGAAGTAAGATACGAAGTGATACAACATCCCTCAAAAGGTATTTTTGGTCTTTTTAAAAAAGAAGCAATTATCGTTGCTACTTTTGATCAGTCAGCAAAGCCTTTAAAGACTGATATCACTACCCCTCAAAAGCAACAGCCCGATGAACTTCCGTTAACTGATATAGAAGAAACAAGTAGTACCGATCATGCAATGGTTATCCAGACAAACAGTGTCGTGGAAAGTTTTTTTGACACTGATATGTTTACAGAAGAGAAATATGTTGAAGAGACCGTTATCTATGATGAACTGGCTTTGTTGATCGAAAACCAGCTTAAAGAGCTTCTTTCACACTCCTGTTTTGATATCGATGTTTTAGAGGTTGATGTACGTGACAATACAGCACTCATCTTCATAGATGGAGAGGATGCAGCTTTGTTGATCGGAAAAGAAGGATATCGCTACAATGCGCTTTCCTATATGCTCTTTAACTGGCTACACGCCAAGTATGAACTGTTCGTTAAACTGGAAATAGCTGAATTTTTGACATCGCAACAGGAGATGATACGTAACTATATCAAACCAGTTATTGAAAACGTCAATAAATTCGGAAAAGGCAAAACACGCCCGCTTGATGGGATCTTGGTACAGATCGCGCTTGAACAGCTGCGTGAAGCATTTCCAAACAAATATGTTGCCGTCAAGACCGGAAGAGACGGCGGCAGGTTTGTTGTCATAAACGATTTTAATACCAAACACCATGCATCATAGTATCGCTGCTATCGCAACGGCATCCGGTGTCTCTTCCATATCCATTATCAGGGTAAGTGGAGATGGCGCACTGGAAATTGCAAGGAAGCTTTCAAAGAGAGAATCCCTCGCACCAAGACATGCCTATCTTACATCTCTTTATAATACAAAAGATGAACTGATCGATCAGGCAATTCTCATCTATTTTGCCGCACCCAATAGTTTTACCGGTGAGGATATTGTTGAGTTTCAGTGTCACGGAGGAATGATCGTAGCCCAGGAGATACTCGATACGGTTGTAAATTATGGTGTTTCCCTTGCGCAGCCGGGTGAGTTTTCAAAACGGGCATTTTTAAACGGAAAAATCGATCTGACCGAAGCAGAAGCGATCGCAAAATTGATCGAAGCCAAGAGCGTGGATGCCGCAAAGATACTTGCCAAGCAGCTCAAAGGCCAGCTTAGGGATTTCGTAGAAGAGAGCAGGGAGGCTTTATTGAGGGCCCTTGCCTATTCTGAAGTGATGATTGATTATGCAGAAGAGGATATCCCTGAAGACATCATGGATAATATCCTCGAACAGCTAGATGGTTTGAGTATGCAGATCGAAAAGATTGTTGATGCAAGCCACAGACGAAGAGGTTTGATCGAAGGATTCAAGGTCGCAATCATCGGCAAACCAAACGTTGGGAAAAGCTCGCTTCTCAATGCCTTATTGAGTTATGAAAGAGCGATTGTCAGTGATATCGCAGGTACGACTCGTGATACGATTGAGGAGCAGATACGCATAGGGTCTCATATCATCAGGCTTGTAGATACTGCAGGGATCCGCGAAGCGCAGGATACGATCGAAAAGATTGGGATCGAACGCTCTTTGAGTTCGGTCGAAGAAGCCGATGTGATCATTGCGCTCTTTGACGGCAGCAGACCCTTTGACGAAGAGGATGACAAAATCGTTTCGCTTATCGAGTCGTTGGAAGAAAAACACTGTATCGTAGCGATCAATAAAAGTGATCTCGAACAGATCTTTGATAGAACGATGCTTTCTGATTTTGGCCCCGTAGAGGTGAGTGCGAAAAAAGGTTTTGTACGTTTGACCCAAAAATTGGAACAGCTTTTGGACAGTATCGGTGAGGGGGAAGAATTGATGCTCATTTCTGCACGTCAGATCTCGGCGGTATCTTTGGCCAAGATAGCGATACAAGAGGCCAAAGTACCATTGATCAACGGAGAACTCGAATTTTTTTCCTACCATCTCCAAGAGGCCGTAAAAGCGATCTCTTCTATTTCAAAACCGTATGACAGCGAAGAGATACTCGATAAAATGTTCGGTGAATTCTGTTTGGGGAAATAGTATGGAACATTTATTCAAAACAGAAGATATAGAACTCTATCTTATCGCAGGTCTATTTTTTTTGATTATCTGGCTGGTCTTCCATACGATCAGATATTATCGAAGCGAAAAAAGAAAGGTAAAGCATTTGCATCGTTTTGCAAGCCAGGGGGAATCAAATGCCGAATATGCGCTGGCCAAACGCTATCATAAAGGCAGAATGGTCAAAAAAGATTGCCAAAAGGCTGCATTTTGGTACCAGAGGGCTGCCCTAAAAGGGGATGAGAAAGCGAAGGGATATTTGGAAAAATTCTTGGAAAACCGAAAAAACTGGCGAAGTTCAAATCGTTCTTGTTAAATTTGATGGAGACTTCCTAAAGTTAATTCAGTATAATTCATATTATAAAAAAGAGGAAAGAGAAAGCATGGCAAAGAAACTTTTTTCAGTGTTGGCAGTCGTTGTCGGGATATTTTGGTTAAGCGGTTGTGTGGAAAACGAGATTACACTTCCTGATCGAGGTTATAGCAGTTGGGCAGATCAGACCAATATCGAGGAGAATGTGGATACTTCTGATCTTGAGGATGAAGAGGTACAGACAGTTTCAGAGGAAGAGATGACGATCTCGGAAGAGGGGGCTGGGCAGAAGATCAAGCGTATGTCATTCCCGCTTTCAGAGTATGCACGTTTGCCAAGAACGGGTCAAGGAACGGTTAAAGGGAAGATCTATTTAAGCGGCGCCTATCAAAACAGGGTATTGGGAAAAGGAACGAGACTCTACCTCAATCCAGTAACGAGTTATTCAAAACAATGGTATACGGAAAGTTATCTTGGCGGAAAAGTAATGGATGATGCAGATCCAAGACTTTTTAACTACCTTAGATTTACAGCTTCGGATACTCAGGGTAATTATTCATTCTACGGTGTCCCAAGCGGAAGATACTACCTGATAGGAACGGTTGAATGTGGTGAGGAGTGCGGGTATCAATCAACTAAAAACATTCGTATCGCTTCAGAGGTCAGTGTGATCGGCGGCCAGGTTGTTCAAAAAGACCTGACCAGAGGGGCAGAATAAATTTTTTTTGCTTACCCCTTTGGGTAAGCTTCTTCAAGGGCTTCATAAAGTTCATTGGCACTCATCTCTTCAGATTTATCCAAGAGCTGCTGCATAATGACGTTGTCTTCAACCCCATCCCATAATTTGATATAGGTTCCTTCCTTATAGCCATGGTCCTGTCTGAATTGATTGAGAACATTTTTGCCGATATAGAGCTTGTAAAGGGCATCCAGACTCAAACCTGATTGCATGGCGATATCGATAAATGCTTCAACCATCAGCTGCGTCGAAGATTCGCAAAAGAGGGCTTTGATCAGCTTTTCCACCACCGCTATCTCTTCATAATGGTTTTTTGTGGCCGTGATACAAACCCCTTCAAATTTACCGAAGTTTGGCAGATTTCTGATCGATCGTGCCAAAGCATCGATCGTGCCCAGATTTTGCATTTTATAATCTTCGAGCGCCTGAGACATGATAAAGTGCCAGATATCCACAGCCTCTATCTTGATATTGTCATAATCTGGTTTGGCATCGATATTTTTCCAGTGTTTCCAAGGGTAGGATTCGATCAGTTCTGCACATTCGAGATAGATACAGCGTTTCCAATCGATTAATTTACCGTTTTTGGTCATACCTTTTTCCCAATCTTCACCGTTGGTTGCATCATTGAGCTGCTGTTGCAGTTGCAGCATCTGCAGTACTTTATCCATTTTTCACCCTTTGTGTTTGATGAATAATTTTATCCATTTATCACTTATTTAGCACTTTTTAACTATAATAAGAGCCTTATTTACCTCCTCAAAGGACACGAGATTATGTCACAGATCGAAAATCTAGATGAAGTTTTAAAGAAACATAAACTAAGCAAGCCTGAGTACGAAGAGATCGTCCGTATTCTTGACGGCCGTCATCCGAATATCGTCGAGATCGGTATCTTTTCAGCGATGTGGTCGGAGCACTGCTCATACAAATCCAGTAAAAAATATCTCAACGGTTTCCCTACCAAAGCGCCATGGGTTATCCAGGGACCGGGTGAAAATGCCGGGGTTATTGATATCGGTGACGGTATGGCAGCGGTATTTAAAATGGAAAGCCACAACCACCCAAGCTATATCGAACCTTTCCAGGGGGCTGCAACGGGTGTAGGCGGTATCCTTAGAGATGTTTTTACAATGGGAGCAAGACCGGTAGCCAACCTCAATGCACTTCGTTTCGGTACGGTCAAAGGAAACAGTGATACAGCCAAATATCAAAGACATCTTGTAAGAGGTGTTGTAGAAGGAATCGGAAGCTACGGTAACTGTATGGGAGTTCCGACCATCGGCGGTGAAGTGAGCTTTGATGAGTGCTATAACGGGAATATCTTGGTTAATGCATTCTCTTTGGGGTTGGTAAAATCAGATGAGATCTTTCTGGGCGTTGCATCGGGGGTAGGGAACTCTATCATCTATGTCGGTTCCAAAACAGGACGTGACGGACTTGGCGGAGCAGTCATGAGTTCAGACAGTTTCACTGAAGAGTCTAAATCGTTGCGTCCGACAGTTCAGGTAGGAGATCCGTTTACTGAAAAACTGTTGCTTGAGGCATGTTTGGAACTCTTTAAAACCGATCATGTTGTCGGTATTCAGGATATGGGTGCCGCGGGACTTACTTCATCTTCTTTTGAGATGGCAGGAAAGACCGGCGCAGGTATCATCATGAATCTTGACAAAGTTCCGGCAAGAGAAGAGGGGATGATGCCGTATGAATTCATGCTCTCAGAATCACAGGAGCGTATGCTGATCTGTGCAAAACAGGGAAGCGAACAGGCGATCATCGATATCTTTAAAAAATGGGAATTGGATGCTGCGATCATCGGTGAAGTGACCGATACGGGAAGAATGGAGCTTTTCTGGCACGGAGAGAAGTGTGCCGATATGCCTATCGCCCCGGTGAGCGAAGAGGCTCCCATACTTGACAGACCGACGATGAGGCCACAATACCTTGAAGCAGTCAATGCCAAAACAGTCAATGATTATCCATCAGTATCAGACCAGGAAGCGTATGAAAAACTGCTTGCCTCATTGGAAGTGGTTGACAAAGCATGGATCTATAACCAGTATGACTCAATGGTTCAGACCAATACCGCCAAAGGGCCAGGAAGCCTGGATGCAAGCTGTATCCGTATCAAAGAGAACGGTAAAGCCTTGGCGATGAGCAGCGATTGTAATCCGCGCTATTGTTACATCGATCCCAAGAGGGGTGCCGCACTTGCGGTTGTGGAGAGCGGACGAAATGTTGCGATGAGCGGTGCAAGACCGCTGGCTATTACGGATTGTCTGAATTTCGGCAACCCTGAAAACCCTGAGGTAATGTGGCAGTTTGCACAAGGGTGTGAAGGGATCAAAGAGGCGTGTGCCGAACTGGATACGCCTGTAGTCAGCGGAAACGTTTCGCTTTATAACGAAACCAACGGAGTAAGTGTGTTCCCGACTCCGGCTATCGCGATGGTAGGGCTGAATGAGTGCGAGTCCAGAGTGCTTCCGAGTGCTTTCCGGCAGGAGGGTGATTATGTCGTTCTTCTGGGTAACACCAAAGGGGAGTTCGGCGGTTCGCTTTATATCAAAGAACTCTTTGGTGAAACGGTAGGATCACTGCCTTCATTTGATTACAGCGGAGAGCTTAGACTGTGGGAGCTTGTCATTGAGGCCAACAAAAAAGGGTTACTCAAAGCAGCCAAAGATGTGAACATCGGCGGTATCGCGATTGCCCTTTCCAAAATGGCAGCCGTTTCAGGCAAAGGTATCACGGCTAAGGTAGAGGTTGATGCAAGCAGGGATATTTTCGATGAGACACAGAGTAGGGCGATCGTTGAAATAAGCAAAGAAAATATGAAAGCGTTTGCACAAATGGCGATCGATCTCGGTATCAAAGCACAGATCATCGGTACAGTAGGCGGAGAGAGTGTCAAGATCAACGAAGTCGGGCTTGGGCTTGATAAAGTGAAAGATATCTATTTCAATACGTTTGCCAAAACGATCGAGCAAGACCTCTAGGGAAAATGAAGTGAAACTGCTCAGAGGGTTTGGGAAAAATTACTTTAGGCTGTCTGCAATTGCAGCCTACAGTGTCGCACCAAGACTGCAAGCAGAGCAGGTTTCCTATACACGAAATAGCTGTCGATCCATTGTCGGAGAAACAGAAGAAGAGGATGAGGACTCTCCTCCCACCCTTCAAACGGCTCTTTTGGGTACACCTTCACAACCATGTCATTGTAACAAATTCTTTAAACACAAAACGCGTTTAATCCTTTTAATGAACCATTATATACCGCGTTGCCCTTACTATACACCCCATTATGCCTTTCGGCGTACCGGTGTCCACCCTCCATTTTTGACATTCTGATCGAACTAAAAACACAAAACACGTATATCAACCTATAAAACTATATCAATAATAAAGGGATAACTATGTCAAAAACTTATGTCGTCGGGTTTCCGCGTATCGGTGAACAAAGAGAGCTTAAAAAGGCTTTGGAAAGTTATTGGGCAAAAGAATTGGCGTTTGATGAAGTTGCCAAAGTAGCCTCAGTATTGAAAGAGAGGCACTGGAGATATCAGCAGGATGCCGGAGTGGACTATATCAGTTCGAACGATTTTTCGTTTTATGATACGATGCTTGATACCGCGGTGATGCTGGGAGCCGTGCCGAAAAGATTTAGAGCGCTAAAAAAAGAAGAACAATATTTTGCCATGGCAAGAGGTAACGATCATGCCGCAGCGATGGAGATGACCAAGTGGTTCAATACCAACTATCACTATATCGTACCCGAACTCTCAATGAATGATACCTACTGCCTTGATGCGGCAAAAGTGATCGGTGAATACCAGGAAGCCAAAGTATTGGGTATCAAGACAAAGATCAATCTGATTGGCCCTATCACCTTTCTAGCGCTGAGCAAACGTATCGACGGCGGAGACACTTTTGAGCTGCTGCATAAGATATTGCCGATTTATGAGAGACTGCTTGAGGAGATTGCGCTGCTTGACGATGAGGTGGTTGTTCAGATCGATGAGCCTGTTTTTGTCAGGGACAATGCGCCTAAAGTGCTCAGTCTGATCAAGCCGGTTTATGAGAAGCTAGCCTCGGTCTCTTCTGTGCTAAAGGTGATCGTCATGACCTATTTTGAGCATGCAGGCGAAGCCCTCAAAATACTTGTACATACGCCTGTGTGGGGAATAGGGCTTGATTTTGTCCATGGTAAGGAGAATCTTGCCGGGCTTGGGCAGATCGCAAACAGTGACAAACATCTGATTGCAGGTATCGTAGACGGGCGGAACATCTGGAAAAACGATATGGATGCTACCCTGACACTTTTGGAAGAGATATCGACTATAATGCCCAAAGAGAGGATGATCGTCTCTACTTCATGTTCGCTGCTGCATGTGCCATTGACACTGAAGTATGAAGCATCGATGAATGAAGAGATTAAAAACTGGTTGAGCTACGCTGTAGAGAAACTGGATGAGGTGACAATGATTGGCAAGATATTTTTTGAAGGCAAATCGAGCCTTTCGGCTCAAGAGCAGCAATTCTACACCGATAACCAAAAGGCAAACGAAAACCGCAGACACTCAACAATGATCCATGACAACCAGGTGGAGCAAAGGGTGGGAAGTATCACCAAATTCCAACGTGACGGTCTTTATGAAGAGAGAATCAAGATACAGAGGGAAAAACTAAACTATCCTGATCTTGCGACAACAACGATCGGTTCTTTCCCGCAGACAGCAGAGGTGAGAAAATCAAGAGGAGACTATAAGCAGGGGCGTATCGGCAAAGAGGCGTACGAAGCGCACATGAAAGCCTATATCGATCATTGTGTGGCGATACAGGAGAAGATCGGGCTTGATGTGCTTGTGCACGGCGAGCCGGAGAGAAACGACATGGTTGAGTATTTCGCAGAGCTGCTTAAGGGATTTGGGTTCAGCCAGAACGGCTGGGTACAGAGTTACGGAAGCCGGTGTGTCAAGCCCCCGTTCATCTACGGCGATATCAGCCGTCCAAAACCGATGACCGTGGAATGGATCACCTATGCACAGAGCAGAACAGACAGGATCATGAAGGGGATGCTGACCGGTCCTGTGACCATGCTTAATTGGTCGTTTGTAAGGGATGACAAGCCAAGAGATGAGGTCTCCAAACAGATCGCGGTTGCCTTAAGCGATGAGGTCAACGATCTTCAAAATGCCGGTATACAGATCATACAGGTGGATGAAGCCGCTTTCAAAGAGGGATATCCTTTAAGAAAAGAGAAGAGTGAAGCGTATGAATCGTGGGCGGTAAGAGACTTCAAACTTTCCGTCGCTCAGGCGTATCCTGCAACACAGATCCACACCCATATGTGTTACAGCCAGTTCAATGATATCATCCATACCATTGAAGCAATGGATGCGGATGTTATCTCTATCGAGACGGCACGAAGCGGCAACCAGCTGCTCAAGATCTTTAAAGAGGTCGGATATAAACAGGAAATCGGACCGGGGATCTATGATATCCACTCTCCAAGGATTCCAAGTGTAGAAGAGATCGTTACACAGATCAGGCTGTTGCTTGAAGTACTGCCAAAAGAGCAGCTTTGGATCAACCCTGACTGCGGACTCAAGACGCGGAAATGGGAGGAAGTCGAACCGAGCCTGTTGCATATGGTTCAGGCTGTCGAACAAGTGAGGGCTTTCTAAAAGCCCTCATCCTTCTCTGATCTGTTTTTGGCTATAATACCCCTTTTAAAATCATAGAAGGTGTTAAGTATATGAGAGCATTATTGAGCGTAAGCGATAAAACGGGTATCGTAGATTTTGCCAAAGGATTGGAGCGTTTGGGTTGGGAGATCATCTCAACCGGAGGAACCTATAAGACATTAACGTCTGAAGGCATTAAAGTCACCGAGATCGATGAAGTGACGAAGTTCCCTGAATGTTTTGAGGGACGTGTCAAAACGTTGAATCCTTATGTGCACGGAGGAATTCTTCATAAAAGAGGTGATGAGGCGCATGTTGCACAGGCAAAAGAGCTTGGCGTAGAAGGGATAGACCTGGTATGTGTCAACCTCTACCCGTTTGCCGCTACGATTGCAAGAACGGATGATTTTGAAGAGATCATTGAAAACATTGATATCGGCGGGCCGACTATGGTACGAAGTGCTGCCAAGAACTTCAATGATGTGCTTATCGTGACCGATGCCAATGACTATGCTTCCGTGCTTGAGGCGATCGAAAAGAAAGAAGATAGTTATGATTTCAGAAGAGATCTGATGATCAAAGCATTCGAACATACTGCAGCCTATGACAGTATGATCGCAAACTATATGAACGGACGCTTTAACCAAGGATTTGGTGAGTATCAGTTTATTACAGGTAAAAAAGTATTTGATACACGTTACGGCGAAAACCCTCACCAAAAAGGCGCCCTGTACGAGTTTAACGGTTTTTTCAGCCAGAACTTCAAGCAGCTTAAAGGGGAAGCAAGTTTCAACAATATGACCGATATCAACGGTGCTTTAAAAATCGCTGCGAGTTTCGGTGATGAACCGGCGGTATGTATCGTAAAACATGGTAATCCGTGCGGGTTTGCGATCAAAGACAATTTGGTAGATTCCTATACAGAGGCGCTTAAATGCGATCCGGTTTCAGCGTTTGGCGGTGTGGTAGCAGTGAACGGTGTTGTAACCAAGGCATTGGCACAGAAGATGAACGAGATCTTCCTGGAAGTGATCATTGCAGGAGATTTTGAGCCTGAGGCACTGGAAGTATTTGAAAGCAAAAAACGTATCAAACTCTTTGCTCAGGGACATCCAAGACTGGTGCTTGCCAACGACCCTGCAGACTTCAAGCATGTTGACGGCGGATTTGTTTTCCAGAACAGCGACTGTATCTGCGACAATGAAGTACACCAGGCTGAACAAAAAAGCAAGCTCAAAGCAACCGAGCAGGAACTTAAAGACCTTGAGATCGCCTGGAAAGTGGCCGGCCTGACCAAGTCAAACTGTGTGGTTTATGTCAAAAATTCAGCGATGGTAGCCGTTGGTATGGGTATGACCAGCCGTGTGGATGCAGCGCAATGTGCACTGAAAAAGGCCAAAGAGATGAATCTTGATGTCAGCGGCGCAGCGATGGCATCCGAAGCTTTCTTTCCATTCCGTGATTCGATCGATGCGGCAGCTGCGGCAGGCGTTAAAGCGATCATTGAACCAGGCGGGAGTATCCGTGATGATGAAGTGATCGCCGCAGCAGATGAACACGGTATCTCGCTTTACTTTACCGGTGTAAGACACTTCCTGCATTAATCATGCACAAGACCCTTTTTTTGGGTCTTCTTTGAAAACCTTTTTCTCCCTCCATTTCTTTTTTGAACCCCTTTTTTAACATCTTTTGATACAATGCGAAAAAACAAAGGAGTCCGTATGCATAAGATTTTATGGGGTATTTTGATTTTGGCTTCTTCGTTGATGGCGCAGATGCAGAATGTTTGGGTTACGCCGCAGTTTGTAACCCAGGGTATCAAGATCATCGATATCCGTACTCCGGGTGAATGGAAAGAGACAGGAATCGTCAACGGTTCCCATACGATCATGTTCTTTGATGAAAATGGCAGGTTTGATATCCCGACATTCATCAATACACTTGATAAAATAGTTAAGAAAGATGAGCAGTTTGCACTCATATGCAGGACAGGAAGCCGTACGAGTGAAGTTTCAAAATTTTTGTCCGATAAGCTCGGATACAATGTGATAAACCTGATGGGAGGGATCGTAAAACTCCAATCCGAGGGGTATCATCTTGCTCCCTATAAAGAGTAATTTTCTCCTAAACTTGATTGACATAGACTAAACTATTTTGATATAATCGGACAAAATGAAGCGATGTATCTAAGTAGGGAATAAAATGGCGAAAAGTTTATATGAAACACTGGGTGTCAATGAAAGTGCGAGTGCGGAAGAGATTAAAAAAGCCTACCGTAAACTTGCAAGAAAATATCACCCGGATATCAACAAAGAAGAGAGTGCGCAAGAGAAATTCAAAGAGATCAATGCGGCATATGAAGTGCTGAGCGACCCTGAAAAGAAGTCGCAGTATGATCAGTTCGGCGATCAGATGTTCGGCGGGCAGAATTTCCATGATTTTGCACGGGGCCAAGGTGCAAATGTAGATATTGACGAGATCCTTCGAAGTATGTTTGGCGGTGCAGCCAGAGGCGGATTTGGAGGTTTCGGCGGTTTCGGGGGCGCTCAGGGCGGATTTGGAGGTTTCGGCGGAATGCCGGATCTGGATATCCAGGCTCGCATTACCGTTCCCTTTATGGTCTCGATTCTCGGAGGCAAACACACTGTCTCAGTAAACGGGCAGAACTTTGATATCAAGATTCCTGCGGGTATCAAAAACGGTGAGACGATGCGTGTTCGCGGCAAAGGGAAACAGTATCAGGGGCATGCGGGCGATCTGCTGCTCAGTATTGAAGTAGCCCCTTCCCAAGAGTATGAAAGAAAAGGCAATGATCTTTACAAAACCTTTGACGTACCGCTTAAAGAAGCGCTTTTTGGCGGAAAAGTACAGATCATGACCCCCCAAAAGGAGGTCTTTTTAAAAGTTCCTCAAAATACGAAGAACGGACAGAAGTTCAGGCTGAAAGCCCAGGGTGTTGCCGATAGAAAAACGGCACTCAAAGGTGATCTGTATCTGGTTGCCAATGTTGTATTGCCGGATGTGGATTCTCTTGAGAGTGAACTCAAAGCAATGCTAGAAGCAAAATTATAAGGAGTTGAACATGCATGGATACGATGAACCCGTCTATTTGATCTCAGTTGTCGCCAATATGTTGGAGATCCATCCCCAAACGCTTAGACAGTATGAAAGAGAAGGATTGGTAGAGCCATCACGCACACAGGGCCGTATGCGCTTGTATTCTATGAAAGATATCGACCGCATGAAACTGATCCTGCGTCTGACCAGGCAAATGGGTGTCAACCTGGCGGGAGTGGACATCGTACTCCAGCTGAAAGAACAGATCGATCAGATGCAAAAGGAGATCGATCAGCTCGGTAACGAGCTTAGCCGGGCCAACAGAAACGGATCGGTCCATGCAAGCAAGGCATTGGTAGCCAAGCATAACTACGATATCATTATTTTCGAAGAGTGAAAACCAATCGGCTCTTCACTAAAAAGAGTCGCTGTATCAGTTAGAGATACAGCGGTTTCCTCTCGATCCCCATTTTACGATTTTTCCTTTTTGGTTTGTTTCGATGAAAAGGACACATCTTTCGCTTCTAATCTCGCTGGTATATCCGAACATTCCATAACTTGGCCCGTAATAGCCATATCCCCATCCCATCATAGGCATACCTGGTACACTGTAGACGCGTGATCGTTCATAGACATAAACGGTATTTTTGTTCGGAAGCGTAAAGGTGCGGTCAGGGTATCCTGCCTTTTCAATGAACAGATTGATATCCTTGCCGACCCAGCCGTTATATTTTGTAACAAATTTTTCATGGGTGGCACACCCTTCTATCACCATCAGCATGATGACCAGCAGTGCCATTTTCGATAGCTGTATGAAAGATCTATTTTGCCTCATTTTCTTATCCTTTCTGTATAAACCCGAATAATGCAATAGATTCGCTTAGGTAGCCTCTATCGCATCACTCTGGATAAACTCTAGCCAATATTATAAACTATTTGTGTAAAAAAAGTGTGAAATGGTAATTTTTTTGTTACCAAAGATGTGTCGGGACCCTGACATGTTTAGTTATATGATAGGGAGTGTCTGTTATAATTTTTCTCTAGGAGGAGAATGAATGAAGAAACGTATTTTGGTAACCGGCGGGGCCGGCTATATCGGAAGCCATGTGGTGAAACTGCTGCTGGAGAAGGGTCAGGATGAACTGACCATATTGGACAATCTTTCAACAGGTTTCCAAAAAACAGTCGATGCTCTCATGCAGATCGCCAAAGAGCGCAATCGTTCATTGGACTTTTTGTATCAAGACCTCTCAAAATGGGATGAGATAGCCGATATCATGAAAAAAGGCAAGTATGATGCGATCATCCACTTTGCCGCTTCACTGGTCGTTCCCGAAAGTGTTGAAAATCCTCTCAAATACTATCTCAACAACACGGCAAATACAACCAATCTTGTCAAATGCGCCATCGAAAACGGCGTGAAGTACTTTATCTTCTCCTCGACGGCTGCTACGTACGGTGAACCCGATCCTGCTGTGGTTAACCTGGAAACGGGGCTGAAAGAGACCGACCCGACCGACCCGATCAATCCCTATGGCATGAGCAAACTGATGAGCGAACGTGTGCTCAGGGATACCGCCTTTGCCTACGGGGATTTCAAGTATGTTGCATTGCGCTATTTCAATGTCGCCGGAAGTGATCCGGATGGGCGGATCGGACAGTCGACCCAGAATGCTACCTTGCTGATCAAAGTCGCTGCCCAAACCGCTGTGGGTAAAAGAGAGAAGATGTATATCTTCGGGGAGGATTATCCGACACCGGACGGAACAGGGATCAGGGACTATATCCATGTCATGGACCTCGCAGATGCACACATTGAAGCGTTGCACTACCTTGAAGGTCATGAGAGTACGGTTTTCAATGTCGGATATTCCAAAGGTTTTTCGGTCAAAGAAGTGATCGATACGATGAAAAAGGTTAGCGGCGTGGATTTCCCGGTTGAGATCAAGCCAAGACGTGCAGGCGATCCTGCCGTACTGATCGCCGATAATTCAAAGATAAAGCAGCAAACTGCCTGGCAGCCTCGTTTCAATGATCTGGAAACGATCTGCAAAACTACACTGGAATGGGAGAAAAAACTCAATGATCACTAAATCGATTTTTCGTGAATATGATATCAGGGGTATCTTTGAAAAAGAGCTCAATGAACAAAGCGTCAAGTTCATCGGATATTTCCTGGGCAAAAAGATCAAGGGCGATAAAGTGGTCTGCATCGGATATGATGCGCGTTCCCATTCCCCGATATTAAGAGATTACCTCGCTTCAGGGTTGAATGCGGCAGGGTGCAAGGTCCTTGATATGGGTTTGGTGGCTACACCGGTGAACTATTTTTCAAACTATCAGATGCTCAAAGATCTCTCTCCTGCGTTCACTTCCCAAAATACTCCCGATGCATCGATCATGATCACCGGATCACACAATCCAGGCGAATATAACGGCTTTAAGATCACGTTGGATAAGAATCCGTTTTTTGGAACGGATATCTATGCGCTGGGGGATGAGATCGTCCAAAACCAGGATCTCATCATTGAAGATGATCCGCATTGTACAAAGATCGATGTCAAAAAACTGTATATCGATTACATGGTCAAGGCATTTGCACATCTCAAAGGGCTGGATAAAAAGATCGTCATCGACTGCGGCAATGGTGTGGCGGATACGGTGATCACGGATATCTTTGACGCTCTAAAGCTGGAGTATGAGGGACTCTATCTTGACCCAGACGGCACTTTCCCGAACCACCATCCCGATCCATCGGTTGAAAAGAATCTGGCAGATGTCAAAGCCGCTTTAGATAAGAATGGGGATATTGCCTTTGCCTATGACGGCGATGCAGACCGTATCGCCGTATTGACCCATAAACACAATATCAAGGGCGACCAGATGGCATTGCTCTATACCCTGAACATGAAAAATCCCACAGTCATCGGAGAGGTGAAGTGTTCGCAGGTGATGTATGACGAGTTGAAAAAACGCGGCGCAACACCCATCATGTATAAAACCGGACATTCCAACCTGAAAGTCAAGATGAAAGAGACCAATGCGCAGCTTGCAGTTGAAGTCAGCGGCCATATCTTTTTCAAAGACCGGTATTTCGGATACGATGATGCCATTTATGCCACGTTGAGGATGCTGGAACTGGTTGCACAGGGGGTAGATCTGGATCATGAGATCGATTCGTTGCCCAAAGTCTATTCGACAGAAGAGATCAAGGTTGAGACCACGGAAGAGGAAAAATTCAAGCTCATGGAAAAGGTAAAAGAACTGTTGGCAGCACCGCCAGCGTCCTTTCCGAAGATCCTGGATATTATCGAAGTGGACGGGGTCCGTATCAATTTTGAGAAAGGCTGGGGGCTTGTGAGAGCCAGCAACACCACACCGGTCCTGGTTACCCGTTTTGAATCCACCGATCAAGCCTTGGCCAAAGAGTACGAGGAGAAGGTCAATGCTCTCATCGCTGAAGCCAAAAGGTTGCTTTAAATGAAGAACGTGATAAAAAATAGACTTTATTTCAATTCGATCCATTCCGAAGACCTGCAGCAAGCATTTGAAGCGATCTGTCAAGAGACCGAAACGATAGGTTACTATGCACTGCCGACACAGGATCCCCAATCGATCATTGACTATGCGCAAACATTCGGCGATCATATCGATACGATCGCGGTCATAGGGATAGGCGGGAGCTCACTTGGTGCAAAGGCTGTCTATGAGTTCATCAAACCGGTAAAAACGCTGAAGAGGAAACTCTGTTTCTTTGAGAGTACCGATCCTCTGAATATCCACATGATCCTCAAAGAGATCGATCTCTCAAAGACCCATTTCCTGGTGATCTCCAAATCAGGTACCACCGTAGAGACATTTGCGATCTACAAATACATCCATACGCTTCAAAACCGTGCCGATGCCTACACCTTCATTACCGATCCCGGATCTCCTCTTGAAGCCTATGCCAAGACGGTCGGCTCCTCGGTACTGCATCTGCCCAAAAATGTGGGCGGGAGATTTTCGGTCCTTTCTACGGTTGGGCTGATCCCCCTGGCATTGAGCGGGGTTGATGTCGGATCGCTGCTTGAAGGCGCTGATTTTATGCGCAAAAGCTTTTTTCAAAAAGGATACATGCATGAGACCTTGCTCAAAAAAGCAAATTATTATGCCAAACACCATGCACAGTACCATATCAACTGCATCTTTGCCTATTCAGAGGCTTTAAGCTATTTTTGCCAATGGTATGTACAGTTATGGGGCGAGAGTCTTGGCAAGCGCCAAAGACACAGTACCTTCCATGTCGGCCTGACGCCGATCGGACTTCTGGGCCCGGAGGATCAGCACTCGTTTTTGCAGCTTCTCATTGAGGGCACAAGAAACAAATCCGTGACATTTATCAAGATCGAAGATTTTAAAGAACACCAGATGCGGATACCCGATCTTTCGCTTCCGCACCTTGAATCACTCGATATCCTGAACAGTCTGAGTTTCAACGAACTGATCAATCTTCAGTGTGATTCGGTCATGGAAGCACTCTTAAACGAAGGCGATATTCCTTTGGACAGTATCACGCTTCCTGCCGTCAACGAGTACTATATGGGAAGTCTGATCTACTATTATGAACTGCTTACCTCTTTGGTGGGCGAACTGATCGATGTGGATACGTATGATCAGCCGGGTGTTGAAAAGGGCAAGGTTATTTTAAAGCAAAAACTTGCCCGCATCACCAAAAAACCTAGAATTTAGCGGCATTACGCTAGAATACATTTTTAAAAAAGGAATTTTTTTGATACACAAATGTCTTTTCCCCGCAGCCGGTTACGGTACACGTTTCCTTCCGGCAACCAAAGCCACCCCCAAAGAGATGCTCCCTGTTTTGACCAAACCGTTGATCCAGTACGGTGTTGAGGAGGCGCTTGATGCCGGTATCCATACGATGGCGATCGTGACGGGACGCGGCAAGAGGGCGATCGAGGATCATTTTGATATCTCTTACGAATTGGAGCATCAGATCAAGGGAGGGAGCAAGGAGTATCTTCTTGATGAGATCCGTTCCCTCATAGACCAATGTACCTTTTCATACACCAGACAGGTGGAGATGAAGGGGCTGGGCCATGCGATTCTCACAGGCGAAACGCTCATAGGAGACGAACCGTTCGCGGTTTTGCTTGCGGATGACCTTTGTGCGGCTGACGGAGCGGGCGTACTCAAACAGATGATAGAAGTCTATGAGAAATACCAGTGTTCGGTTGTCGCCATTGAAGAGGTGCCGATGGATCAGACGGACAAATACGGCATTATCGCCGGGGATCTGGTAGACGATACGAATGACACCTACAGGGTGACGGATATGGTTGAAAAGCCGGACCCCAAAGATGCCCCATCCAACCTTGCCATCATCGGACGCTATATCCTTACGCCGGACATTTTTGATATTCTCAAAGAGACCAAGCCCGGAAAAGGCGGAGAGATACAGATCACCGATGCGCTGCTGGAACAGGCGAGGCAGGGAAAGGTGATCGCGTACAAGTTCAAGGGGAGACGTTTTGACTGCGGTTCGGTGGAGGGTTTTGTCAAAGCGACCAACTATTTTTACGAACTTGGCCAACAATAATCTATTTATCTACAAAAAGTTTTAACAGATGACCAATGTGATTTTATGCGGAGGAAGCGGTACGCGTTTATGGCCTCTGAGCCGCACGCTGATGCCCAAACAGTTTGTCAAGCTCTTTGAAGGCGAATCGCTCTTTCAAAAGACGGTAAAACGCAATCAAAAAGCCTGCGACAGCCAACTGATCGTTTCGAATGCGGAACAGTACTTCCTTGCCATCGATCAGCTTGAGGAGATGAGGATCGGCAATGTGCATTATCTTTTGGAGCCGGTCGGAAGGAATACGGCGCCTGCCATCGCATTGGCCGCTTTGGCTTTGGATCCTGAAGAGATCATGCTGGTCACCCCCTCAGACCATCTTATCAAACATGAAGCGGCGTATCTTGAGGCTGTAAAAAAAGCAGTGCAGCTGGCCCAAAACAACTACCTGTCCACTTTCGGGATCACACCGGAGTATCCCCAGACCGGTTTTGGATACATTCAGGCAAAGCCTGAAAATGATGAATGTTCAATGTTGAATGTTGAATGTTTTAAAGAAAAGCCTGACTTGAAACTTGCAGAGCAATACCTGGAAGAAAATTCAACATTAAGCATTCAAAATTTACCATTAAAATGGTACTGGAACAGCGGGATGTTCTGTTTCAAAGCAGGGGTTTTTTTGGATGAGTTGAAACGTTATGCGCCCAAAATCTATGAAGCCTCCAAAGATGCATTTGAAAACAAACAGCCAATAACCGATAACCAGTTGCGGATAACGCACGAATCTATGAGTGCGATCCCTGAAGAGAGTATCGATTATGCGGTCATGGAGAAGAGCGAGAGGGTCAAAGTCATCCCGTCCGATATCGGATGGAGCGATCTGGGGAGCTTCGAATCTCTGGCCAATGAGATCGATTCGTCCAAAGATGTGATAGAGATCGATTCGTCTGACAACCTGATCCTTTCGGATAAACAGGTTGCCGCGATCGATATCGAAGGGCTTGTGATCATCGATACCCCCGATGCGTTGCTGGTTTCCAAAAAAGGAAGCAGTCAAAAGGTCAAAGAGGTGGTAAAGAGGCTCAAAGAGCGTGATTCCGATCTGCCAAACATCCATGTTACGGCACACCGTCCCTGGGGGACCTATACGATCCTGGATGAATCCAACGGCTATAAGGTCAAACAGATCATGGTCAAGCCGGGAAAAAGGCTCTCGCTCCAAAAACACCACCATCGAAGCGAACACTGGATCGTTGTCTCAGGCATCGCACAAGTGACGCGCGGGGAGAGCATCTATATGGTCAACGCCAATGAATCCACCTATATCCCCATAGGCGAAATGCACCGCCTTGAGAATGTCGGCAAGATACCGCTCGTGATGATCGAAGCTCAGGTTGGCGAATATGTCGGAGAGGATGATATCATCCGTTTAGAAGATGATTTTAAACGAAGCTGATGGGCAGCAAGGAAAAATGGGCAACGTGCAAGGAACGTCAGGCTATCTGGATGATGCGGTTTTCAAGACGGTAGTAGCCAATGTTCCGCTGGTTTCCATCGACCTTATCGTCAGGGATGAGGAGGGAAGGATACTGCTTGGAAAACGTGTCAACAAGCCGGCCCGTGGCATGTGGTTCAGCATGGGCGGACGGGTGATGAAGAACGAGGCCATCGCCGATGCGATCCGAAGGATCTCCCAAACCGAACTGGGAGTAGAGCCGGCAAGTAAGCCCGCATTTTTGGGAGTTTTTGAGCACTTTTATGACGAGGGTATCTTTGAGGGGGTATCGACGCACTATGTGAACCTGGGGTATGAGATAGAAGTAAAAACGTTGCCGTCTCTGCCCAAAGAGCAGCATAGCCAGTACCGATGGTTTGCACCCGATGAGCTGATGCGAAGCGATGCGGTGCATCAGTATGTCAAAGACTATTTTACAACACAGCCGGGTTCAGTCCCGCAAAACAAGGAGGAAAAATAATGGAAAATAAAAAGGTGGCATTGATCACAGGGATCACGGGGCAGGACGGTTCATACCTGGCAGAGTTCCTGCTCAAAAAAGGGTATATCGTCCACGGGATCAAGAGAAGATCTTCCCTGTTCAACACAGACCGTATCGACCACCTCTACCAGGACCCGCATGTAGAACACAGAAACTTTATCCTTCACTATGGTGATATGACAGACTCCATGAACCTCACGCGTATCATCCAGGAGGTACAGCCCGATGAGATCTACAATCTTGCTGCGATGAGCCATGTGGCTGTCTCTTTCGAAACACCGGAGTATGTGGCCAATGCCGATGGTACAGGAACACTTCGTATCCTGGAAGCAGTGAAACTTCTGGGTCTTACAAAAAAGACCAAGATCTACCAGGCGTCCACTTCAGAGCTTTACGGAAAAGTACAGGAGACACCGCAGAGCGAAACGACACCTTTTTACCCCAGAAGCCCTTATGCCGTAGCGAAGATGTACGCCTACTGGATCACCGTGAACTACCGTGAAGCGTACGGTATGTTTGCTTGTAACGGTATCCTCTTCAACCATGAGTCACCAGTGAGAGGGGAGACATTTGTAACGAGAAAGATCACGCGCGCAGCGTCTAAAATAGCGCTGAACCTTCAGGATAAACTCTACCTTGGAAACCTTGATGCCAAACGTGACTGGGGCCATGCAAAAGACTATGTGCGTATGATGTGGATGATCCTCCAGGCCGATGAGCCGGAAGACTGGGTCATCGCCACCGGACAGACCACAACGGTTAGGGATTTTGTAAAATTCGCTTTTGCCTATGCGGGGATCAACCTGCGTTTTGAAGGTGAAGGTGTAGATGAAGTCGGAATCGTTGATAGTGTAGACGCAGCGAAATTTGAACAAGTAACCAATAACAAATATACGAATAACCTAGACAACAAAGTTGTCGTCTCGGTGGACCCAAGATACTTCAGACCGACAGAAGTTGATCTGTTGTTAGGTGATCCGACAAAAGCAGAACAAAAACTGGGGTGGAACAGAGAGTACAACCTGCAAAACCTGGTTGATGACATGATGGAGAGCGACCTCAAGCTGATGACCAAAGACCAGTACCTCAAAGAGGGCGGATATACGATCATGAGTTATTATGAGTAATTCATTTCGGTAATTGGTTCGTAGTTATTGGTAATTGAGAAAGCTGTAACATTGGCACCAGAACAGATGTCTTCATCAAGGAACTATCAGAAATGATCAAAGAGATCATCCGATTTAACGGAGAGCTTTACTTTAACACGGAAAAACCGGACGGTACGATGAAAAAGCTGACGGATGTCAGTAAATTAAATTCATTGGGTTGGAGGCATCAGGTTGAGCTTCATGATGGTATAATGCAGATCCATAACTGGTATGTCGGTAATAGTCGATCGTGAATGGATATCATTTTTAAAAACTTTAGGATGACGAAAGTTTATACAGAGGATCCAATTTTAAATTTTTAAGCAGGCTGGGTTGTAAATGAGATCAGAAAATTTGTCGCTGCATCTGTCTTTTGGTTTCGTTGCGGTCAGCAAGAGGGTATGGTGATGAGATTGACTCCGTATGAGCATGAAATGATCAAAAAAGCCTTTCTCGAAACATTTGAAGAGGGGAAAATCTACCTCTTCGGTTCACGTGTGGACGATACCAAGAGAGGCGGTGACATCGACCTCTATCTCTGTCCAGACACGAAGTTTGAGAACGAGAGAGAAAGAAGAAGAGCGTTTCTCATCAAGCTGGACGAATACATCGGTGAACAAAAGATAGATGCCATCATGGCAAAAGATCCAGACAGGCTGATAGAAAAAGAAGCGTTAAGTACAGGGGTAGAACTATGAGAGATATTCAAAACACTTTTATCGAAAAATTGTATGAGTGTCAAAAGCATAAAGAAAAGATAATACTGGCATCGCAAAAGATAGAATATCTTATGCCCCTTAGTGTGGATAGTTATAACCTGCTTAGCTTTGAGCAAACAAGTTTTATCGATCAGATGATATTTAGATTTACAAAGCTTCAGGATACTATGGGCGAAAAGCTTTTTCCTTCGCTGCTTGAACTGATGGGAGAAGAGGTAAAAAGCAAACCATTCATTGATAGACTCAATAGAATCGAAGAGCTTGGAATACTGTACAAAAATGACTGGATGGATCTTAGAAAAGATAGAAATGAAATAGCCCACGAATACAGCTTTAACCAGGATGAAGTCGTAGAAGGGATCAATACCATCTACAGAAGCATCAACAAACTTTTATCCATCTATGACAGCTTTTATGGATACTGCACGGAAAAATTTGATTTTGTCCGCGACAGCGACGTTTTAAAAAGAAATTTATGAAAACCGCCATAGCAGGGAGAGGATACGTAGGACTGTCAAACTGGATATTGCTCGCCTAGCACAACGAGGTCGTCGCCCTCGACATTACGGTACGATGAAAAAGCTGACGGATGTCAGTAAATTAAACTCATTGGGGTGGAGGTATCGCGTAGAACTTAATGATGGAATTAGAAGCATGTACGAATGGTATACAAAAGAGCACTGATCACGTACCAATCGTAGGGTGGGTTTGCCAACCCACCGGAACGCAGGGAATGGTTGCGACGATCACGGGCTGGTTTTGGTCAACGAATTTGGCCACAGCGTGGGTTGGCAAACCCATCCTACAAAACCCTCGTCATCCCCGGGATCCGCACCCCAAGGTCATTTCCTGCAGGCACCCGGGGATCCACAGTCGCAGAGCGACATCACCAATCAGCAATTTCTCAAACAGCCTTTACAACAATGACTAAATAGTATATAATTATCCTTATTAAAAAGGATAAAAATGAAAGAGTTGTTCCAGAGAGTCATTACGGATTTTATTGAAAAAGAGATACGCGGCATTTTTTCACGAGAGTACCATATCCCTTTGCACAGTAAAAAAATAGTCTCTTTGATAGGGGTGCGCAGGAGCGGGAAAAGCTCTATTCTGTTTGATCTGATACAAAAACTCAGGGTGGATACGCCAAGAGAAAACATCCTCTATTTAAATTTTGAGGACGACAGGTTTTTCCCTTTAAGATTGGAACATTTGGATGCGATACTGGAGGGGTATTTTGAGCTATTTCCTACAAAAAGAGATGAAAAGATATATCTTTTTTTGGATGAAGTGCAGGTTGTTGAGGGATGGGAGCTTTATGTGCGGAGGATTTACGATACTTTAAACATCGCCATCTTTATCACCGGCTCCAGTGCCAAACTGCTCTCTACCGAGATCGCCACAAGCCTAAGGGGCAGAACGATCACTTTTGAGATTTTTCCATTTTCATTCAAAGAGTATCTGGCGTTCAAAGGCATTGAAGTCAATCTGCACTCTTCCAAATCGCTGAGTTTCATCAAAAACGCTTTTGAAAGCTATCTCATAGACGGCGGATTTGCCGAAACGATCAACGAAGAGAGTTTTATCGCCAGAAAAATCCTGAGCGATTACCTGGAGCTTATTGTGTTTAAGGACATAGCAGAGCGCCACAACATAACAAACACGCCACTGCTTAAACACCTCAATAAATACTGTTTTACCAATATTGCTACCCTTGTCAGTTTTACCAAACTCTACAATGATTTCAGATCACAGGGTTTTAAAGTCTCAAAAGATACTATTTTCAACTATATGGCATACCTGGAAGAGGCTTATGCGCTTTTTACCGTGCCTATTTTTCGAAACTCCATCAAAGAAGAGCAGCGCAATCCCAAAAAGATTTACGCGATAGACAATGGTTTTAAGAAGATCTATGACTATGCGATCGGCGAGGATAAAAGCAAGCTTTATGAAAATGTAGTATTTTTATATTTAAGGCGGCAAAGTAAAAATATCTATTACTACAAGGGTGTTCAGGAAGTTGATTTTTATGCAAGGCTGGATGACAAAGAGATGCTTGTGAATGTAAGCTATGAGATCAAAGATGAAAAAACGAGACAGAGAGAGGTCAATGGACTGCTTGAAGCGATGGAATATTTTAAGCTGGATACGGCTTACCTGATCACAAAAGATGAAAAAAGCGAGATCGCTTTGGAGGAGAAAAGAATTTTTGTGATACCGCTGTATGAATGGATGCTTCTGGAAAAGTAGTCACTGGCAAGCAGGGTGAACGGGAAACTTCTGTAGGGTGGTTTTGCCAGCCCACCGGAAGCTGGGAAATGTTTATTACCGATCACAGGTTGGTTTTGTTCAACGAATTTGGCCACAGCGTGGGTTTGCCAACCCTACACAATCACCAATTACAAATCTGTTACCGACTGTCCGTTATATTTTAGAGAGATTTGATATAATCTCATCTTAGATTTAGGAAGGGGGGATGTCTCTTTGCAGAGAGAAAAAGTACTTATCGTGTTTGGGACCTACAACATACTATCAACCTTTGACGCTCACCCCTTTGCTCTATTGAATTGTTTTGGAGAAGTGCACAAATGAAAATCGCCATCGCAGGAACCGGATACGTAGGCCTTTCCAACGGCATACTTCTCGCACAGCACAACGA